>NZ_JACSQX010000010.1:0-43196 GCF_014836395.1 Xanthomonas bonasiae
CCGATGCTGCTCTCAGACTGGGGCGCCGGATGCTGAGAGGCCATCGCGATGATCTGACCGGTTGTTCGAGGTGCCCTTCAGTCGCGACGAACGAAGCCATACGCCCGGCCGATCCCGGAGCCTTTCGGTGCCACCGCCGCCCCACCTCACTGCATCAACAAATCCGCCTGCGCCCCGCCCCGCACCACGCGCAGCACCAACTGCGCCGGCTTGCGCGCGAAGTTGGCGCGGAAGCTGGCCAGGTCGGCGAATTCGCCGGTGGAGGCGGCCATCACGATGTCGCCGCTGGCCAGTCCATTGCGCGCCGCGCGGCTGCCGCGCGCCACGGTGCCGACCAGCACCCCGTTGATGCCGGACTGGCGCAGCGACTCGGGCAGGTCGGTGAAACTGGCGCCGCCCAGCCGCGGGTCCAGCGATTCGCCGCTCACCGCGCGCGGCTGCTCCTTCAAGGTCGCCTTGATCTGCAGCGACTTGCCGTCGCGGCGCACGTCCAGCGTCACCGTGCTGCCGACCGGCTGCAGGCCTTCGTAGTTGTGCAGCGCCTCGGCGCTGTCCAGCCGCTCGCCGTTGGCGCCGACCACCACGTCGCCGGGCTGCAGGCCCGCGCCGGCCGCCGCCGAACCGGTCAGCACCCGCGTCACCAGCGCGCCGCGCGGCGCGTCCAGGCCCAGGCCCTGCGCCATCTGCGCGGTCAGGTTCTGGGTCTCGATGCCGAAGGTGCCGCGGATCATCACCCCGTTGTTCTTCAGCAACTGCTCGACCACCGCCCGCGCCAGGTTCGACGGGATCGCCAGGCCCAGGCCGATGTTGCCGGCCATGCTGCCCTGCGGATTGAAGCTGGCGGTGTTGATGCCGACCAGTTCGCCGTGCAGGTCCACCAGCGCGCCGCCGGAGTTGCCCGGGTTGATCGAGGCGTCGGTCTGGATGAAGTTCTGGTAGCCCAGGCCGCGGATGCCGTTGCGGCCCATCGCCGAGACGATGCCCGAGGTCACCGTCTGGGTGAAGCCGAACGGGTTGCCGATCGCCACCACGAAATCGCCCACGCGCAGCTTGCTGCTGTCGCCCAGGCGGATCTCGGTGAGCTTGTCGGCCTTGATCCGGATCAGCGCCACGTCGGTGTCCGCGTCCGAACCCATGAACTCGGCCTTGAAGCTGCGCCCGTCGGCCAGCGTCACCTGCACGTCGTCGGCGTTCTCCACCACGTGGTGGTTGGTCAGCACGTAGCCGTTCTTGGCGTCGATGATCACGCCCGAGCCCAGCGACTCGTTGATCCGCTCCTGCGGGATGTCCGGGAACAGGCGGCGGAAGAACGGGTCGTTGAAGTACGGATTGCGCACCCGCACCACCTGCTTGGTGTTGATGCTGACCACCGCCGGCATGGTCTGCTGCAGCATCGGCGCCAGCGACGGCAGCGGCTGGCCGGCCACCGAGGCCGGCAAGGCGGCGCTGCCGGCCACCGTCTGCGCCACCGGCGCGGCGGGGGCGGGCGCGGCCTCGGCGCGGTTGTCCAGGTGCGCGTTGATCGCGGTGGCGGCGAAACCGCCGAAGGCGGCGGCGGCGGTCAGGGTCAGCAGCGTGGGCAGCGGTCGCATGGGTCGGGTTCCGGATGACGCGGCGGGAGACGCAAGGCAGATGGGCGCCGGGGCGCATAAATCAAGATGAACGAGCGGCGTTTAACCGCCAGTGAAAGCCCGGCGCAAGCGAAACCCGCGGCGGCGTACGGAGGCGCCGAACCGCCCGGTTTCGGCGTTGACAGCGGGCCCGCCCAGGGTTAGCTTGGGCACTTCGTTTTGCCACTACATGTAGCGGTAAGACGTCAAAGCAACCCAACTACTGGGGTTTTCGCTGGGGTCGATACCCCAGGGGGCGCACGCAGTGACGCATGGCGTGAACGTGAGACGGGCGGTCGAACGCCCTACGCATTCCCATTCGGCCGAAGGGCGGCGCCGCGCGCGCTGCCGCGGCTGTCGTCGTCGCGCAGCGCAAACCGCATACAAATAAGAGACACGGCGGACGGCCACCCCCATCCGCCCCATCGGGACAGGTTCGAGGAGAACAGAAAAGAATGAGCACGGTGCGCCTGGAAGTCGTCCAGACCGAGTCCAAGCAGAACCCCATCCCGATGCAGCCTGCGTCGCAGGATATCTGGGACAAGAAGTACCGCCTGAAGACCAAGCAGGGCGAGCCGCTGGATGCCGACATCGACGGCACCTACCAGCGCGTGGCGCGCGCGCTGGCCGACGCCGAGGCCACCGAGGAAAAGCGCGCCTACTGGTTCGAGCGCTTCGCCTGGGCGCTGCGCCGCGGCGCGATCCCGGCCGGGCGCATCACCTCCAACGCCGGCGCGCTGGAACATAAGCCGGCCACCAGCACCATCAACTGCACCGTGTCGGGCACCGTCACCGACTCGATGGACGGCATCCTGGAGAAGGTCCACGAAGCCGGGCTGACCCTCAAGGCCGGCTGCGGCATCGGCTACGAGTTCAGCACGCTGCGCCCGCGCGGCGCGTTCGTGGCCGGCGCCGGCGCCTACACCTCCGGGCCGATGTCGTTCATGGATATCTTCGACAAGATGTGCTTCACCGTGTCCTCGGCCGGCGGCCGCCGCGGCGCGCAGATGGGCACCTTCGACGTGTCGCACCCGGACGTGAAGGACTTCATCCGCGCCAAGCGCGAGGACGGGCGCCTGCGCCAGTTCAACCTGTCGCTGCTGATCACCGACGGCTTCATGCAGGCGGTGGAGACCGACGCCGACTGGCCGCTGGTGTTCCCGGTGAACCGCAAGGAAGAGGCCGACATCGACCTGGCCGACGCCAGCGCCGTGGTCTGGCGCGACTGGCCCACCCACAGCAACTACATCGTGCGCGACGACGGCCTGGTCGCGTGCAAGGTGTACGGGCAGATCCGCGCCCGCCACCTGTGGGACATGATCATGGTCTCCACCTACGACTACGCCGAGCCGGGCTTCATCCTGATCGACCGCGTCAACGAAATGAACAACAACTGGTGGTGCGAGAACATCCGCGCCACCAACCCGTGCGGCGAGCAGCCGCTGCCGCCCTACGGCGCCTGCCTGCTCGGCTCGATCAACCTCACCAACTTCGTGCGCGACCCGTTCACCGCCCAGGCGCGCTTCGACTGGGAGGAATACAAGGAAGTGGTGCGCGTGTTCACCCGCATGCTCGACAACGTGGTCGAGGTCAACGGCCTGCCGCTGCAGCAGCAGCGCGACGAGATCCTGCGCAAGCGCCGCCATGGCATGGGCTTCCTCGGCCTGGGCTCGACCATGACCATGCTGCAGATGAAGTACGGCAGCGCCGCCTCCTGCGAGTTCACCGAAGCCATCGCCCGCGAGATGGCCGTGGCCGGCTGGGAAACCGCGCTGACCCTGGCCAAGGAAAAGGGCCCGGCCCCGATCATGCAGGAGACCTTCGCCGTCACCGCGGCGATGCTGCGCCAGCGCCCGGAAATGGCGAAGGACGGCTGGCGCGTGGGCCAGCAGATCGAAGGCAAGCTGCTGCACGCCAAGTACAGCCGCTACATGCAGCGCATCGCCGAAGTGGCGCCGGAGCTGGTGGACGAGCTGGCCGAAGTGGGCGCGCGCTTCACCCACCACAGCTCCATCGCCCCCACCGGTACCATCTCGCTGAGCCTGGCCAACAACGCCTCCAACGGCATCGAGCCCAGCTTCGCCCACCACTACAGCCGCAACGTGATCCGCGAAGGCAAGAAGTCCAAGGAGAAGGTGGACGTGTTCTCCTTCGAGCTGCTGGCCTACCGCCACCTGGTCAACGCCAAGGCGATGCCGTTCGCCGAGGCCGCCGACGCGCAGCTGCCGGACTACTTCATCTCCGCCGACGACATCCACCCCAAGGAACACGTGGACGTGCAGGCCGCGGCGCAGAAGTGGGTGGACAGCTCCATCTCCAAGACCGCCAACGTCCCCACCGACTACCCCTACGAGCAGTTCAAGGACATCTACCGCTACGCCCACCAGCAGGGGTTGAAGGGCTGCACCACGTTCCGCTTCAACCCGGCCGCCTTCCAGGGCGTGCTGGTCAAGGAAGCGGACCTGGAGAACACCACCTACCGCTTCGAACTGGAAGACGGCAGCGTGGTGGAAGTGAAGGGCAACGAGCAGATCGAATACGACGGCGAAATGCACACCGCCGCCAACCTGTTCGACGCCCTGAAAGAAGGGTATTACGGCAAGTTCTAAGCCGAGTGTTTGCTCCCTTCGCCGGCAACGAAGGGAGCGGCGGCGGCGGGGAAATCGGGACGGCGCCATGCCGGCTTTCCCGAACGCTTCCCTACCGCGCGTCGATTGCCGTCGCATCCGGTTCCACGCTTCACCTCAATCGGTATAGCATCGCCCGCGTTACATAAACACTGACACCCTGAGGAGGGTTTTTTATGAGCAACGGTAATGGTGTGACGGCGACGCTGACGCAAGTCGCCGAAAACGTAAAAGAGACCGCCAGCAACATGGGCGAAGCGATCGCCGCCACCGCCAGCGACGCCGTCGCCAGCGTCAAGCAGACCGCCGAGAACGTGCAGAAGCGCGTGCAGGACCAGGTCGCCAAGACCCGCAAGGCGGTCAAGAAGGCCGAGAAGGCCGTCGCCAAGCGGGCGGAGAAGGCCGGCAAGTCGGTGAAGAAGACCGTCGCCAACGCGCGCAAGAAGCTGGAAGCGGCCAAGGCCAACGCCCAGTCCGAAGCCGCCACGCTGAAGAAGGCCGGCAAGAAGACCGCCAAGAAGGCGGCGGCGAAGAAGGCGCCGGCCAAGAAAGCCGCCGCCAAGAAGACGGCCACCAAGAAGGCCGCAGTGAAGAAGGCGCCGGCCAAGAAGGCGGTCGCGAAGAAGGCCGCGCCGAAGAAGGCGGTCAAGAAGGTCGCCGCGAAGAAGGCCGTGGCCAAGAAGTCGGTGGCCGCCAAGAAGACCGCGGTCAAGAAGAGCGTCGGCGCCAAGAAGGCCGTCGCCAAGAAGGCCGTGAAGAAGGTCGCCAAGGCCGCCAAGAAGAGCACCGCCAAGGTCGCCAAGAAGACCGCCGCAGTGAAGAAGACCGCCGTGCGCAAGAGCGCCGGCAAGAAGGCCGCGGCCACCCGCGCCAAGAAGTAAGCCGTCCCAGCTGCACCCTCTCTCCCGTCCGCGGGAGAGAGGCAGCGCGCGGGACGCGCGCCCAACACGACACGCACATCAGGAACGCATCATGGCCGTCAAGATCGACAAGAAAATCAAGGGCTACGCCGTCGTCACCGCCGAAGACAAGGCGCGCGACGCCGCACCGCCCGTGCCCGCCGCGTCGATCGACCGCGCCACCGCCGAGGCCGAAGTGCCGGTGGACAACATCATCCACATGCACGAGCGCATCGAGCGCCCGGACGTGCTGATCGGCAGCACCTACAAGATCAAATCGCCGTTGGTGGAACACGCCATGTACGTGACCCTCAACGACATCGTGCTCAACGCCGGCACCGAGCACGAACTGCGCCGCCCGTTCGAGATCTTCGTCAACTCCAAGTCCATGGAACATTTCCAGTGGATCGTGGCGCTGACCCGCATCATGTCCGCCGTGTTCCGCAAGGGCGGCGACGTCACCTTCCTGGTCGACGAGATGAAGGCCGTGTTCGACCCCAAGGGCGGCTACTTCAAGGCCGGCGGCGTGTACATGCCCTCGCTGGTGGCCGAACTGGGCAGCATCGTCGAAGAGCACATGAAGTCCATCGGCCTGCTGCACGACCCGGAGATGAGCGACCACCAGCGCGCGCTGATCAACGAAAAGCGCAAGCAGTACGAAGACCGCTCAAAAAAAAACAGTGAAGTGAAGCCGGCCGTGCCTTCTCCTGCGGGAGAAGGTGCCCGCAGGGCGGATGAGGGTACGGGTTCGACCGACTCCACCGCCGACCACGAAGAAGACATCGCCGTCACCGGCGACGGCGCGAGCTTCCCGCCGTCGGCCACGATGTGCCACAAGTGCAACACCAAGGCCCTGGTGATCATGGACGGGTGTGCTACTTGTTTGAATTGTGGGTATTCGAAGTGCGGGTGAGTGCCTGATTCTTAATCAGTGCTGCTCGGTCAAGTGCAACTTGGGAAGCCATTAATTAAAGTGCTTAGGCCGCGCCTTGGCGCGGCCTCTGTTTTTTGTGGATTCGTAAAAACACAAAGAAATAAGGAAGGCATTGCAGCCGCTGCTTCGATCCTTCTCGCTCCTTGGTCGGGGCGACTCATTTAATACATGGAGCAATGTTTTTTCTTTTTCGCTTAGGCTACTTTAACGCGCTTACGCTAGCCAGTCCTCTTCACCGCCAAAACTGGGAGTGGTGTGAGTGAGCGTTTATAGAGCTCCGTATTTCTTCAGGAGCGCCAGCTGCTTTTCAAGCTTTTCAGTATCGAGGCTCGCATCCAGTTGGACGTTCACTGTAAACAAGGCGCGTGGTGAGGATCTTTTCGGTAATTTTCGGACAGACATGCCCTCCTCCTCCTCTTCGGGAGCTTCTTCATTCTCTGCTGATTCTGCCGCGTCTGGAGCCTCCAAATCTTCTAAATCAGAATCTTCTGGCTCTTCGTTCTTCTCTGCGTCTGCAGGATTGACGGTCCCCAGTTCTTGAGCAGTCAGGTGTCGGAAAAAATCCCCTTCTGGACGAACCAGTCCTGCGGTTTGCATCGTTGATAAATAGATATCAATGCATGCCTCAGTTTCATCCGGGTGAACTTTTAGCTCCGCTGCGCGTTGCTTCAGTTTGGCTCGGCTGACATCATCTCCGTGGAATGTCTCCGAAAGTTTCTTAAAAATATTGGGCTTCAATGCGCTGTCACGATAAAGTATGGTCACTTCATCGTCGGGAGAGGATGCGATCTTCTTGGCCAATAAAGTGGCAGAAAATTCCCTTTTATTGTCCCCCTCAATTAATCCGTATTGTTTCAGTGCGGACGTGCGCACCGCACCGACGCCGCCTTTCGCCCCAACAACTCCCGAATATACGACGTCTTGAGGAATTCGAGCGACGTGAGTTTTGGTGACGAGTTTCTTGGAATATTTTAGCGCATCGATAAGGCTGACTCGAGGGAAAATTGAACCGCCCTTGCGGCCGCCTCTCGGCATGACTTTCTTCTTGGGTTCGTTCATACGTCTTTCCTAAGAGCTGCCAGAAGTTTGTCAAGTCCCGCTTTATAAGAGCGAGAGAAGTCGGCATAGAGCTTGTCCGAAATGATTTTCGGCATATCGGTGTCATCAAGCTTCAAGGGCAGGATGTGAACGTTGCGACGCTGCACCTCAGTGACCAGAGCGTTGTTCAACTCTTTCTGCACCCACGGCGAGTCGATGGAGTTGTGGCTGATCGCTATTAAGAAGTAGTCGGACTCGGCCAGGCCTTGAGCAATCGCTTCGGGGATGGAATCGCCGACGCGTATGCGCTGCTCGTCTAGCCACACGTCAATGCCCGCCGAGGTAAGGTCTGCGGCAAGTTGACGGATAAATGGCTTGTCCGCGGAGCTGTGCGAAAGGAATGCAATGCGCTTACTCTTCTCCGATTGATGCCGCTCCACCTTCTTTGCTTCTGCGTCGTCGAGTAGGTCCTCGGCAAGCAGATTCGGTTTGAGGGCGCCCAGCGACTGGGCCCATTCCAGCAACGGGTTGAGATCGGCGGGATTGAAAGGAACAATTCCAGCCAAAGTGGCAGCCTTCCTGAGAGCCACATCGGCCTTGTCGCCGAGTAACAAGAACTGGCGAACGCTGGTAAGAAGGGGCAAGCGCACGAGCGCTTCCTTCACAACGGCCTGCTTTTGCTCTTGAGAGCCCTTGTAGGGATATGGGAGCTGGAGTACGTAACCCTTGCCAACTGAATCTACGAGGCCGAGCTGGGCCGCGTTTTTCAGGAGCTTTCCTGCCGTCCTGGGATCAATACTAGCAAACTGCGCAATCTCTGCTGCTGTAGGTGAATCCATCCAGGCGATTGCATCAAGAACCACGAACAGTGGGTCAAGCTTCGCAGCCTCGAAACGTTGAGACGTTGGAGCTCGGGCTGCAGTCTTCCTGGCTTTGTGTGCCGCTTTCTTGGCTGGGATCTTGGATGTCATTTAACCTATTTATCACACCCATGAACGTTATCCAACTCCGAAGCTGAGGTTGGGCGCACTGCAGCACCTAAAGGCGATGGCGGAGAGCCAGGGATGTTGGGGGGGGCGGGTGCTGGGTCAGACCTGGTGTTTGATTGGCGCATAGCTTGCATTTCTGTCTACAAATACTCGTTGACGCCGGCTTTGGTAAAGAACAAAATTGAATCACTGCGTTAAATCACGCAGTCGGGATTGGCGTCCCGTGTTCGAAGGCGCAATCAGCGCCCATCTTTCGATGTCCGGCGCTTTTTTGTTGGCCGCATCGACGGCGCGAATGCTTGCCGATTTACGGCGGGCGGTGCGCGGGAGCCTTCGGGCTCGCCGGAGCCTTTGACCGGTACGCCAATCGTGCACCGTCCGCCACCCCGATTGGCGTCGGGGAGCGGACTTCCTTCTCAAAGGAGTTCCGTATGTCCCGCAAAGCAACCGCACCTACGAGCAATCCGTCCTCCCGTCGCCGCATTCGCGATGCCACGCTGTCGCCCGCCGCGCCTTTCGTCCCCGCCCCGATGCCGCACGTCTCGCTCGGCGACCTGACGTACACCACGCTGTTCAATCCGGTCCTGACGGAAGACGAACTGCCGCGCAAGCGCGCGCCGCGTTCGAACCAACCCACGCAGTGCACCATTGGCTACACCTGCCACGACGTGCTGGTGGACGGCCACCGGCAGAGCCAGCGCATTCCCACCTTGCGCCTGAGCGGACAGTGGCTGGAAGCCTTGGGATTCGCGCCGGGTAGCAAGCCGCACATCGCCATCGTCGATGGTGCGCTGATGATCACGCCCGCGCCAAAGGCACGCACCTGATACACGCAGCGCGTGGACTAGCAGTTCGGTAGCACGCTTCGCGTCACCGTCGCCAACGGGGGTTTGATGAGACGGTGGCGCAGGCGTGCATGCCGATAGTCCAGGCAGCCCGTGCGGAGGCCTCCGGTCGGGCTGCCTTTGCGCTCCACGAACGTCCTTGCACCGACAGGTGGCAGTTTTCAGAGCGCGGGCCTGCCGGGGCGAATGGGTCACACGCCGCCCACAACCTGGGCGGCTAGGAGCCTTCAGGAAGCACGCCAATCGACCTTAGCCACACTTCGGCCAGCTTGGGCCAATCGGTGATGGCGAACTTCGATTTGCGCAGACCGAACGCATGGCCGCCAGCTGCATAGAGATGGATTTCAGCCGGCACGTTCGCTTTCCGGAGCGCCGAGTAGTACACCATGGCCTGATTCACGCCGTCTGTGTGGTCGTCTTGCGCCTGCAGCAGGAACGTAGGGGGAACGTCGCCGGAGACCGGAACGTTGGGGTTCAACTTGTCGTCATTGGTGGCCAGGCGCCCCGGATAGATGGCAATCGCGAAGTCGGGCCGAGCGCTTTCCTGGTCCGCTGCATCCACCGGTTCGTACAGCCGCTTCTTGAAGCGGGTGCTGGTTTCCGCCACCAGGTAACCACCTGCGGAGAACCCCACTACCCCGACCTTTTTGGGGTCGATACGCCACTCCCTGGCGTGGAGCCGCACCAGTCCAATTGCTCGCTGCGCGTCCTGCAAGGCCACCGTGGATTCCGTGTAGAGGTCCGGGTAGCACGCGCACTGCCAACTATAGGGCGCGCTGGGCACGCGATACTTCAACAATACGCAGGTTATCCCCTGGCTGTTCAACCAGTCGCACACCTCCGTGCCTTCCAGATCCATCGCTAGAACCTGGAACCCGCCGCCCGGAAATACGACGACGGCTGCCCCAGTATTCCTGCCCTTGGGGGAATAGACCGTAATGGTAGGACGGGTCACGTTGGTAACCGCCGCCCAGGGCTTACCCGCGACCTCAGGGTCACTTCGCGACGTAACCACTTCCTCGCCCGGCACGGGCTGCGCGTTGGGCGGTGTGCCAGGCCACAAAGGCAATTGGGTGTGCCCCTCGGCAGGTTGCCAGTTGTGCGATTGCGCATGTGCAATGCTGCTCATGCCAAGAAGAAATGAAACCGCTAGCCAGGTCCAAAATTTCACAGCCGCATCCTAGTCGTGAGCTGGGAGGTAGAGTAGCTTTTCCACCGGCGCGTAGCCTGTGGCGAATGCCGGGGAGCCGCCGAATGCGGGGTCGGAGTGGATTTTCTATCAGTGCACCAACCCACGCAGTGCACCATTGGCTACACCTGCCACGACGTGATGGTAGACGGCCACCGGCAGAGCCAGCGCATTCCCACCTTGCGCCTGAGCGGTCAATGGCTGGCAGCGCTGGGATTGATGCCGGGCAGCAAGCCGCGTATCGCCATCGTCGATGGCGCGCTGGTGATCACGCCCATGCCGGAAGCGAAGGTGCGCTGAGCAAGCATGTCGGCCGATCGGCTGTGTCAGCCGACGCTGATCGGCTCCGAGCACGATCGTCGGTTGCCTAGGAATGGGAATTGCGCCGGGATTTGACTGCGGCCGTGATGGTGGAAAGCATCACCACGGCCGCGCTTGCCAGGAACGTGATGCCGGATGGGTTCGGAAGATCTTGGAAAAGGCCTACGGCATAAACGCCAAAGCTTGCAAGACAAATGGGCAGCGCGAGAAGCGACGTGAGTGCGCTTAAGAAGGCGAGCCTCGCGCCATGGTCCGGGTTCATGCGTGTCCTTGCCAGGATCCATCCATTGAGTGCCAGTGTCAGCGCGATGAGGCCTGCGACGACTGCGATCCACGTTCCATGCATCGCGGTATCCCGTGTCTAGTTTTTTGATTGTGCGCCTGGATAGCATCAAGATCCAAGTTGCTGGATGGCGCGTTGGCTGAGGCGCGACCACCCCTGTGTGCTGATGGCGGGTCAGGCCGGCTTCTGCAAAAAAGTTCCGGCCGTCTCAAAATTTGCAACAAAGTTCGGTAAGCTTTGTGGGGCCAGGCACTGCCTGTGCCCTGCGGTTGTCCGCCTACAACGCTATCGAAGCTCAAGGATGAAGCTATGTTGAAACGCCTCGCTGTTTTTATCGCTTTGAGCGTCCTTGCGCTTCTCCCTGCGAGGGTGTTTGGGCAAACCGGCGACTATGGCGCGCCTTATACCATCCAGTCCATACATGGGGTGGGCTCGTTTGCCACCGTTGGCGAGGCCGTGGGCTTCGTCACCAAGAAGATAAATGATCTGTGCAACGGAACTTGCACCAACCCACCTCAGATCTCGGTTCGCTACGGAACGGGCGATATCGTTGCGGTCATTTATTTGAATGGATCGGCCGACACGAACGTCCATGCCACATTGAGTCGAGGCGGCGGCGTGCCCCAGAAGAACCTGGGGGGGTGCCATACTCGCTGCACAGCCGGGCTTGGGGCGGATAAAGACGGCACCGGCCCGCGCGGCAGTCGCGAAAATGCGGCATTGGCCAATGGCGAAAATCCAGGAAGCCCCTTCGAAGGGGATCCAGTCAATGCATCGACGGGAAATCTGTATCGACAGGAAACAGATTTCAGCTCTGCCTCCGACCTCGTGTTCCGCAGGTTTTATAACAGCTCTGCGATTGTTGCGTCTTCCAATCTGGGTCCGCAGTGGAGGCACACCTATGACAGGCGCCTGGAAATTCAGCGCTCTGACATGGCAGATAGTCAGCAAATTATTAATTCGTTTCGGCCGGATGGCGGGGTGATTCGCTTCGTGCTTGCAGACGGCGTCTGGAAAGGCGACCAGGATGTTGCCGAGAAGCTTGTCGAGCTTCCGGCTGGCGCTGGCTACGCGCTCCAGCTTTCGGCGAACCATCAAACCGAGTCTTACGACGCAGGCGGACTGATCAAAGAGGTGAGCGATCAAGCTGGGCAGAAGGTTCTTGCATTTGCCTACAGCGACAGCAGCACGCCTGTCAGTATTGCGCCAAAGGCTGGGTTGTTGATTGCGGTGACCGACCAGTTCGGTCGAACTCTCAATTTGCGCTATGACAGTGCAGCGCGGCTGATCAATGTCATTCAGCCGGATGGCGGAAGCCTGGGTTACGCTTACAATGCCGCAGGCTATCTCGCTAGCGTCACCTATCCCGATGGGAAGACGCTTTCCTATGTCTACAACGAGGGCGCTTACACCGGAAACAATAATCTTCCAGGTGTTCTGACCGGAATAATTGATGAGAAAGGCGTCCGCTACGAAACGATCAAGTACCAGGGAAATACCACGAGGCGTGTGGCATCCACGGCCTTTGCCGGAAATGTGGATCTGACCAGTTTTGAATACGACAGCATCATCAGGAATGGTGGGTACAATGCGAAGGTCACCGGTCCACTTGGCAGTAGCGTAACACTCTCTTTCACGAATACCGGCTTCGGCACACTGCGGTCCTTTGGCGCCAGCGTTCCGTGCGGCGACCAATGCAACCAACCATGGAAGTCGCTGACCTACGATGCCAACGGCTATCCGGCGTCGGTGACAGACTTCAAGGGGACGATCACCAAGACGACCTATACGGCGGATGGACTGCTGACCCAACAGATCGATGCCTCGGGGACTACACAGCAGCGCACGACCAATACGACGTGGAACGCCGGTCTGCGCGTGCCGCTGACCCGGATCGTGCTCGACGCCTCCGGCGCCACGGCCGCCAAATCGGTCTGGGCCTACAACGCACGCGGCCAGCAAACGGCGCGTTGCGACGTCGATCCAACTGTGTCCGCTGCCATGAGCTACAGCTGTGGCAGCGCGGCCAACGCGCCGTCCGGCGTGCGCCAGTGGCTGACCAGCTACTGCGATGCCGTCGACGGCACGCAATGCCCGCTGATCGGCCTGGTGCTGAGCCAGGACGGCCCGCGCACCGATGTGGCCGACACCACGACCTATCGCTACTACCTGACCGCCGACGAATCCGGCTGCACCAATGCCGGCGGCGCCTGCCATCGCGCAGGGGATCTGTATCAGGTGGTCGATGCACTGGGTCGGGCCACGACCTATGTGGCCTACGACCGCAACGGCCGGCCGACGCGCACCCAGGATGCCAACGGCCTGATCCGCGACCTCACCTACACCCCGCGCGGTTGGGCGGCATCGAGCACGCTGCGCGCGAATGCCGACGGCACGTCGTCGGACCAGGACCAGACCACGCTCGTCGCCTACGATGAGGTTGGCAACGTCAGCAAGGTCACCGATCCGGACGGCACGTTCGTCGTCTACGGCTACGACGCCGCGCATCGCCTGACCGACGTGACCGATGGTGCCGGCAACACGATCCACTACTCGCTGGACCCGTCCGGCAACCGGTTCAAGGAAGACACCAAGGACGCGTCCGGCACGCTCAAGCACACGCTGTCGCGGATCTACAACAAGCTCGGCCAGCTGGCCACCCAGGCCACCGCCGAGGCCGATCCCACCGACTTCAGCTACGACCTCAACGGCAACGTGCAGCTGGTCACCGACGCACTCAAGCGGAAGACGCAGACCGACTACGACCCGCTGGACCGGGTCAAGCAGACCCTGCAGGACGTCGGCGGCATCGCCGCGAAGACCCAATTCGACTACGACGCCCTGGACCGCACCACCAAGGTCACCGATCCCAAGGGCCTGACCACGAGCTACCAATACAACGGCCTGGGCGACCTGCTCAAGCTGACCAGCCCCGACACCGGCGTGACCAGCTACACCTACAACAGCGCCGGCAACCTGGTCACCCAGACCGATGCGCGCAGCACCAAGACCAGTTACGTCTACGACGCGCTCGGCCGCCTGGCCAAGGCGACCTACGCCGACAAGGCGCTGATCGCGACCTATACCTACGATGCGAGCCAGGCCGTTTGCGTGGCTGGCGAGACCTTTGCGCTGGGGCGCCTGAGCAAGCTGCAGGACGGTAGCGGCCTGACCCAGTATTGCTACGACCGCTTCGGGCGCGTGGTGCGCAAGGTGCAGACCACCAACGGCAAGGCGCTGACCGTGCGCTACGCCTACACCAAGGGTGGCCGCCTGAGCCGAGTGACCTATCCGGATGGCGCGGTGGTGGACTATGTGCGCAATGCGCTGGGCCAGGCGACGGAAGTTGGCGTCACGGTCGCAGGCGGCACCCGGCAGAAGCTGCTCGGCGGCGCCATTTACTATCCGTTCGGCCCCAGCGCCGGCTGGTCCTACGGCAACGGGCGGCCGATGCAGCGTGTGCTGGACCAGGACTACCGCCCGCAAGCGATCCAGGACAGCCGCAGCGACGGCCTCAACATCGGCTTCGCCTTCGACCCGGTCGGCAACCTCACCGCGCTGACCGCGCCGGGCAACACCGCTCCGGTCGTGAGCCTGGGCTACGACAACCTGGACCGCTTGACCGCGTTCAAGGACGGCCCGACCGGCACCGTGATCGACGGCTACAGCTACGACGCCACCGGCAACCGGCTCAGCGCCCAGGTCAATGGCAGCACCCAGACCTACAGCTACCCGACCGACAGCCACCGCCTGGCGAGCGTAGCTGGCGCTGCACGCAGCTACGACGCCGCCGGCAACACCACGGCCATCGACGGGACGGCGCGCGAGTTCGCTTACGATGCGACGGGACGTATGAGCCAGGCCAAGCGCAGTGGCACGCTAGCGATGGAGTATCGCTACAACGACCGCGGCGAACAGGTGCGCCGCTTCCTGGGCACGACCAACACCTACACGGTCTACAACGAAGTCGGCCACTGGCTGGGCGACTACGACGGCAACGGCAAGGCGCTCCAGCAAGTCATCTGGCTCGACGACCTGCCGGTCGGTGTGCTGGCCGGCACCGCGTTGAACTACGTGCAGCCGGACCACCTCGGCGCGCCACGCACGGTCATCGACCCGGCGCGCGACGTGGCGATCTGGAAGTGGGACATCAAGGGCGAAGCGTTCGGCAACACGCCCCCGGACCAGGACGCGGATCGCGATGGCACGGCGTTCGTGTTCGGCATGCGCTTCCCGGGGCAGCGTTATGACAGTACAACGGGGTTGAACCAGAACTACTTCCGGAATTACGACACCAGTACGGGGCGGTACAGCCAAGGCGATCCGATGGGACTGTTGGGGGGGATCAGCGCATTCACCTATGCAGGAAGTGCTCCGCTCTGGAAAGTTGACCCCCTGGGCCTCGTAGAGGGAAGTCCTAGCAATTTGCAGAAGCGAGGGAGGATATCTGACTGGGCCATGCAAAAGGTCGGCTCCACCGCCTACGGGTTCTATCAGTCCAGGTCGGTCCAATATCCTGCGGGTTCGTGGAAGTGCTCCTCGTTCGTGTGCGATGCTGCTTCAGCTGCAGGAGCCTCGACCATGGTTTCAGTCAAGGGAAGGAATGGTGTGCCAGCCGACCGCTGCGCGACTGCCGCCGAGCTTGCCCAGGGAACCATTCCCAACTGGAGGCGACTTGGCCAATATGAGGAAAGAATGCCGGGGGACATTGCGGCCTACAGGAACGTCGGGCCGAATTCCACCGGGCATACGGCAATAGTGGTTCCAGGTGGAAATGGTGGTGTATCGACATTGGGAGCCCATGAGGTCTATGTGGGACCTATCGGTGTTGATGCGTTTCCTGATCCTGTCAATATGACCATTCTGCGATACATGGGTGAATGAAATGAAATCACTTGCGAGATGTTTAATGGTGCTGATCGGCTTCCTAGTCTTCGCTCCTGCGAACGCTGCCAGTTCCTGTGATACCCGGGATTTGGTCGTCGTGGAGCTTGATGTGGTTAAAGGGAAGGAGGTGATGAAAGTCAATGACGTTGTGCCCAAGTCGGGAGCTGCGTTCGATGAATTTTTCAGTGCCTGTGCCCGCAAGACAGTCGTCTTGGCCAGCCCCGATACCAAGATTTCTCAGCTGCTAAACATACGATTCTTTCTAGGTAAGATTGGATTGAAAGCCGACAAGAACAATTTCTTTGTTTTCTTTGCAGTCCCTGGTGGAAGAACCATGATCTACATGGAAACCTTTGCGACGATCAAGTACACCAATGACAAAGAAGAGCTCCTGAAGATTACGGAAAATCCACCTCAGGAGAGCAATTGGCTATAGCCATGCCTGAATATCGCTAGCTACTACCCGTTCGGCCCCAACGCTGGTCCTACGGCAGTGGCCGGTCGTTGCGGCGCGCGGCTGAAAAAGGAACCTAGTCGCCAGTGCGGTCTGCTTGCGTCTGGCTTACCTGTTGGGGATGCAAGGGCGTCGGCAGGCATGGCGTTGCAGGGCCTGAGCGGTGTCGAACGCGTCGCGGCCGATGAGCGGGCGGCTTCGCTCTACCAGGCATTCGCAAAGAGTCGGACGCCTTCGCCCAGGCCGCTATAGTGATGCCCGCATCACCAACAACGTCAGGACACCAGCATGACCCATCGCATCGCCACCCTCGAGGCGCTCGAAGCGCTGTATGGCCAGCCTGCCGAGCGCTCGCTGCGCAAGGAGATCGATCATCTGAACGCCGACTACCAGGCGTTCGTGCGCGCCTCGCCGTTCGTGGTGCTGGCGTCGGCCGGGGACGACGGACTGGACTGCTCGCCCAAGGGCGACTCGGCCGGCTTCGTGCAGATCCTGGATGCGCGCACGCTGGCGGTGCCGGACCGCCCGGGCAACAACCGCATCGACAATCTGCGCAATCTGCTGCACGACCCGCGCATGTCGCTGCTGTTCCTGGTGCCCGGCATCGGCGAGAGCCTGCGGGTGAACGGGCGTGCCGAGATCAGCGTCGATCCAGCCTTGCTGGCCCGCTTCGAGATCCGCGGCAGGCAGCCGCGCAGCGTGATCGTGGTGCATGTCGACGCCGCGTACTTCCACTGTTCCAAGGCGATCGTGCGCTCGGCCCTGTGGGATCCGGCGCGGCACGTGCCCCGCGAGCAGTTGCCCAGTGCCGGCACCATGCACGCGCACCTGGCGGACGGCGATTTCGATGCCGCCGCCTACGACCTCGAATTGCCAAAGCGCACGCAGGACATGCTGTACTAGCGCGTCAGCCGCGCCAGCCACCTTCGCGGCGGACAACCGGACCACAAAGGGGATCGATGCAAGGACGCGACACGATATCTGCGGGATGGGGCGAGCTACTGGCCGTCGTTGCGATCGCACTCGGACTGCCCATCTACTGGAGCTTCTCGGCCGTGCTGGCGCCCACGGGCGAGCCGTCGTTTTCCGAGGCGAGCCTGTGGGGCATGGTCCTCTACGAGCTGCTGGTCCTGGCCTTGCTCGTCCCGGTGCTGTGGTTCCGCGGATGGACGCCGCAGGTCTTGGGGCTGCATTGGCAGGGGCGCGATATCCGACCGGCGATCGGCCTGCTGATCGCGTGCATCGTGGCCTGCTATCCCCTGAACTGGCTGGGCGCGGGCATGGCCGAGGAGGTGAATCCTTCGATGGATGCCATGGTGGCAGGGAAGCTATCGCTGACGGCGGTGGTGGCAGTTTCGCTGCTCAATCCGATCTTCGAGGAAGTGTTCGTCTGCGCCTACGTGATCCGCGTGCTGCAGCGCAGCCACAGCCCGGCATTCGCGGTGAACGTCAGCGTCGCGATCCGCGCTTCGTACCACCTGTACCAGGGACCTGTCGGCGCGATCTCGCTGGTCGTCGTGGGGCTGATACTCGGCTGGTGGTTCGCGCGGACCGGCCGGCTGTGGCCCGCGATCATCGCGCACGGCCTGATGGACCTGCTCGCACTGATGGCCTATGCATAACGTGTCCGATTGCATGAAAGACATGGCGCTCAATGCGCCGTGCCGAAGCATTCTTCCGATCGCGTAGCAGACAGGGTGCTGGGAGATCGCTACTCGCAGAGATTCCCCGGCGGGGAATCGGTCTGGGCCATTCAGTCCGCCGCCGGCATCACGATGAACCTCCCTGCCGCCGGAAGCTTGCGGTCGTCGATCCAGTCCGCGGTCACGTCGAACAGGTGCGCGGAATAGGTCTTCGCCACGCCGTCGGCGGTCTTGATCGACTCGATCAGGCCATGATCCGCGTTCGGGAACACCACCACGGCCAGGTCCGCCCGGCGTTGCTGGAGCTGCCGAAGAATGGCTTGGGTGGCGGCATTCGGGGCCTGGCGGTCGCTCCCGCCCAGCAGCCACAGTTGGCGGGGCTTGATCGCTTCGATCACCGGTTGCGGCTCGTAGTCGAAGCTCAGCCCCTGCGCGAGGGCGGGTCCGTTGGCCTGGAGTTCGGCGCTCGAAAATTTCAGGAACAGGCCGGTGTACGAGCGGGGCTGGATGGCGGCCAGCCACGGCGCGTCGGCATGGCTGGACTTGAAGGCGTCCAGCTCGGCAAAGCCGTCGCGCATGTCGGAACGCACGATCCGTTCGGTGATGGCGGTCAGTTTCCTGGCTTCGGCCAGCGTGGTCTCGTCGAACCCAGCGCGCTGCAGCTGTTGCTCCACGAGCTCGCGGTCTTGCGCGATCGGCCCTTCCGCCATCGCGAAGGCGGCCACGACGAAATCCACTGGCACCAGCGTGGCGGTCAGCGGCGCGACCCATCCGCCCTGGCTGCCGCCGATCACGCCGATCCGGCGCACGCCCGGCGCAAGCCGCCGGGCTTCCTTGACCGCGGCTGCCGTGTCGCGTGCACGCGCCTGGAAATCGGAGGAGAGGGCGCCGGCGGACGCGCCGGTGCCGCGCTTGTCGTAGACGAAGACGGCGATGCCCCTGCGCGCAAGTTCGTATTGCCAGACGCTATCGTCGGTGCTGGGATCGTTGTTCGAACCTTCGACCCATACGGCCGCCGCCGTCGCGCGGCCAGTGGCGGGCAGCACGAGCTTGCCGTGCAGCGCGATGCCGTCGCTGCTGAAGGTGGTTTCCTTCTCGACCAGGCGCAGGCGGGTGCCGGTCTCGGTGGCCTCGCCCCGTGTCAGTTGCAGCGTACCGGTCCGGCAGGGGGCGAAACGGATGTACACGGTGTCTGCGCCGTATCCGCCGCTGGCGTCCACCCGCAAGCGGCCGAACCGGCCGTTCGACAGGGTGTAGTGGAGTTCGCGCTGCTTCCCGCCGTCGCCGGTGATGGTCACCGACTGCCCTTCGGGCAGCGCATACACCCCCAACAGGCAGCGCAGGTCGGGGTCCAGGCGGGTTTGCGGGACGGCATCCAGTGGCGCAGCCGCGGAAAGCGCGGCAGCGACGAGCGTCGCAGTCAGGAACGCCAGCATGGTCAGCCCTTGTCGTGTCGAAGCCGCACACTCGCAGCTTCGGGTGCTGCCGATAACGTGCCTAAGGTAGGGGGGACGGTTGGGCGCCTCTCGCATCGGCGATGGGGACGATGCAACGCGACCGCGCCCGTTGCGCTGCATCGCATCGTTCGGCATCCATCATCTGGCTGCGCCGCGTGCGCCACCACAAGGTAGACGCCGGTGATGGACAGCATCGCCACGATCAGGCCGCTCAGGGCGACCAGCAGTCGCCGCGGTATGCCGAGGAGGTGATCGGAGTGCAGCGAGAATTGCGACTGCACGAATGCGTCGCCTGCCGTGCCCCGGCCCATCGGATCCGGTGCCACGACGCGGCCATCGGATGCGGCGACGTACAGCCAGGACGGCCCCATGCTCTCGAGCGGATGGCCGTCGCGGTTGGCGTCGGTGAACGCGACGCCGTACAGGTCCGGCGGCGTAGAGCACGCAGGGGGCGACCGGCGCGGGGAAGACGTCCTTGGCATGGGCGGTCGCACACTCCATCTCCGCGGCGCAGCCCAGGTGGCGATCGCCGCACGCTGTTGCCTTCAGGGATAGCGGCAGCCGCAGCTCCCGCACCCGTTCAACACCGCGCCTGCCGCCCCGCCGCGTAGCGCACGCCTGCACGCAGCTGCGCGAGGAAATGCGGATCGGCATACACCGCCGCGTCGTGGCCCAGGCCGGTGTACCAGGCACGGCCGCCGTCGAAGGCGTGGCACCAGGCGATCGGGTGATCCGCGCCCATGGTGCCGCCTGTGTAGAGGCGTTCGTCCACGGTGGCGATGACCTGCACCTGCGCGCGCGGGTTGCTGCGGTAGTTGTAGATCTCGTCGTGGATCGGCCAGGGCGTGCCGTCGGCGCGACCGTCGCGTTCGGGCTGCACTTGGGTGGATTGCAGCCCGGGCGGGTGGCCCTGGAACCAGGCGCCGACCAGGCGCCCGTACCACGGCCAGGCGTAGCCGGTGTCGGCCGCCGAATGCACGCCGACGAAGCCGCCGCCGTTGCGCACGAAGCTTTCGAATGCCTGTTGCTGCGCGGGGTCGAGGATCTCGCCGGTGGTGCTGGCGAACACCACCACGCGGTAGCGGGCCAGGTTGTCGGCGGTGAAGGCGTTCGCGTCTTCGCTATGGTCCGCGGCCAGGCCTTCCTCGCTCGCCAACTGGCGCAGCGTCGCCACCGCGGTGGGAATCGAGTCGTGGCGGAAGCCGGCGGTCTTGCTGAAGATCAGCATGCGCTCCGGCGCCGGGGCGGTTGCGGCGACGCCGGCCAGCATGGCGGCGAGCGAGAAGGCGAGTGGCGTCATGGGGGGGTTCTGCCCCGGATGCTGGCTGGCGGGTAGCGCAATTGCGGTTTGGACGTCGGCGCGGACCTGCTGGCACCGCGCATGGCGCACCCAGGTGCGCGGAGCCGGCGTCGCCGCTGTCCATGCAGCACCGGGGCCGCGGCTGCGGAAGATGTCTGCCGCACTGGTCGACGGCCCGCGAGATGGGGGAAAATTGCACTCCCTTGCCGAATTTGGAACCGCCATGTCAGGACGATGGAGTTGGAGTTTGCTGCTGGGGTGCGGTGCGGCGTTCGCTGCCGCCGCGGCTGCGCCGGCGCCCGGCGAGTACGGCACCAAGGACGGCTGGGGCAGCCTGCAGATCAGCGGGCAGGGTGACGTGCGCCAGTTCACGATCGACGCGATGGGCGCCAACGGCCACAGCTGCGGGCTGTCGGGCACGCTGCGCGGCGAGATCGCCGAGGTCACCGAGGGCAGCGACACGCCGTGCCGCGTGTCGTTCAAGCGCACGCCCGGCGGGTTCGAGGTGAAGGCGCTGACCGAGGAGAGCTGCCGCGACTATTGCGGCGCGCGCGCCGGCTTCGAGGGCGAGTATCTGGCGTTGCCGGCGGGCTGCACTGCGGCGGCGAGCACGCGGCGGCGCGCGGCGTATCTGGCCGACTATCGCGGCAAGCGCTATGCGGCCGCGCTCGCGGGGATGGACGCGTTCGGCAAGGAGTGCGGCACGTTCTTCAATTGGCTGGAGCGCGACCGCTTCGCCAACGACCGCGCCATCGCCCTGCTGCGCCTGGGCCGTCCGAAGGAGTGCCTGGCCGCGCTGGACACCACCATCGCCGGCGCCAGCCGCGACGAGGACTCCTTGCAGGAGGAATTGGACAAGAACGGCAGCATGCTGCCGCCGACCGATTGGGACAGCTATCTGCCGATCGCCAAGTCCACCTGGTTCAACCGCAAGCTGTGCGAGGCGGCGAAGCCGTAACGGCCGCGTCGGCGCGGCTACAGCCGTGCCGAACGCAGCACTGCGTGTTTCGGCGCGGATACTGTCGGGGCGGAAGCCTCTCCCACAGTTCACCCGGCCGCCTAGCCGCAAGTCCCTGTGGGAGCGACTTCAGTCGCGACGAGCGAAGCCGTGGGTGTTCCGGCTTCGGATGCCGTCGGGGCTGAAGCCCCTCCTACAGTGCATCCGGCGGGCTAGCCGCAAGCTCCTGTAGGAGCGGCTTCAGCCGCGACGAGCGCAGCGGCGGGTGTTCCGGCTTCGGATACTGTCGGGGCTGAAGCCCCTCCTACAGTGCATCCGGCGGGCTAGCCGCAAGCTCTTGTAGGAGCGGCTTCAGCCGCGACGAGCGCAGCGGTGGATGCTCCGGCTTCGGATACTGTCGGGGCTGAAGCCCCTCCTGCAGGGAGCGGTATCCCGGGAGAATCCTGCATCCCGCGCAGAGCCGCCATCAACCGCCTGCGCGCGGAATCTCCAGCGGCGACCGCGCGCGGTCCACTGCCAGGATCGAGGCGTCGTCCGGATCGCGCAGCACATGCACGCGGGTGCCGGCGATGCAGAACTGCGGCAACAGGGCTTCGTCGATCAGCGTGCGCAGCGTTGCCGTGCACACGCCGCCCGCGCCGTCGAAAACGTCCAGCGTCAACTCGACCGCATGCACGGTCTGGCCCTGGCTGCCGCCGCGCGACAGCCCGTGCTCGGAGCGCTTGAGCGCGCGAATCTCGGCCTCGGCAGGGACGCCGCTGTGCTTCAGGCGTTGCCAGGTCTTCTCTTCGGCGGAGTAGAGGCCATTTTCGCGGGTGGCGACGATCACCACCGAGACGCCCAACAGCAGAACGGCGCTCATCACCACGGCGAACACGGTCCACAGCAGGATTTCGATGGCGACCGTCCTTGGCGGCGCCGGCCGCCAGCCCTGGTCGCAGGCTAGGAAATCGCGATGTCATCTGCGTGACATGCAGCCGCGCGCGCCGATGGCGTGCATTCGTGCAGCGGTTTGGGGAGACAGCCGCTAACCTGCCCGGATGGCGATGACCGCGCCGCCCTGCAGCTCGATCGCGAACCTGCCGGGCGCTTGCGCCGGCGGCGGGGCGCGCCGTTCGGCCAGCGCGGTCAGCAGCGGCACCGGGTCGCGGTCGAAGGCGACGACGCGCGCGTCGCCCTGCAGCGCGGAGTGGATCACGGCGCTTTCGAACATCGCCACCTGCGCCAGCTGCGGAATCGCCGGCGCCGCGAGTTGCACGTGCTCCAGGAAGCCCAGCGCCTCGCTGCTGGCGAACTGGCGCGGTGGCTGCGCGGCGGCGTAGTCCTCGAACAAGCTGCGGAAGGCCGCTTCGCCACCATGCGCCAGCAGCATGCGCGTGGTCAGCCGCGCCGCGCTGGCGATCTGTCCGGCGCGCGCATTGCTGGCCAATTCCCGCAGCAGGGCGACGCCGGGATCCGCCAGCAGTGCGGCGATGGGATGCGCGCCCGGCGCGTCGCCGCGGACCAGGGCGCCCAGGGTCCGTTCCCAGTCGGCGGGCGAGGGTGCGACGCCGCCATCGCCGCGCGCGAGACCCGCTGCCGCCTGCGGCGCGCGTGCGCCGGGCCGGCGCAGCGCCCATAGCGTGTGCAGCCGGTCGATCTGCCTGCGTACGTCGGCGATGCCGACGTGCGCCAGAGCGGTCGGCAGCATCTCGAAGACGATCGCGTGCAGGTTGGGCAGCGCGGGCATCAGCTCGGCGGCCAGTCGCATCAATTCTTCATCGACGAGCCCGGAATGGGCATCGAGCCAGTAGCCGCGGTGCGCGAAGCCGCCGGCCAGGTGCAGTTCGCAGACGCGCTCGAGCGGCAGCGCGGCGAGCGCCTCGCGCACCGGCTGGCGGCCGTTCTTCTGGTTGGTCCACAGGTTGTGCAGGTCGAGCAGGATGCCGCAGTCGGCCTGGGTCGCGACTTCGGCGATGAACGCGCCGTCGCTGAGTTCGCCAGCGACCGGGCGCAGATAGTTGACGTTGTTCTCCACCGCGAACGGCACCCGCAGGCCCTGCGCCATTGTGCGAATATTGGCCGCTGCCTGTTGCGCGCTCGCCACGGTCTGCAGCGGCGGCAGCAGGAAACCGGAATCGACCGGGCCGCCGGCCACCGGCACCGCATTGAAGCTCAGGTGTTCGCTGGCCCACGGCGCCTCCAGCGCCTGCACCACCTCGCGCATCAGTTGCAGACGTTGCGGTTCCGGCGCCAGCGAGCCGCCCACCGGGGAGGCCACGCCGTGCACGAGTTTGTGCTGCGGCAGCTCGGCGAGCTGCCGCACCATGCCGGTGTCGATGCGCATCGGCGCCTGCGCGTTGCCGGTCTCGAACCAGAAGAATTCCGGTTCGATCTCGACCACCCCGATCGCGCCGTCGTCCTCGGCCAGCACCGGCATCAACTCCGGCCACAGCACCAGGCCGACGCCAAGATCGGGCAGGGCATGCATCGCCGATGCCTCCGGTCAGGGGCCGATCCGCGGCGCGAAACCCTCGATCTCCAGCGCCGGATTGACCCGGAAGTCGCGTTCGATCACGAAGCGCAGGTCGAAGCCGGAATGGCAGGCCGCGCAGCCAAGCCGGCCGAGGATTTCCCGGGTGATCTTGTGCATCTTCTCGATGTCGTTGCCGACCTCCACCGGCACCGCGACGGTGACCGCGTGCGGGGACCGGAACGACGATACTGCCCTTGTGCTCTTCATTTGCGTTCTCCATGAACTGTTGGGATGGACCTGTGCGGACACCGTCCGTGTGCGGACGCGCGCTGCGACAGGCAGGCAGCCGCGCCGGAAATCCTGTGCGGGTCGGGAAGACGCCGCGCCGGTCGCTGTTGCCTGCCGATAACAACGCGGGGAGTGCCGCATAGCGGCCACGCTTGGTGCGGACGCGGCCGCGCGGGGGCTGTTCTTCAACTACGCCCAGGCCAGTGGCGCTCCCTATTTCATCGCCACCTGTTCGTGCAGCCAGCCCATCGAGCCCTAGAGGCCGAGACAGGCGTCACACACATGCGCCTTGCGCTGCGCGGTGTCGGTGCGGCGCAGGCCTATCGCGCTCCGTCGTGCGACGGCTGTGCGGCCAGCGCCGACGCCACGATGCCATGTACCTGCTGCGCGAGCGCCTTGCGGTCGGTGCCGGGCGCGATCGCGAGCGGGGCGTGGAAGGTCACCCTGACCGCTGCGCCGGACGCGCGCAGGAAGCGCAGGACGTGGGCGCCGGCCTGCATGCTGCCGTAGAACGCGTAGGCGTCGCGCTCGCCGCCGTGCGCCAGGCGGCGGCCATCGACGGACAGGATGTCGATGGTGAACGGTTGTAGCGTCCATGGCCGGGCGTTGGCGTCGCCGCCGAGGAACAGCGAGAACAGGCTGGACTTGAACGGGGCGACGCGCTCGCCGGACGAGGTGGTGCCTTCGGCGAACAGCACCACGTCGTGGTCGGGGCGGATCTGCGCGGCGACGGCCGCGGCCACGTTGGCTGCGTCGATCCGCCGGCGGCTGATGAACAGGGTCTGCGCCAGCGCGCCGAGCCGGCGCATGCCCGGCCAGCGCTCCATGTCGTTCTTGGCGATGAAGCGCGCGTGCAGCAGGCTGCCCAGCACCACGATGTCGAAGTGCGAGATGTGGTTGCCGACGAACAGCGTGCCGCCGCCGCGGCGCGGCGTACCCACCACCTCGACGCGGATGCCCATCGCCTTGCGCAGGCAGGCGAACCACAGCCGCGGCAGCACGAAGGCGCCGCGTCCGCGGGTGACGCGCATCAGCAGCCATTGCAGCGGCAGCAGCGGCACGCTGATCAGGACGAATGCGGCGAGCTTGGCGGCCACGCGCAGCGCAGCGAGGGCAGTGCCCGCGACAGGGCGGGGCGGGGCGGCGTGGTTCATGGGGGGGCGGATGGGCGGCGGGAGGCAGGCGTGTGCGCAGAAAGACGAGCGCCGGCTTCGGCGCGCCGCCGATGGTAGCCGAGGCGGTGGCGTCCGGCACCTGCCGGCCCGCGTGCGCGCGGCGAACGCGCCGGCGGTCGCCGCACCCGGACATCGGGTGTTCGCGGACGGGCGGCGCAGGCATTTCTTCTCGTAGTCCGGTGCGCGGCCTGCGTGCTGTCCGCATCGGCGGCACTCCTTCCATCCGTTCCCAAGGAGTCCTCCATGTATCCCTCGATCAGATTCACGCTGCTGGCCGTTCTGGCCCTTTCGGCTGCGCAGGCGCAGGCGCAGAAGGCCCCGAGCTGCGGCACGCTGCCCACCTATGTGCGCGAGGCCGTTCGCGACCTGAACGATTGCATCACCATGCCCAATCCGATCGCCGCCTGCGGCGCGGGCGCCGTCGACGTGCAGGTGTTCGGCAACAACGAGCGACGCCTGCCCCAGGCTGGCCGCGGCAAGACCTATGACGAGGGCAAGGCACGGCACGATCCCGGCGGACAGGCCGGCACCTGTCGGCTGGTGTTCCTGGTCACCGACGGTGCCAAAAAGTCGGTCGTCGACAAGCGCTATTACCCGGCCGATCACTACGTCACCTTCTGCACGATTTCCTGAGCGACGGCCTGCCGCCACGCCAGGCTGCGTGCCCGGTCCGACCGGGCACGCTGTCCGGCGCGGCCTCGGCGGCAAGCGATGCAATTGCGCGCGCCGATGTCTTTTTGCGCAGACGCCCATGCGCATCCGCAAACGGCGCTTGCGCTGGGCGCGCGGCGTGCTCGTCCCGGCGGCGACGCTCGGATAAACTGCGCGGACTTGACGACGCGCAAGCCGTGTTCCTGCCAGCCCCAGTCGTGAGAATCCGCACAGGCCGCCTGCCTGTGTCTCACTTCATTCAGGGGTTTTCCATGTCCGCTTTCCCGCTTCGTGCCGCTGCCGTGCGCTTGAGCGTGCTGTCCGTCGGCTTGTCCATCGCGGTGTCGGCCGCGGCGCAGTCGGCTGCCGCCGACGATCCGACCACGCTGGACGCGATCAATGTCAACGCCGAACGCGCGGGTTCCTACACGGTCGAACAGACCGCGGCGGCGACGCGCCTGGCGCTGACCCCGCAGCAGACGCCGCAGTCGGTCAGCATCGTCACCGCGCAGCGGATCGAGGACCAGCACCTGACCTCGGTACGCGACGTGCTCGACAACGTCACCGGCGTGTCCTCCAACGCCTACGACACCGAGCGCGTGCTGTTCTATGCGCGCGGCTTCCTGGTCGAGAACATGGCCTACGACGGCGTGCCGGTCGCGCCGGGGATCAACTCGGGGTCCGCCGATGCCAGCCTGGATACGGCCATCTACGAACGCATCGAGGTATTGCGCGGGGCCAGCGGCCTGCTCACCGGCGCCGGCAGCCCGTCGGCGACGATCAACTTCGTGCGCAAGCGCGCCGACAGCCGCACGCTGCAGGCCGACGCAGCGCTGAGCGCCGGGTCGTGGAACACCCTGCGCGGTACCGCCGATGTCGCCGCGCCGCTGGCGGCCGACGGCAGCGTGCGCGGCCGGGTGGTCGGCGCCTACGAGCAGGGCGATTCCTACCTGGACCGCTACAGCAAGAAGAAGACCGTGCTGTACGGCGTGGTCGATGCCGACCTCGGCGCGGCCACCACGCTGAGCGTGGGGTACGACTACCAGAAGAACCGGCCCAAGGGCGTGACCTGGGGCACCTACCCGGTGTTCTACGACGACGGCAGTTTCCTCGAATGGCCGCGCGGCTTCAGCAGCGCTGCGGACTGGACCTACTGGAACACCACCACCGCCACCGCCTTCGCCGATCTCAAGCACCAATTCGGCAATGGCTGGCAGCTGCGGGCGCTGGCCAGTCACCGCGCCACCGACGGCGACATGGCGCTGTTCTACGTCTATGGATTCCCCAACCGCAGCACCGGCGAGACGCTGGAGCCGTACGCCTACCGCAGCCGCGACTGCGGCCGCCAGAACATGCTCGACGTGTACGCGTCCGGGCCGTTCCAGGCCTGGGGGCGCGAACACGAGCTGGTGCTGGGCCTGAGCGGTTCGCGCTACACCAAGCGGTCGTGGGTCAACGCCACCGAGACGCTGGCACCGATCGGCGATTTCCTGCAGTGGAACGGCGACTATCCGTATCCGCAGTTCGCGGCCGACGCCGACAAGGTCACCGATATCCGCACCGACCAGCAGGGCGCGTATGCCGCCGCGCGCCTGTCGCTGGCCGAACCGCTGACGCTGGTCGCCGGCGCCCGCTACAGCCGCTGGAAGAACGATACCGACGACCTGTACAGCGGCGTGTTCCGCCACGACCACCGCAAGACCGTGCCCTACGCCGGACTGATCTACGCGATCACCCCGGTGTATTCGGCGTTCGTCAGCTATACCGAGATCTTCGACCCGCAGGACAACCGCCGCAGCGACGGCAGCTTCCTCGATCCGGTGCTCGGCAGCAGCCGCGAGATCGGCCTCAAGGGCCGCCATCTCGACGGTCGCCTCAACACCGCGCTGGTGCTGTTCGACACCCGCCAGGACAACGTGGCCGAAGCCGACGTCGGCAAGACCCTGCCCGACGGCCTGACCCAGGCCTACGTGGCGGTGGACGGCACGCGCTCGCGCGGCTTCGAACTGGAAGCGTCGGGCGAGCTGAGCGAAGACTGGAGCGCGTCGTTCGGCTGGTCGCATTTCGAACTGGAAGGCCCGGACGGCGCCGACCTGCGCACCGCGCTGCCGCGCACGCTGGTGCGCCTGTTCACTACCTACCGGCTGCCCGGTGCCTGGAACCGGCTCAGCGTGGGCGGCGGCGCCAACTGGCAGTCCGCCAGCCGTGCCGCGGTGGATGGCCCCAACGGCCCGCAGCGCGTGGACCAGGCCTCGGTGACCTTGCTCAGCGCGATGGCGCGCTACGCCTTCAGTGCGCGGGCGTCGCTGCAGCTCAACGCGAACAACCTGCTGGATCGCAAGTATTTCGTGCTGGACGAGTACAGCAACCTGTACTACGCCGCCGGACGCAATGCGACGTTGAGTTTCAGCTACAGGTTCTGAGCCGCCCCGCGCTGCGCCGTCGTCGCAGCGCGGCATGGAGCGGCATGCGCGGGCGGCATGCGCTGTCGCGGCGCAGCGCCCGTCGCATGCCGACCGCTTGCGCGCCTATTTTTTCAGTTCCAGCACCGGCACGAAGCCGCCGTAGATCATGCGCTTGCCGTCGAACGGCATCGGATTGACCGCCGGATCCATGCGCGGGTCTTCCATCATTTTCTTCATGCCGGCATCGCGGGTCGCTTTGTCCGGCCACTCGATCCACGAGAACACCACCGTTTCGTCGTCCTTGGCGTCCACCGCGCGGAAGAAGTCGGTCTGCTGGCCGCGCGACACGTCGTCGCCCCAGCATTCGAGCACGCGCAGCGCGCCGAATTCGATGAAGACCGAATCGATGCGGGCGTGTTCGAGGAACTTCTCCTTGTTGGCCGTGGGCACGGCCAGCACGAAACCATCGACGTACGACATGGGAACCTCCGGGTGCGGCGCGCCGGGATGGGCGCCTTGTTGCATACGACGTGCGAGAAGGCGGGAAATCGACAAGCGATTGCCGAGTGGGAGATCTTGTCCGTCATGGCCCTGTGGCCATGTGAAGCCGTGCGATGCGCGAGGCGATGAGTGCGCCTGCCTGGCTTGGCGTGGCGTTCGCGCACGGCGCGCGCGAGGCAATTGGGCACGAGCGCGCCGCCGCCGGTTCGCTAGCTCATTGGGTCGCATGGACGGAGCGCCCCTGCGATTGCATCAAGGCGGGAGCGCGCCGGCGGCGTGCCTGGCGCAGTGGCGTTCTTCCATCGAACGCGCGAAGCCGTGCGGACCGGCCACGCACGCTGCGACGATGGACGCGGTTCGCCGGTATGCGCAGGCGTCGCCCGGGTGGCGGGCGGCCGCGAGGCGTGGATGGCAGACCGGGCTGGAACCGCATTGGGGCGCTCGGGCCGCGATGCATGCCACGCCAGCGATCGATGCGGTCAGGGGATTCCGATCCGCAGGACGCCCTCTGTGGGAGCGACTTCAGTCGCGACGGGCGTTGCCGGGAAAGCGCGTCGCGACTGAAGTCGCTCCTACATGGACATTGCCGCTGGGTGCGCTGCGGAAGGAACCCTGGGCAGTCTCGAGCCATCGGCTTCGACGCGTCGCCGGGGGCAGTGGTTGCGCTGCTTCGTCGGTCGCGGTTGAAACCGCTCCTGCCGCGAGCGAAAGGCCGACGGAAACGCGCCGATCCGCACCCGGGCCGCCATCTCCGCGCAGGGCGGCACGTCAGCCCCCGCTGGCGCCACCCGGGCATGCGGCGGTCAGCTTCAGCGTGTAGGACTGCAGGTCCCAGCGGTGCTGCGGGCTATCGTCCGGCACGTAGTGCCACGCCTGCAGGTAACCCTGCGCGCACGATGCGATGGCAATGCTGTCGCCGGGCGTGCCGGTCGCAGGCAAGGGCAGCGGCCGCGGCACCGCGCGGGTGGCGGCAGGCAGGCTCACGCTGTAGTCCAGGCTCACCGCGCTGAGCTGGTCGGGATCGCCCAGGCGCTTGCCGTCGATCGTCGAGGGATGCTGCACAAGCCACGCGCGGATCTGGCGCCACTCCGGCGTGTCCTTCGCATAGACGGTCTTGGTCACGATCCGCAGCGCGTCCTGCTGCGCGCTCGCGCTGCCGGCCAGTGCGGCCAGCGCCAGCACGGCGAGGCTTGCCAGCCGTTTCGGCCGCTGGCCAACCCCTGCCGCCTGATCGGTGCCGTTGTTCGACTGCATGCGTCCGCTCCTTGCCGATGGCCGTTAGGCCGAAAATACCATCGGCTTGGACGGGCGGCACGCGGTCTGCGCGGCGCCGGCTGCGGCAGGCACCCATTGTCTACGCGGCATGCAGCAGGACAGCCGCCGCATGCCGCGCCGCTTGCTCACTTGCCGGCGGCAATCGAGGCCTGCAACGCAGCGGCCAGCGCGGCGTCGCCGTTGACCAGGTCGCTCCAGCGCAACGCCAGGCCCTTGCGGCGGCCTTTCTCGGTGAGTTTCAGGCCGTCCGGGTCCACGGTCAGCGTATACGGCCTGCCGTCGATCTCCAGTTCGCGGCGCAGCGGTTTGTCGAGGGGGGTCATGGGCGCCTGCCGGTTTTCACGATGCGCCGAGCGTAGCTGGGCCAAGGTGATGGCCGGTTCTGCAACGGCGCATGCGATGAAGACGCTCAAGATCGCCACCTACAACGTCAACGGCATCCGCAGCCGCCTGCCGCAGCTGTTGCAATGGCTGCAGCGCGAGGCGCCGGACATCGTCGGGCTGCAGGAACTCAAGAGCGTGGATGCGGGCTTTCCGCTCGCGGAACTCCACGCTGCCGGCTATGGCGCGTTGTGGATGGGGCAGTCGGCCTGGAACGGGGTGGCGGTGCTGGCCAAGGGCAGCGATCCGGTGGAGAGTCGGCGCGGCCTGCCGGGCGATCCGCGCGATACGCAGAGCCGCTACCTGGAGGCGATGGCGCATGGCGTGCTGGTCGGCTGCCTGTACCTGCCCAACGGCAATCCGCGCCCGGGACCGAAGTTCGACTACAAGCTGGACTGGTTCGCGCGGCTGCAGCGGCATGCGCAGCAGTTGGTCGCACTGCCGCATCCGGTGGCGCTGATCGGCGACTTCAACGTGGTGCCGACCGACGCGGACATCTACAACCCGGCGTCGTGGCGCCGCGATGCGCTGTTGCAGCCGGAAAGCCGCCAGGCCTACGCCGACCTGCTTGCGCAGGGCTGGACCGACAGCCTGCGCAAGGTACACGGCGAGCGCCGGATCTACACGTTTTGGGATTACTTCCGCCAGCACTGGAAGCGCGATGCCGGCTTGCGCATCGATCACCTGCTGCTGAACCCGCCGCTGGCCGCGCGCCTGCACGACGCCGGCGTGGACCGGTGGGTGCGCGACCTGGCGCATGCCAGCGATCACGCGCCGACCTGGATCGCGCTGAAGACAGATGCGCCGCGCGGCGGCGTCGCCGCTTCGACCGACAAGGCAACCGGCTCGGCGAAAACCGGCCGGTCTGCGAAGACCGCGAAGGCGACGAAGCCGGCCAAGCCAACGCAGCCGGCGAAAGTCGGGAAAATCGCCAAGCCGCTCGCGCCGACGAAAGCGACCAAAGCGACCAAAGCGACCAAAGCGACCAAAGCGACCAAAGCGACCAAAGCGACCAAAGCGAAAGCGACCGGGGCGGCCAAAGCCGTGCAGTTGCCCAAGGCCAGCAAAACGGTCGAGCGGGCCGGGCAGGCCAGACCAGCGAAACCAGCCAAAGCCCCCAATGCAGGCACGCCAGCCAAGGCAGCCAAGGCGGCCAAGCCGGCGAAGCCGGGCAAGCGAGCGAACCCAACCAAGCGAGCAAATCCAACCAAGCGAGCAAGGCCGGCCCGAACGCCCTGACCGGCATTGCATGTGCGTGCGCAAATCGGCCCGGCATGGCGGGCGCGGTGCAGGGCTGCCTATACTCGAGGGCCGCTGCCGCCTGCCGTGCGGTACGCCGCGCTTGCCAGGTTGTCCCGGGTTTCTTTTTGCCACTTTCCGGAGTCGCCGCCATGAGCCTGCTCGTCGTCGCGCTGTTGATCGGAATCGTCGCTGGCCTGCGCGCGATGACCGCGCCGGCCGTGGTCAGCTGGGCCGCCAGCCTGGGCGTGCTGCCGTTGATCGGCACGCCGCTGGCGTTCCTGGGCTGGCGCTTCACGCCGTGGATCGTCTCGCTGCTGGCCATCGGCGAACTCGTCACCGATCAATTGCCGGGCACACCCAGCCGCAAGGTGCCGCTGCAGTTCGGCACGCGCATCGTGACCGGCGGCCTGTGCGGCGCGGCGGTGGGCATGGGCGGCGGGCTGTGGGTGGCGGCGATGGTCGCCGGTGCGCTCGGTGCGGTGCTGGGCACCTATGGCGGTGCCGCGGCGCGTGCGGCGATGGCGCAGCGTTTCGGGCGCGATCTTCCCGCCGCGCTGCTCGAAGACGCGGCGGCGATCGGCCTGGGCGTGCTGGCGATGGCGCTGCTGCGATGAGCCGTCCCTTCGACGCGATCGTGGTCGGCGCCGGCCAGGCCGGACCGTCGCTGGCCGGACGGCTGGTCGCGGCTGGCATGCAGGTGGCGCTGGTCGAGCGGCAGCTGCTCGGCGGCACCTGCGTCAACACCGGCTGCATGCCGACCAAGACCCTGGTGGCCAGCGCGCGCGTGGCGCACCTGGCGCGGCGCGCCGCCGACTACGGCGTGCAGGTGCAGGGAGAGGTCGGCATCGACATCGCGCGGGTGATGGCGCGCGCGCATGCGGTGACGCACAGCGCGCGCGACAACCTGGAGCAGTGGCTCGGCGGCATGCCCGGGCTCACCGTGTTGCGCGGCCATGCCCGCTTCGAGGCGCCGCAGCGGCTGCGCGTGGGCGAGGAGTGCATCAGTGCGCCGAAGATCTTCCTCAACGTCGGCGGACGTGCGCATGTGCCGGCGCTGCCGGGCGTGGAACGGATCGACTACCTGACCAATACCTCGATCCTGCAGCTGCAGGACGTGCCGCGGCACCTGGCGGTGATCGGCGGCAGCTACATCGGCCTGGAATTCGCGCAGATCTTCCGCCGCCTCGGCGCGCAGGTGACAGTCGTCGAGCAGCAGCCGCGCCTGATCGCGCGCGAGGACGAGGACGTCTCCGAATGCATCCGCACGGTGCTGGAAGGCGAGGGCGTGACGGTGCGGACCGGCGCGCAGTGCATCGCGTTCGCGCCGCATGCGCAGGGCGTGGCGGTGCAGGTGGATTGCCACGAAGGTGCGCCGCAAGTGATCGCCAGCCATGTGCTGCTGGCGATGGGGCGGCAGCCCAATACCGACGATCTGGGTCTGCAGCACGCCGGCATCGCCACCGACGCACGCGGCTACATCGTCGTCGACGAGCAACTGGCGACCAGTGCCGCGGGCGTGTGGGCGCTGGGCGACTGCAACGGCCGCGGCGCGTTCACCCACACCGCCTACAACGACTACGAGATCGTCGCCGCCAACCTGCTCGACGGCGGCCAGCGCCGGGTGTCGCAGCGCGTGCCCGGCTATGCGCTGTACACCGATCCGCCGCTGGGCCGGGTCGGCATGACCGAGGCGCAGGCGCGCGCCAGCGGCCGTCCGCTGCTGTTCGCCAAGCGGCCGATGACCCAGGTCGGGCGCGCGCGCGAGAACGGCGAGACCGCCGGCTTCATGAAACTGGTGGCCGATGCGCAGACCCACCGCATCCTCGGCGCGGCGATTCTCGGCATCAACGGCGACGAAGCCATCCATGGCGTGCTCGACCTGATCAACGCCGGGCAACCGTTCGAGACGCTGCAATGGGCGGTGCCGATCCACCCGACCGTGTCGGAACTGTGGCCGACCGTGGTTGGCGCGCTGCAGGCCGAGGCGGCCAGCGCGTAGCGCACGCGCCCGCCATCAAACCTGTAGGAGCGGCTTCAGCCGCGACCGGGCGTTACCCTAACGTCCGGTCGCGGCTGAAGCCGCTCCTACAGGGGATCCGATCGCCTTCGTTGCCGAAGGCGCGACGAGAAACGCTTAGCGCAGCATCTCGGTGAACGCGCGGTCGGCCTCGATCACGTCCGGCAGCGCGGCGAACAGCGCGTCCAGGTCCACGTCGTCCAGCAGCGGGCCGCTGACCGCCTGCCGCGCTTCCGGGGTCGCGCCGCCGTGGCGCTCCAGCGCATCGGCGACCAGCGCCGCCTGTGCCACCACGCGCGGCATCGGCTGGTCTTCCGGCGCCTGCAGCGGCCGTGCCTGGAAGGCGATCGCGGTCTGGATCACCTCCGGCAGGTGCCAGCGCCGCGCCAGCTCGGCGCCCACTTCCGGGTAGCCGAAGCCCAACTGCACGGTCTCGTCGGCGGCGCGGCCGCTGGACGAGGCATCCGGATGCAGCTGCGCGGCATAGTCCGGCGCGCCGGTCTGGATCAGCAGCTCGCCGATGTTGTGCATCATCCCGCAGGTGAACGCGGTCTCCGCATCCAGGCCCTTCTGCCTGGCCAGCAGCCGGCACACGCCGGCGACCTCGAAGCTGTGCAGCCAGAACGCGCGCAGGTCGAAATGGGCCGGCGCATGGAACGCGTCGGTCATCGACGAGGCCAGCACCAGCGTACGCAGCGTGTTGAAGCCCAGGCGCAGCGCCGCGTCCTCGACGCTGGTCGAATCGCGCGCGCCGCGGAACCGCGCCGAATTGGCCAGGCGCAGCACCTTGGCGGCGATCACCGGGTCGCGCTCGATGCTGCGCGCCACGCTGTCCAGGCTGGTGGTGGGATTGTCGAATTGCAGGATCAGCTCCTGCGCCACCTTGGGGATGGTCGGCAGGGTGTGCAACTGGTCGAACAGCACCTCTAGTTTCATGGGGACCTCAAAACGGAACAGGAGGGGGCGCCATCCGCGCGGGCGGCGGCGCTCGCCATGGGAGCGAATCCCGCGCATCGTAGACCGAATCGCGCCGAGCGGCGTGCACACCTGGGGGTATGGTCCGTCCTGATGGCGCCGGCTGGACATGCCGCAAGACGTGTGGACAACGCGTTGCGGGAGCGGCGCTGGGCGGCCTCGGCAAGCGTTTCCGTTGCTAGCCGCTGCAAGCGGGCGCCGACCGTCGATGCCTGGACCGGAAGATGCGCGTCGCGTGGCGCTCGAACGCGTGCGTGCGCCCGCGCCGGACCGCGAGCGTCGGTCGTCCGGTAGTCCCCCGTGGCGGTGCTTCTCGCCCGTCGCGACACGAGTGCCCAGGGGTCGGGCTGGCACGGGCGCGAACACCGGCAGCGCCACGATGCGATCGCCGTGGCCGGTCGTGAACACGATTCGCCGAGCGGCGGCGGCCGGCCGCATCGTTCGCTGCCGAGCAGGCGGTCCACGATGGCGGCCGGTGCGGCGCGTCATCCAAGTGTCACCGAATTGACCCAAACTTGCCGAACTGGGGAGCAGGTCCCATCGACCGTGCGGCCTTTCTCATCCGCGAACGCGGCAGGATCGAACGATGAAATACATAGTGCTGGCGCTGGCATGCGCCCTGGCGGCACCGGCGGCGCTGGCGCAGTCGGGGTATGTGGAGATCGAGCGCAAGTTGAGCGCCGAGCAGTTGCGCGAGGTCGGGCTGACTCCGGCGCAACTGGCCACGCTCAACCGCCTGCTGCGCGACGCCGAGACGCGCGAGGCGGCACAGGCCCCGGCGCGGCCCGCGTCGGCGCCTGCAGCGGCCGTCGCCGGCGATCCTCAGGCCGGGCAGGGCATGATGATCGGCCTGGACGACGGCCCGATCAGCGCCCGCGTGCAGGGCGAAGTCGCCGGCTGGGCGCCGGGCACCGTGTTCGTGCTGGACAACGGCCAGCAGTGGAAGGTGCTCAAGGGCAGCATGACCCTGCGCACCGCGCTGGCCTCGCCGGCGATCAAGGTCGTGCCCGGCATCGCCGGACGCTGGTTCCTGCAGGTGGACGAAGACCTGCCGAAGGCGCGGGTCTACCGGATCCGCTGAGCGCCTGCGGCGTACCGCACGCGGCGCCTGGCTGGGCGTGCCGGCATTGGAGGGACCCAGCGACATCGCCATCAAGTTGCGTGTTCGAAGGCCTCGAGCAGCTTGGCGCCCAGCCGCGCGTCATCCATGCCGCAGTGGATGGTGTGCTCGTCGCTGTCCTCCCCGCCGTGGTGGCGGAAATCGACGGATGGGATGAAGGCCACTGTATCGCCGGTCCATTCGACGCCCACGGCTGTTGCCTTCTTGCCGAGTGCGGCCCAATGCTTGACGCCGGCGGCGTGCAGGATCGGCCGCTGGATGCGCTTCCATTCGGACTGCGGCGGATGCGCGACGCCTTCGATCGAATGTTCCAGCGCTTGCCTGATCGCGCGCGCCAGCCCCGCTGGATCGTCCGCACGGATGGACAGAACCTCCCCATGCGCGATCCACAGGCCGGTGTCGGTCAACGACATCGCTTGAAGCAGGACGGTTCCCTCGATCCTGTAGGCGGCCACCTTCTTCATCCTGGCTCCGGGTGGTGTCCTGCCATCGGCCGCGGCGCGACCTGGCTCACCCCGCCGCGCGCATGCGCAGCGTCAGCCCCTTGAGGAAGTTGCGCAGCAGCTGGTCGCCGCACAGGCGGAAGTTCTTGTGCTCGGGCTGGCGGAACAGCGCCGACAGCTCCGGCTTGGACACCGGGAAGCCGGCGTCGGCGAAGATCTGGTGCATGTCCACGTCCTTGAGCTGGAACGCCACGCGCAGCTTCTTCAGCACCACGTTGTTGGTGACCCGGGTTTCCACCGGGCGCGCGGGCAGGCTGTCGTCGCGGCCGCGGTAGTGGAACACCAGCCCGTCGAGGAAGTGCGCCAGCACCAGATCGCTGCATTCGACGAAGCCGTCCTCGTCTTCCTTCTTCAGGTAGGCCGGCACTTCGCTCTTGTCGATCGGGAAGGCGGGATCGGCGAGGTGGACCGTGTCCACGATCATCTGGTCGCTCAGGTCGAGCATGTAGCGGATGGAGCGCAGTACGTCGTTGTTGATCATGGCCGGTCCGGTGCTGCCGGTCGCGTCCGGCTGGGTGCGTAGTCTAGCCGTGTCATCCATCGCGGGCAGGCCGCCATCTGCCGGGACCGATCCGCGCGCCGTGGTCGCTGGCGTCCCCGCTGCGCCCTTGCCCGCACGTGGCCGCATCTCCGCGTTTCCACAGCCCGCTGTTTCACAGGCGTGGCCGGGCTGCGTCTTTAGGGCTGGAGCGAATGCGCTCCGTCCCCATGGATCGCAGGAGTCGACGATGAGCAATTATCTCCCCCAGCGCAGCTACCGCCAGGGCAAGTTCGAGCTGGAGGTGTATCCCTACGTGGCCCCGCCGGACAACGTGTTCGAGGCACTCGCGGCGCTGCAATACGGCGCCGATTTCCGCCTGCGCTTCAGCCGTGCCGCGCCGCAGAGTGGGGAATTGGGGCTGATCCAGCTGATTCTTCCGCAGACCCGGGTGTTCACCCATACCGTGATCGGAAGCTGGAACGTGGACAAGCGCGCGGCCGATCCGGCGCAGCGGCCGATGCTGCGTTGCCTGTACGGCGAGCCGGACCACTTGGTCGGCCCGCATTCGGCCTACTATGAAGGCCAGCCCGTGCGCAGTACCGGCGCCACCGAGTGCAGCCTGATCGACACGCCGCGCGAGTTCAACGCCGCGATCGAGGCCGGCCGCTTCAGCGGCACGACCGAAACCCGCTTCGCCAACTATCTGGTCGACCTTGCGAGCGGCGAGGTGTACGACCAGGGCATCGTCTGGCGCTACCACGTCATCCAGGACGCGACGCATCTGACCCGTTTCGACCTCAGCATCGACCCGCCGACGCCATGCACGCTGAAGACCAGCAGCGCGCACCGCGGTGCGCTCGCGCGCTTCCTGGGCATGGAGCGTGACGAGGTCACCAGCTTCGTGCGCTGATCCGCTGGATCGCCGGCGGCGTTTGCATCCGCGCGCGCATGCGCCCCATCATCGGCGCATGGACAACACGATTCCCAAGCCGGGCGCGATGCCGGCGCTCAATCCGCGCCAGGAACAGCTGGTGGCGCTGGTGCGGCAGCAGGGCTATGCCGAAGTGGAAGGGCTGGCCACGCGTTTCGAGGTGACCCCGCAGACCATTCGCCGCGACGTGGCGCTGCTGTGCGAGGCCGGCCTGTTGCGCCGCTACCACGGCGGGGTCAGCCTGCCGTCGAGCGTGGAGAACCTGGCCTACACCGCGCGCAAGGCGCTGCAGGCGCAGGAGAAGCGGCGCATCGCCACGCTGCTGGCGCAGCACATCCCCGACGACGCGTCGCTGTTCATCAACATCGGCACCACCAACGAGGACGTGGCGCGCGCGCTGATGGGGCACAGCGGGCTGCGGGTGATCACCAACAACCTCAACGTGGCGGTGATGATGAGCGCCAATCCGAGCTTCGAGGTGATGGTGGCCGGCGGGCGCGTGCGCGGCCGCGACCAGGGCGTCACCGGCGAGGCGACGATCGAGCTGATCCGCCAGTTCAAGGTGGATTTCGGGGTGATCGGCATTTCCGGCATCGATCCGGACGGCACCTTGCTGGATTTCGATTTCCACGAGGTGCGGGTGGCGCAGGCCATCATCGAGCACTCGCGGCAGGTGTTCCTGGCCGCCGACCACAGCAAGCTCGGCCGCAACGCCATGGTCCGGCTCGGGCCGATCGCGCGGGTCCAGGCCTGGTTCACCGACCGTGCGCCGCCGCCGGAACTCGCCGCGGTGCTGGCCGAGGCCGGCACCCGCGTGTTCGTCGCCGAGGGGGGCGCCGACGGCGAGGCCGAAGCGGATGTGGCGGCCGGCAGCCAGGCCGATCCGGACTGAGCGCCGCATCGGGAGGAGGCCGGGCGGCCCAGCGACCGCGGCGAACGACACGGCGACCCCGTATTTCGTGTGCGTTTATGTTCGTATTGTTTCGTTACTATGACGTTAAACTCTGCCGAAAGTCGCTGTCGGCGGGAGGTCTGGTGCCGGAAATGGGGCGGTTTGCATGCGCCTATGCCGCGAACGGCAAGGCTTTGCGTTGACTCCACGCTGCGCTGCAGCGTGCTATGTTCGAAAATGTTCTTTTACGATCTTTTCGTCCTTCGTCGTCGACCCGAGCGTTCGCTCGCCCGGGGACACGACGCTTCCGGAGTCAGGCAATGCGCGAGATCTACGATGTGCTGGTGGTCGGTGGCGGCATCAACGGCGTGGGCATCGCCCGCGACGCGGTTGGCCGCGGCCTGTCGGTGTGCCTGTGCGAGCGCGACGATCTGGCCTCGCATACCTCCAGCGCCAGCACCAAGCTGATCCACGGCGGGCTGCGCTACCTGGAGCAATACGAGTTCGCGCTGGTCGGCAAGGCGCTGGCCGAGCGCGAAGTGCTGCTGCGCCTGGCCCCGCACATCATCTGGCCGCTGCGCTTCCTGCTGCCGCACCAGCCGCATCTGCGCCCGGCGTGGATGATCCGCACCGGCCTGTTCCTGTACGACCATCTCGGCCGCGGCCGTCGCACCTTGCCGGGCTCCAGGCGCATGGCGCTGCGTTCGGATCCGGTCGGCGCGCCGCTGCGCGAGGAATTCCGCACCGGCTTCGTGTATTCCGACGCCTGGGTACAGGACGCGCGGCTGGTGGTGCTCAACGCGATGGACGCAGCGCAACGCGGCGCGCGCATCCTGACCCGCACCCGCTGCGTCGCGGCGCGCCGCGTCGGCGGCGTATGGCAGGTGCAACTGGAGCATGCCGACGGGCACCGCCAGGACGTGCAGGCGCGCGCGCTGGTCAATGCCGCCGGGCCGTGGGCGGTGCAGTTCCTGGACGACGTGGCCAAGGTCGGCCACGACCACGCGCTGCGCCTGGTCAAGGGCAGCCACATCGTGGTGCCGCGGCTGTTCGAGCACGACCATGCCTACATCTTCCAGCAGCCCGACCGGCGTATCGTGTTCGCGATCCCCTACGAGCACGACTTCACCTTGATCGGCACCACCGACGTGGACTACCGCGCCGATCCGTCCGCGCCGAAGATCGATGCCGAGGAGACTCGCTACCTGTGCGAGGCGGCCAACCGCTATTTCCTCAAGCAGATCGCGCCCAGCGACGTGGTGTGGAGCTACAGCGGCGTGCGCCCGCTGCTCGACGACGAGGAGGACAACGCCGCCGAGGTCACCCGCGACTACCTGCTGGAACTGGACACGGACGGCGGCGCGGCGCTGCTCAACGTGTTCGGCGGCAAGCTCACCACGTATCGCAAGCTGGCCGAAGAGGCGGTGGACCGGCTGGTCGCGCAGGCCGGGCGCAAGGCGCCGGCCTGGACCGCGCGCGGCGCGCCGTTGCCCGGCGGCGAGCGCCGCGACATCCGCGCGTTGGCGCAGGAGCTGCGCGCGGCGCGGCCGTGGCTGAGCGAGGCGACCGCGTGGCGGCTGGCACGCAACTACGGCACCCGTGCGGTGCAGCTGCTGGGCGACGCGGCATCGGTGCAGCAACTGGGCCAACACTTCGGCGCCGATCTGTACCAGGCCGAAGTGGACTACCTGCGCGAACACGAGTGGGTGACCCAGGCCGACGACCTGCTGTGGCGCCGCAGCAAGCTGGGCCTGCGCATCGACGCCGCCGGCCGCCAGCGCCTGATCGACTATCTGCAGCAGGCGCCGGCCGCGGTGGCCGCCGCGCCCGCATGAGCCGCGCACCGCGGCCGGCCCGCCCGCCATCGGGCGCCGGCCGTGCGTGCACAATCGCCGCGCGCATCGGCCATCGCCGCCGCGCGCGAACCTGGAAACGACCGTGGAGGGTGGCAGGCATGTGCAAACCGACGACCGGCATCGCCGGCAATGCGACGACAGCGACACGGGAGCCGCGGCCATGAACCGGCAACTGCTCGGCGAGCTGATTTCCGAAGCGGTGGCGATGGTGATCATCATCGCCTTCGGCTGCTCGGTGGCATGCATGTACGTGCTGTACGACCCCAGCCCCTACCAGCACGCCTACTGGGGCGTGTGCATGGCCTGGGGCCTGGCGGTGACGATCGCCATCTACGTCACCGCGTCGGTCTCCGGCACCCACGCCAACCCGGCGGTGACCCTGGCGCTGGCGCTGTTTCGCGGTTTTGCGTGGAAGAAGGTGCTGCCGTACTGGGCGGCGCAGGTGGTCGGCGCGTTCCTCGGCGCGGCCATCGTCTATCTGCTGTTCGCGCCGGTGATCGACCATTACAACCAGACCCAGCACCTGACCCGCGCGGCGGGCGGGGCGGCCGGCGTGTTCTTCACCGCGCCGGGCCTGGCGATTACGCCGATGCACGCGCTGCGCGACCAGGTGATCATGACCGCGTTCCTGATCTTCGGCATCTTCGCCATCACCGAGCGCTACAACGAGGCCGCGCCCGGCGCCAATGCCGGCGCGCTGATCATCGGCCTGCTGGTGGCGACCATCGGCGCCTCGATGGGCTACCTGGAGGCGTGGGCGATCAATCCGGCGCGCGATTTCGGGCCGCGCCTGTTCGCCTATTTCGCCGGTTGGGGGTCCTCGGCGCTGCCGTCGGCCGACAACTACTGGTGGATCCCGATCGTCGGCCCGCTGGTCGGCGGCGTGATCGGCGGCGCCGCCTACCAGTGGCTGATCTATCCGTTCCTGCCGGCGCGGGTGAAAGCGCTCGAGGAAGAAGCGGCGTCGCGCCGGGCCTGAGCCGGCGCGCGGTATCCGGTGCCGGCGTCGCCGGCACCTTCCCAATCATTCCGGGCGCCGCGGCGCGCGCCTTACGACCCCGCAGGAGTCACCGATGGAAAAGAAATTCATCCTGGCCATCGACCAGGGCACCACCAGTTCGCGCGCGATCCTGTTCGATCGCAAGGGTCACATCGTGGGCATGGCGCAGCGCGAGTTCGGGCAGATCTTCCCGCAACCGGGCTGGGTGGAACACAACCCGCGCGAGATCATGACCAGCGTCTACACCACGATCACCGAACTGCTGAACAACCAGCAGGTGGACGCCAGCGCGATCGCCGGCATCGGCATCACCAACCAGCGCGAGACCGCGGTGGTGTGGGACCGCGCCACAGGACAGCCGATCTACAACGCCATCGTCTGGCAGTCGCGGCAGACCAAGGACATCTGCGAGCAGCTCAAGGCCGCCGGCCACGAGGACATGGTGCGGGCCAAGACCGGCCTGCTGATCGATGCGTATTTCTCCGGCACCAAGGTCAAGTGGATCCTCGACCATGTCGAGGGCGCGCGCGAACGCGCGCAGCGCGGCGAGCTGGCGTTCGGCACCATCGACAGCTGGCTGATCTGGAACCTCACCGCCGGCAAGGTCCACGTCACCGACTACACCAACGCCTCGCGCACGCTGCTGTACAACATCCACGAACTGCGCTGGGACGAAGAGCTGCTGCAGATGCTCGACATCCCCGCCTCGATGCTGCCGGAGGTGCGCTCTTCCAGCGAGATCTACGGCACCACCCAGGGCCAGTATTTCTACGGCCATGAAGTGCCGATCGCCGGCATCGCCGGCGACCAGCAGGCGGCGCTGTTCGGCCAGGCCTGCTTCGAGCCGGGCATGGCCAAGAACACCTACGGTACCGGCTGTTTCATGCTGATGAACACCGGCGAGAAAGCGGTGGAATCCAAGAACGGCCTGCTCACCACTATCGCCTGGGGCGTGGACGGCAAGGTCGTGTACGCGCTGGAAGGGGCGATCTTCGTCGCCGGCTCGGTGGTGCAGTGGCTGCGCGACGGCCTGCGCATGCTCGGCAAGGCCAGCGACTCGGAAGAGTACGCCGAGCGCGCCGGCGACAACGACGGCGTGTACTTCGTGCCGGCGTTCGTCGGCCTGGGCGCGCCGTACTGGCGCAGCGACATCCGCGGCGCGGTGTTCGGGCTGACCCGCGGCACCACCAAGGAACATTTCATCCGCGCCGCGGTGGAGTCGATGGCGTATCAGACCCGCGACGTGCTGGCCGCGATGCAGGTCGATTCGGGCATCGAGTTGAAGGAACTGCGCGCCGACGGCGGCGCGATCAGCAACGACTTCATGGCCCAGTTCCAGAGCGACATCCTCGACGTGCCCGTGCTGCGCCCGGAAGTGGCGGAAACCACTGCGCTGGGCGCTGCCTACCTGGCCGGCCTGGCGACGGGTTTCTGGAAGGACCGTGCGGAGATCGCGCAGCAGTGGGCGGTGGACCGCCGCTTCGAACCGCGCATGCCGGCCGACCGCCGCGAGGAACTGTACGCTGGCTGGCAGCAGGCGGTGGAAGCGACGATGGGGTTCCGCATTCGCTAACAGTCGCCAACCCTTCCGTTGCTTCCTGTAGGAGCGGGGGG
>NZ_JACSQX010000010.1:43206-57261 GCF_014836395.1 Xanthomonas bonasiae
ACCAAGTCCTACCGGGACGCCCGGTCGCGGCTGAAGCCGCTCCTACAGGGGGTTGCGGGGCCTGACGCTACACGTACTGCGTCGGCCCGCGCGGCCCCGGCACCGGGGCGTCGACGCCACCGACCGGATCGCTGATCGGCGGGATGGTCGGATCGATCGGCTGGTCGGGGATCGGATCCACCGGCCGGTCCGGCGTCGGGTCCACGCCGGGATTGGGCACCTGGCCCGGCACCTCGTTCGGTGGCTGCTGCGGATCCTGGCCCGGGTTGGGATTCTGCATCTGCATATGCGCCTCATGATTCGGGAACCAGACTGCACCGTGCGCGCCGCCGCGAACGCAGCGCGTGAAGCCGGGGGCAAGGGCGGATGAAGGTGCGCAAGCGCTGCTCCCTGCGGATGGTGCTCCATGCCTTGGGGAAAGCACGGCATGCAGGCGGTGCGCTCGCGCGCGACGCGGCGCACACCATTGGAATGCGCAGCTGCGGCAAAGCGTGATTGCTTCCCCAGCATGGCCACGCGGCCGCAAAAACCGCACGCCAGGCGTTGACCGAACCCGGCGCAGCTGCGCAGCCTGCAAGCGACACCGCACGGGATGCACAGCGCATGGCACGTCGTTTTCCCTGGAGTTGGCTGGCCTTGCTCGCGGCCTGCGCGCTGCTGGTGGTGCTCGCCTGGCAGAACCGCACGCTGCGCGAAGAGCGGCGCTGGTTCGTGACCCGCACCACCGAGCCGTACCTGGGCATGTATGTGCCGAAGATCGCGGCGACCGCGCTGGACGGTTCGGCGCTGACCCTGGGCGTGCCGGCGGCGGACGCCCAGGTGCTGTTCTTCTTCACCACCACCTGCCCGTACTGCAAGCGCTCGGCGCCCAGCGTGGTGCAGGCGGCGCAGCGCCTGGCCGAGCAGGGCGGCGGCCGCGTGCAGGTGCTGGGGGTGTGCCAGTGCAGTCCCGACCAGGCGCGTCGCTATGCCATCGAGCACCGCTTCGCCTTTCCGGTGACCACGCTCACCGACCGGCGCGCGCTGATGCTGTTCCGCGCGCGCAACGTGCCGCTGCTGCTGGCGCTGGACCGCGATGGACGGGTGCGCTATGCGCGTGTCGGCGTCTTCGATACCACGGAGCGGGTGCAGGACCTGGTGGCCGCAGTGCGACGCACGGAGGCGCCGGCGGCCTTGGCAATTCTCGAGGAGTGAAGACATGAAACAGCGTTGGACAGCGTTGCGTAACGGCATGGTCGCCGCCGTGTTCCTGGCCTGCATGGGCTTCGGCGCGGTGCAGGCGACCGCGGGCGACGGGATCGAGAAGGATGCATCGTGTAGCGCCTGGGCGTGTCAGCAGGAATGCGCGCCGTTCGGCGGCGAGTTGGGGCCGGGCGGCCCCGGCAAGCCGCTGGTCTGCTACTGCTGCGGTTGAGCCAGCGCCGGGGCCGGCCGCGGCCGGCTCCGGCTTAACCGCACGCAGGCGCGCATCGCGGTCGTGCTGGCGACGCGGCAGGCGCTGCGGCATGCTGCTGCCGCATGCGGCGCTACGACCTGATCATCTTCGATTTCGACGGCACCCTGGCCGATTCCTTCGCCTGGTTCCTGGACACCATCAACGACGTCGCCGACGAGTTCGGCTTCCGCCGCTTCGAGCCGGCGCGGCTGCAGGAAATCCGCAGCCTGAGCGCGCGCGAGCTGATGGCGCGCAGCGGCATCCGCTGGTGGCGGGTGCCGGCGGTGGCGCGGCGCATGCGCGCGCTGATGGCCGCGCAGATCGAGCGCATCGCGCTGTTCGACGGCGTGGCCGAGCTACTGGACGCGCTCGCGCGGGCCGGCGTGCAGTTGGCCCTGGTGACCTCCAACAGCCGCGACAACGTCGAGCGCGTGCTCGGCGCCGAACTGACCGCGCGCTTCCGCCATATCGGCTGCGGCGCCGCGGTGCTGGGCAAGCGCCGCAAGCTGCGCGCAGCGCTCAAGGCGTGCCGGGTACCGGCCACGCGCGCGCTGTGCGTGGGCGACGAGATCCGCGACGCCGACGCCGCGCGCCAGGCCGGCATCGCCTTCGCCGGCGTCGGTTGGGGTTACACCTTGCCGGCGGCCCTGCAGCCGCACACGCCGCTGCCGCTGCTGCAGCGTCCAACGGATGTGTGGGACCGACTGGGCCTGCCCATCCCAGCCTGATCGCGCCCCTGCCGCACCGCTGCGCCAGCCATCCCAGCTCCGATTCCGCCCCTTCCTGCCTGCTCGCAATCCCTCCGCGCCGGGGAACTGCTTCTACCCATTCCCGATCCCCATTCCCGTCTCCCAGCCCCAATGCTGCACCGCGTCGTTGATTGTTCACTTATGATTGCTATATTCATATACGAACAGCCGGTAAGCGGCGCCAGCGACCAGGGCGACGCGATCCGGCCACCATCCGATCTGGCCCCAGGTGGGCGGAGGCGTGGCATGCGCAATCCCAGCAGTCCCCGATCCTGCAGGTCGAGCGGGCGCCTTGCGTCGGCGAACGGCCGAGGCCGATGCGAGTGAACGCTGCCATCGCCGCCACCGAACCCGGCCCGATCGCGCAGCGCCCGCTGGGCCGCAGCGAGGTGCGCATCGCCACGCTCGGCTTCGGCGCCGCGCCGATCGGCAATCTGTATGCGGAAGTGGACGATGCGGTGGCGCTGGCCGCGGTCGCCGACGCCCATGCCGCCGGCATCCGCCATTTCGACACCGCGCCGTATTACGGCTACGGGCTGAGCGAGCGCCGGCTCGGGCAGGGCCTGCGCGGGCTGCCGCGCGCCAGCTACACGCTGTCGACCAAGGTCGGGCGCCGCGTCTACGACGACGCCGGGGCCGCGCCGGGGCGCGACGGCTTCGCCGTGGCCGGGCGCGGCGCCGCGTTCGACTACAGCCGCGACGGCGTGCTGCGCGAATTCGAGGCCAGCCTGCAGCGGCTCGGTACCGACCACGTGGACATCCTGCTGCTGCACGACATCGGCCGCCTCACCCACGGCGAACGCCATCCGGCGATGCTGCGCCAGGCGCTGGACGAGGCCTTGCCGGCGATGGCCGAGCTCAAGGCCAGCGGCGCCTGCCGCGCGATCGGCATCGGCGTCAACGAGGAAGACATCGCGCTGGAACTGATGCCGCTGTTCCCGCTGGACTGCGTGATGCTGGCCGGCCGTTACACCCTGCTCGAACAGCACGCGGCGCAGCGGATCATGGCGCAGGCGCTGCAGCACCAGGTCGGCATCCTGGTCGCCGGCCCGTACAGCTCGGGCCTGCTCAGCGACGCGCGCGGCCCCGGCGACACCTACAACTACGCGCCGGTGGATCCGGCCACGCTGGCGCACGCGCAGCGCCTGTTCGCCGCCTGCGCGGCGCAGGGCGTCGACGTGGGCGCGGCCGCGCTGCAGTTCCCGCTCGCGCACCCGGCGGTCGCCGCGGTGGTCGCCGGCATGCGCACGCCGGCCGAGGTGGCCAGCGCCGCCGCGCGCCTGCAGGCGCCGATCCCGCCGCTGCTGTGGCAGCAGCTGCGCGACCAGGGCCTGCTGCAGGCGCAGGTGCCGACGCCGTGAACGTGGTCGATGCGCACGTGCACTTCTGGCAGCTGGCGCGCGGCGACTACGACTGGCTGACGCCCGAACTCGCCGCGCTGTATCGCGACTTCGTGCCCGAAGATCTGATCGCCACGCTCGATGCGCACGGCGTGGATGCGATCGTCGCGGTGCAGGCGGCACAGACCGAAGCGGAGACCCGCTACCTGTTGCAACTGGCGCGCGCGCAGCCGCGCATCGCCGGCGTGGTCGGCTGGATCGATTTCGAGGCCGCCGACACGGCCGCGCGCATCGCCGCGCTGTGCGCCGAGGGCGACGGCCTGCTCAAGGGCCTGCGGCCGATGGTGCAGGACCTGGCCGATCCGCAGTGGCTGGCGCGGCCGCAGCTGGATCCCGCGTTCGACGCGATGCTGCGGCACGACCTGGCGTTCGACGCGCTGGTCAAGCCGTTGCACCTGCCCGCGCTGCAGGCGCGCTTGCAGCGCCATCCGGCGTTGCGCGTGGTGCTCGATCATGCCGCCAAGCCGGCGATCGGCGGCGATGGTTTCGCCGCCTGGGCCGACGGCCTGACGCAGTTGGCGCAGCACCCGAACGTGCTGTGCAAGCTGTCCGGCCTGCTCACCGAACTGCCTGCCGACGCCGACGCGACGGCGATCGAGCCGTACGTGGCGCAGGTGTTCGCCTGCTTCGGCGCGCAACGGGTGCTGTGGGGCAGCGACTGGCCGGTGCTGACCCAGCGTGCCGGCTACGGCGACTGGTTCGCGCAGGCGCAGGCGCTGGTCGCGCGCCATGCCGCCGGCCACGCCGCCGACGTGTTTGCCGGCACTGCGCGCCGTTTTTACCGTTTGTCCGACCCGATTCCTTCCCCCTGATTGAGAGTGCCCACCATGACCACGTCCGCATTCCTTCCCCGGAGCCGCGCATGAGCGGCCGCCTGCAAGGCAAGCGCTGCCTGATCACCGCCGCCGGCGCCGGCATCGGCCGCGAGAGCGCGCTGGCCTGCGCGCGCGCAGGCGCGCAGGTGCTGGCCACCGACATCGATGCCGCCGCGCTGCAGGCGCTGGCCGCCGAATCCGATGCGATCGTCACGCAGACGCTGGACGTCACCGACGCCGCGGCGATCCAGGCGCTGGTCGCGGCGAACGCGCCGTTCGACGTGCTGTTCAACTGCGCCGGCTACGTGCATCAGGGCAGCATCCTCGACTGCGACGAACCGGCGTGGCGGCGTTCGTTCGCGATCAACGTCGATGCGATGTACTACCTGTGCCAGGCGGTGTTGCCGGGCATGCTGGAACAGGGCCGCGGCAGCATCGTCAACATGTCCTCGGTGGCGTCCAGCATCAAGGGCGTGCCGAACCGCTTCGCCTACGGCGTGACCAAGGCCGCGGTGATCGGGCTGAGCAAGGCCATCGCCGCCGATTACGTGGCCAAGGGCATCCGTTGCAACGCGATCTGCCCGGGCACGATCAAGACGCCGTCGCTGGGGCAGCGGGTCAAGGCGCTGGGCGGCGACGAGCAGGCGGTGTGGAAGAGCTTCACCGACCGCCAGCCGATGGGCCGCCTCGGCGACCCGCGCGAGATCGCGCAGCTGGTGGTGTACCTGGCCTCGGACGAATCCTCGTTCACCACCGGGCAGACCCACATCATCGACGGCGGCTGGTCGAACTGACCGCTCGCCCATTTCCCTTCAGAGAGGATCTCCCATGAAACTGCTGCGCTATGGCGAACCCGGCCACGAACGTCCCGCCCTGCTCGACGCCGATGGTCACCTGCGCGATCTGTCCGCGATCATCGACGACGTCGCCGGCGAGCACCTCACCGCCGCCGGCCTGGACAAGCTGCGTGCGCTCGACCCGGCCACGCTGCCCAAGGTGCAAGGCGAAGTGCGCTACGGGCCGGCCGTGGGCCGCGTCGGCAAGTTCATCTGCGTCGGCCTGAACTACGCCGACCACGCTGCCGAGTCGGGCATGGCGGTACCGGAGATGCCGGTGTTGTTCATGAAGGCCACCACCGCGATCAGCGGCCCCAACGACACCGTGACGATTCCGCGCGGCTCGAAGAAGAGCGACTGGGAAGTGGAACTGGGCGTGGTGATCGGCGACGTCGCCCGCGACGTATCGTTGGAAGACGCGCTCAAGCACGTCGCCGGTTACGCGGTGATCAACGACCTGTCCGAGCGCGAGTTCCAGCTCGAGCACGGCGGCCAGTGGGTCAAGGGCAAGAGCTGCGACGGCTTCGGCCCGCTCGGCCCGTGGCTGGTCACCCGCGACGAAGTGGCGGATCCGCAGAACCTGTCGATGTGGCTGGAGGTCAACGGCCACCGCTACCAGAACGGCAACACGCGCACGATGGTGTTCGGCGTGGCCGAGCTGGTCAGCCACATCAGCCGCTACATGACGCTGATGCCGGGCGACGTGATCAGCACCGGTACGCCGCCGGGCGTGGGCCTGGGACAGAAGCCGCCGATCTACCTGAAGCCGGGCGACGTGATGGCGCTGGGCATCGAGGGCCTGGGCGAGCAGCGCCAGGCCGTGGTCGCCCACCCGCGCGACGCGCAGTAAAGCGTTAAAGCCCCTCTCCCCCCGGGAGAGGGGTTGGGGTGAGGGTACGAGGCGAAGCCACCTCGTGATGCATGCGCAGGCAGTCTTCGCCAGCGCCTTGCTCCACGTCCCGCGTGTGCGACACGGCTGCGTGCTTCTACTTCGTTCGTGTTTTGCAGGACGGCGGCAGTCGTGCACTCCCGCACCCTCACCCCAACCCCTCTCCCGGGGGGAGAGAGGCTTTTTCATCGCATTTTCTTTTTCTCTACCGCCTCACCGACCAGGATCCCCATGAGCAAAATCGTTGCCCTCGAGACCTTCGACGTGCGTTTCCCCACTTCGCGCGAACTGGACGGTTCCGATGCGATGAATCCGGATCCGGACTACTCGGCCGCCTACCTGCGCCTGCGCACCGATGCCGACGACGGCCTCGCCGGCTACGGCCTGGTGTTCACCATCGGCCGCGGCAACGACGTGCAGAGCGCGGCGATCGCGGCGCTGTCGCACCATGTGATCGGGCGCGACGTGGCAGAAGTCATCGGCGACCTGGGCGGCTTCGCGCGCAGCCTCACCGACGATTCGCAGTTGCGTTGGCTGGGCCCGGAGAAGGGCGTGATGCACATGGCCATCGGCGGCGTCATCAACGCCGCCTGGGACATGGCCGCGCGCCGCGCCGGCAAGCCGCTGTGGCGCTATATCGCCGAGCTGTCGCCGGAACAGCTGGTGGCCACCATCGACTTCCGCTACCTCACCGACGCGCTGACCCCGGACGAAGCGCTGGCCATGCTGCGCGCGGCCGAGCCGCTGCGCGCCGAACGCCTGCAGACGCTGCTCGAGCAGGGCTATCCGGCCTACACCACCTCGCCCGGCTGGCTCGGCTACTCCGACGAGAAGCTGGTGCGCCTGGCCAAGGAAGCGGTGGCCGACGGCTTCCGCACGATCAAGCTCAAGGTCGGCGCCAACGTGCAGGACGACATCCGCCGTTGCCGCCTGGCGCGCGAAGCGATCGGCCCGGACATCGCGATGGCGGTGGATGCCAACCAGCGCTGGGACGTCGGTCCGGCGATCGCCTGGATGCGCCAGCTGGCGGAATTCGACATCGCCTGGATCGAGGAGCCGACCAGTCCCGACGACGTGCTCGGCCATGCCGCGATCCGCCAGGGCATCGCGCCGGTGCCGGTGTCCACTGGCGAGCACACGCAGAACCGCGTGGTGTTCAAGCAATTGCTGCAGGCCGGCGCGGTGGACCTGATCCAGATCGACGCCGCGCGCGTGGGTGGGGTCAACGAGAACCTGGCGATCCTGCTGCTGGCGGCGAAGTTCGGCGTGCGCGTGTTCCCGCATGCCGGCGGCGTCGGCCTGTGCGAGCTGGTGCAGCACCTGGCGATGGCCGACTTCGTCGCCATCACCGGCAAGATGGAAGACCGCGCGATCGAGTTCGTCGACCACCTGCACCAGCACTTCGTCGATCCGGTGCGGATCGAACACGGCCGCTACCTGGCGCCGACGCTGCCGGGCTTCTCGGCCGAGATGCACGCGCAGTCGGTCACCCAGTACCTGTACCCGGACGGCCCGTTCTGGAGCGCGGACCTGGCGGCGCAGCAGGCCTAGCGCGACATGCGTGCGCGCCCCCATACCGCGCACGCTCCCCTGTAGGAGCGGCTTCAGCCGCGACAAACGAAGCGGCGGACTCGACGGCTCCGGAAGCCGTCGGGACTGAAGTCCCTCCCACAGTGCACCCAGCCGGCTCGCCGCAGCTTCCTGTAGGAGCGGCTTCAGCCGCGACGAACGAAGCGGCGGACTCGACGGCTCCGGAAGCCGTCGGGACTGAAGTCCTTCCCACAGTGCACCCAGCCGGCTCGCCGCAGCTTCTGTAGGAGCGGCTTCAGCCGCGACGAACGAAGCGGCTGACTCGACGGCTTCGCAAGCCGTCGGGACTGAAGTCCCGCCCACAATGCACCCAGCCGGCTCGCCGCAGCTTCCTGCAGGAGCGGCTTCAGCCGCGACGAACGAAGCGGCTGACTCGACGGCTTCGCAAGCCGTCGGCACTGAAGTCCCTCCCTCAATGCACCCAGCCGGCTCGCCGCGGCTTCCTGTAGGAGCGGCTTCAGCCGCGACAAACGAAGCGGCGGACCCGACGGCTTCGCAAGCCGTCGGGACTGAAGTCCCTCCCGCAGTGCATCCAGCCGGCTCGCCGCAGCTTCCTGTAGGAGCGGCTTCAGTTGCGACGAACGAAGCGGCGGCCCTGACGGCTTCGCAGGCTAGCGGGACCGAAGTGCTTTCGCAGTGCCATTGCCTGCAGCGCACACACCCCTGTAGGAGCGGCTTCAGCCGCGACGCGCTTTCCCGATCAATCTGTCGCGGCTGAAGCCGCTCCTACAGGGTGGTTTCGGCAGCGCGGGGAACCGCTTGCCTCAGTCGCGCTCCTGCCTCCGCGCCTGCTCCGCTACCGCCGCCTGCAGCGAAAAGATCTGCAGCGCTTCGCGCCATTTCTCACCTGGCGCCGAACCCGGCAGCGGCTTCTGGAAGCGCCACATCAACTCCTCCCACGCCTGCACGCGCGGATCGGCCGCATCGGCCGCGGCCTTGGCCGCGGGCGAATAGTCCTCATCCACCTCCATCAGCATCACCAGGCGGTCGCCGCAGCGGTGGATGTCCAGCTCGCGGATGCCGGCGGCGCGCAACGAGGCGACGATCTCCGGCCACACCGTGTCGGGGCGATGCCAGCGTTCGTATTCGGCGATCAGCGCCGGGTCGTCGTGCAGGTCGAGCAGATAGCAGTGACGCGGCATCTCAGGCTCCCGCTGCGGTGGCGCGCGCCGCGGCCGCGCGGTCGCGCGCATAGGACGCGAACACCAGGATCACCGCGAAGCACAGCGCCGGCACGGTCATCGCCCAATGGATGCCGGCGCGGTCGGACAGCGCGCCCATCAGCGCGGTCAGTGCGGCGCCGCCGATGATCGACATCACGATCAGCGACGAGCCGAGCTTGCGTGCGTCGTCGTTCAAGCCGTCCAGGCCCAGCGCGAAGATGGTCGGGAACATCACCGACATGAACGCGCTGCTGGCCACCAGCGCATACAGCCCGGTCCAGCCCGGCAGCGCGATCGCCACCCCGCACAGCAGCAGGTTGAGCAGCGCGAACGCGCCCAGCAGCACCGCCGGCGCCACGTAGCGCAGCAGGAAGGTGCCGATGAAGCGGCCGGCCATGAACAGCACCAGCGACACGGTCAGGAAGCTGGCGGCGGTCTTTTCCGGGGTGCCCGGCACCGCGTCCTGCAGGTAGCGGATCAGGTAGCTCCAGATGCCGACCTGCGCGCCGACGTAGAAGAACTGCGCCACCACCGCGAACACGAAGCGGCGGTTGCGCAGCAGCGGGCCGAAATAGGCCTTGCCGCCGCTGGCCGCGGCGCCGCTGTCGCGGGTGACCGGGAAGCGGGTCAGCCCGATCAGCAGCGCCCACAGCACCACCACCGCGCCGATGATCAGATACGGCGTCTGCACCGCCGCCGATTCGGCGGCGAAGAAGCTCGCGCGTGCGGCCGGCGCCATCGCTGCCAGTTCCTGCGGCGTGTGCTCCACGCCGGACAGGATGAAATGCTGGCCGATCAGCACGCCGGTGATCGAGCCGAGCGGATTGAACGCCTGCGCCAGGTTCAGCCGCCGCGCCGCGCCTTCGGCCGGGCCGAGCACGGTGACCAGCGGATTGGCGGTGGTTTCCAGGAACGCCAAGCCGCTGGCGATCACGAACAGCGCCAGCAGGAACAACCCGTAGGTGTGCTCCTGCGCGGCCGGGTAGAACAGGAACGCGCCGGTCGCGTACAGCAGCAGGCCGAGCACCACCGCCGCCTTGTAGCTGAAGCGGCGCATGAACATCGCCGCCGGGATCGCGAACACGAAGTAGCCCAGGTAGAACGCGCTCTGCACCAGCCCGGCCTGCAGGTCGGACAGCTCGAATGCCTTCTTGAACTGTTTGATCAGGATGTCGTTGAGGTTGTTCGCCATGCCCCACAAAAAGAACAGGCTGACGATCAGGACCAGGGGCACGATGGCGGTACGCGCCAGGCTGCCGGGCGCCGCTGTTGCGGTGTCGCTGCTGTAGTGCATGCCGCCTACCCCTCCCAGGATGTGCCGCGTCGCGTTGAAGTTGTCGCCGGAGCGTACTGCGGTCGCTGTCGCCATGCAAATATAAAATACGTGTTTATATTTGCATGGCACGTCATGGCGTGCGTCGTGTCCGAACACTGACGCGGGCGGTCTTCGCAGGCGACGGCGCAGGCGTGCACGCGTCGGACCTGGCAGGCCATGCGGACATCCGCGCGCCAGGCGCGGGCCGGTTTCGCCGCGCTTCTGTCCGCGGACATTCCCTGTACCCTAGCGCCCTTCCACCCCCCGCCTGGCCTCGACGGAATGACCACGCCCCCGCCCAAGTACCGTGCTCCCGCCCTGGACAAGGGCCTGGATATCCTGGAACTGCTGGCGCGCGACGCGCGGCCGATGACGATGAGCGAGATCTCGCAGGGCATCGGCCGCTCGCGCGGCGAGATCTTCCGCATGCTGCAGGTGCTGGAAGAGCGCGGCTACCTGACCAAGGGGCCGGGCGAGGGCGGCTATGTGCTGACCAACCGCCTGTTCATGCTCGGCATGCAGCAACCGCAGGTGCAGAACGTCACCGAGGCGGCGCTGCCGGTGATGCGCCGGCTGGCCGATGCGATCCGCCAGCCCTGTCACCTGGTGGCGCCGTCGGACGACCAGATCGTGGTCATCGCGCAGATGGACGTGCCCAGCGACCTGGGCCTGGTGGTGCGCCCCGGCCATCGCCGCCCGCTCGCGCATTCCACTTCCGGCCTGGTGCTGTTCGCGTTCCAGCACGAAGACGCGCAGGCGCGGTTGCTGCAGCGCCTGGACGCCGGCGACGTGGCCTACGACCGCGCCGCGTTCCTCGCCGCCGCCGCGCAGGTGCGCGCGCTGGGCTACAGCATCCACCCCAGCGAAGCGGTGGTCGGCGTGATCGACCTGACCGCGCCGATCCTGCAGCACGGCAGCGCCATCTACACGCTGACCGTGCCGTTCATCGAACGCCGCCCGCAGGAAATCGATGCGCAGGCGGCGATGCAGGCGGTGTGCGCGGCGGCGGCGGAGATCAGCGCGGCGTTGGGCGTATAGCCTGGCGCACGCTGCGCAGAATGATAGGCCGCGGTCATGCCGACAGTGGCGAACGCCGTAGCATCACCACAGCGCTACGATCGGGGAGGGGCGCATTTGAACGCATGGGACGGCATCGTCGCCTTCGCCATCTTTGTCGCGATCGTCGCTCTCGTGCTACTCGTCTGGCGGCAGCGTCGTCGCGATCGCCAGACGGAATGGTCGGTGGAGCAGTCCTTCCGGCGCGTCTGCTTCACCAGCGATGGCGTTCTGCTCACCGGAGCGGATCTGGTCGTGATGAAGAAGGTGCAGCAATTCATGGACGCCAATGTCGACGCGTCCTTCGTGCTCGATGGCGACGCCATGCTCGGCAGCAATGCGTTCTGGTATTGCAGCGGACCCGGCGCGCGCTGGTTCCTGGCGATCCCGTCGGTCACCGCGCAGCGAGGGCGGGTCGACGTGCAGTGGGTCGTGCGTCCGCTGACCGAGCAGCGCATGCGTGCCGTGCTGCGCTTCGATCGCGAGGCCTACCGGCGCGCGTTCGGCGCACCCCCCGACAAGGTCTAGCGAACGCGCTGGCACCGAACCCGCAGGCGTCGTCCAGCTGAATCGTCGCTAATCCCAAACGCTGTTTTGGCACTGCGAAAGCAGCCTGCTGCACCGCAGCGTGCATTGGTCACGGTTTCATAATTATATCGTAATTACAATTTTGGCCGGCCCGCCAGCCTGCGCGGACCACCCTCCATTCGCCGACGGAAAGCCTTATGCCTCAGGACTGGAACACGCTCGCCGACAATCGCCGGCAACGCCTGCAGCGCGCCGAAGGGCTGGCGCGCGGGCGCCTGGTGGAGGCCAAGGACGCCGTGGCGTTGCTGGAGGCGGTGATCGAGCCGGGCGACCGCGTGTGCGTGGAAGGCAACAACCAGAAACAGGCCGATTTCCTCTCGCAGTGCCTGACCGAAGTCGATCCGGCACGGGTGCACGGGTTGCACCTGCTGCAGTCGGTGCTGGCGCTGCCCTCGCACCTGGACGTGTTCGAACGCGGCATCGCGCAGCGCTTGGATTTCTCCTTCTCCGGGCCGCAGGCGCTGCGCCTGGCGCGGCTGGTCGCCGACAAGCGCATCGAGATCGGCGCGATCCACACCTACCTGGAACTGTTCGGGCGCTACTTCGTCGACCTGACCCCGCGCGTGGCGCTGGTCGCCGCGCAGGCCGCCGACCGCCACGGCAATCTCTACACCGGGCCGAACACCGAGGACACGCCGGTGATCGCCGAGGCCACCGCGTTCAAGGGCGGCATCGTCATCGCCCAGGTCAACGAGATCGTGGACACGCTGCCGCGCGTGGACATCCCCGCCGACTGGATCGGCTACGTGGTGCAGGCGCCGCGCCCGCACTACATCGAACCGCTGTTCACCCGCGACCCGGCGCAGATCTCCGAGATCCAGGTGCTGATGGCGATGATGGCGATCAAGGGCATCTACGCCGAGTACGGCGTGGACCGGCTCAACCACGGCATCGGCTTCGACACCGCGGCGATCGAGCTGCTGTTGCCGACCTACGCCGAGTCGCTCGGCCTGCGCGGCAAGATCTGCCGGCATTGGGCGCTGAATCCGCATCCGGCGCTGATCCCGGCGATCGAGTCGGGCTTCGTCAAATCGGTGCACTCGTTCGGCTCGGAACTGGGCATGGAGAAGTACATCGCCGCGCGCGCCGACGTGTTCTTCGCCGGTCCCGACGGCTCGATGCGCTCCAACCGCGCGTTCTCGCAGACCGCCGGCCTGTACGCCTGCGACATGTTCATCGGCTCCACGCTGCAGATCGATCTGCAGGGCAACAGCTCCACCGCCACCCGCGACCGCATCGCCGGTTTCGGCGGCGCGCCGAACATGGGCTCGGACGCGCGCGGCCGCCGCCACGGCAGCAACGCCTGGCTCAAGGCCGGGCGCGAGGCGGCGCGCCCGGGCGAGATGCCGCGCGGGCGCAAGCTGGTGGTGCAGATGGTGGAAACGTTCCGCGAGCACATGGCGCCGGCCTTCGTCGACCGGCTCGACGCGTGGGAGCTGGCCGAGCGCGCGAACATGCCGCTGCCGCCGGTGATGATCTACGGCGACGACGTCAGCCACGTGCTGACCGAAGAGGGCATCGCCAACCTGCTGCTGTGCCGCACGCCGGAGGAGCGCGAGCAGGCGATCCGCGGCGTGGCCGGCTACACCGCGGTGGGCCTGGGCCGCGACAGGCGCATGGTCGAGAACCTGCGCGACCGCGGCGTGATCCGCCGCCCCGAGGACCTGGGCATCCGCCTGCGCGACGCCAGCCGCGATCTGCTGGCCGCGCGCAGCGTCAAGGACCTGGTGCGCTGGTCCGGCGGCCTGTACGCGCCGCCGCAACGTTTCCGCAACTGGTAAGGGATGTCGATGGAAACCCTTCGCTATCGCTACGACGGGCGCCTGGCGCCGAACGGCAGGCGCGACCACGTGCTGGTCGGCGTGGTGTCTTCCGGCAATCTGGAAGTGCTGATCGAGCCGCAGGACCTGGGCGGCGCGATGCAGATCGAGATCGTCACCGCCGCCGACGGCTTCGGCACGATCTGGCAGGCGGTGCTCGACGATTTCGCTGTGCGCCATCCGCTGCGCGACGTGCGCATCTCGATCAACGATGTCGGCGCCACCCCGGCGGTGGTCGGGCTGCGCCTGGACCAGGCGGTGGAAGCCTTGCAGGAGGAGGCGTGATGGGTTCGATCCGGACATCCGCAATCGCCACGCTCTGTGTAGGAGCGGCTTCAGCCGCGACAGTGTCCGGAGCCGGCGATAGTTCGGCTCCGTTCGTCGCGACTGAAGTCGCTC
>NZ_JACSQX010000010.1:57361-64914 GCF_014836395.1 Xanthomonas bonasiae
CCACAGGTGATGTCGCTCGGTTTCTTCCTGTAGGAGGGGCTTCAGTGCCGACTGTGTCCGGAGCCTGGGACATTTCGACTCCGTTCGTCGCGGCTGAAGCCGCTCCTACAGGGAGCGCTGTGCTTGCATGGGGAGCTTCGGTGTCGAAGGCATCCGCGACAGTCGCGGTTCGGGCTCCGTTCGTCGCGACTGAAGTCGCTCCCACAGGTGATGTCGCTCGGTTTCTTCCTGTAGGAGGGGCTTCAGTGCCGACTGTGTCCGGAGCCTGGGACATTTCGGCTCCGCTCGTCGCGGCTGAAGCCGCTCCTACAAGGGATGCCGTGCCTGCGGGGAACCCTGTTGTGGGAGGGGCTTCAGCCCCGACGCGATCCGCCGGCAGCGCCTGGATGCCGCCGGCCGCGATCCAGGCGCCTGCTGCAACGAACGAGCGTCCCGCATTGTCCATCCGGCGAGTAAGCCACCCACACCGGAGCTGCGCATGAGCGCGATCCCGAACAACCGCCGCCCGCGCAGTTTCTACGAAGCCGACGCGCGCGAGCGCATCGCCGGCCTGCTCGATCCTGGCTCGTTCCGCGAGTTCGTCGGCCCGCGCCAGCGCGCGATGAGTCCGCACCTGGCGCAGCTGGACCAGCCCGGTGCGTTCGACGACGGCATCGTCGTCGGCGAGGGCCGGCTCGACGGGCGCACGGTGCTGATCGCCGCGCAGCAAGGCCAGTTCATGGGCGGCGCGGTCGGCGAGGTGCACGGCGCCAAACTCACCGGGCTGCTGCAGCGCGCCGCGGCGACCAAGCCGTCGGCGGTGCTGCTGCTGCCCGACACCGGCGGCGTGCGCCTGCACGAAGCCAACGCCGGACTGATCGCGATCTCCGAAATCATGCGCGCCACCCTGGACGCGCGCGCCGCCGGCGTGCCGGTGCTGGCGCTGATCGGCAGCGGCAACGGCTGCTTCGGCGGCATGGGCATCGTCAGCCGCTGCTGCTCGCGCATCGTCATGTCCGAGGAGGGGCGGTTGGGCCTTTCCGGTCCGGAAGTGATCGAGACCGTGCGCGGCGTGGAGGAATTCGATTCGCGCGATCGCGCCCTGGTGTGGCGGGTGACCGGCGGCAAGCACCGCTATCTGCTCGGCGAAGCGCAGGCCTTGGTCGCCGATGCCATCGAGGATTTCCGCGCCGCGGCGATCGCCGCGCTGGCGGCGGCGCCGCCGGCCGAAGACGACGACGGCCTGTCGCGCATCGCCGCAGAACACGCCGCGCTGCGCCAGCGCCTGGACGCCTATGGCGACTGCCGCGACGGCATCGACATCTGGCGCCGCCAGGGCATCGCCGATCCCGAAGCGCTGCCGCTGCTGGACACCGCCGCCTTCCTTGCCGCCGTCGCCGACCGGAGCCCGTGATGGAACTGATGCCTTTGCTGGAAGCGTTGTTCCCGCTCGGCCACCGGGTCGAGGTGCGCGATGGCGTGATCGGCGGCAGCGCCAGCACCGCGCTCGGCGAGGTCACCGTGATCGGCAGCGCCGACAAGCTGGAAGTGGGCGTGGAGCACGCGCTGGCGCTGGCCGCCGCGGTGCTGGACAGCACCCGCACGCACCCGCAGCGGCCGATCGTGATGCTGGTCGATACCGCCGGCCAGCGGCCTTCGCGCAAGGACGAACTGCTCGGCATCAACGGCTATTTCGGCCATCTGGCGCAATGTCTGGACCTGGCGCGGCGGCGCGGCGCGCGGTTGCTGACGCTGGTCTACGGCGAATCGGTGAGCGGCGGCTTCCTTGCCTTCGGGCTGATGGCCGACGCGATCTACGCGCTGCCCGAGGCGCAGGTGCGGGTGATGGACCTGCGCGCGATGGCGCGGGTCACCAAGCAGCCGTTGGAGAAGCTGCAAGCCTTGAGCAAGAGCTCGCCGGTGTTCGCGCCGGGCGTGGAGAACTATGTGGCGATGGGGGCGGTGGAAGCGCTGTGGCAGGGCGATCTGGCGCAGGCGCTGGTCGCCGCGCTGCAGGCGCCGCTGCACGGCGATGTCCGCGCGCAGCGCGGCGCCGAGCGCAATGGCCGCCTGCTCGCTGCGCCGATCGCCGCGGAGGTCGCCGCCGGCCATGTATGAGCCGCTCGCCCGGCACGACCTGGTCTGGCTGGCGGCCGATGCGCCATGGCAGGCACGCACGCCGGGCGCGCAGGCGCGCCGGCGCGACTGGTTCGCGGCCGGCCATCCGGCGATCGTCGCGCGCGGCGATCGCAGCGACGACGCGCAGCTGCTGCGCCTGGGCGTGCCGTTGCCGCCGGCCGAAGGCAAACAGCGGCTGTCGCTGTCGGCCGAGCGCGATGCGGTGGTGCGGCAGCGCGCGCCGCTGACGCTGGACGAAGTCTGCGCGCAGCGGCCGGCAGTGCCGGCGTGGCAGGTGCCGCTGCGCGAGTTGCAGGCGCTGGCCGCCACGCATGGCCTGATCCCGCGCGTATTCGGCGCCTTCGCCTGGCAGGCGCTGACCGGCTTGCCCTACGTGCAGGCCGGTTCGGACATCGATCTGCTGTGGCCGGTGCCATCGCCGGCGCAGGCCTCCGCGCTGCTCGCCGACCTGGCGCGCTGGGAACAGCACCACGGGCATCGCGTGGATGGCGAAGTGCTGCTGCCCGACGGCAACGCGGTGAGCTGGCGCGAGCTGGCCGGCGACAGCGCGCAACTGCTGGTCAAGGCGCTGCGCGACTGCCGGCTGCAGCCGCGCGCCGAGCTGCTGCAGGCATGGGGGGCGTGATGGATCTGCAGGCTGGGCGCGGCGTGGAATACGATTGCTTCCCGGCGTCGTCGGCGCCCGCAAGCGCGGACGTGTCGGCGCCAGAAGCGGTCGGGGCTGAAGCCCCTCCTACAGTGGACCCGGCGGATCACTCGCTGACTCCTGTAGGAGCGGCTTCAGCCGCGACAAACGCAGCCTCGGAGCTTCCGGCTTCGGAAGCCGTCGGGACTGAAGTCCCTCCCACAGTGCAGGTGGTCGACCATCCGCAAGCCTCTGTAGGAGCGGCTTCAGCCGCGACGAACGAAGTGAGAAACCTTGGTGGCTTTGCTTGTCTGTCGCGGCTGAAGCCGCTCCTACAGTGCAGCCTGCGAGCAGGACGCAAGTCCCTTGTGGGAGCGACTTCAGTCGCGACGAGTGAAGCAATGGAGGTGCTGCGACCTGACCTTGTCGGGACTGCAGTCCCTCCCACAGTGCGCCCGGCGAACAGCTCGCAAGTTCCTGTAGGAGCGGCTTCAGCCGCGACGAGCGAAGCCGCTGTCTTTCCGATGCCGGAAGCGGTTGGGGCCGAAGTCCCAGTGCAATTCGTTAGCTGTCCGCGAGCCGCTTCAGTACCCACGAACGCAACGGCGAACGCGCACGATGCCGCAAGCACGCCGCACCGCCTCGGCCGTCTCGCCGTCGCCAGCCTGCATGCCGAGCTGGCCTGCGCGCCGAAGCCGGGCCTGGTCACGCCATTCGATCGCGGCAGCCACGACGACATGGACGCGTCCACGTTCCTGCGCAGCCTGTTCGCGCTGCGCGGCTACTTCGTCGCGATCGCCGCCGCCGCCGCGGCCGGTGCGGCGTTCCCCGCGCTGCGCGAACTCGGCATCGGTGCCGAGCGCGCCATGCTGCGCGCCACCGGCGGGGTCAACACCCATCGCGGCGCGATTTTCAGCCTGGGCCTGCTGGTCGCGGCGGCGGCGCGGCTGCGCAGCCCGAATCAGGCGATGCCGGATGGCGTGGCGGTCTGCAACGCAGTCGGCGTCTGGCGCGATGCGCTGTTGGACGCGCCGCTGGACCCGCACAGCCACGGCCAGCGCATGCGCCGCCTGCATGGCGTGGCCGGCGTGCGCGAACAGGCGGCGGCCGGGTTCCCGCTGCTGCGCCAGGTGGCGCTGCCGAGCCTGCGCGCGGCGTTGCGCGCAGGCCTGGCGCAGGATGCAGCGCTGGCGCAGACCCTGCTGCAGCTGATCGCGCAGACCGACGATCTGAATCTGCTGCATCGCGGCGGCCGCGACGGGCTGCGCTTCGCGCAACGCCGCGCGCGTGCGTTCCTCGAGGCTGGCGGCGCGGCGCAGCCGGATTGGCGGCAGCAGCTGTCGCGCATCGGCGAGGCCTTCGTCGCGCGCCGGCTCAGCCCGGGCGGCAGCGCCGACCTGCTCGCCTGCGCCTGCTTCCTGCAGCGCCAGGAGGGCGTATGAGCCTGGCGCTGCTATGCCCGGGACAGGGCGCGCAACATCCGGCGATGTTCGACTACGTCGTCGGCGAACCTGCAGCCGAGGCGGTGCTGGCCGCGGCGGCGCAGGTGCTCGGCGCCGATCCGCGCGCGCTGGCCGGCGACGACGCGCGCTACGACAATGCGATCGCGCAGCCGCTGGTGTGCGCTGCGGTGCTGGCCAATGCCGCGGCGCTGCTGCCGCAACTGTCGACGCCGGCGTTGCTGCTCGGCTACAGCATCGGCGAGCTGGCCGCGCATGCCTTGGTCGGCGGCATGGACGCGTCCGCCTGCCTGGCGCTGGCGGTGCGGCGCGCGCAGCGCATGGATGCGGCCAGCCGCAATGGCGACGGCCTGATCGCGGTGCAGGGTCTGCTGCGCGACGCGGCCGAGACGCTGTGCGCGCAGACCGGGCTGCATATCGCCATCGTCAACGGCGACGATCACCTGATTCTCGGCGGCCATGCCGATGCGCTGGCGCACGGCGAGCGGCAGGCGCGTGCGCAGCGCGCACGGGTCACCCGCCTGCCGGTGGCGGTGGCTGCGCACACGCCGTTGCTGGCGAGCGCGGCGCAGGCCTTCGCCGCCGATCTGCGCGCCGCGCCGCTGGCGGCGCCGCGCGCCGCGGTGCTGGCCGGCATCGACGGACACCGCATCGGCGACCGCGACGACGCCATCGGCGCCTTGTCGGCGCAGCTGGCGACGACGCTGGATTGGGCGGGAACGCTGCGCCAGGCCGCCGAACGCGGCGCGCGCGTGTTCCTGGAACTGGGGCCGGGCGGTGCGCTGGCGCGCATCGCACGCGAGTTGCTGCCGGAGTGCCAGGCGCGCTCGGTGGAAGAGTTCGGCAGCCTGGCCGCGGCGGCGGCCTGGGTGCGGCAGGCGGAGCAACGCATGCAGTGATGCAGCCGTGGCGGCGGGAGGGGGCGGCGATGGGAGCCGTCGCGCCGCAACGGCGGTAGGCAGTTGGCGAACGACCCAGGATGGCGGGTGGCCATTCGCGGCAGTGGTACGGATCCAGCAAGCTCGGGAGGGCGCATGAGTCCACAAATCGCGACGATCATCGGCTTGATCGTCATGTTCATCGTGGCCACGGCGTTGCCGGTCAACATGGGCGCGGTCGCGTTCGCGTTGGCCTTCATCATCGGTGGCGTCTGGGTCGGCATGGACGGGAAGGAGGTCTTGGCCGGATTCCCCGGCGACCTGTTCCTGACCCTGGTCGGCATCACCTATCTGTTCGCGATCGCGCGCAACAACGGCACCATCGATCTGTTGGTGCATTGGGCGGTGCGCGCGGTCCGCGGCAAGATCGTGGCGATCCCGTGGGTGATGTTCGTGGTCACCGCGGTGCTGACCGCCTTCGGCGCGCTCGGTCCTGCGGCGGTGGCGATCATCGGCCCGGTCGCGCTGCGCTTCGCCAAGCAGTACAGGATCAATCCGCTGCTGATGGGCCTGCTGGTGATCCACGGCGCGCAGGCCGGCGGGTTCTCGCCGATCAGCGTGTACGGCGGCATCACCAACAAGGTGGTGGAGAAGGCCGGGCTGGACGTGACCGAGATGGCGGTGTTCCTGACCAGCCTCGGTTTCAACCTGCTGATGGCGCTGATCTGCTTCTTCGCCTTCGGCGGCCTGGCGCTGCTGCGGCGCGAACAGACGCCGTCGCTGGCCACGGCCGACTACGTGCCGGTGGGCGATCAGTCCTCGCACCGCCAGTTCGCGATCGAAGGCCATGGCGCATTGCTGTCGGCCGGCGGCGGCACCTTGTCCACCGATCCGGTGGCGCTGGACGCGGTGAGCCTGAACCGCGATCGTGTGCTGACCCTGTTCGGCCTGCTCGGCCTGGGCATCGCCTCGCTGATCTACAACCTCAACGTCGGCCTGGTCTCGATGACCGTGGCGGTGGCGCTGGCGCTGCTGTCGCCGAAGGCGCAGAAGGGTGCGGTGGACGGCATCAGCTGGTCCACGGTGCTGCTGATCAGCGGCGTGGTCACCTACGTGGCGGTGCTGCAGGAGAGCGGCGCGGTGGACTACATCGGCAACGGCGTGTCCGACATCGGCATCCCGCTGCTCGGCGCGCTGCTGGTGTGCTACGTCGGCGGCATCGTCTCCGCGTTCGCCTCCTCGGCGGCGGTGCTGGGCGCGACCATCCCGCTGGCGGTGCCGTTCCTGCTGCAGGGCCACCTCGGCGCGGCCGGGGTGATCTGCGCGCTGGCGATCTCCTCCACGGTGGTGGACGTGAGCCCGTTCTCGACCAACGGCGCGCTGGTGGTTGCCTCGGCCGCCCCGGACGAACGCGAGTCGCTGTACAAGCGCTTCCTGATCTACAGCGGCCTGGTGGTGCTGTTCGGCCCGCTGCTGGCGTGGTTGCTGCTGGTGGTGCCGGGGTGGCTTTGAGGCCGGGATTGGGGATTCGGCATTCGGGATTCGTTAAAGCGGGTCGCGGTTGCTGATCCAACGTGAGTTGCACAGAAAAGCGCAGGCCCTTGGTCGGCGCTTTTTTGTGTGGGGTTTCAATCAGCGCATCTGCTCATCGCGCAGCAGATGCTGCTGTTACGAATCCCCAATCTCCAATCCCGAATCCCGGCCCCTAGGCAATGGCGCCGGCACATTCAACTTGCCGCCGGCGGCCACGTACATCGCCAGGGCGTTGCCCTGGCTTTGCAGGTGGCGGTTCATGGTGCGCTCGGCGCCTTCGGCGTCGCCGCGGCGGAAGCAGTCCATCAGTTCGCGGTGTTCGGACAGCGATTGCTGCATGCGTCCGGGCGCCAGCAGCTGGCGGCCGCGGTGCATCTTGAGGATGCGGTGCAGGTCGTGGGTGACGCGGATCAGCCACGGGTTGCCGGCGAATTCCTGCACCGATTCGTGGATCAGGTAGTTCTGCCGGTAGTACTCGGCCAGGTCGCCTTCGTCGGCGGCCTGCTCCATGCGCGCGTGCAGCGTTTCCAGCCGCGCCAGGCCGGCGGCGTCGACCTTGCGCACCGCCTCGTAGGCGCAGCGGCCTTCCAGCAGCGCCATCACCGGGAACAGCTCGTTGAGGTCTTCCAGGTTCAGCCGGGTCACGCGCGCGCCGCGGCCCGGTTCGATCTGCACCAGGCCTTCGGCGGCGAGCAGCTTCAGGCTCTCGCGCAGCGGGGTGCGGCTGATGCCCAGTTCGGCGACCAGTGCCGGCTCGTCGATCCACTCGCCCGGCGGCAGCACGTAGTCGTAGATCTTCTGCCGCAGCCGTTCGGCCACGTCTTCGTACAGCGCCACGCGCTTGCGCGGTGCGCGGGTGTCGGGCGCGAGAGTCATCGGCGGATCGGAACGCTCTGGAGCCTGTAACGGCGATGCAACCATTCTAGCGGCCGGGGGGGG
>NZ_JACSQX010000010.1:64924-94954 GCF_014836395.1 Xanthomonas bonasiae
GGCCCCGGCCACAGCCTATTTGCCCTTCTTCTTGTCCGGGCGCTGCGACAGCGCCGACGCCGCGGCGGTCTTGCTGTCCTTTCCGGTGCGTCCGTCCCTGAGCACCTTGGAGGCGGCCTTGCCCGCCTTGTCGCCGGTTTTCTCGTTGTTCGCCATGTGCGGTCTCCACGCTGCCGCGGTTGCGGCAGACCACTGCATGCGCCCGGCCACGTCAATGCCGCGTCACGAAAAAGCGCGGCGATTCACGCGGGTTTGCGCGCCGCCTGGGCAAGGTAGCGGCTGACCAACCAGGAGCACCCCATGACCCCGAGGCGCATCACGACCCGGCTTTCGATTCTCGCGGCGCTGGCCGCCGTGGCGCTGAGCGGCTGCGGCAAGCCGGGCGACCAGACCTCACGCACCGCACCGGCGACCTCGCCGGCGCCGACCGCGGCCCCGGTCGGCGGCGAAAGCGGGCGCGCGCCGATCGCCGGCGACGCTTCGGCCAAGGCGATGCTGCAGGTGCTGGAAGGCAATGCGGTGGCGCTGTCGCAGCAGGCGCTGTCGCGCAACGTCAGCGGCAGCGTCGCCGATTTCGCCCGCGAAGTGGTCGCCGCGCACCAGGGCGCCGCGGCCGCGGACGCCGGCAAGGGCGGTCCCGGCGATGCGGAGAAGATCGCCGCGCAGGCGGCCAAGGGCAAGGCGCAGCTGCAGGCGCTGGACCAGGAGAAGGACGATTCGGCGTACATGAACGCCTACATGGCGACGATGGTGCGCAGCTATTCCGATGCGCTGGCGGTGATCGATGCCGAGCTGGTGCCGGCGGCGCAACAGGAAGCGACCAAGCAGGAACTGCAGCAGGCGCGCAAGCGCATCGCCGAGCAACTGGAGCGCGCGCAGGCGCTGGCCTCGGCGCGCTACTGAGCGTAGCCCCTCTCCCGTTGGGAGGTGGGTGGGGTGAGGGTCCGGCGCGAAAGCGTCTCTCGGAGTTCGGGGGCGCGAGGCTTTGCCCGTACCCTCATCCGCCCCTTCGGGGCACCTTCTCCCGGTGGGAGAAGGGGACAGGCACTAGCCCCTCTCCCGTCGGGAGAGGGGTTGGGGTGAGGGTCTGGCGCGAAAGCGACTCGCCGATCAGGGGACGCGCGGCTTGTGCGGCGCCGGCCGCTCCTCGCGCCCATCCGGATGTCGCGCAAAGCGGTTCGGATCGCGGCCGTGCACCGGCGCCTCGTCCTGCCACGGCCAGCCGCCGAACTGGGTGCGGCGGTAGTCGGCCATCGCCTGGGCGATCTCGGCCTGGGTGTTCATCACGAACGGACCGTGTTGGGCCACCGGTTCGGCGATCGGCCGGCCCTGCAGCACCAGGAACTCGCTTGCCTCCGCGTCGCCGTTGACCAACTCGACCGCCTGGTCGGCGCGCAACTCGATGGCGGCGTGGCTGGCCACCACGCGTCCACCCACGGTCACCGCTGCGCCCTTGAAGAAGTACAGGCTGCGGCGCGTGCCCCGGCCTTGCGCGGCGGGCAGGGTCCAGCGTGCGCCGGGCGCCATGCGGATCGTCCAGATGGCCACGTCCGCATCGTCCTGCGCCGCCCACGAATCCGGTGGCGGCGCGAGCGGGCCGCCGGCGCTGCCGGGCGCGGCGTCGACCGGGCCGACGCGGCCGGCCACGCAGGCCACGTCGGTGGTGCGGCCGGCGGCGTCGGTGGCGGTGAAGCGCGGTACGTCCTGCGCCCAGAACATGGTGAAGTGCGGCGCCACCATCTTGCTGCGCGCCGGCAGGTTGAGCCAGATCTGGAACAGTTCCAGCGGGTTGGGCGCGGTGGTGTCGAGCAGCGGGAACATCTCCGAATGGACGAGGCCCGCACCGGCCGTCACCCATTGCACGTCGCCGGCGCCGAAGCGCGCCACCGCGCCGAGCGAGTCGGCATGGTCGATCAGGCCCTGACGCACGATGGTCACGGTCTCGAAGCCGCGGTGCGGGTGGCCGGGAAAACCGGGGACGTCGCGGCCGTGATACATGCTCCAGCCGTCCTTGCGGCTGAAGTCCTGGCCGATGGCGCGGCCCGCCAGCGACGCCGCCGGACCCATCGCGCCATTGCCGGCGGGGTAGGCATCGTCGTGGTAGACGCAGAACAGGAACGGATCGATCGTTTCCCACGGAAAGCCAAGGGGCTTGATCTGGACGATAGGGTCGGTCATGGAGAGGTCCTTGGTGCGAACGCCGGCCGAGAGGGAGACGGCAACCCTTCCGATATGGGGCGGGGCCGATGGAACGGAAGGCCGGTCCGAAGGACATCCTGTCCCGCACGGGAAACGCTGGATGCGCCGCCGCCGCATGCATGGCCATGGAGCAGGAGGCACGGGCGGCGCTCCATCCGCCGTTCGAGCGAACGGAGCCGGCATCGGCGCGCAACTGAATGCCGGCTGGGGCGCAGCCGGTCATCCACGTCCGCGCTGCCCGTGCGTCATCGGACTGTCATCTGCCGCGACCAGCATCGCAGGCCTTTCCGACCCTGCGAGCGCCTGGTGCGTCCCGAACCCTTGCCGGCCCTGTCGCGGCTGTTCCTGCAATGGCGGCCGTCGCTGAGCCGTTATTTCCTGCGCCGTCGCGCTGCGGCATGGGATGCCGAGGACCTGGTGCAGGAAGTGTGGCTGCGCCTGCAGCGCAGCGAGGCGCATGCGCCGGAGATCGCCAATCCGGAAGCCTACCTGTTCACCATCGCCGCCAACCTGATGCGCGAGCACGCGCTGCTCAACCAGCGCAGCACGCAGCGCGACACCTGCCTGGACGAGGTGCTGGAGCGGCTGGCGGTGCCGTGCGAAGCCGATGCGCAGGTGCATCGCGCGCAGCGCCGGCAGCGCCTGGCCGAACTGATGGCGCGGCTGCCGCCGAAATGCCGCGCGGCGATGGTGCTGCGCTACCGCGACGAACTCGGCTACCAGGACATCGCCGAGCGGTTGCAGATCTCCAGCCACATGGTCAAGAAATACATCATCAAGGGTCTGGCGGTGTGCCGGCAGGGCATGGCGCGCTATGCGTGAGTCGCCGATCGCCGCGGCAGCTGCGGCCTGGTACCTGGCGCAGCGCGAAGCGCCGCTGGCGCCGGTGCAGCAGGCCGAGTTCCTGGCCTGGCTGCGGCAATCGCCCACCCACGTGGCCGAATACCTGGGCATCGCCCATCTGCACCAGGACCTGCAGGCCGCGGCGCACTCGCAGCCGGCCAGCAGCGAACAGCTGTGCGCGCATGCGCGCCACAGCGGCGCGGTGGTGGTGCCGTTGCGGCCCGAGTTCGGCCGCGCGGCGCCGCCGCGATCGCAAGCGGCGCCGGTGCCAGGCAAGCGCGGCCGCAACCGGCGTCGGGCGTTCGGCCTGGCGGCCGTCCTCGCACTGTCGGCGATCGGCGTGGCCACGCAGCTGGCGGCGCCGGACACGGTCGCGGCGACGGTCTACGCCGCCGCTGCCGATGCCGGGCGCGAGGTGGCGCTGGCCGACGGCAGCGTGGTGCGCCTGGACCGCGGCAGCGCCATCGCGGTGCGCTACGGCGCGCAGCGCCGCGACATCACTTTGCTGCGCGGCAAGGCGCTGTTCGATCTCGGCCACGATCCGGCGCGGCCGTTGCGGGTCAGCGTCGGCACCCTGGTGCTGCGCGACATCGGCACCGTGTTCGGCGTCGACCAACACGACGGCGGCACCCGCGTCACCGTGCTGCAGGGACGCGTGCATGTGCTGCGCGGCGCGCATTCGTGGTGGCGGCGCGGCGCGCTGCCGAGCGAGGGCGCGCAGCTGGCCGACCTGGGCGGCGGCCAGCAGGCGCGGCTGGATCCGCAAGGCCAGTTGCTGGGGCTGGACGCGCATGCCGACATCGCCGGCGCCACCGCCTGGTTGCCGGAACAGGTCGGCGTGCACGACCGCAGCGTGGGCGAGGTGGCGCGGCTGTTCAACGCCTACACCACGCAGCCGTTGCGCATCGCCGACCCGGCGCTGGCCGCGCGCCGCATCAGCGGCGTGTTCCACCTGCGCGATCCGGAGGCCTTCGTCGCCTATCTGGGCAGCCTGCCGAACGTGCAGGTGCACCGCGATGCGCAGGCGGTGACGATCCGCAGCGCACCGGCGCCGATGTAAGAAAAGATTCATGCAAATACCGGTAGCCGCGCGGCGCTGTGCGGCACTCCTAGGTAGGCATGGTCGTCGCGCTGCGTGCGTACGACCGCCTTCCTCTCCCCTCCGGTAGCACGTCCCATGCGCAATACGCTCGTCGTCTCCATCGCCCTGCTGCTCGGCAGCACTTCTTCGCTGCCGGCGTGGTCGGCCCCCGTCGCCGCCGCCGCACCGGCGATCGCGCCGATGCCGCTGGACCAGGCGCTGGAACTGTTCGCACGCAACAGCGGCCTGCAACTGATGTACGACCCGGCACTGGCGGCCGGGCAACGCAGCAATGGCGCACCGGCCGGATTGGCGCCGGCACAGCAGCTGCAGAAACTGCTGGCCGGCACCGGCCTGGACTACCGCATGCCGACCCCGAGCACGGTCAGCATCGTGCGCAGCGCCGCGCCGGCGCAACGCAGTGCCGCCGCTCCGCGCGCGCCGCATGCCGCGGCCACGCCGGCGGCCGACAACGGCGACCGCGACGACGGCCCGCGCGAACTGGCGCCGATCAACGTCACCGCCAACAGCGTCGACACGCTGGCGCCCAGCGCCGCGCCGCTGGAGGCGAGCCAGCCGACTTCGGTGATCGACGAACGCTTCATCCGCGACGGCCTGCGCCTGAACGCGAACTACGACGACATCATCAAGTACGCGCCGAGCGTGGTCACCACCTCGCCGGAAGGCCCCGGCCTGGGCAAGAACGAAGGCATCAGCATCCGCGGCTTCCAGGACGGCCAGTTCAACATCACCTTCGACGGCATCCCGTTCGGCGACGCCAGCGACCTGCACCACACCACGTCCGCGTACTTCAACAACCACGTGCTCGGCCAGGCCGAGATCGATCGCGGCCCCGGCGGTGGCGCCACCATCGGCAACGCCACCTTCGGCGGCACGCTGGCGCTGCGCACGCGCAATCCCAGCGCGGTGGACGGCGTCACCGTGTACGCCACCGGCGGCAGCTGGGACACCTGGTCCACCGGCGTCAGCGCCGACGAGCACATCGGCAACACCCGCGTGTTCGCCGATCTGTCCAAGGAAGCCAGCGACACCTACCTGAAGGGCACCGACGACCGCCGCGAGCACGCCTTCGTCAAGACCGTCACCGAGCTGGGCGAGGCGACCACGCTGACCTTCGTCAGCAGCTACAACCAGGAGCACCAGAACACCGTGCAGGGCGCCACCCGCGCGCAGATCGAACAGCACGGCTGGCGCTATGGCCTGGGCAACGATCCGACCCTGCAGAACTACACCGGCTACAACAGCGCCGCGTACTACTCCAGCTTCAGCTACCTCGGCCTGAGCACCCGCCTGGGCGACTGGGAACTCGACAACAAGGTCTACTACAACAGCTTCGACCACACCGCCGCCAAGAGCAGCATCCCCACCAGCGAGAGCGCCGCCGACAACGGCGTGACCTTCTACTCCAGCACCGGCAAGAAGCTGTCCAAGTCGGCTACCGACGTGCCCGGCAAGCTGTCGGACAACGATTTCCACGCCTTCGGCGACGTGCTGCGGCTGGCGCGCGATCTGGGCCCGGGTCAGTTGCAGACCGGCGTGTGGGTGGAGCGCAACCTGGACGAACGCGAGCAGTTGCCGGTGGACATGACCACCGGTGCGGCCAGCGGCACCAAGTACGGCTATCTGTACAACTACCAGCTGCACGACCGCACCGACACGCTGCAGCCGTACGTGCAGTACGACTGGAAGCTGAGCGACACGCTGACCCTCAGTCCCGGCGTGCGCTATTCGCGGGTCGAGCGCGAACTCGACGCGCAGCTCAACAAGAGCACCCCGCCGGCGCCGTCCTACACCAGCGCCAGCTACGACGCGACGCTGCCGTCGCTGAGCCTGCACGATGCCTTCAACGAGCACTGGAGCGGCTACGTGCAGGCCGCGCGCGGCTTCCTGGCGCCGCCGATCGACGTGATCGAACTCAACGGCGCACGCGGCCTGCAGCCGGAGCTGACCAGCAACTACCAGCTCGGCACCAGCTACGCCGCGCGCGGCCTGACCTTCGGCGCCGACGTCTACTACATCGACTTCAGCAACTACATCAGCCAGACCCTGGTCGCCACCGACAGCGGCACCGAGAGCGCCTACGTCAACGGCGGCGGCGCGGTGTACCGCGGCGCCGAGGCCGAAGCCACCTATGCGCTGATGCCGACGCTGAGCCTGTACGCCAACGCCAGCTACAACGAGGCGACCTACAAGCACAGCAGCACCCAGGTCGCCGGCACCCCGCACGTGACCGGGGCATTGGGTCTGCTCTACAACAGCGGCACCGGCTACTTCGGTTCGTTGATGGAGAAAGTGGTCGGCGCGCAGTACGGCGTGGACAACACCACGGACGCCAGCGGCGCCACCGTGTTCGGCAACGACCAGCGTCTGGGCGGCTATGCCAGCCTGGATGCGGCGCTGGGCTATCGCAGCACGCATGGCCCGTACGGCCTGAAGGGCTACTCGATCAGCATGGACGTCAACAACCTGCTCGATCGGCATGCCCTGATCGGCTACGCCGGCGCGCGCTCTTCCGACAACCAGCCGCTGTACTTCGGCCTGGCCGGACGCGGCGTGTTCCTCGACCTGTCGCTGAAGTTCTGAGGCCGGCGGCATGCATGTTTCCATCCAGGCACCCATCACCGCCACGCTTGCGCGGCGCCGCCTGCATCGCGTGGCGGCGCTGTTGCTGCTGGCCGCGGCGGCATTGCCGGCCGCGGCCGCCGGCGCAAACGCGCCAGCGCAAGTGCGCCTGACCATCGTGGTGATGCGCCACGGCGTGCGCGCGCCGACCCAGGATCCGCAGGCGCTGGCCAGGTACGCGGCGCAGCCATGGCCGCAATGGCCGGTGGCGCCGGGCATGCTCACAGCGCATGGCGCAGCGGGCATGCAGGCGCTGGGCGCGCGCTACCGGCAGCGCTGGCTGAAGGAGGGCGTGCTGGCGCCTGACTGCGGCCAGGCACAGGTGGTGCTGATCGCCGACAGCACGCCGCGCAACCACGCCAGCGCCGCGGCCTTCGGCGAAGGCCTGCAGCCGGGCTGCCGCGCCCAGTATCTGGCGCTGCCGAGCGCACAGAACAATCCGCTGTTCCACTACGCGGCCGGCAAGGACAGGAACGACGACAAGGACGACGACGCGGTGGCCGCGCCGCTGCATCCGGATGCGGCCACGCGTGCGCGGTTGCGCGCGCTGCAGCAGGTCCTGTCCGGCTGCCGGGGCGCCGCCTGCGCCGCGCAGGCGCCTGGCCAGGGCACGCCGCGCCTGGACGATCCGCAGCCGCTGGACGATCCCGCGCAGGCGGCAAAGCTGCTGAAGACCGCCGGCAGCCTGGCCGAGAATCTGATGCTGGAATACGCGCAGGGCCTGCCGTTGGCGCAGGTGGCGTGGGGTCGCGCCGATGCGACTTCCCTGCAACGCCTGATCGGGTTGCACAACGCCTCCTTCGACCACAGCAAGCGCGCCTTGCCGGCGGCGCGTGCCGGCGGCTCCAACCTGCTCGCGCACCTGCTGGCGACGTTGCAGGCCGCCGCCGGAGAAACCCCGGCAGTGGCGCCGCTGGCGTCAGCGGACACCCGCGCGCTGCTGCTGCTCGGCCACGACACCAACCTGGCGCATCTGGCCGGCCTGCTCGGCGTGCCCGGCCCGGTGCGCGGCCAGCCCGATGCCTATCCGCCCGGCGGAGCGCTGCTGCTGGACCTGGTGCGGCAGGGCGGCCGCGACTATCTGCAACTGCGCAGCGTGGTGCCGACCTTGCAGGCGCTGCGCGACAACCGCTTCGACGGCGGCCGGCTGCGCGAGCGGCGCTGGCCGCTGCCGGGTTGCGGCGGCCGATTGCGCTGCCCGTTGGCGGTCGCGTTGCCGGCGCTGCAGGCGCGGCTGGACCCGCAGCAGGTGCAGGCCGACGTGCCGGCGTTGACGCCGTGGCCGGTGCAGGCGGCAGCTGGCGACTAGCGCGGATGTCTCGCCGCGTCGCGCCCCTGTAGGAGCGGCTTCAGCCGCGACAGGCATTCCCGATAAATCCTGTCGCGGCTGAAGCCGCTCCTACAGGGATTTCACGGCATCCCTCCAATTTCCGAGCGGACGGTGTTTGGTCCGGACGGAACCCTGCGCGCGCCATCACGGATCGCAACGCGGCGAAGGCTGATCATCGCGGTTCCCGCGCTGTGCGCCCGCGTGGCGCTGCGCCGTCTTTGCCCAGGTGCCCGCCATGTCCCCCATGTCCGCCGCTTCGCTCCCCGATTCGATGACCGCGATCGAGATCCGCCACCCCGGCGAGCCGGAGGTGCTGGTGCCGGTGCGCCTGCCGCTGCCGCATCCGGGCCGCGGCGAACTGCTGGTGCGGGTGGCCGCGGCCGGGGTCAACCGCCCCGACGTGATGCAGCGCCGCGGCAGCTATCCGCCGCCGCCCGGCGCGTCGCCGCTGCCGGGACTGGAGTTCGCCGGCGAGGTGGTGGCGATGGGCGAGGGCGTGGAGCGCTATCGGCTCGGCGATGCGGTGTGCGCGCTGGTCGCCGGCGGCGGCTATGCCGAATACGCGGTGGTGCACGAACGCAACGCGCTGCCGGTGCCGGCGCCGCTGAGCCTGGCCGAGGCCGCGGCGCTGCCGGAGACCTTCTTCACCGTGTGGGCCAACGTGTTCCAGCGCGGCCGCCTGCAGGCCGGCGAGACCCTGCTGGTGCACGGCGGCACCTCCGGCATCGGCAGCGTCGCCACCTTGCTGGGCGTGGCCTTCGGCGCGCGCGTGATCAGCACCGTCGGCTCGGCCGACAAGCGCGCCGCCAGCCTGGCGCTGGGCGCGCAGGCGGCGATCCTGTACCGCGACGAGGACTTCGTCGCCGAGACCCTGCGCCTGACCGGCGGCCGCGGCGCCGACGTGATCGTGGACCTGCTCGGCGGCGACTACCTGCCGCGCAACTACCAGGCCGCGGCGCTGGACGGGCGCATCGTGCAGATCGGCATCCAGCAGGGCAAGGTCCGCGAGCTGGACCTGATGCCGCTGCTGGCCAAGCGCCTGACCCATACCGGCTCGACCCTGCGCGCGCGCTCGGTGATGGAGAAGGCGGCGATCGCGCGCGAGCTGGAGCAGCAGGTCTGGCCGCAGCTGGAACAGGGCCGGATCAAGCCGCAGCTGGACCGCTGCTTCCCGCTGGCCGAGGCGGCGCAGGCGCATGCGCGGATGGAATCCAGCGCGCATATCGGCAAGATCGTGTTGCTGACGCAGGCCGGGGCGGGGCAATGAGACCCGGTCGCGGCCGAAGCCGCTCCTACAAGAGCGCGCCTGTAGGAGCGGCTTCAGCCGCGACAGATGCCCGCCGGCCCCGTGCCGCTGGCCCTGTTCAAGCGCCACGCCGTATATTGCGCCGCACGCGCGGTGGTCCGCGCTTCACTGCCGGTCCCCCGCGTGCGCCTGCCTTCCCGTTCCGCCGTGCTGCTGCCGTTGTTGCGCCGTTCGCTGCTGCTGCTGTTCCTGTGCCTGAGCGCGGCGGCGAGCGCGCAGCCGCAGGACGAGCCGCAGGCGCCCGACCCGCAGGCCTTGCTGAGCGGCGCCGAGCAGACCCTGCAGGACGCGCGGCGCAGCGTGGACAACGCCGACGACCAGGAGTCGCTGCGCAAGCTGATCGGGCAGGTGGCCGATGCGCAGCGCGATGCCGAGGCCGCGGTCGCGGCGCTGACCCCGCAGCTGGCCCAGGTCGATGCGCGGCTGCAGCAGCTCGGCCCGGCGGCGGACGGCGAGGCGAAGGACATCGCCGCGCAGCGCAAGGACCTGGCCAAGCAGCGCGCGCCGCTGGATTCGGGGATCAAGCGCGGCAAGCTGCTGGCGGTGGAGGCCAAGCAGCTCGGCGAGGAAATCGAGAACGTGCAGGCCGAGCACTTCAGCCAGGAGCTGTCGCTGCGTTCGACCTCGCCGTTGTCGCCGTCGCTGTGGCGGCAGATCGCCAGCGATTTCCCCGGCGACCGCGATCGCCTGCTCGCCCTGTACCAGGTGGGCGCAAAGGCGCTGGACGACGCGATCGCCGAAAACGGCGCCGGCGCGCTCGGCATCGGCCTGACCATCGCGTTCGTGCTGCTGTTCCCGCTGCGCTACCTGCTGCGCTGGCTGGGCAAGCGCTACGCGATGTCGCGCGCGCCGGGCAGCCGCCTGCGCCGCTCCGGCCTGGCGTTGTGGTTCCTGTTGCTGGGCACGCTGACCCCCGGCCTGGCCGCGCTGGTGCTGGCCGAGAGCCTGCGCGGCATCGGCGCGGTGCCGACCGCGCTGGAGAGCGTGCTGCGCGGCTTCGTCGTGTACAGCTTCGCCGCCGCGTTCATGGGCTCGCTGGGCGCCAGCGTGCTGTTGCCGAACCAGCCGTCGTGGCGGCTGTTCCCGATCGACGACGCCACCGCGCGGCGCCTGCGCAAGTACACCTGGGCCACCGCGACGCTGGCCTGGGTCAGCAGCATGCTGCTGGTGATCAACCGCGCCAGCCATACCAGCGCCTCGGCGACGGTGGCCGCCGACGGCGTGATCGCGCTGGCGTACGCGGTGCTGATCCTGGCGATCCTGACCAGCCTGTCGCGGCTGCGCCGGCGCCAGTACGCCGAGGCCGCGGCGCAGGCGCTGGAAAACGGCCAGCCGCCGCCGCCGGGACAGCATGGCGGCGCGCTGGCGCTGGTCGGGGTGCTGGTGCGGGTGGCGGTGGTGGTGGCGCTGCTGGCGTCGCTGCTGGGCTATCTGTACCTGGGCCTGTTCATCACCCGGCAGATCATCTGGATCACCATGATCGTCGGCGCGATTCGCCTGCTGATGACCTTCGCCGACGATTTCGCGCTGTGGCTGTTCGCTAGCGAAGGCCGCATCGGCCGCGCCGCCAACGGGGCGTTCGGCGTGCGCGCCAGCCGCCTTGAGCAGGCGGGGGTGCTGACCTCGGCGGTGCTGCGCGTGTGCCTGTTGCTGATCGGCGTGGGCGCACTGCTGATCCCGTTCGGGACCAACGTCTCGACCATCACCGACTGGTTCTCGGTGCTGTCGCAGGGCATCCCGATCGGCAAGAGCCACCTGTACCCGGGCGCCGTATTGCGCGCGGCGCTGGTGTTGGGCGTGGGCCTGCTGGCGATGCAATACATCCATGGCTGGCTGACCGAGACCTACCTGCCGAAGACCGAACTGGACGACGGCTCGCGCAATTCGGTCAGCACCGTGGCCCGCTATGTCGGCATCCTGCTGGCCGCGTTGTGCGCGCTGGCGGCGTCGGGGATCGAGGTGGCGCAGATCGCGCTGGTGGTCAGCGCGCTGTCGGTGGGCATCGGCTTCGGCCTGCAGTCGATCATCCAGAACTTCGTGTCCGGGCTGATCCTGCTGGCCGAGCGCCCGGTCAAGATCGGCGACTGGGTCAAGATCGGCGACCAGGAAGGCGACGTGCGCAAGATCAGCGTGCGGTCCACCGAGATCCAGGTCGGCGACCGCTCCACGCTGATCGTGCCCAACTCCGAGCTGATCACCAAGACCCTGCGCAACATGACCCTGGCCGGGCCGCTGGGCCGGGTGCAGATCCAGTTCGCGGTGTCGCTGGGCACCGACATGGCCAAGCTGCGCGCGCTGCTGCTGGAACTCTATGCCGCGCATCCGGGCGTGCTGGAGGAGCCGGCGCCGTCGGTGTTCATCGATTCCATCGCCAGCGGCCACGTCACCCTCAACAGCTTCGCCTACGTCGGCAATCCGCGGCTGGTCTACGGCATCCGCAGCGATCTGTTCTTCAGCCTGCTGCAGCGCCTGGCCGACGAGGGCATCGCGCTGGAATCGCCGCAGGAAGTGCGGCTGCTGCGCAAGGAGCCGTGAGCGCGGGCGGCGGCGCTTTCACTCTATGCCGGTCCGCGGCGCTGCCCGACCGGGCACGGTTGCCTTCGCTCAGACGCTGAAGTTGAACGCGACCGAGATGCGCGGGCGCGACCCCGTAAACAGGCTGACCGAGTGCAGCAGCCAGGAAGGGAACATGACCAGCGTGCCGCTCTCGGGCGCGATGGAGGTCGTCAATCCGGCACTCAGGCAGCCCGCGATCCGGATCTTGAGTTCCGGATTGTAGAGCGAGGGCATGACCCCTCTGGGGTCGAGAAACTGAAGTTCTCCGCCAGCCTCCTGGCCATCGTCGCAACCGTCATCCACCCAGTAGACACCCGACCAGAATGCGCCGGGATGCGCGTGTTGCGCGTTCGAATCCCCGGCATTGTTGACATTCGCCCATGCGTTTATCTTCCACTCGAACTCGGGCACGACCAAGCCGTGCTCCGGATGGTAGACGGCGGTCAACGCGTAGGCCAACTCCGTGGCGTACGCGGTCAGCGCCATGGAGCCTTCGCCGCCCCACGCGTTGAAGTCCGCACTGGACTGCCATCCCCCTGAATTGCTGTGGCGCACGCCCGCCGGATTATCGGCCCTGTTCCGATCGATCTCCTCTTTCAGCATTTGATTGAGACGTTCGGCCGCTGGATGCGCGATTTGAGCCAGGGGTGTGGCAAACAGCCGGTGGATCTTGATCTGCTCAGGGACAACGCGTTTCGGATGCAGTGACATGATCGAAGTTTCTGATATTTACTGACGTTTTTTCGATGCGTTAGCCTTGCAGCTTTGCCGGCGCTTGCTCGCATGGCATGGAAAATGTCGTTTTCCCATCGCGCATGCACAGGCCGCTTTGCTCCTTCGTCCATGAGCGCTGATCTGCTGTGCATTGATTCACGCGAAGCCGCAACGGTCGTCGCGATCGAAACCGCTCCGCAGCAAGACGCCGGGCCTCAGTCTAGCGGCATCATTCCGGTGGCGTGTGTCACCGGGCCTCGTGCAGGTCGCGCCACGCTTTTCAGCGGATGCGGCAAAAGGAAGGAGGCGAACGGCGTGCCCATGCATGGGCCGTGCTGCGGGGCGCGCCTGCGCCGGCGTGCCGCTGCCGGGCGTGCCTGCCGTCGGCCATCCGGCGGCGCACGACCTGGCCGCGGGTCTCAGGCGACAAGCAGCGCCGTACCGGCTGGCGACCCGACAAACCCGGCGCGACCCATCCGGGCATCGGCGGCGCGGCCTAGCGCCGCCCGCGCTCTTCGCGGGCGTGCGCGCGCCGGTCGAACAGCACCGCGCTGGCGACGATGCCCAGGCCCAGCGCCACGCCGAGCAGGAACAGCACCATCGCGATGGCCGGATAGCCGAACAGCTTGGCGCCGGTGTCGATGCGCATCATCTGCGTGGAGGCCAGGATCAGCGCGGCGGTGACGATGCCGGCGGCGACGCGGTTGGCGATCTTCTGCAGGCTTTCCATCAGCCGCGATTCTTCCAGCCCGGCCACGCGCACCTGCAGGCGGTTGTCGGCGGCCAGCGACAGGATGTCCGACAGCTTGCGCGGGCCCTCGCGCAGCAGCGCCTGCATCTCCATCGCCTCGCTGGCCAGGTTCGCCGCCGACAACGACTTCTTCAGCCGCGCGCGCATCACGTGCTGCAGCTGGTCCTCGACCACGCTGCGCGTGTCCAGATGCGGCGACAGCGCGCGGCACACCGCCTCCAGGTTCAGCAGGGTCTTGCCGAGCAGGCTCAGTTCCGGCGGCGTGCGCAGTCCGTAGGCGGTGGCGATGCGCACCAGGTCCAGCACCACGCGGCCTTCGGAGGTGGCGTCGTGCGCGGCGTAGCGCGCGATCATCTGCCCGGTCTCGCGCTGGTAGCGGTCTTCGTCGAAGTCCTCCAGGCGCGTGCTCAGCGCGATGGTTTCCTCGGCCACTTCCTCGCCGCGGCCATCGACCGCGGCGAACAGCAGCTTGAGCAGGCGCTCGCGCAGCTTCGGCGGCACATGCGCGACCATGCCCAGGTCGAAGATCGCCAGGCGCCCGTCGCTCAGCACGCGCAGGTTGCCCGGATGCGGATCGGCATGGATCTCGCCGTGCACGAACATCTGGTCCAGGTAGCCGCGCACCAGCGCCGCGGCCAGGTCGTCCATCGGCTGCTCGGTGCGGCGCAGCCCGGAGATCTTGTCCACGCGCACGCCTTCGGCCAGCTGCATGGTCAGCACCTTGCGGCTGCTCAGGTCCCAGATCGGCTGCGGCACCCACAGCTGCGGGAACGGCTTGAGGTGTTCGCCGAAGCGCGCCAGGTTCTCCGCTTCGGCTTCGTAGTTCAGCTCGGCCAGCAGCGCCTTGCCGAACTCGGCCAGCCAGTCGGCGAAGCGGATGCGCCGGCCCAGCCCGGTCAGCTTGTCGGCGGCGCTGGCGAAGCTCTTCAGCACTTCCAGGTCCGAACGCACCTGCGCGGCCACCTCCGGCTTCTGCACCTTGATCGCCACCGGCGTGCCGTCGCGCAACGCGGCGCGGTGCACCTGCGCCAGCGAGGCGGTGCCCAGCGGCGTGTCGTCGAACGCGGAGAAGGCCTTGTTGACCGCCACGCCGAGTTCGGCCTCGACGATCTCGCGGATGCGTTCCACCGGGATCGGCGCGGTGTTTTCCTGCATCCGCTCCAGCGCGGTGGCGAATTCCGGCGGCACCACGTCCGGACGCGTGGACAGCATCTGCCCGAGCTTGACGAAGGTCGGGCCCAGCGCTTCCAGGTCGGTGACGAACTGCTCGGGCGTGCCTTCCGGCGGCAGTTCGTGCACGCCGTCGGCGGCGTCCATGTCCATGCCGGAGAACACCCCGGAACTGCGGTAGCGCAGCAGCAGGCGCAGGATCTGGGTACGGCGGCTGAGGCCGCCGACTACCTGCGTGGTCTCCGCAGCGTCGGGCGTCGCGCTCAAGGTCAGGCTCCAGGTAGGCAGGGAATGCGGTGGCCAGTGTGGCCGGGGCGGGGTCGTCGCCCGGTGAATCCGCCGGCGGTGCGGCGGCATTGGCGACCGGGGCGGCGTGTGCCGGCGCAAGTGCGGCGGCTGCTCTAGACTTCCGCGTCCAGGCACAGGCTGCCGCTACCCAGGATTCGTCATGCTGTTTCCCTCCGCGCGCGCCATTCCCGTACCCATGCGTGCCGTGTGGCGCTGCGGCCTGGTCTTGCTGGGGGCGCTGGTGTCGGCGACGGCGGCAGCGGAGACGGATCGCCATGCCGACGAGGGTTTCGACGCGCAGGCGTTCGCCGGCAGCGAACACGTCACCTACAAGGTCCAGGATTTTTCCGACCGCTACCGGGCGACGCTGGAGGTGGAGGCGAACGAGGAGGTGTTCCGCCCCGGCATCATTCGTGTGTTCGGGCGCGGCGGCACCACGCCGCTGATCGAGGTGGCTTCGCCCGAACTGGTGCTGGACACCGACGCCAAAGGCGGCAAGGTCAAGGCCAACGTGCACGAACTGCCGTACGGCGAGCAGAGCGTGCTGATCTACGACGATTTCAATTTCGACGGGATCAAGGACCTGGCGCTGATGGACGGGCAGAACAGCTGCTACCACGGCCCGTCGTACCAGGTGTACCTGGGTACCGCCGATGGCTTCGCGCCGAGCCCGGAGTTCACCGAACTGGCGCAGAGCAATTGCGGCCTGTTCCAGGTGGATGCGAAGGCGCGCGAGATCCACACCATGACCAAGGATGGCTGCTGCTGGCACCAATTCGCGGTGTACACGGTGCGCGACGGCAAGCCGTTGCTGCAGCGCGAGCTGGTCGACGACGCCAGGGCCGAGGGGCCGGGATTGACCCAGGAAACGCGCTACCGCGACCAGGGCGGCAAGCGCGTGGCGCAGGAGCACTACCTGTGGGACGAGGAGGGCGGCACGGCGCTGGGCACCCGCAAGATCCTGCTCGAATTCCGCCTGGCGCCGTCCGGCAAGCGCATCGTGGTGTTCGCCAACGATGGCGATGGCGCGTCCGGCACGCCGTACTACGCGGCGATCGGCGCGCAGCAGCAGGTGGAGCTGCTGTATCCGGATGGCGAGGAGGAAACCTTCGCCTACGATGCCGTGCGGCACACGCTGAGCTTCGCCCGCGCCGCCACCACCTACCGCATCGTCGGCGACGCCAAGGGCGTGCCGCAGCGGATGGAGGTGGTCGTGCACGGCAAGACCCAGCCGTTGGCGCTGCAGCCCGGTTCGGCGCATGGATCGCTGCAGGCGGTGGCGCAAGCGCTGCGGGCTGCGGAGGCTGCGGAGGCTGCCGCGGCGCAGTAGCATCGGCGCGGCGCCCGCGGCACGCACGCACCGCAGTTCCTTGTAGGAGCGGCTTCAGCCGCGACAGGTAGTCTCCGTAGAGCGTGTCGCGGCTGAAACCGCTCCTACAAAAAAAACGGCAGCGTTGGCCTCAGGTCGCGAAGCCGCCGCGCTTCCCGGCTCCGTTCGTCGCGACTGAAGTCGCTCCCACAGAGACCTGCCGTGCGCCTGGTGGGTGCACTGTGGGAGGGACTTCAGTCCCGACTGCGTCCGAGGTCAGACAACGGGCCAGCTCCGCTCGTGGCGGTTGAAACCGCTCCTACAGGTTCGCGCCCGTCTGGCAGAGGGCGCTCCCGGCGGTCACCGGCCCCACGCCGCGAAGGCGCGCGCCACCGCCTCGGCGCCTGGATCGACCACGCCGCGCAGCGCGTCCGCCGGCACCGCGGCCGAGCGGCCGGCGCGGGCCTGGCTCAGTTGCGCGGTGGCATCGGCGCCGGCACGTGCCGCGCGCGCCGCGTCGTCGGTGCCGCCGCCGCGCGCCAGGGCCTCCAGCGCCGGCAGCAGCGCGTCGAGCATGGTCCGGTCGCCGCGCTGCGCGCCGCCGTAGTGCTGCATCCGCGCCACGCCGGCCTGCAGCGCCGGCACCCAGCCGTGCCCGGCCCCCAGTTCGGTCGCGGCGGTGGTGAACAGGATCGACAGCAGCACGCCACTGGAACCGCCCATGCTGCGTTCGATCGCCGCTGCCAGGCCGTGCGCCAACGGTGCGGCCGCGCCGGTCGCCAGCGCATCCTCGTCCAGCGCCTGCTGCAGGGCGCGGGCGCCGGCGGCGAAGGTGCTGCCGGCATCGCCGTCGCCGGTCTGCGCGTCGAGCGCGTCCAGCTCCGCCTGCGCGCCGATCAGCGCCTGCGCGACCCGCGCCAGGGCCGCGCCGCGTTGCGGGTCGCGGGCGCCGTGCCGGTGCGCGTCGCCGTGCGACAACGCCGGGGTGAAGTGGATGGGCGCGTGCGGCACGCGCACGCCGGGCCAGCCCAGGGTCTGCACCGGCGCGCGCAGTGCGGCGAGCACGTCGGCGTCGGCCGGCGCCAGGGTGATCGAGAAGCCATGCATGTCCATCGAGGTCATCAGCGCTGCCGGCAGCGTCATCAACGCGATCCGCTCGGTGCCGATGCGCTGCAATGCCAGCCGGGTCAGCACGCCCAGTTCCTGGGTGGAGCAGCCACCCAGGTCGTTGAGCATCAGCAGCAGCGGCGCGTCGGCGCCGTAGCGCGCATCGGCCTGCGCCAGCAGCGGCTCCAGCACCAGCGCCAGCGCCTCTTCGACCGCGGCCGGCTGCACCTTGCGCGTGCCCGGCTCGTTGTGGATGCCCAGGCCCAGCTCCGGCGCGCGGCGGCCGGCGTGCTGGCCCGGCACGGTGCAGCTGGACAGGGCCATGCCCAGCGACAGCAGGCGGTCGGCGAAGGCCTGGCCGCGCCGGGCCAGCTCGGCCAGCGGCACGCCTTCGCGGGCCAGGTGGCCGACGTACTTGTGCACCAGCACCGTGCCGGCGATGCCGCGCGGCTGTGCGGCGTCGGGCAGGGCGATGTCGTCGGCGACCAGCACGCTGGCCACGTCGATGCCTTCGGCGCGGGCGCGCTCGGCGGCCAGGCCGAAGTTGAGCCGGTCGCCGGTGTAGTTCTTGATCACCAGCAGCACCCCGGGCGCGTCGGCGCAGGCGCGGATCGCGGCCAGCACCGCCTCCACCCCCGGCGAGGCGAACAGGTCGCCGGCGATGGCGCCGCTGAGCATGCCCGGGCCGACGAAGCCGGCATGCGCCGGCTCGTGACCGGCGCCGCCGCCGGACAGCACCGCGACCTGGGCGGGATCGCGCTCGGCCTGCAGCACGATGCGGGTGCCGCTGGCGGGGTCCGAGCGCAGCAGCGGTTGCAGCGCGGCGACGGCGTCGAGCACGTCGTCGACGATCGCGCGCGGGGCGGTGAGGAACTGGTCCATGGGTCTCCTTCGCGGCAGCAGGGGGCTGCCGCGCACGGTAGCCGAGCCGGCGTTATGCGCGGTTGAGGCCGGGGGCGGCAGCGCTCACGCACCGGGCGCGCGGAATCGGCGAGAATCGCCGTTCATCCCCCCGAATGGAATCCCGCATGGCCGGCGCCAGCCTGTTCACCCTGCTCGACGATATCGCCTCGCTGCTCGACGACGTGTCGATCCTGACCAAGGTGGCGGCGAAGAAGACCGCCGGCGTGCTCGGCGACGACCTGGCGCTGAACGCGCAGCAGGTCACCGGGGTCAACGCCGACCGCGAGTTGCCGGTGGTGTGGGCGGTGGCCAAGGGTTCGCTGCTCAACAAGGCGATCCTGGTGCCGGCGGCGCTGGCGATCAGCGCCTGGCTGCCGTGGGCGATCACCCCGCTGATGATGATCGGTGGCGCGTTCCTGTGCTTCGAGGGCGTGGAGAAGCTGGCGCACCGCTTCCTGCATTCCAAGGACGAGGACGCACAGCGCCATGCGCAGCAGCTGCAGGCGCTGGCCGACGCGAAGGTGGACGTGGTCGCGCTGGAAAAGGACAAGATCAAGGGTGCGATCCGCACCGATTTCATCCTCTCCGCGGAGATCATCGTGCTGTCGCTGGGCGTGGTCGCCGGAGTGCCGTTCTCCCAGCAGATCATGGTGCTGGTGGCGATCGCCCTGGCGATGACGGTCGGCGTGTACGGCCTGGTTGCCGGCATCGTCAAGCTCGACGACCTGGGCCTGTACCTGACCCGCAAGGGCGCCGCCGCCGCGGCGATCGGCCGCGGCATCCTGTGGCTGGCGCCGTGGCTGATGCGGGTGCTGTCGATCGCCGGCACCGCGGCGATGTTCCTGGTCGGCGGCGGCATCCTGGTGCACAGCATCGGCCCGCTGCACCACGCCCTCGAAGGCATCGCGCCGCAGGGCGCCTGGGGCAGCGTGGTGCTCAACCTGGGCAACGCGCTGGTCGGCATCGTCGCCGGCGCGCTGGTGCTGGGGGCTGTGGTGCTGTTTCAGAAGCTGCGGAAAGGCCGGGAGTAGGGATTCGGGATTGGGGATTCGCAACAGCGGAGCGCTCGCTTTTGCCAATCCCGAATCCCCAATCCCCAATCCCGTGCAGGCGCATGCGCCGGCACTAATCCGCCGAAACCACCCGGTTCTTGCCCGCCTTCTTGGCCTCGTACAGGGCGCGGTCGGCGCGCTTGACCAGCACGTCCTGGGTCTCGCCGGCGCGGCGCATCGCCACCCCGGCGCTGAAGCTGACGAACACGCGTTGGTCCTCGTGCACCACCGCGCGCTGGGCCAGCGCGCGCTGCACCCGGGTCACCGCCGCGGACGCTTCGAAGATGGTGCAGTCGGGCATCAGCAGCAGGAATTCCTCGCCGCCGTAGCGGGCGATCGCATCGCTGCCGCGCAGCGTGGTGCGCGCCACCTCGACCACGTGGCGCAGCGCGGCGTCGCCGCCGGGATGGCCGTAGGTCTCATTGAGCTTGCGGAAATCGTCCAGGTCCAGCATCGCCACGCACAGCGGCTGCGCACTGCGCTCGGTGCGCGCCAGTTCGCGCACGAACAGCTCGTCCAGCCCGCGCCGGTTGAGGGCGCCGGTGAGCTGGTCGACCCGCACCAGCCCGCTGACGTCCTGCAGTTCCTGTTCCAGGCGCAGGATGCGCTGCTCGGCCGCGTCCACTTCCTGGCGCGCGGCGATCAGGTGGTCGCGCGCGCGCAGCGCCTGCTGCTGCACGTGGCCGGTGTCCTGCAGCACTTCCTGCAGCAGGCGGTTGAGGTCGGCGATGCTGCGCGCGTCGCGGATGGTCTGCGAGTAGTCGGCGATGCGGTCGTGGAACTCGCTGGTGCTGATCGCCATGCCGTCCAGGTTCTCGACGAAGGACACCATCATGTCCTTCATCGCCTCCTTGGATTCGGCGATGCCCTGCTTCAGCAGGCCCTGCTTGTAGATCACCTCGCGCAGGCTGCCGCGCGCTTCCTCGATCGAATAGCGGTCCAGCGGGCCGCTGATCATGTCGCGTACCACCGCGATCTGGCCCTGCAGCCAGCTGGTGTCGTCGAGCAGTTCGCCGACGTTTTCCAGCAGCAGGTCGAACAGGCCCAGCAACAGCGTCTGCTGCTCCTGGCTGTCGCTGGCGCGCAGCGCGATCTGGTGGCACAGCTCGCGCACGCGCTGCGCCACCGGCTCCAGCGGCAGGCCCGGGCGCCATTGGCGCAGCGCCTCGCCGGTGGCCTCCGATTCGTTGGCCAGTTCCGGCAGGTTGTGCAGCAGCGAGGCCAGCGCGCCGGCGACCGCCTGGCGCAGCAGGTCGCGCAGGCGTTCGGGGTCGCTGGGCCCGGCCAGCGGATCGCCGACGTCGATGGTGCGGATGTATTTGTCGATCAGCTGGCGCAGCGCGCGGCCGTAGCTGGGCCAGTCGCCGCTGGCGGCGGCCGATTGCAGGCGCCGGCCCATGTCGCCGAGTTCGCCGTGCAGGCCGGCCATGCCGTCGGCGAAGGCGACCAGCAGTTCCAGCGGCTGGTGGGCGTGGTTGAACAGGCGGATCAGCGCCGCGGTGGCCGCGGCCGGATCGGCGTGCTCGCCCGGCGCCGCAGGCGCGGCACCATGGCCATGCGCACGGGCATGGCCATGTCCGCGTGGCGCCACCGCAGAGGTGGCCGGCGCCGCCGGTTCACGGCGACGCGGCGACAACAGCTTGCGCAGTCCGCCGACGGGTGGCTCGTCGCGTTGATCCGGCATGCGGATGCTTCCTCCCAATAGAACGCACCGCCCCGCCGCAACCGCGGCGCCCATGACGACACTCAGGAACAGGATATCGGCGCTGGCGGCGTGCGCTTGAGCCGGCGGCGGACGCCCTACCATCGCCCCGGCGTGGGTGGATGTCCACTTGCCCGCGTTCTTGCCGCGCATGCGGCCAAGCGCCGCCGGCCGATCCCACATCGCGCCGCTCCTGCGCGTGCACGAGGCAGGGGCGGCGGGAACGCGTGGAAATGCCAACGCCCGGGCGGCGACGTAGCGCCGCGGGCGCGCAGCCGGCGCGGCCTGGCGGGGTGCGGCGGTCGGGTGCCGGCCGGTGCCTGACCGCCCGTCGGGCGCTGCACCGTGCAGCACGGGCTGGCGCCCCGAACAGACCCCAAGCGACCTGCTCGGGGTTCGATGACGCGCCCTAGAGTGCGGCGCGGACCTCGTCCAGGCTGGGCGGGTTGGCGCCGGCGCGGGTGCAGTTGATCGCCGCCGCGGCCACGCAGAAGTCCAGCAGGCGCTGCAGCGCCGGTGCCGACGGGTCCAGCGCGGCGAGCGCGGCCAGGTCGGGCAGCTGGTGCAGCAGCGCGGCCTGGAAGCTGTCGCCGGCGCCGACGGTATCGGCGACCTGTACCGCGCGGCCGGCCACGCGCGCCTCGGCGTCGCCGCGCCAGGCCACCGCGCCGTCGCCGCCCAGGGTCATCACCACCAGCGACGGACCCTGTTGCAGCCAGCTGCGCGCGACCGCGAACGGGTCCTGCTGCGGATACAGCAGCTCAATGTCTTCCTGGCTCACCTTGACCACGTGCGCCAGCGCGATCCAGCGCGCCAGCCGTGCGCGCCACACCGCCATGTCCGGTTCCACCGTCGGCCGCACGTTCGGATCCAGCGAGATCAGCCGTTGCGCGCGTTCGCGCTCGGCCAGGGCCTGGAAGGTGCTGGCGGTGGTCTCGGCGACCAGGGTGTAGGAGCCGAAATGCAGGCCGCCGACCGTGGCGTCGAGCGCCGGCAGGTCGGCCGCGGTCAGCGCGCGGTCGGCGCAGCCGGTGCCGTAGAACGAATAGTTGGGCACGCCCTGCGCGTCCAGCGCGACCATCACCAGGGTGGTCGCCTCGCGCTTGTCGATGCAGTGCTGCAGCGCCACGCCTTCGCGTTCCAGGGTGCTGCGCAGCTGGCGGCCGAGCGGATCGGTGGACAGGCCGGTGAACAGCGCCGACGGCGTGCCGAGCCGGGCCAGGCCGATCGCCACGTTGAACGGCGAGCCGCCCTGGCGCGCGGTCATGCCGACCGAGGTGCCGGCATAGCCGTCGATGAAGATGTCGTACAGGGCCTCTCCACACACCACGAACATCGAACGGCTCCTCGGTTGGCTGCAGCGGCGCCGGCGCGGCGCGATGGGCGGCTATTGTGGCGTACAAGCCGCAGCGCGGCGACCAGGTGCGGCGCCGCGGGATCGGGGCGCTTGCGCACGCACGCTGCCTTGGTGTCGGAGGGTGCGAGGCCGCGCCCGTACCCTCATCCGCGCCTGCGGGGCACCTTTCCCCGAAAAGGGGGGCCATGGTCCCGATGGGAGAAGGAACAGCCGTTAGCCCCTCTCCCACCTCGAGCGGGGTGGACGGCCGCGAAGCGCCTCATGGATCTGTAAGCCGGCCGCAGGCGCCGTGCCGACAGCGCCTTGCCGCCGCGCCTGCGATAGTCGCCGCTTCCCTCGCCAGCCTCCAAGGACGCCCCGATGAAGATCCTGCTCGCCGGTGCCACCGGCCTGGTCGGCTCGCATGTGCTGGCGCAGTTGCTTGCCGCGCCGGAGTGCAGCGCGGTGATCGCGCCGACCCGGCGCGCGCTGGATGTCGCGCACGCCAAGCTGGACAACCCGTTGGTCGACTTCGCGCAATTGCCGGCGCAGGCGCCGTGGTGGCAGGCCGACGCGGCGATCTGCGCGCTCGGCACCACGATGAAGCAGGCCGGCTCGCGCGAGGCGTTCCGTCGCGTCGATCACGCCTATCCGCTGGCGATCGCGCGGCTGGCGCGGCAGCACGGCGCCACCGCGTTCGCGCTGAATTCGGCATTCGGCGCCGATCCGCGCTCGCGCCTGTTCTACAACCGGGTCAAGGGCGAACTGGAGCGCGACCTGCAGGCGCTGGGCTATCCGTCGCTCGCGTTGGTGCGCCCGGGCCTGATCGGCGGCGAGCGCGCGCAACCGCGCGCGGCCGAGCGCGCCGCTGCCGTCGTGCTCGGGATGCTCGGGCCGCTGCTGCCGCGGCGCTACCGGATCAACCCCGCCGAACGCATCGCCGCCGCGCTGGTCGAACACGCCCTGCATCCGCGCGCCGGGGTGCAGGTGGTGGACGCGGCGCAGCTGGCGGAATGATCGTGGCTGCGGAACCGGTCGGAACTGACGGCCCACGGTCACCCGGAGTTCCTTCCGCAATGCACTCGGCAAACCGTGGCACGCCCCTGCGGTAGCGACTCCGTGTGGCCTATCCCGATCGCGTGAATAGGCCCTGGTGCGTGTCATCGCTTCCCGAACAGGTTGCGTCGCGCTTGCGCGCCCCCGGCGCTACGTCGTCGCCCGGGCTGGAGCATGTTCCGCGCTGTCTCGCTCTTCTTTGCCTCGTGCATACGCAAGCGCGGCGCGATCTGCTTGGGGGTGGATGACACGCCCCCGGGCCATCAGTGGCGGCGAACGAAGCGGTGGACCTGCCGATTCCAGGCAGCGCCGGGGCCGATCCCGAAAGGGGGGGGCAAGTGCCCTCCTCCAGTGGTTCAGCCAACTCCGAAGCGCGGTTGGAGCGCAATGCTCAGCGCGATCGCGCGCCCGCTCCACGATTCCCCATTCCCCATTTCCGGCTTTTACCCTTCAGGCGCCCAGCGACTGCCCGCCGTCCACCGCCAGCACCTGCCCGGTGATCCAGCGCGCCTGCGGCGAGGCCAGGAACACGGCGGCGTTGCTGACGTCCTCGAGCGCGCCGAAGTCGCCGAACGGAATGGCGGCACGGATGCGCCGGTACAGCTCCGGCTGCTGCGCGCGGCGCTGGTCCCACAGCCCGCCGGGGAATTCGATCGAGCCGGGCGCGATCGCGTTGACCCGGATCCGTTCGCGCGCCAGTTCCGCGGCCAGGGTGGTCGTGTAGTAGTTCAGCGCGGCCTTGGCCGCCGAGTACGCCGGCACCCGCGGCGTCGGCCGCAGCGCGTTGATCGAGCTGATGTTGAGGATGCAGGCGCGGTGGCTGGCGCGCAGCAGCGGCAGCGCGGCGCGGTTGCAGCGCACCGCGGCCATCAGGTCGATGTCGAACCCGGCCTGCCAGCTGGCGTCGTCGTCGCCATGGCCGTAGCCGGAGGCGTTGTTGACCATCACGTCGATGCCGCCCAGGGTGTCGGCCGCGTGCGCCACCCAGCGCTGGATCTGAGCCGGATCGGCCAGGTCGCAGGTCAGCCGCGACACCGGATGGCCGTGGCGCAGCAACTGCTCGGCCGCCTCGGCCAGGCCGGCGGGATTGCGCGCGCAGATCGCCAGCGCGGCGCCCCGGCGGGCGAAGGCGTCGGCGATCGCCAGGCCGATGCCGCGGCTGGCGCCGGCGACAAGGATGCGGTAGCCCGCGAAGGCGGAAGGGTCGGTCATCGGCAACTCCTGCGGCGGCGCCGGCATGCGCCGGGCACCGATTATCGGCCAATCCGCAGCGCGGGGCCGGGTTCTGGCACCATGGCGGCCCGCCGCGCATGCAGGCGGCCGGCCGCAGGCCTGCCCGCGCGCCGCGGCCCGCGGCCAGCGCCGCGCATGCCGGCCGCCGCGTTCCCTCTTTTCAGGATCCTCCCCGCAGTGAAGAAGACCTACCAGCTCCGCATCGAAGGCAAGCACCCCGACCGCCTGCTCGACGCCAGCAAGCACGACATCCGCAAGTACATCCGCCGCGAACGCCGCAAGACCTTGCCGGCCGGCGCCGACTACTGGGACTTCGACACGCTGTTCGGCGCCGAGGAAGCCAGTGCCGCGGTGGTGCCGCCGGCCGAGCTGCTGCGTTCGATCGACGCGTTGGTCGCCACGGGCGGCACCCAGTTCTACGTGGAAATCCGCAGCAAGCCGGGCAAGCGCACGCCGCGACCGCAGGGCGATGCGGCCGTGGCCGATCCGTTCGACGATTGAGCGTGGGCGGCGCCGCTCCCTGCCGGAGCGGAGGCGGGTGGCCTTCGGGCCATCGGTCGCGCTGATCGATGCGGGGGCGTTCGGCTGGTGTCGCGGCTGAAGCCGCTCCTACAGTGACGCCGGCCAGCTCCTGTAGGAGCGGCTTCAGCCGCGACCGACAGGATCGGCGCGCGCAATGCATCGGATCGCTCGCAACCGCCACTGCGCGCAATAGCGCACGCATCTCGCGTTACCGGCCGCGACCAGCGCCGCAAACGCGGTCACTCCTTCGCAGGCAGCGCGCCGCCCTGCGCGGTCGCCGCGCGCAGCTTGTCCTTCTTGCTCGGGCGCTTGCCCTTGATGCCGCCGGTCTGCGGCGCTGCCGCGGCGGCGGGCGCGGCCGTCTGCGTCGGTTCGAAACCGGCGACGCGCTCGCGCGGCACGCGCAGCTGTTGGCGCTTTTCGATCAGGCGCAGGTGCGCTTCGCTGGCCGCGTCGACGAAGCTCACTGCCAGGCCGTCGGCGCCGGCGCGCCCGGTGCGGCCGATGCGGTGGGTGTAGTCGGCGGTGGCGCGCGGCAGGTCGTAGTTGACCACCACCGGCAGCTGCGCGATGTCCAAGCCGCGTGCGGCCACGTCGGTGGCGACCAGGACCTGCACCTGGCCGCTCCTGAAGCCGGCCAGCGCCTGGTTGCGGCGGCCCTGGCTCAGCTCGCCATGGAACGGCTGCGCCAGCACGCCGGCCTTGCCGAGCTTCTCGGCCAGGTTGTCGGCGCCGCGCTGGCTAGCCACGAACACCAGCGCCTGCGGCCAGGCCTCGCTGTGCAGCAGGTGCCGCAGCAGCGCGGTGCGCTGCGCGCTGTCGACCTCGATCGCGCGCTGGCGGATCGTCGCCGGGGCCGCGGCGGCCGCGTCCTCGCCGATGCGCCGGGGTCCGCGCAGCAGGCGCCGCGCCAGCACCTCCACTTCGGCCGGGAAAGTGGCCGAGAACAGCAGGGTCTGCCGGCGCCGCGGCAGCAACGCCAGGATCCGGCCCAGTTCTTCTTCGAACCCCAGCGCCAGCAGGCGGTCGGCTTCGTCCAGCACCAAGGTGCCTACCGCGCCCAGATCCACGGCGTTGTGCGCGACCAGGTCGAGCAGCCGGCCCGGGGTGGCCACGACGATGTCGGCGCCGCCGCGCAGCTTCAGCATCTGCGGATTGATCGAGGCGCCGCCGGCGACGGTCGCCACCTTGACGCGCCGCGGCAGGTAGCGGCCCAGCGCCTGCAGGGTGTCGCCGACCTGCGCGGCCAGCTCGCGGGTCGGCACCAGCACCAGGCCGCGCACGCGGCGGCTGGCCGGCGCCAGCGCCGCGCGCTGCAGCAGCGGCAGCGCGAACGCGGCGGTCTTGCCCGAGCCGGTCGCGGCGCAGGCCAGCAGGTCGTCGCCGCGCAGGATCGGCGCGATCGCTTGTGCCTGGATCGCGGTGGGCGCGGTATAGCCGGCGGCGTCGAGCGCGCGGGAGAACGCGGGCAGCAGCTCGGGGGCGAGGCCCAGCGTGGCGAATGGCATGCAACGAGGTCCGGAAGGAGGGCGGCGGAACCGATGCCGTCGCGGTGCTCCGCGGCGGACGTAGCCGCGCAGCCTACCCGCAGCCGCACGCCTATGCGAGGCGTACGCGCCTGCGGATGTCCGATTGCCACCATTGGAGAGACGTTCGGTCAGGGCAGCGGACAGCTGCGGCATGCCCTGGCGTCATGCGCGAAGCGGTCGCGATCGCCGCCGCTGCAGCCAAGGCGACGCGGCGCACTGAAAACCTGGTGGCGTGCTTGATCGCTGCCGAACCGGCCGAGTGCGGCAACGCCGTGCGCCGGCGCCTCGCCATGCGCAGCGGCGATAGCGCGGTGCGCGGACTTGCGTGCAAGGCCGCGTTGCCACGCCGCCGCACGGCCATCCTGTCCGGGATGGCCGTGCGGCGGGCAGTGCCGGTCGCCGCGCTTACTGGCAGGTCACGCCGACCGCACTGAACGCGGCGGTCACCGCTGCTACCGAGCGGCCGAGGTCGCTGGCCGCGGTGCGCACGCCGCAGGCGCCGCTGTTGAAGCTGGTGCTCGGGGTCCAGTACAGGCGGTTGGCGCGGGCGAACACCTCGAAGGCGGTGCGCGTGTTCCAGCCGGAGGTGGTGGCCAGCTTGTAGAACGCCTTGTTGTAGACGCCGGAGGAGTAGTGCACGTCCAGCCCGCTGCGGTAGTTGGCGGCGTTGTCGATCGAGGAACCGTCCTGCGGCGGATTGGCCATGTAGCGCAGCGCGCCGTTGGACTTGAAGATCTCCGGGCCGACCAGGAAATCGTTGCTGCCCTTGAGGTAGTACTCGGTCGCCTCGCCGGCGATGTCCGAATACGCCTCATTGATGCCGCCGGACTGGCCGGAATAGGTGAGGCCGGAATTCTGTTCGGTGAAGCCGTGCGAGACCTCGTGGCCGGCGACGTCGATGCTGACCAGCGGATAGAAGCGGGTGTTGCCGTCGCCGAAGGTCATCGTCGAGCCGTTCCAGAACGCGTTCTCGTAGCGCGTGCTGTAGTGCACCCGCATCACCAGCTGGAAGCTCAGCGGCGCCACGCCGGCATAGGCGCGGTACATCTTCTCGATGATGCCGCCGAAGTAGTGCGCGTCGTTGATCGGCGAATAGGCGCCGTTGATGGCCTTGTAGGTGTTGCGCGGGCAGGCGAACTGGTAGGCGGTGCTGCCGGAGGTGCCGCCGTTGAGGTTCACCGACTTGACCGTGCTGTTCTGCATGCGGCAGCTGTCGTCCACCTCGAGGAAGCCGTGGATGCTGCCGCTGGTGCCGTATTCGTACTGCCCGGTCTTGGCGTTGCCGCCGGGGCCGGTGGCGTCGCGGGTGGTCAGGCCGTCCCACTGCCGCAGGATCGCGCCGCTGCGCGCATCGACGATCACGAACGGCCGGGTCGGCGCGCCGCCCTGCGGCGCATCGGCGAAGAACGACACCACGTAGGCCATGTGCGCGCGGTCGTCGTCGTCCAGGTAGATCATCTGCGGCGCCTGCGCGCGCTCGATGCGGCGCGCGGCCAGCGCATCGCCAAGCGCGGCGCGCTTGGCCACGTCCAGTGCACGGTTGGCCGGCAGCAACGCGCTGGCCGCCGCGGTGGTCGTGGCCGGCAGCTCGCTGGCCAGGCCCGCCACCGAGCGTCCGAACAGGCTGCGCACGCTGCCGTCGCTGCGCTCGCTGACCACGACGTGTTCGCCCCAGATCGGCACGCCGCGGAAGGTCTGCTGGTAGCGGCTGTGCACGGTGCCGTCGTCGTCGGTGCTGCTGCTCAGCAGGCTCAGCGCGGACTCGGCATCCAGGCCGATCAGTTCGGCATGGCGCACCGCGGCCGCGGCGGGCACGCCGCCCAGGCTGGTGGTGGCGGCCTTGTACTGCACGTTGAGCGTGCCGAGATCCTTGCCGTGCAGGTCCACGCGCTCGGCGGCCGTGGCGGAGGCGGCGGCGAGGGCGAGCAGCAACGGCGACAGCAGCGCGAGCGGGCGGTGGCGGCGGATGGACTGGGGCATCTTCGAGTTCCTCGCAAGTGATAGGGAATGTCGTGCCGGCGCGGCTGCGCATGGCGGCCACGGGTGGTTGCGGTTGTGTGCGGAAGTGCGTCGGCGTTGCGGCCAATGGCGCGGTGCCGTCCCCCTGGCAACGACCATAACGACGCGGTTACGGGCCGTGGTAGACAGCGTTTGTTCAGGCGTTCGATTTGGGATGGGAAGCTGGATGTGCGACTCGCGCACGCGCGCCAGGGCGCTACGCCGCATGGCGCTGCGTGCGGAGCGGGTGGCGTCGACGGTGTGGGCTGCGACTGCGCCAAACGCACATAAAGGTTAGTGCGTACAAGCACTGAAAAAGATAATCGGGCTGCCTTTCGTCCGTATGGGAGGTGCTGCCGGCAGGAGCGCAAGCAGCGCTGCAGCGGAGCGGGGCGAGCCTTGGGGAAGTCGAGAAAACGTGCGAAAAATCAGCCGTTTTACAGCGAATTTCGCGCAGTGCGGAAGCTTGATTTGCGTACTTTCGCGTACTGTAAAACGCTGGCGTACGGCCTTCGCGGTGGGAGTGCAGTTAATCGGTAGACATGGGCGATCCAAAATGCGTGGCAAGTCACTGTTGGGACCATTGGCGATTGCCGCCGCGAACGCCGGATTGCTATATATCGGCCGCATTTCGTCGGTGCGTTGCTGGTGCCGACGCGTGTCTTTCCTTCCCCCGGGGATCGCAACGCCATGACCTCTTCGCTCCTGCGGCCGATCTCGGCTGCATTCGCCGCGGCGGTACGCGGGTCCCGGCCGCGGCGTTCGTCCGTCGCCGCGGCGCGCCATCGCCTGCGTGGCTGCCTCGCGCGCCGCGTGCTGGGGATGGCGTTTGCCGCGGTCGTGCTGGCCGCGCCGCCGCTGTCGGCGCAGGCGCCGGATATCCGGGCGCTGCGGCAGGCGGCCACCGGCGCGCGTTTCAGCTTCGGTCATTCCACCTATCGGCTGATCCCTGGCGCGGTGGTGCGACTGCGTGCCGACGCTGGCCTGCGCGATCGGCGCAGGGTGCCTGCCGCCGACGGGGTGGTGGCGCAGATCGGTCCGTACGCGATCCTGCTCGGGCGCGATGCGCGCAACGCGGCGCCGGTACCACGCGATCCGTCCAGGCAGGACGAACGGCTGGCCGCGGCGATCAACGAGCTGACCGAGCAGACCGTGCTGGTCGCGCCCAAGCTCAAGCTGTTCGGGACCACGCCAGCCGTGGTCGAAGCGCTGGCGCACAGGACCGGCGGCACCCTGGTCTACGCCTCGGCGATCGACGGCAGCGCGGTGATCGGCTACGGCTCGGTCGAGGCCGCGCATGCGGCGCTGGTGCAGTTGCAGCAGGCCCGCGGCGTGGCCGAGGTGGCGCTGCAGGTGATCCAGGCCTTCGACGAGCGCAACTGATGGGGGCAGCGGCCCCCCC
>NZ_JACSQX010000010.1:94964-165755 GCF_014836395.1 Xanthomonas bonasiae
GATGCCGGAGCGCCGCGGCCGGGGCGCGCGGCGGCGGCGCAGTTCGCTCAGCCCGGCAGGGCCAGATCGTCGATCATCGCGCGCAGGAAGCGCGCCGCTTCGCCGCCGGTGCAGGCGCGGTGGTCGAAGCTCAGCGACAGCGGCAGCAGCTTGTGCGTTTCCACGCCGCCCATCACCGGCACCAGTTGGTGGCGGGCGCGGCCGGCGGCGACGATCGCCACGCACGGCGGCACCACGATCGGGGTGGCGTAGCGGCCGGCGAACATGCCGAAGTTGGACAGCGAGATGGTGTAGCCGCTCAGTTCGGACGCGGCGATGCTGCGCGTCTCCACCTGCTGGCGCAGGCGGTTGACGCCTTCGCGGATGCCGCGCGCGTCGAGCATGTCGGCATTGCGCAGCGCCGGCACGAACAGGCCGTCGTCGGTGTCCACGGCGATGCCGATGTCCACCTGCGCGTGCAGGGTGCGGGTCAGCGCGTCGCCGTCGAACCAGGCATTGAGCGCCGGCACCGCCTGGCAGGCGGCGACGATCGCGCGCACCAGGCGCACGGTCATGTCGTTGCCCGGTGCCCAGGCGTGGACGTCGGCGTCGTCGTTGAGCGTGGTCAGCACCACCTCGCGATGCGCCTGCGCCATCACCCGCGCCATGTTGCGGCGCACGCCCTTGAGCGGCTCGGGCTGGCCGTGCGCGGCGGGGCCGGGCGGCTGCGTGCGCATCGGCTTGCCGCTGGCGGACAGCGGCGTGCGCGACGACGTCGGGATTGCTGCCGTTGTTGCTGTTGTCGGAGCGGCTTCAGCGGCGGCTTGCGGTGGGCGTGCGGTCGCGGCTGAAGCCGCTCCTACACCGGCCGAACCGTTCGCTGCCGCCTGCTTCACGTCGGCCAGGGTCACTGCGCCGTCGCCGCCGCTGGCGCGCACCCGTGCCAGGTCCACGCCCAGTTTTTTCGCCAGCGCGCGCACCGCCGGCATCGCGCGCACGCCGCCGACCGAGACCGTGCGCTCGCTGTGCACGGCGTTGGAGCTCTGCATCGCGCCGACCACGGTGCCGGCGTCGTCGCGTGCGCCATCGCCTGGCGCCGCGTCGGCGTCGGCGTCGCGCAGTTCGCCGCCGGTGTCGGAGGCGATGACGCGGTCGTTGTCGCCCGGCGCATCGGCGCCGGCGCCCTTGCCCGGGTTGGCCGGCGCGGGGCCGCCGTGGTGGTGGCCGGTGTCCTGGCCTTCGGCGCGCTGCGGCATGCTGGCGTCGGGCGCGAACTGCGCCAGCATGCTGCCGGTGACGACGATGTCGCCCGGCGCACCGGCCAGTTTCAGCACCTTGCCCGACACCGGCGAGGGCACTTCGACCACCGCCTTGGCGGTTTCCATCGACACCAGCGGCTCGTCGAGCTGGATGGTGTCGCCTTCCTTGACGAACCATTCGACGATGGTGGCGTCCGGCAGGCCTTCGCCCAGGTCGGGCAGATTGAAGTTCTTGGTTTGGCTCATGTGGTCTCTTCCAGCAGTTCCAGGTCGCGCGCCGGCAGCCAGCCCTGCACGCCATCGGCGCGCTCGGCCCACCACCAGTCGCCGTATTCGTAGTGCAGGGTCACGGTGTCGCCCTGCACGGCATCCAGTTCGCGCGCGTCGTAGTCGCGCAGCGCTTCGGCGTGGCCGTCGCCGGTGGCGCGCAGCCAGGCCAGCGGCGCCCAGCCGGCGTTGCCGGCAGCGGTCGTGGTCCAGACGAACGCGGGCCATTCCTCGTCGCGCACGCCCAGCACCACCCGCTCGCCGGCGGCGAAGCGGATCGGGTGCGGGTAGGCGGCGCGGTAGTCGCTGAGCAGGCGCGCCTGCATGTCAGCCTGCGGCGACGGCACGCTTGGCCGCCGCGACGATCTTGTCCACGCTCGGCAGGTATTTCATCTCCAGCCGGAACAAGGGAATGTGGGTGTCATAGCCGGTCACCCGCTGCACCGGCGCGACCAGGTCGTACATCGACTGCTCGGCCAGGCGCGCGGCGATCTCGGCGCCGAAGCCGGCGCTGCGCGGGGCTTCCTGCACGATCACGCAGCGGCCGGTGCGCGCCACCGATTCGGCGATGGTGTCGAAGTCCAGCGGGCGCAGCGTGGCCACGTCGATGACCTCGGCGCTGATGCCGTCGGCGGCCAGCTTGTCGGCCGCTTCCAAGGCTTCCTTGACCTGCGCGCCCCAGGCGACCAGGGTCACGTCGCTGCCCTCGCGCAGCACGAAGCACACGTCCAGCGGCAGCGCCTCGCCGTCGTCGGCGACCACTTCCTTGTACTGGCGGTACAGGCGCTTGGGCTCCATGTAGATCACCGGATCCGGCTCGCGGATCGCCGCCAGCAGCAGGCCGTAGGCGCGCTGCGGCGAGGACGGCAGCACCACGCGCAGGCCCGGCACGTTGGTGAAGATGGCCTCGTTGGCTTCGCTGTGGTGCTCCGGCGCGCGGATGCCGCCGCCCCACGGCACGCGCAGCACCATCGGGCAGTGCAGGCGGCCGCGGGTGCGGTTGCGCAGGCGCGCGGCGTGGCAGATCAGGTGATCGACCATCGGATAGACGAAGCCGTCGAACTGCGCCTCGGCCACCGGCTTCATGCCCTGCGCGGCCAGGCCGACGGTGAGGCCGGCGATGGTGGTTTCGTCCAGCGGCGTGTCCAGCACGCGCTGCGCGCCGAAGCGCTGCTGCAGGCCGGCGGTGGCGCGGAACACGCCGCCGTTGACGCCCACGTCCTCGCCCAGCACCAGCACCGACGGGTCGTGCTGCAGTTCCCAGGCCAGGGCCTGGGTAACGGCTTCGATCAGGGTGATGGGGGTGCTGGTCATGGACTGGTCTCCGCGCGCTGTGGCCGCGCTATGGGCTGTGCCGGCCGCATGCGCGGCGGCCGTGTCGGCAAGGCGAGGGCTGAGCTCATCCATGGCGCTGCTCCAGGGCGATGGCGTCGGCGCGCTGCGCGAGCAGGTCTGGCGGCGGATCGGCATACAGGTAATCGAACATCGCTTCCACCGGCTGCACCGGGGTGGCCAGGTAGGCATCGACCTCGATGTCGACCAGGCGCGCGCATTCCTGCTTCCACGCCGCTTCCTCGGCCTCGTTCCACAGGCCCTGCGCGGTCAGCCAGGTGCGCAGCCGGGTCAGCGGCTCGCGTTCCCAGGCCTGCTTGACCTCGGCCTCGTCGCGGTAGCGGCGCGCGTCGTCGGCGGTGGTGTGGTCGGACAGGCGGTAGGTCATGAATTCGATGACCGTGCCGCCCTGGCCGCTCAGCGCGCGCTCGCGTGCCTGGCGCATCGCCTCCAGCACCGCGATCAGATCGTTGCCGTCCACCTGCAGGCAGTGCAGGCCGCCGGCCAGGCCTTTCTGTGCCAGGGTCTGCGCGCCGGTCTGCGCCGCGCGCGGCACCGAGATCGCCCAGCCGTTGTTGATCACGCACAGGATCAGCGGCAGCTGGTAGGCGCCGGCGGAATTGAGCGCGGCATAGAAATCGGTCTTGGAGGAGCCGCCGTCGCCGCAGGTGGCGACCGCGACATGGCCTTCGCCGCGCAGCTTGAACGCCAGCGCGGCGCCGGCGGCATGCAGGCACTGGGTGGAGATCGGTACGCAGATCGGGAAGTCCCTGGCGGCGTCGGAATCGCGCAGGAAGTCGCTGCCGCGCTCGTCGCCGCCCCAGTACAGCAGCACCTCGCGCGGGCGCACGCCGCGCATGAACATGGCGCCGTACTCGCGGTAGCTGGGCGCCAGCACGTCGCCGCTGCGCATCGAGGCGCCGATGCCGATGTGGGTGGCTTCGTGGCCCAGGCACGAGGCGTAGGTGCCGAGCTTGCCGGTGCGTTGCAGGGCCACGGCCTTGCTGTCGAAGGTGCGCACGTAGAGCATCTGCTTGAACAACGCCAGCAAGGTCTGCGGGTTGGCCGAATCGGCCGGGAGGGCGTCGCGGGCCGGTTGGCCGTCCGCGTCGAGGTACTGCAGGTATTCGATTTCGAACTGGGCGGCGATGGTCATGACAGCGGCACTCTCGACAACAAGTTTCAAATGATATGACTCGGCATGTTAAGGAAGGCGTGCACAAAAGCCGTCCTGCACCGCAGCACGGTATCTTGCTGGATTGCAGCAAAAACGCGCGCTGTGTGGGCCGTGCGCGTTGCTGGCGTTCACGTGGGCGATTGTTGCGGTGCGATGGGTGGCTGCGCAGCGGGTGTGGATGTCTAGCGGTGGACGGTTGGAGCTGGGCGTGATGGCGGCGGCCGGGGCGTGGGGCGATTGCGCGAAAGCAGTGGCGACGGCAACAGCAAGATCAAGATCAAGAGCTTTCGCGCCGGTCGGCGCGAGTCACTTTTGTCTTGGCAAAAGTAACCAAAACCGCTCCCGCCCGACACGAGCCGGTGCGATACAGCCGCACCGGTCCCCTGCGCTCCTCGCGGCGAACGGCACGGCGCCCAAACTCGCTTCGCTCAAACAGGGGCGCCTCTTCGGCCGCTCGCCACTGCGGTGCTCGGCTCGCTTTAAGGCGGGACGTTTTAACGGCAACAGCTAACGGCAACAGCAAAGGCTCAAGAGCGACAGCGAAAGACTCGAAGCGGGAGCGAAGGCTGCATTCGAATGGAGGGTGAGCTGGCTATGCCCATCGGCTGTTCCCTTCTCCCATCGGGACCATGGCCCCCTTTTCGGGGGGAAGGTGCCCCGTAGGGGCGGATGAGGGTACGGGCGAAGCCTCGTGCCCCCAAACTCTGCGAGACGCTTCGCGCCGTACCCTCACCCCAACCCCTCTCCCGCGGGGAGAGGGGCTTGAGCAACAGCAGAGCGGCTTCAAGGGGGGATTCCGGAGCGAGCGCAAAAGAAAAGGGCGCGGCTTGCGGCCGCGCCCTTGTTCTGCCCGAAGGCGGTTGCGCTCAGCGGCCGATGCGGGTGCTGAAGCGTGCCGTGTTGTCGGACGGGTCGGCGTCGGCCGAGGCGGAGCTGGCGCTGGCCTCGATCACGATGTTGCGGTCGGCCGGCAGCGGGCGGGTCGCCGTGGTCAAGGTGAACGCGGTGCTCGCGCCCGGCGCCAGGTCGGCGCGGGTGCTGCACTGGTACTGCGCGCTGCGCAGGCCGTGGGCCTGGCGCACGCACTGCCAGCCGCGCGGCGGCACCAGCAGCGACAGCACCGACAGCGTGTTGCCGCTGACGGTCAGGCTGGCGCGCTTGACCGGCGCATTGCCATGGTTGACCAGGGCGATGCGGTAGTTGGCGCTGAACGCGATCAACGGCAGCGTCGCCGGGCCGTCGATGCGCACCGCCAGGTTGCCGGCGGGCGCAGCCTGCACGGCCACCGCGGCGCTGGCGCCGTTGTTGCCGCCGTTCGGATCCTCGGTCTGCGAGGCGACCGACGCGGCCAGGGTCAGCGAACGGCCGACCAGGTCGGCCGTGGCCGGCACCGCCACGTCGAAGCGCGGCGTGGCGCCGGCGGCCAGCTGCGTCGTGGTGCAGGTCACCACGGTCTGCGCGGCCACCTCCGGCGTGGCGCAGTCCCAGCCCGGGGCGGCGGTCACGGTCGGCGTCACCGCCGCGTCCAGGGCGAAGGCGACCGCGGCGAAGCTGGCCGCATCCGGGCCGGCGTTGCCGACCTCGACGCTGTAGCGGATCGTGTCGCCGGCATAGACCGCGGCATTGGCCGCGTTCGCGGTCACGCTCAGGTCGGCGCGCTGCAGCGGCTTGAGCTTGAGCAGCACCACCGCCGGATCGTGGTCGGACAGCCGTGCCGGCGAGTTGGCGTCGTTGCGCGCGGTGGCCGGGAAGTCGGCGTTGAGCCGCGCGTGGCCTTCGCTCAGCGTCGCCACCTGCGCCGAGTTCATCAGCGCCCGGTTGGCCAGGATGTGGTCCAGCGACTGCACGTTGCCGTCGTAGGCGTAGGAGTAGCTCTGGTCCGGGGTCGATAGCAGGGTCAGGTTGTACAGGTCCGGCGTGACCAGGTCGGCGCCGTCGCCCTCGACCACGGTCTGCGCGTCGGCCGACGGCAGGCCGGTCACCGTGCCCATCGCATCGACGTAGCCGTCGTTGAACTCGAAGGCGTTGAAGTCGCCCATCACCAGCAGCTGTTCGCCGGGATCGGCCACTTGCCGCGCCTGCAGCAGGTTGGCCAGGAACACCGCCTGCGCCTGGCGCTTGGCGCGGATGCGCAGGCCGCTGGCGTCGTCGGTCTCGGCGCCGTTGAGCGAACGCTGGTGCACCTCGACCACGGTCAGCGGCAGGGTGCGGCCGTCGGCGAAATGCACGATCGCCTTCAGCAGCAGCGGCGGGCGGTCGTTGAGCAGGCTGGTGCCGCCGGCCGGCTCGGTCCAGGTGGTGGCCTTGCCTTCCTGGCTGACCGAGAGCACTTCGACGCGGGCGATGCCGGCGCCGACCGCCGCGGTCTTGACCAGGAAGCCGACGTCGATGCCGCCGACATCGTTGCCTTCCTGCAGGTACGCCACGTACTGCGGATCGGGCTGGCCGGCGGCGACCGCGTCGGTGTTGATGCGTGTGGCCAGGGTCTGCAGCACGCTCAGGCTTTCCACTTCCACCGTGCCCAGGATGTCGGGCGTGTTGAGGTAGTTGCGGATCGCCAGCGAGGCCTTGTTGAGCCGCGCCTGGTAGGCGGCCGCGGTCAGCACCGGTTCGCCGATCGCCGGGTCGTTCTGGTCGTCGAAGAAGCGCTCCATGTTGTAGGTGGCGACGTTGACGTCGTCCGCCTGCGGCGCGGGTGCCGGCTTGGGCTGGTCGGCGCCGTTGCATTGCACGGTGGGCGCGGTTTCCGGGTAGATCGTGTAGCGGCGGAAGGTGTAGTCCAGCGGGCCGCTGACGCCGAGCACCACGCAGCCGCCGGCCACGTCGATGCGCTCGCCGCCAAGGCCGGCGCTGCCCACCGCGATCACCTGCGGGTTGGTGTTCCAGCGCGGCACGTCGGCCGGGGAACCGGCCGGCAGCGGGTCGGGCTGCTGCACGCCGGCCGTGCGCCAGGCGCGCGGCAGGCCGGTGACCACGGCATGGAACACGCCGTTGCTGCTGGCGGTGGCGTTGGTCTCGTTGACGCTGCCGCCGGTGGGCGCGTTGACGGTCAGGCTGGGCACGGTCACGCGCATGCCTTCCAGCCGCTCGAGCTGGTCGTAGGCGCCGCTGGGGTCGGGGAAGCTGGTGGTCAGCGTCACCGCGGCCGGCAGCGGATTGCCGGTGGACTGCAGCAGCACGGTCGGGGTGCCCAGTTCGGTCAGCGGCGGCTGGGTCGGATCGGCGCTCGGCACGTATTCGAGCACGGTGGCCTGCACCCGCACCGCATTGCCCACCGCGGCCTCGGCCGGCGGCGCGCTGCCGGTGTAGACGTAGATGCCTTCGGAGGTCTGCGGATCGGCATCGGCCTCGGCGTCCGGCGCCTGCAGGAAGAAGCCGGCGCTGCGCCGCGCGGTGACGATGCCGCTGGTGGCGACCACCTGCCCGACCAGCGGCGACCGCGCGCCGCTGCCCTGGATGCTGTGGATCGGCACCAGGTTGAAGTCGTCGTTGAGGATCACCCCGCTGGCGGTCAGCGTGGCCGGCAAGGCGCCGCTGATGCCGGTGATGTCGAGGTAGAAGGTCTCGTCGGGTTCGTTGGCGGTGTCGCCATTGACCAGCACGCTGACCTCGGCGCTGCTTTCGCCGGCGGGAATGGTCACGGTGGTCGCGGCCACGGCCTGGTAGTCGCTGCCGGCGCTGGCGCTGCCGTCGCGGGTGGCGACGCTGAAGCTGACCCCGCCGCTGCCGGCCGGTTGGCTCAGGGCGATGGTGAACACGAACGCGGTGCTGCCGCTGTCGCCTTCGCCGCGGCTGACGTTGGCGACGCTGGCCACCGGCTGGTTGCCGCCGCCGCACAGGTTGACCGCCGCCGCCGTATTGCGCGGGTTCGGCGCGCCGGTGGCGAAGTCGGCGTTGTTGTTGTCGCTGTCGCTGCAGCCACCGTTGCCGCGCAGCACCGCCAGGGTGTTGCTCGGCGCGGCGGTCGGCGCGCTGCCTTCGGCGCAGCTGGCGCTGCTGCCGTAGCCGACGAAATCGACGTTGCCGGCGGGGCAGGCGCCGCTCAGCGCGGTCGCCGCGTTGCTCAGCGCGATCTTGCCGGCGGTGCCGCTCATCGCGGTGGTGCCGGTGGCGTCCGGGGTCGGCAGCGCGGTGCTGCCGCCGCTGCCGTCGGCCTGCTTGACCAGGTAGTAGCCGCCGGCGGGGATGCTGCCGGCCAGCGTGGTGACCTGCCAGCTGCTGCCGGCGGCCGAGGCGTACTGCACCGACCAGCCGGCCAGGCTCACCGCCTGGTTGCCGTTGTTGTGCAGTTCGATGAAATCGCTCTTGTAGGTGGCGCCGCTGTTGCCGCCACCGCCATAGACCTGGCTGATGACGACCTGGGCCTGGCCGGTTCCGGCACAGGCGAGCGCGCACGACAACACTGCAGCACGAAGCAGCATGGTTCGCATGACGAAGACTCTCCCCAATCCTTGAAGACGTGGAATACCGCGGATGACGATCGGGCGCCCCCCAAGGCGCTGGCCCGATTCTGCCCGAGTTTGGCGCCGGCCGCTGACCGGGATGTGACAGGCGTCGCTGCGGTACCCTTGCCGGCCCCGGATCGCCGTTGCCGCCCATGCCCGTCGAACAGAACCAGCGCCCGCTCGAAGCCGGCATCCACACCGACCTGGAAGGCCGCGTCACCTACGGCGGCTACCTGCGGCTGGACCAGCTGCTGTCCGCGCAGCAGCCGCTGTCGGACCCGCCGCACCACGACGAGATGCTGTTCATCATCCAGCACCAGACCTCCGAGCTGTGGCTGAAGCTGCTGGCGCACGAGCTGCGCGCGGCGATCATGCACCTGCAGCGCGACGAGGTCTGGCAGTGCCGCAAGGTGCTGGCGCGCAGCAAGCAGGTGCTGCGCCAGCTGACCGAGCAGTGGTCGGTGCTGGAGACGCTGACCCCGTCCGAATACATGGGCTTCCGCGACGTGCTCGGCCCGGCCTCGGGCTTCCAGTCGCTGCAGTACCGCACCATCGAGTTCCTGCTCGGCAACAAGAACGAACAGATGCTGCGCGTGTTCGGCCACGACCCGCACGGCCAGGCGGCGCTGCAGGCCGTGCTGGAAGCGCCCAGCCTGTACGAGGAATTCCTGCGCTACCTGACCCGCTTCGGGCATGCGATTCCCGAGCAGTACCGGGCGCGCGACTGGCGCCAGCCGCATGTCAGCGATCCGCTGCTGCGGCCGGTGTTCGAGCGCATCTACGAGAACACCGACCGCTACTGGCGCGAGTACGCGCTGTGCGAGGATCTGGTGGACCTGGAGACCCAGTTCCAGCTGTGGCGCTTCCGCCACATGCGCACGGTGATGCGGGTGATCGGCTTCAAGCGCGGCACCGGCGGCTCCAGCGGCGTGGGCTTCCTGCAGCAGGCGCTGGCGCTGACCTTCTTCCCGGAACTGTTCGAGGTGCGCACCTCGGTGGGGCTGCCGGACGGTCGCGATGCGGCGCCGCCCGCAGCGGCCGCCGGCAGTGCGGAATCCGGGGCCTGAGCACGCACGCCGGCGCACGCACATGCGTGCCCGGGAGACATGACCCGCCGCAGCCCGAGGGGGCACTTGCGAATCCCCACTCCCCACTCCCCACTCCCGGCCATTTGACGCCAGCGCCAACTGTCGGTGATGCTCGCCCGTTCCCCGGCCCGGCCGGGAATCGCCCCAGCCCATACTGAATACGCAAGGGAACACCGCATGAGCGTTGACGACGTCGCGTCGCACCCCCCAGCCTCACCGCCGCAGCCGCCAGCGCAACCGCCCGAATTCAAGACCCTGCTGGGCCATCCACGGCCATTGTGGCTGCTGTTCATGACGGAATTCTGGGAGCGCTTCGCGTTCTACGGGATTCGCTGGGCGCTGACCCTGTACATCGTCGCCGAGTTCTTCCAGGGCGCCGGCGCGGGCGAGGCCCCGGCCAACCGGCTGTACGGCGCCTACCTGGCGCTGGTCTACGCCTCGGCGCTGTTCGGCGGCTTCGTCGCCGACCGGCTGATCGGCTACCAGCGCTCGCTGCTGATCGGCGCGGTGGTCATGTCGGTGGGCCTGTTCCTGATCGCGGTGCCGAACGAAGAGGTGTTCAAGATCGGCCTGGCCACGATCATCGCCGGCAACGGCCTGTTCAAGCCGAACGTGTCGACCATGGTCGGCAAGCTGTATCCGCTGAACGATCCGCGCCGCGATTCGGGCTTCACCATCTTCTACATGGGCATCAACGCCGGCGGCTTCTTCGCGCCGATCCTGACCGGCCTGCTGGCCGACAAGCTGTTCGGCACCGAGGCGATGCCGGCCTACAAGTACGTGTTCATCGCGTCGGGCATCGGCATGCTGATCAGCCTGGTGTGGTTCTGGATCGGACGCCACCAGCTCGGCGCGGTCGGCCGGCCGCCGGCCGGCGGCGAGGGCATGGGGCGCACGATCGGGGTGCTGTTGGCGACGCTGGTGGTGATCCCGGTGGCCTACGGCCTGCTGCTGATCGATGCCGGCATCCTCGGCTGGATCCTCACCGCGCTGTTCGTCGCGCTGTGCGCGATGATCCTGATCGAAGGCATCCGCGAGGGCCGCGTGCCGCGCGACCGCTCGATCGCGATGCTGATCGTGTTCGTGTTCAACGTGATGTTCTTCATGTTCTTCGAGCAGGCCGGCAGTTCGTTCAACTTCCTGGCGCAGAACATCGTCGAGCGCGACCTGGGCGGCTGGATGTTCCCGGTCGGCTGGTTCCAGTCGGTCAATACGCTGGCGATCCTGGTGCTGGGCCCGGTGTTCGTGTGGCTGTGGGTGGCGCTGAAGTCGTCCAACCCGTCGATCCCGCGCAAGTTCGGCCTGGGCCTGATCTTCAACGGCCTGGCCTTCGCGCTGCTGATGTTCGCCTTGTCCTCGCTGGTCGACGGCTCCGGCAAGATCCCGTTCTGGACCCTGTTCATGGTCTACGTGATCCAGACCGTGGGCGAGCTGTGCCTGTCGCCGATCGGCCTGTCGATGACCACCAAGCTGGCGCCGACCAAGGTCGTGGGCTTCGCGATGGGCGGCTGGTTCCTGTCCACCGCGATCGGCAACAACCTGTCCGGCATCTTCGCCGCAGGCGTCAGCGGCGAGACCGGGATGACCGTGGACTCGGCGCTGAAGGGCTACACTTTCGGTTTCTGGGCCCTGCTCGGCTCGGGTGTGTTGTTGTTCCTGATTGCACCGCTGATCAACAAGTTGATGCACGGTGTCAAATGACGTGAGGTAGATCGCAATGTCGAACAAGACGATCAAGACGATAGGCAGCGTGGCGGCGCTGATGCTGGCCCTGGGCGGCTGCGGCAAGGCGCCTGCGCCGGAGCCGGAACAGGCGCCGGCCAAGCCGCTGGACACCTCGGTGCAGAAGCCGCCGGTGGCCGATCCGAACCAGCCGGTGGCCTCGGGCAACACGCCCGCCGCCGCCGATGTGGCCGCGGCGGCGGCGCTGGGCGCGCAGTTCGATCCGAACCGCGATCCGGCCAACGACCTGGAAACGGCCGAAGTGGAAGCCAAGCGCGGCGGCAAGCGCATCCTGCTCGACGTGGGCGGCGAGTCGTGCGCGCGATGCCACATCCTCGACGACTTCATCGAGGGCGACGCCGAGGTGCGCAGCTTCCGCGATGCCAACTACGTGTGGGTCAAGGTCAACTACAGCGACGAAAACAAGAACGAGGCGTTCCTGGCCCAGTACCCGAAGATCGAGGCCTATCCGCACCTGCTGGTGCTCGATGCCGACGGCAAGCTGCTGCACTCGCAGCTCACCGGCGAGCTGGAAAAGGGCGAGGGCTACGACCGCAAGAAGTTCTTCGACTTCCTCAAGCAGTGGGCACCGCCGAAGACCTGAGCGCAGCCCCGGGCGTTTTCCCGGGTCGCTGAAAGGCGCGTGCTCCCTGCAGGAGCGGCTTCAACCGCGACGGGCGTTACCGATAGCGTCTGTCGCGGCTGAAGCCGCTCCTACAGGGGCCCGCGGCAGCGCCCGCTTCAGGCAGGCGCCGTGCCTTCCTCACTTGCCGGTCATGCTCGGCAGCCCTTCGGCCGCCAGCCGATCGATCAGCCGGTTCAGCACGCGCTGCTCCTCCTCGTTGAACGGCGCCAGCAGGCGGCGCTCGCATTCCAGCACCATCGGCGCGATCACCTGGTAGACCTCCACCCCCGCCTCGGACAGGTGCAGCACCGAGCGGCGGCGGTCGTCGCCATGGGTCTCGCGCTGGATGAAGCCGCGTTCCAGCAATCGTGCCACCGCGCGGCTCACCGCCACCTTGTCCATCGCGGTGCGCTCGGACACCTCGCCGGCCGACAGCCCCGGGTACAGCGCCAGCACCGCCATCACCCGCCATTCGGTCACCGCCATGCCGTAGCGCTCGCCGTAGACGCGGGCGATGTTGCTGCTGATCCGGTTGGACAGCACGCTGATGCGGTAGGGCAGGAACTGCTCCAGGTCGAGCGAGGGCTGCTCGGGCGCGGGCGGGGCGTTGGGGGCGATCGACGTCATGCTGCATTGCACCTTGCTGGTGGTTTCATTTGTAACTATAACGGAGGAGACTACTGTCCATTCTCGCGAGTCTGGCGTCCGTCCGCATCCGAAATTTCGGCCGGGCGCTGCCCGCGTCCTCCAGGAGACGAGCCATGAGCGCACAACCGCAGTATCCGTCCCAGCCGGCCAACCTGGGCATGCAGGTCACCACCTTCGAGAACCCGATGGGCATCGACGGCTTCGAGTTCGTCGAGTTCGCCGCGCCGGCCGGGCAGGGCGAACGGTTGCACGCCTACTTCCGCAGCATGGGCTTCAGCGCGGTGCTGCGCCATCGCAGCCGTGCGATCACCGTGTACCGGCAGGGCGGGGTCAACTTCCTGGTCAACGAAGACCCGGAGTCGTTCGCCGCCGATTTCGCCGCCGCGCACGGGCCGTGCGCCTGCGGTTTCGCGATCCGCTTCCGGCATCCGGCCGAGGAGGTATTCGCCAAGGTGCTGGAGAACGGCGGCGAGGCCATCGGCGACAAGGCCGACACCCGCGCGGTGCCGGCGCCGGTGGTCAAGGGCATCGGCGACTGCATGCTGTACCTGGTCGACCGCTATGGCGATAAGGGCTCGGTCTACGCCGACTTCGAACCGGTGCCCGGCGCCGAGCCGCATCCGGCCGGTTTCGGCCTGACCTTCATCGACCACCTGACCCATAACCTCTACTTCGGCAACATGCAGCGCTGGTCGGACTACTACGAGCGCCTGTTCAACTTCCGCGAGATCCGCTACTTCGACATCAAGGGCGCCAAGACCGGGCTGACCTCCAAGGCGATGACCGCGCCGGACGGCGTGGTGCGCATCCCGCTCAACGAATCGTCCGATCCGAAGAGCCAGATCAACGAATACCTGGACGCCTACCACGGCGAAGGCATCCAGCACATCGCCTGCTTCACCGACGACATCTACGAGACCGTGGAGCGGATGCGCGCGGCTGGCGTGGAGTTCCTGGATACCCCGGACGCGTACTTCGAAGTGATCGACCAGCGCATTCCCAACCACGGCGAAGACGTGGCGCGGCTGGCCAGGAACAAGATCCTGATCGACGCCGACCCGGAGACCAAGCAGCGCAAGCTGCTGCAGATCTTCACCCAGAACTGCATCGGCCCGATCTTCTTCGAGATCATCCAGCGCAAGGGCAACGAAGGCTTCGGCGAAGGCAACTTCCAGGCGCTGTTCGAGAGCATCGAGCGCGACCAGATGAAGCGCGGCGTGCTCTGACGGTCGGGACCAGCATGCGCCGACACGGCAAAAGCCCCTCTCCCATCGGGAGAGGGGTTGGGGTGAGGGTACGGTGGCTCAATGAGAGTCAAACCGCCGCTCCCCACTTCAACACTGGAAAACGCACGCTTGCTGCGTCGGACTATGACCGACGCCGAACGCAAACTGTGGAGTTGCCTGAGAGGCGGCCAATTGCAAGGCTTCAAGTTTCGGCGCCAGTATCCTGTTCCTCCCTATGTCGCTGATTTTTGCTGTGTCGCATCCAGGCTGATCGTCGAGCTCGATGGCTCGCAACACAGCGAACCACGCGATGCGGCGAGAACGCGCTGGCTTGAGTCGCAAGGCTGGCGAATCGTCCGCTTCTGGAACAACGATGTGCTGCTGTCGACGGACGCCGTGATTCAGGTGATTTGCGGCGTTATGGTGGCTCCGTACCCTCACCCCAACCCCTCTCTCCCACGGGGACTTCCTTTGGTCGCCGATGGGAGAGGGGCTTGATCTCGCGAAGGCTCAAGTTCATGCATGACCATCATCGCTACATGTCTGGCTTCGGCAACGAATTCGCCACCGAGGCGGTACCGGGCGCGCTGCCGGTCGGGCAGAACTCGCCGCAGCGCGTGGCCCATGGCCTGTACGCCGAGCAGCTGTCGGGCACCGCGTTCACCGCGCCGCGCGGCGTCAACCGGCGCAGCTGGCTGTACCGGATCCGTCCGGCGGCGCTGCACGGCGGCTTCGCCGCGTACACCCAGGCTGCCGGCTTCCACAACGACTTCAATGCCGGACCGGTGTCGCCGGACCAACTGCGCTGGAGTCCGTTGCCGCTGCCGCAGACCGCGGTGGATTTCGTCGATGGCCTGTACACGATGGCCGGCAACGGTTCGGCCGAGGCGCAGCATGGCGTGGCGGTGCATCTGTACGCGGCGAACGCGTCGATGCAGGGGCGTTTCTTCTACGACGCCGACGCCGAACTGCTGATCGTGCCGCAGCTGGGCCGGCTGCAGCTGCACACCGAACTGGGCATGCTGGAGCTGGAACCGCAGGAGATCGCGGTGATCCCGCGCGGCGTGCGCTTCCGCGTCGCGCTGCCCGACGGGCAGGCGCGCGGCTACGTGTGCGAGAACTTCGGCGCGCTGCTGCGGCTGCCCGACCTGGGGCCGATCGGCGCCAACGGCCTGGCCAATCCGCGCGATTTCCTGACCCCGGTGGCCGCCTACGAGGAAGACGAAGGCGACTTCGCGCTGATCGCCAAGTTCCAGGGCCACCTGTGGCAGGCGCCGATCGCGCATTCGCCGCTGGACGTGGTCGCCTGGCACGGCAACTACGCGCCGTACAAGTACGATCTGCGCCGCTTCAACACCATCGGCTCGATCAGCTTCGACCATCCCGACCCGAGCATCTTCACCGTGCTCACCGCGCCCAGCGACACGCCGGGCACGGCCAACCTGGACGTCGCGATCTTTCCGCCGCGCTGGCTGGTGGCGCAGCACACGTTCCGGCCGCCGTGGTTCCACCGCAACGTGGCCAGCGAGTTCATGGGCCTGGTCCACGGCGTCTACGACGCCAAGGCCGAAGGCTTCGCGCCCGGCGGCGCCTCGCTGCACAACTGCATGAGCGGGCATGGCCCGGATGCGGCGACCTTCGACAAGGCCTCGCAGGCGGACCTGTCGCGGCCGGACGTGATCGCCGACACCATGGCCTTCATGTTCGAGACCCGCGCAGTGCTGCGCCCGACCGCGCAGGCATTGGCGGCGGCGCATCGCCAGCGCGACTACCAGCAATGCTGGCAGGGACTGCGGCGCAACTTCCGCACGCCCTGAGCGCTGCGGCGCGGGCCATCCGGTCCGCGTCGCGCGCGGGCCGACACCTGCGACGACGCGCTCAGGCGGCTTCCAGCGATGCGTTTAGCGGCGCGTGCAGCGGTGCCGGCAGCACCTCCAGCACGCGCTCGCGGATGCGTTGCGCATAGCGCTCGGAGGTCATTTCCGGCATCGCCCGCAGCGCGTCCGCGATCGCCTGCAGCGTGGCCGCTTCCTCGCGCGCGTCGCGCAACTGCTGCTGCAACGTGCGCGAGGCCGGATGGCGCTGCAGTTGCAGCAGGTCGAGCAGATACATGCGCGCGTTGAGCAGCGCGCGACGCGGATCCGCCGGCGCGATGGCGGGCGCGGGCGGCGTCGCGGCCGGGGGCGGTCCGGCGGTTGCGCGGCCGTCGTCCAGATAGCCCTGCTGCAACAGCGCCTGCACGATCGCCGCGGCGTTGCTGCCGCCCAGCGCGGCCAGTTCGTCGACGCTGCGCTGGCCGTCGGCCAGGATCAGGACACGGCGCTGGCGCATGTCCAGCGGCGCGGCGTGGGATTGCAGTGCCGCGAGGGCGAGGGTGGTCTTGCGCGGATGCATGGTGGCGGTACCGGAAGGGAAGAAGCTTGGCGATCGGCGGTGAAACACTGATGACAGGCGACGCAGGTCGGCTGTCGTAGGAGGCGCGTTCGTGCGGCGCTGACGCAGCCACTGCCACTGCCGCCACGAGCGATGGCGATGAGATGACGGGTCTGCATCGCGATTCCGCAATGCAGTCAGTGCATGCGTGCGGCGCGCGCGCTAGCCTATGCACTGCTCTTGCGAGGAACTGCGATGAAGCCGACCCTGCCTGCCGCTGCATTGCTGCTGCTCGCGCTGAGCGCCTGCGACAAGTCGCCGCCGTCCGCGCCACCGCCCGCGCCCGTCGCGGCGGACGACGGCGCCTTGCCGCCGCCGGCGCTGGACCAGCCCGACACCGACGTGCCCCCGGCGCAGGCCCCGGCCGCGGCGATGCCGCCGGAGATGGCCCCGGCCGAGCGCCAGCTGGCTCGCGACGATGGCTATGGCGATCTGCGCCTGGGCATGAGCGCGGCGCAGGCGCGCGCGGCCTGGGGCGGCGAACTCGATGGGCAGCCCGGCGAGGCGGGCGGCTGCTACGTCCTCAGGCCGCGCTGGGCCAAGGGCGGCAACGACTTCGGCCTGATGTTCGAAGCCGACAAGCTGGTCCGCTACGACGTGCGCACCGCCAAGGAAACCGCGCCGGGCGGCGGCAAGATCGGCATGGACCTGGCGCAACTGCGCGCGCTGTACGCCGGGCGCGTGGAAGAGCAGCCGCACAAGTACATCGAAGGCGGCAAGGTCCTGCGCATCGCTGGCAGCACTGCCCAGTCCGGTGTCCTGGTGTTCGAGACCGACGCCGCGGGCAAGGCCACCTCTTGGCGCGTGGGCCTGCCGCCGCAGGTGGACTACGTGGAAGGCTGCGGCTAGCGCAGGCGTCAAGCCGGTTGTCGGCGCCCAGGGCAGGTAGGCACTGGGCATGCCCGCTGGATGAAGATCAACGCGTGCAGGTCGCTGCAGGGAATGCCATGTACCTATTGGACATCAGTGAGAGCTACTCGGAAATTTTCTGGTTCAAATACGACCAGACGCTCTCCCCCGACCACCTGCTGTTCATCAGCGGCGAAACGCAATCGTCGGTTGCTGCCACCCCGACCTTCAGAAACAACAAGAAAGTAAGCAAGTCGCGCTTGCTGGCGTTCGATCTCCTTCAAAGCGACACGCTCGAATTCGTCAGCCAGGCAATGGCGGAGGTGTTGCGCCAATATCCGGACGACGTTCAATTGTTTCCCGCCGACGTCTACCTCAAGGAGGAACGGTTGCAGGGCTTCCACGTCTTCAATGTGATCCAGACGGTGCCTTGCATCGACCTCGAACACTCCCGGCATGCCCCCATGTTCGGCTTTATGCCTGATGGACCTCTGCGATTCACAACGCTTCAGAGCCTGCCGCCTGCGGCGTTGGGGGGTCACCACCTCGTTCGGGCCAAGGAAAGCTCGCAGCGCATTTTCGTTTCCCAGCAGCTGAAACGGCAATGCGAGGCTTCCGGGCTTGAAGGCTTGCGGTTTGTGGACTGCTCCAACGGTATTCGAGTGTGAGATAAGCGGGGTGGGTTGGTTGATGAAAGGGCCTTGTCGCTGTTTTTTGTTTCCTTCAGGAATTCGACCGCGAGCTTGACCGGCTGGCCGGTCCGCGGGCTTTACAGGTGCAGCGGCGGCGGTTGCGATCCACGCCGCCGGCACCCGGTTCCCCCGAAGAAATCCGCCTGGCCAGCCAGCCGCCCCCCGCCCGGTGGCCACGATGACGGCCGCATCATCCGCGCTGCGCATAGAATCGCGCATCGTAATGGCGAGGGGATGGGCGATGGCGAGCGCGATCGGCTTGGTGCTGGTGGGACTGCTGCTGCTGGCCTTGGGCGGCGATTCGATCGTCAAGGCGGCTTCGGGCCTGGCGCAGCGCTGCGGCGCCTCGCCGTTCGTCGCCGGCCTGCTGCTGGTGGCGTTCGGGACCTCGTTGCCGGAACTGGCGGTCAACGCGCGCGCCTACATGGTCGGCGCGCAGGACCTGGCGCTGGGCAATGCGGTCGGCAGCAACATCGCCAACCTGGGCCTAACCCTGGCGCTGGCCGCGCTGGCGGCACCGCTGCTGGTGCGCACGCGGATGCTGGCGCCGTTGCTGCTGGTGCTGGCGGTGGCGACGCTGGCCCTGATCGGCTTCGGCCTGGACGGGGCGATCTCGCGCCTGGAAGGCGTGTTGCTGTTGCTGGGCTTCGTCGGCGTGGTGGTGTTCCTGCTGCGCCGCGCGCGTAACGAAGACGCCGCGCGCCAGCTCGGTCTGTCCGGCTATGCGGTGACCCGCACCGCGCTGGGCCTGAACCTGCTGCGCCTGCTGATCGCGAGCGTGCTGCTGTATTTCGGCGCCAAGCTCGTCGTCGATGCGGCGCCGCGGCTCGGCGCCGCCTGGGGCCTGTCGCCGCTGCTGGTCGGCCTGCTGCCGGTGGCGATCGGCACCGCGCTGCCGGAAGCCGCCGCCGCGATCGCCGCCGCGCGCCGCGGGCAGGGCGACATGGTGGTCGGGCATGTGCTCGGCTCCAGCCTGTTCAACCTGCTGGTGGTGATCGGCGGCATGGCGGCGCTGCGCCCGCTGCCGTTGCCGGCCTCGTTCGTGCGCCTGGAACTGCCGGCGGCGGTCGCGCTGAGCGTGGTGCTGTATCCGATGCTGCGCGGCGACATGCGCATCAGCCGCGGCGAAGGCGCGGTGCTGCTGGTCGCGTTCCTGGCCTGGGTCGGGCTGGAAGTGGCGTTGGTGGGGTGAGGCGCGGCTATAGCCTGTTCAAGGCGACGCCACCTGTAGGAGCGGCTTCAGCCGCGACCGGCATTACCGGTAACGCCCCCGGTCGCGGCTGAAGCCGCTCCTACAGGACTTCGTCCACGCGGTTAGCGCTCGTCGTCCTGCGCTGCCGGCGGCAGCCCTTCCTTGTCGGCATGATCGCGGCTGTCGGGCACCTGCGGCCGCTGCTCCATCATCAGCGACAGCGCCGCCTTGGCCATCATGTGCGCGCTGATCGGCGCGGTGATGAACAGGAATGCGGTGATCAGCAATTCGCGCGGCTGCGGGTCCTGGCCCAGGAACAGGTGGTAGCCGACCGAAGCCAGCAGCACGCAACCCACGCCCAGCGTGCTGGCCTTGGTCGGCGCGTGCAGGCGCTTGAAGAAGTCCGACAGCTTCACCAGGCCCAGCGCGCCGAGCAGGATGAAGAAGCAGCCGACGATCAGCAGCAGCGACAGCCCGACCTGCAGCAGCCCGATCATTCGACGATGTCCCGGCGCAGCACGTACTTGCTCAGCACCACGGTGCTGCCGAAGCCGAGCATGGCGATGACCAATGCGGCTTCGAAGTACACAGGCGAATCCAGGTACATGCCGAACAGCATCAGCTCGGCGATCGCGGTCACCGACAGCGTATCCAGCGCCAGGATGCGGTCGGGCACGGTCGGCCCGCGCAGCAGCCGCCACAGCGCCAGCAGCATCGCCAAGGCGACCACGTGCATGCACACGGCGATGGTGCCCTCGATGAACATGTGGCCGGTCATGGGAAGATCTCCATCAGGGGCGCTTCGTAGCGCGTCTTGATCTGCCGGATCACGGTCTCGGCGTCGTCCAGGTGCAGCACGTGCACCAACAGGTATTTGCGGTCGTCCGACAGCGCCGCCGACACCGTGCCCGGCGTCAGCGTGATCATGCTGGTCAGCGCGGCGATGCCGTGGATGTTGGCGATGTCCAGCGGCACCCAGATGAAGCCGGGGTGGATCCGCGATTCCGGGCCCAGCACCTGCAGCGCCACCACCACGTTGGAGCGCACGATGTCCCAGGCGACCACGCACAGCATCTTCGGCACCGAGCGCAGCGAGCCGATGCGCGCGAACTCGCGGTCCAGGCGCGCGGCGAACAGCGGCACCGCCACGCCCAGCACCGCGCCCAACAGCAACTGGCCCAGGCCGAAGCTGTCGCTCATCAACAGCCAGAACACGGTGACGGTGACGCTCAGCGGCCAGGACGGAAACAGGCGGCGCAACCAGGGACGGCGCATGTCAGGGCTCCCGTAGCGCTGGCGCGGTCGCGCGCAGCTCGGTGGCGTAATCGGCCGGACGCAGCAACTGCGCGGCGGCGGCTTCGGTATAGCGCAGCATCGGCCCGGCGGCGACCGTCATCGCCACGCCGTAACCGAGCAGCAGCAGCGTCGCCGCGGTCTCCAGCGGCCGTGCGCGCGCCTTGCGCGGCTGCGGCGGTGGCGGTTGTTCGATGCCGTCGTCGTCGAGGTGCTGGTCGCCCGGCACGCGCCAGAACAGGCGCACGCCGGCACGGGTCAGGCCCATGATCACCATCAGGCTGCTGAGCAGCACCGCGGCCCATACCGGGCCGGCATTGCCCGCCGGCGTGGCGCTGAGGATCGCGACCTTGGCCAGGAATCCGGACAGCGGCGGCAGCCCCGCCACCGAGACCGCGGCGATCAGGAACAGCACGCCGGGCACGGTCTTGCCCGGCAGCGGCGCGATCACTTCCTTGCGGTCGCTGGCGTCGCCGCGGCGGCGGCGGATCAGGTCCGCGATCAGGAACAGCGCCGCGGCCACGAAGCTGCTGTGCGCCAGGTAGTACAGTCCTGCGCCGAGCGTGCCCGGCGCATCCAGCGCGAAGGCGATGAACAGCGTCGCCGCCGACACGATCACCAGGTAGCCGACCAGCACCCGCAGGCGCACCGCGGCCAGCACCCCGAGCGCGGCCAGCAGCAGCGTGCCGATACCCAGCCACAGCAGCCATGCGCGGCCGTAGCCGCCCAGTGCCTGCGCCTGGTTGCCCAGGATCAGCGTGCTGACCCGCAGCACCGCGTACAGCCCGACCTTGGTCATCACCACGAACAGCGCCGCCACCGGCGCCGGTGCGCGCGCATAGGTTTCCGGCAGCCACAGGTACAGCGGCAGCAGCGCGGCCTTGGCGCAGAACACCAGCAGCAGCAGGCCGAAGGTGGCCTTGATCAGGCGCAGGTTCTCCGGCGGCGCCTGCGCGATACGCTGCGACAGCTCGGCCATGTTCAACGAGCCGAGCAGCGCGTACAGCAGGCCCAGCGCGATCAGAAACAGGGTGGAGGAGGTGACGTTGAACACCACGTAGTGGAAGCCCACGCGCAGGCGCAGGCCGCGCCCGCCGCTGAGCAGCAGGCCGTAGGAGGCGATCAGCATCACCTCGAAGAACACGAACAGGTTGAACACGTCGCCGGTCAGGAACGCGCCGTTGAGGCCGACCAGCTGGAACTGGAACAGCGCGTGGAAGTGCGGCGCGCGCCGGTCCCAGCCGGCGCAGGCGTGCAGCAGGCAGGCCGCGGCAAGCAGGGTGGTGGTCAGCAGCATCCACGCCGACAGGCGGTCGGCCATCAGCGCGATGCCCAGCCGCGACGGCCAGTCGCCGAGCAGGTAGACCTGCACCTGGCCGTCGCCGGCGCGCACGAACAGCGCGATCACCGCCGCCGCCAGCGCCGCCATTGCGGTCCAGGCCACCGCGCGGCGCACGTGGCGCCCGTAGCGGCGGTGCTCGACGAACAGCGACAGGGCCGCGCCGAGCAGCGGGATCAGGATCGGCAGGATGAGCAGGTGGTTCATAGCGCGCTGTCGCCGTCGTGCTCGACGCGCGCATCGACGTGGTCGCTGCGGTTGTCGCCGCGGCTGCGCATCGCCAGCACGATGCTGACCGCGGTCATCGCGAAGGCGATCACGATCGCGGTCAGCACCAGCGCCTGCGGCAGCGGGTCGGTGTAGTCGGCCAGCGTGGGCGCAACGCCGTCGCGCAGCACCGGTGCCTTGCCCTGCACCAATCGCCCGCCGGCGAAGATCAGCAGGTTGGTGGCGTAGGACAGCACGGTCATGCCCAGGATCACGTCGAAGCTGCGCGCGCGCAGCAGCAGGTATACGCCGACCGCGGTCAGCACGCCGATCGCGCTCGCCAATGCCAGTTCCATCAGCGCATCTCCCCGGTGCGGGCCGAACGTTGTGCCGGATCGATCTCGCCGCGCTGCGACTCGCGCGTGCGCGAGGGTTTGATCGTGCCCATCATCGACAGGGTCAGCATGGTGCCGCCGAACACGACCAGGTACACGCCGGTATCGAAGCCCAGTGCGCTGGCCAGCGGGATGTCGCCGATCAGCGGCACGTAGAGGTCGTAGTGGCCGCTGGTCAGGAACGGCACCCCGAACAGCATCGAGGCCATGCCGCTGAGCGCGGCCAGCAACAGGCCCAGGCCGATGCAGCGGATGTAGTCGAAGCCGAAGCGCGATTCCACCGAGGCCGCGCCCTGGATCACGTACTGGATCAGCAGCGGCACCGCCAGCACCAGCCCGGCGATGAAGCCGCCGCCGGGCGCGTTGTGGCCGCGCAGGAACAGGAAGATCGACACGGTGAGGGTCAGCGGGAACATCAGCTGCGCCAGGTCGGCCGGCACCGGCAGCTTGATCGGTGGGCCCGGCATCACCTTCTCCGGCGCCATCCGCGCGCGCCGCAGCAGCGCGTGCACCACCAGCGCGGCGATGCCGAACACGGTGATCTCGCCGAAGGTGTCGAAGCCGCGGAAATCGACCAGGATCACGTTGACCACGTTGCGCCCGTAGGCTTCCGGCAGCGCGCGCTGCAACAGCTCGCCGGCCATCGTCGCCGCCGGCCGGGTCATCACCGAATACGCCAGCAGGGCCATGCCGGTGCCGGCGGCGATCGCCAGCGCCGCATCGCGCAGCTTGCGCCAGCGCTGCGGCTCCACCGGCGAGGCCTTGGGCAGGTAGTTCATCGCGAGCAGCATCAGCACCAGGGTGACCATCTCCACCAGCAGCTGGGTCAGCGCCAGGTCCGGCGCCGACAGGAACACGAACACCAGGCTCACGCCCAGGCCGCTGCCGCCGATCACCAGCACCGCCAGCAGCCGCTGCCGGTACAGGAACAGCGTGGCCAGCGCGCAGCTGACGATCAGCAGCCACAGCGCCCAGCCCAGCAGCGGCATCGGCTGCGGTGCCGGCCACTGGCTCCACAGCGGCGGCGCGGCGACGAACGGCGCCGCGGCGACCACCACCGCGCTCAGCAGCAGCCAGCGCAGACTGCGCTGCAGGCTGCCATTGGTCAGCACGCGGGTGAAGCGCGCGGCGATGCCGAACAGCGCATCCACCTGCCAGTGGAACACGCGCTTGCCCAGCGAGCGGCGCACTTCGGTGTACAGCACGGTCAGCCGGCGCAGGCCGAAGTACAGCGCCACGCCGCCGACCACGCCGGCGATGCTCATCGCCAGTGGCGCGTTCCAGCCGTGCCAGACCGCCAGGCTGTACGCGGGCAGCGCGTCGCCGAGGATCGCCACGGCCGCGGTGCGCAGTACCGGCGCCACGGTCAGCGCCGGGAAGATGCCGACCGCCACGCACAGCAGCACCAGGATCTCCACCGGGATCTTCATCCAGCGCGGCGGCTCGTGCGGCATGGCGTCCAGTTGCCGCGGACCGCTGCCGAAAAACGTCTCGTAGACGAAGCGCAGGCTGTAGGCGACGCCGAACACGCCGGCCAGCAGCGCCGCGGTGGCGGTGAACACGCGCATCGCCACCGGGCCGTCGGCGTCCAGCGCCTGCGCGAAGAACATCTCCTTCGACAGGAAGCCGTTGAGCAGCGGAATGCCGGCCATCGACAGCGAGGCGATGATCGCCAGCGCGCTGGTGAACGGCATCCAGCGGCGCAGGTTGCCGAGCCGGCGCATGTCGCGGGTGTGGGTCTCGTGGTCGATGATGCCGGCGGCCATGAACAGCGAGGCCTTGAACACCGCATGGTTGAGGATGTGGAACACGCCGGCCACCACCGCCATCGGCGTGGACAGCCCGAACAGCATGGTGATCAGGCCCAGGTGCGAGATCGTCGAATACGCCAGCAACCCCTTCAGGTCGTGCTGGAAGATCGCGTACCAGGCGCCGACCAGCAGCGTGACCGCGCCGACGCCGCTGACCGTGTAGAAGAACAGGTCGCTGCCGGCCAGCGCCGGATGCAGCCGCGCCAGCAGGAACACGCCGGCCTTGACCATCGTCGCCGAGTGCAGATACGCCGACACCGGCGTCGGCGCCGCCATCGCATGCGGCAGCCAGAAATGGAACGGGAACTGCGCGCTCTTGGTGAAGATGCCCAGCAGGATCAGCCCCAACGCCCACGGATACAGCGCGCTGGCGCGGATCGCGTCGCCGGCGGCGAGCACCACATCGAGCTGGTAGCTGCCGACGATACGCCCGATCAGCAGCACGCCGCCGAGCAGCGCCAGGCCGCCGCCGCCGGTGATCACCAGCGCCATGCGCGCGCCGTCGCGCGCATCCTTGCGATGCGACCAGAACCCGATCAGCAGGAACGAGCTGATGCTGGTCAGTTCCCAGAACACCATCAGCAACAGCAGATTGCCGGCGATCACCATGCCCAGCATCGCGCCCATGAACAGCAGCAGGTAGCCGTAGAAGCGCGCGGCGTTCTCGCGCGCGCTGAGGTAGTAATGCGCGTACATCACCACCAGCGCGCCGATCGCCAGCACCAGCCCGGCGAACATCCACGCCAGTCCGTCCAGGCGCAGCGAGAACTGCAGGCCGATCTGCGGCAGCCAGGCGTGGTCGGCGCGCACGATGCCGCCGCCGAGCACGGTCGGGGTCAGCGTGCCGAGCAGGATCAGCCCGGCCAACGGCGCCGCCGCGGCGACCCAGGCCAGCGTGGCGCGCGAACGGTGGCGCAGGGCGATGACGGCCGCCGCCATCAGGAACGGCAAGGCCAGCAGGATGTCCAGAACGGGGATCATGCAGGGAATACGAGATTCGCGAGCAGGAGCCCGAGTGTAACAGGCGCTGCGCGGCGCTGGCCTGCGATGGTGGTCGGCGCATGCAAGGTCATCGCGCCACGATAGCGCAGGCCAGGTGATGCGCTTGCGAGCGCGTGGCGGTCACGGGATTGGGCGCGACGGCGCGCGCTCGCTATGCTTGTGCGATGACCGATGCGCCCCCTGCGACCGCTGCCGCCTCCCCGACGCTTACGCCCACGGCCCAAGCGCGCGTGGCGCTGCTGTTCGGCGGCAGCGGCCAGATCGGCGAGCGCCTGTTGCACGGGTTGCTGGTGGCCGGCTGGCAGGTGCATGCGTTCTCGCGCGCGCCGCAAGCGCCGCGCGACGGCCTGCACTGGCATGCGGGCGAATTGAGCCAGCTGCAGGCGCCGCCGGTGCAGGCCGAGGCGATCTTCAGCTGCGGCCCGCTGGATGCGTTCGCCGACTGGTACCGGCGCACGCCGTTGCGGGCGACGCGCGTGGTCGCGTTCGGTTCCACCAGCCTGGAGGTCAAGCGCGATTCGCTGGACGCCGCCGAACGCGATGTCGCCCGGCGCCTGCGCGAGGCCGAGGCGGCCCTGTTCGCCGCCGCGGCCGAACGCGGTGCCGCGGTGACCGTGTTGCGTCCGACGCTCGTCTACGGCGCCGGCCGCGACCGCACGCTGAGCGCGATCGCGACGCTGGCGCGGCGCAGCGGCTGGTTCGTGCTGCCGCGCAGTGCGCGCGGCCTGCGCCAGCCGGTGCACGTGCAGGACCTGGCCGATGCGGCGCTGGCGGTGCTGGCGCATCCGGCCACGCATGGCCGCAGCTATGCGCTGGGCGGCGGCGAAGTGCTCAGCTACCGCGAGATGGTGCGGCGCGTGCTGGCCGCATTGCAGCCGCCGGCGCGGCTGCTGTCGCTGCCGCATGCGCTGTTCGCGTTGGCCCTGGGCATCGCCCATGCCGGCGGCCGCCTGCGCGGCATGAACCGCGCCGCGCTGCAGCGCATGGGCGAGGACCTAGTGTTCGATCTGGCGCCGGCGCAGCGCGATTTCGGCTACGCGCCGCGCGCCTTCGCGCCGGATGCGGCGATGCTGGGCGTGCCGCGCTGAGGCGCGGGCAGCAGGCCCGGCGCCAGGTTCAGTAGCGCCAGTCCATGCGCCGATAGAGCTTGGCCAGCACCCAGGCCGGCCCGATCAGCAGATACACCAGGTCGGTGAGGAAGCTGGGCTTGTGGCCTTCCAGCTTGTGCCCGACGAACTGCGCGATCCAGGCCACCACGAACACGCCGATGGCCAGCCACAGCAGGCCGTGCAGGCCCAGGCGCGCCTCCAGCAGCCGGCACAGGCAGCCGCAGAAGAAAAAGGTGGCCAGCATGCCGTAGCCCAGCGGCCGCGACAGCCGGTTGTAGAACATCCACGCCGCGAACATGCCCAGTGCCGCCCACAGCCCGCTCTGGAACCAGCTGCCGCCGACCGGGATGCACCACAGCAGCGCCACCACCGACCACAGGATCGCCGGCACCGCGACCACGTGGATGCGCTGGTTGGCGGCATTGCGGTGATCGTCGGAATAGCTGGCGAAATAGCGGTCGATCGGGCGCGCGTAGGCGGTGGTATCCATCGTCCCTCCCAGGAATCGGGCCAGCATAGCGCCATCCAGGCAGCGACGCGGAGACAGCGGGCCGCCACAAGCCGGCGCACCTCTCGCAGCGAGCGCCGGCGCCTGCGGCCGGGTCCGTTTTGCGACGGCTGGCGGCACGCGCGAAAAAAACCGGCCCCGGCCACAATATCGGCCGCGCTGTCACGTCTGCAACAGCATGAGCCCATCGAACCCAGCGCCCGAGACCGACCGCGCCATCGCCGCGACGGTCCTGCGCGAGCGCTCGCGGCTCGGCAACTTCATCCGCCGCCGCGTGCTCGACCGCGCCGAGGCCGAGGACATCCTGCAGGACGTGCTGTCCGAGTTCGTGCAGGCCTACCGGCTTCCCGCGCCGATCGAACAGGCCAGCGCCTGGCTGTTCCAGGTCGCGCGCAACCGCATCATCGACCGCTTCCGCAAACGCAATGCGCAGCCGCTGGACGCGTACCGCGACGACGCCGGCGAGGACGCCGACGACGACACGCTGCGCCTGGATCTGGCGCTGCCGGCGCCCGGCGGCGGACCGGACGCGGCGTATGCGCGCGCGCGCCTGCTGTTGGCCTTGCAGCAGGCGCTCGACGAGCTGCCGCAGAGCCAGAGCGAGGTGTTCGTGGCCCACGAATTCGAAGGCCGCAGTTTCAAGCAGATGGCCGCCGACAGCGGCATCGCGATCAACACCTTGCTGGCGCGCAAGCGCTACGCCGTGCTGTACCTGCGCGCGCGCCTGCAAACGGCTTACGACGAACTCGAATCCTGAAGGAGTGAACGAGATGGCATTCAAAGCGAGATATCTGGGCAAGGCGGTGTTCGTGCTGGCGGCGGTCGCCGTCCTAGGCGCGGTGGTCATGCAGTTGTGGAATGCGGTGCTGCCGGTGGCGTTGAGCGGTGCCCGCCCGATCGACTACCCGCATGCGGTGGAATTGCTGGTGCTCAGCCGCATCCTGTTCGGCGGATTCCGCGGCCACGGTGGCTGGCACAGGCACCGCCACTGGGAGAAATGGCAGGCGATGACGCCGGAAGAGCGCGAGCAGTTCAGGCACGCCATGCACCGTCGCCGGCACCGGGGCGAACGCCAATGACGCCTCTTGATAGTGCGCTGACCGTCTGCAGGCAGCCGCCCGGGACGGTGGCGCCGATCGTCGAACTGGCGCGCTGCGAGGGCAAGGGCGATTGCGTGGAGGTGTGCCCGGAGCAGGTATTCGAACTGCGGCGCATCGATGCGGCCGACTATGCGGAGCTTGGATGGCGGCACCGGTTCAAGCTGCGCGTGCATGGCATGCGCGTGGCGTATACGCCCAAGGCCGACGCCTGCCTCGGCTGCGGCCTGTGCGTCGCTGCGTGCCCGGAACATGCCATCAGCCTGCGCCGCCGGATGCCGCAGCCATGAGCGCCGACGCCGCCGTCGTCCCATCCGGCTTCACCGCCTACCAGAAAGTGGTGGCGTGCATGCTGGCGTTCCTGCAGTTCGCGGTCATCCTCGATTTCATGCTGATGTCGCCGCTGGGCGCCACCATCATGCCCGCGCTGCGCATCGGCCCGACCCAATTCGGCCTGGTCGTGTCCGCGTACGCGTTCAGCGCCGCGGCGTCGGGCTTGCTGACGGCAGGCTTTGCCGACAGGTTCGATCGCAAGAAGATCCTGCTGTTCTTCTACACCGGTTTCGTGGTCGGCACCGCGTGGTGCGGCTTGGCGCAGAGCTTCCACAGCCTGTTGCTGGCGCGCATCGTCACCGGGCTGTTCGGCGGCGTGATCGGCTCGGTGGTGCTGGCCATCGCCACCGACCTGTTCCCCGCGCAGCTGCGTGGCCGGGTGATGGGATTGATCCAGACCGCCTTCGCCGCCAGCCAGGTGCTGGGGATTCCGATCGGCCTGTACCTGTCCAACCGCTGGGACTGGCATGCGCCATTCCTGGCGATGGCCGCGCTCGGCCTGGCCGCCGGCCTGGTCGTGGCGTGGAAGCTGCAACCGGTCGCCGGACATCTGCAGGCGCCGCGCGAACACGGCGCATGGCGGCATCTGCTGCGCACCCTCGCCGTGCCGCGCTACCAATTGGCGTTCGCGACGACCGCGCTGCTGAGCACCGGCGGCTTCATGCTGATGCCGTTCGGCAGTGCGTACCTCGTCGGCAATCTCGGCATCGACCTGCACAGCCTGCCCACCATCTATCTGATCACCGGGGTCTGCGCCATCGTGTTCGGCCCGTTGATCGGCAGGGCGACCGACAGCTTCGGCACCTTGCGTGTGTTCACCTTCGGCGCCGCGCTCAGCATCCTCATGGTGCTGATCTACACCCATCTTGGCCGGGTCTCGCTGCCGGTGCTGATCGTGGTCAATGTGCTGCTGTTCGCCGCGATCTTCTCGCGCATGATTCCGTACCAGGCACTGGCCGCCTCGGTACCGGCGCTGCAGCAGCGCGGGGCGTTCAACGCGATCGGTGCCTCCGTGCAGCAGCTGTCCGGCGGCCTGGCATCGCTGATCGCCGGGCACATCGTCACCATGGGGGCCGACGGCAAGCTGCAGCACTTCCCGGTGGTGGGCTACGTGGTCGTCGCCGTGTCCCTGGTGGCCTGGGTCCTGCTACGCGGCCTGCAACGGAGCATGCCGCGCGAGCCGGCCCTGCAAGGCACTGCGGCAGGTTGAAGCGCGCGGCGCGGCGGACGCGCCGCCCGTCACGCCGAGTACCTGCACGCTGCCGGCGTGCGTGCCGTCGCACGCGAGCGCCGGCAGCGCGGAAGCGACAGGTGTCAGCGCCCGCCCTGCACGATCCGTTGCTGCTCTTCCTGCACGTTCTGCTGTTGCGCCGCATGGCTGGCCAGCAACCGCGCATTGGTCTGCTCCAGCGGCGGCGCAGGCTGTTGCAGGTCCACCACCGCGCGGAAACCGGGCGTGGTGCCGAGCACGTAGGCCTTGTCGTCCTGTACGGTGATGCTGCGCAGTTTGTCGGCGCTGTCGATGCCGCTCTGCTTGGCCTGCAGCGCCACATTGGCGGCGACCTCGGGCGTGGTGCCTTCCGGCATGCGCTCGCGCACCGCCTTGACCAGTGGATCGGCCTCGGCAGGCGTCTGGCGCTGTGGCGCCTGTGCCTGCTCCTGCGGAGCACGCAGTTGTTCGCGCAGGCTGCCCAGCGTCTGCGTCCCGGCCTTGCCGTCGACCAGCAACCCATGCGTCTGCTGGTAGGTGCGTACCGCATCGCGCGTGTTGTCGCCGAAGCGACCGTCTTCGGTCAGCGGCTTCCCGTGCGCATCGCGCACGCCAAGCTGGTTGAGTTGCTGTTGCAGCGTGCGGACGCCTTCGCCGCGGTCGCCGTGGAGCAGGAGGTTGGTGTGCTGTGCGGTGGACTCTGTGCGGGTTGGTAGAGCATCTCCACCATGCTGTGGCGCACGCACCTGGAATTCCGGTTTCGCACGTAGCGACCCGACAATATTCATTGTGCCCCCGTCCCAATAGCCGCCCGGTTTGATCGTCACTTCGTCCGGGCCGCTCGAGCTTTGCGAACCGATGAACTGGATTCGCCCCTGGGCGTCGTACCCCTTGAAGATTCCGACATGCTGTCCTCCGGCTCCGGAGAACATGAGGATGTCGCCTTGCTGCAGGTTTCCTCCGGGACGGCGAGCATCGGACGCGGACGTCACGTCGAAATGTTCGCGGGCGTAAGCGGTGGCGCGAGAGCCGTTGAAGAGAGTCGATGTGGTGAACCCGTCCGCGGTATTGCCAGGTACGTCGTAGCCGGCATTCTTCAGGCCACGCCAGACGAAGGCCGAGCAGTCCACGCCGAGGCGACCGTCACCGTCGAGGTCGCGCTCCAGTCGACTGGCGTCGCGTCCGGGGCGCGGCGCATCCGGACGCCCATATTCGTAGTGGCGGCCCTCGTCGAAGAAGTGCCGGCGCGCCTCGCTATAGATTGCAGCGCTGCCAGGATGGTCGAGTGACGCGGCTTGCTGTCCGGCCGCCGGCGTTGCCTGTGCCGATGTGGGAGCCCTTATCGTCTGGGTGTCGCCTGCTTGCCAGCCCTCGAAACGTCGAATCCCGTCTGCCAGCGCGGCGCGCTCGGCTTGGGTCATCTGACCTACGGTCTTGCTGCGCAGATCCACTCCTTGCCGATCCCCCTCGGCGAAGATGGCGGCCGCCTGCGCCGAGTGATTGGTCTGCCCGCTGTAGTCGGCACGCGAATAGCTGGGAAGCAACTGTTCGACCGTATGGTTGGCATGTCTGTTTTCGAGGAGCTGGATCTTGGCGGCACGGCCCGCTTCGTAGCTCTCGAAGACTGCGTTACCCCATTGATCCAGATCGACGACGCCCTGGAAGCGGTGCTGGGCTGCCGCCAGTGCATCTTCACGGGTTCTGGTGTTGGTAACGGTCTTGTCGGCACTGCCGGCGAATTCGAATTTCAAATTGCCTGGGTTGTTGTTGCGCCACGAAACCGATCCTTCGGAACGCACCACGACGCTTCCGTCTTCCAGCTCAAGGGTGCGGTTCTTTCCCTCAGTACTGACTAGTCGAACAATTCTTTGGTCGGGCATGGTGGAAGTCCTTATCTATCTCTAGTGGCTGTGAATTTCAGGGGCGCTGCAGTCAGATTCCGTTCGAGAACACGTCCAGTTTCTTAGGTTCCACCCAGCCACGGGCACAATCGCCTTGAGGGCGGGCATCGCTCGTTAGCGCACATGCCTTGCCGGTATTTTGTTGCGCAACAAAGGTGATCGGGCGATCGCCATATTGGCTGCAGATGGGCTTGCCTCGGCACGCGGCGACGCTGCCGGTGGGGATGGAAACTACGTAGTAGTAATTCGCCTGCTGACCCACGCGCGCCGTTGCCTGTACGCAAACGAATTGCCCATCGGAGAGTCGCGCATTGATCTTGGCCTTGCTGCCGGTCACGGGCAGCGTGTCCAGCAGCGGCGCATCGCGTTCGGAAACGCCTGCGAAGAAGCCCTCCGGGCCACAGTCCGGGGACAACTCGATGTCGTAGAAGTCGCCAGCGTCCATATTGCCAAGGACGCAGCCAAGCCCTTTGGCGGCGTCATCGCAATGGGCGCCCAAGCCTTTCGCGAAATCGGCGAGGTCATCGCTCTGCGGCGTGTCGGTGGGCGATGCAGCTGGTGGCGCCTGCGGCGCTTTCTTCACATCCGGCTGCGCGGTGTTGGTGGCGTTGGTGGTTGCAGGTTGGCTGCATCCGGCCAGTCCAATGGCCAGCAGGCACAGGGCCGGAAGGAGAGTGCCGCGAAAAGAGTTGGAGTTGGATAAGTCGCTCATAGGAAGCAGGCAATTCGAGATGAAGGGAGAAATCCGCGGCAAGCTGCGGGGCAGTTCAGGAGCTTTCCTGTCGCATCGAGCGTTTGGCGAATGTGCCGTACTGGGGATTGCGGCACCAAAGGAGCTTGCATGGTCTGCGCTGGCTCATAGCGATTGATCGTCCACCTTCACCAAGGTCCAGCACGGACGCTGGACGAAGTGGTAAATCCGCTGGTCGCCGGTGTCCGCTGTGCGGACCAAGACCTGACGACCAGCGGCATTTTTCGAGACGACGACCTCGAGCCCCCCGTCGCGGGCTGCGTCCAGATGCGGGATCACCGGCCACTCGACTCCAGACAGCGGGACCTCGCGGTTCACCTGCTTCGGTTCGGGTTGGGCGTCAGGATCGAGCCGGATCATCGTCAGCGGGTTAGCTGTGGCCTTTTCCTGCACCGTGATGTCGGCGCTGAAATGCTTGAGGAAGCTGTCGAAATCGGCATCCGGGCAACGCGGCGCTGCTGCAACCGGGGCGGCAGCCGAGGTGGACGGCCGCGATGCGACGGCGCTGGTTCCGCCCGGTGGCTTGTATGCCGCAAGCGTCAGACCAAGCACGAGAGTGGTCGAAAGCGCGCGTGCGATGACCAACGGATCCTCCTGATCTGGTTGGATGGCATAACCCCGTTCGGGGTTTCAGTTTAGGACGGTGGGGTAAACGACCGGTGAAAATCCGGCTGATGGCGGTGTGGCCAAACCGTCGACGCTTCCCCTCTGGCGCAGGAGAAGGGCGCTGCCGTGCCAGGCGAGCGCCAGCGTGTGGACTTCACCATCGTCCGCTGCACAAGCCAGTGTTCGTCGGGTATTGAGTAGACGGGGGGCTGTCCTACACGGCAGTGCCTTATAGGCAGACGAACTGCGCTTGCGCAGATCTGGTGCGCTGTCACGGGCTGCGGACAAAGAAAAACGAACCGAGCGGACTGCGTCATTGCGGCCGCTGCGTCGATGGAGCAACGGCCTTGCGCAGGCGCGGTTGCGACTAAGCTGGCGCCCCGCACGCGTGGCTCCAAGTCTGCGGGCGCGGTGCAGTGAGGGCTTGTCCAGCATGGCCAAGCCCGTCGCAGCGCCCGCCACGCGGGAGCTGCGCTCAGTCGATCGAAATCCCCGCCAGCCGCTGCAGCGCCTCGGCGTACTTGGCGCGGGTACGGTCGATCACGTCCTGCGGCAGGCTGGGGCCGGGCGCGGTCTTGCCCCAGTCCAGCGTCTCCAGGTAATCGCGCACGAACTGCTTGTCGTAGCTCGGCGGGCTGGTGCCCACTTGATACTCGTCGGCCGGCCAGTAGCGCGAGGAATCCGGGGTCAGCATCTCGTCCATGATGTACAGGCGGCCGTCGGCGTCGGTGCCGAACTCGAACTTGGTGTCGGCCAGCAGGATGCCGCGCTCGGCGGCGAAGTCGGCGGCGAAGCGGTAGATGCGCAGGGTGGCGTCGCGCACGCGCTCGGCCAGCTCGGCGCCGACGGTCTTGACCATCGCGTCGAAGTCGATGTTCTCGTCGTGGTCGCCGACCGCGGCCTTGGTCGAGGGGGTGAAGATCGGTTCGGCCAGCTTCTCGGCCTGGCGCAGGCCGTCGGGCAGCTCGATGCCGCTGACCTTGCCGGTGCGCTGGTAGTCCTTCCAGCCGCTGCCGATCAGGTAGCCGCGGGCGATCGCTTCCACCGGCACCGGCTTGAGTTTCTTGGTCACCACCGCGCGCCGGGCGTACAGCGCCGCGTCCACGCCGGCGGGCAGCACCGCGGCCACGTCGATGCCGGTCAGGTGGTTGGGCATCAGGTGCTCGGTCTTCTTGAACCAGAAGTTGGAGACCTGGCACAGCATCTCGCCCTTGCCGGGAATCGGGTCGGGCAGCACCACGTCGAACGCGGACAGACGGTCGGTGGCGACCATCAGCAGGTAGTCCCCGGGCGGGGCGTCGGCAGGCAGGCGGTCGCGGGGGATATCGAATACGTCGCGGACCTTGCCCCGGTGACGCAACGGCAGGCCGGGCAGATCGGATTGCAACAGCGTGGTGGACACAGGCACTCCTACGGACTTCGCAATGGCGGCTGTCCCGGGACCCGGCGGGCCCGCGGCTCGACAGCGGGCCGCGTAGTGTACGGCCGGAAAGCCCCGCTGTGCCGTAAAATGCGAGGCCTTGTCCGCCGAGCCCGCCCTCGCCCATGCACTGGTACGGAAAACTGCTCGGCGCCATCGCCGGGGCGCTGCTGTTCCGGCCCAATCCGGTGTTCGGCGCGGTGCTCGGGCTGCTGGTCGGGCACGCCTTCGATGCTGACTGGTTCAAGCTCGGCCAGCGCGACGACCCCTACCGCGAGCTGGGCGTGCGCCGCGACGCCACCGACGCCGAGATCGAACTGGCCTATCGCCGGCTGATCTCCCAGTACCACCCCGACAAGGTCGCCGGCGCCAGCCCGGAGCTGCGGGCGCGGGCCGAGAAGAAGGCCAGCCAGCTCAACACCGCCTACGACCGTATCCGCACCCTGCGCAAGCGCTGAGACCTTCGCCATGTCCGACTGCATCATCTCCCCGTCCATCCTGTCCGCCGATTTCGCCCGCCTCGGCGAGGAAGTGGACAACGTCCTCAAGGCCGGCGCCGACTGGATCCATTTCGACGTGATGGACAACCATTACGTGCCCAACCTGACCATCGGCCCGATGGTGTGCCAGGCGCTGCGCAAGCACGGCGTCACCGCGCCGATCGACGTGCACCTGATGGTCGAGCCGGTGGACCGGCTGATCCCGGACTTCGCCGAGGCCGGCGCCAGCCTCATCAGCTTCCACCCCGAGGCCAGCCGCCACGTGCACCGCAGCATCCAGCTGATCAAGTCGCACGGCTGCAAGGCCGGGCTGGTGCTCAATCCGGCCACGCCGGTGGACATCCTCGACTGGGTGCTCGACGACCTGGATCTGGTGCTGGTGATGTCGGTCAACCCGGGCTTCGGCGGCCAGGCCTTCATCCCGTCGGCGCTGGACAAGCTGCGCGCGATCCGCGCCCGGATCGACGCCAGCGGCAAGCCGATCCGGCTGGAGATCGACGGCGGGGTCAAGCCCGACAACATCGCCGCGATCGCCGCCGCCGGCGCCGACACCTTCGTCGCCGGCTCGGCCATCTTCAACGCGCCCGACTATGCCGCGGTGATCGCGCAGATGCGCGCAGCGGTGGCGGCGCGCTGAGATGGCCGTGCTGCACATCCGCCCGGCCACCGCCGACGATGCCGCGCTGATCCTGCGCCTGATCCGCGACCTGGCCCGCTACGAGCGCGCCGAGGACGCGGTGCAGACCGACGAGGCCGGCCTGCGCGCCAGCCTGTTCGGCCCCGGCGCCACCGCGCACGCGCTGATCTGCGAGGCCGACGCGCAGCCGATCGGCTACGCGGTGTACTTCTACAACTACTCGACCTGGCTCGGCCGCAACGGCCTGTACCTGGAAGATCTGTACGTGGCCCCGGAACACCGCGGCAGCGGCGCCGGCAAGGCCTTGCTGCGGCACCTGGCCCGGCAGGCGCTGGCCGAGGGCTGCGGCCGTTTCGAATGGTCGGTGCTCGACTGGAACCAGCCGGCGATCGAGTTCTACCAGGCCGCCGGCGCGCAGGCACAGGACGAATGGACCGTGTACCGCCTGCAGGGCGAGGCGCTGGCCAGGTTCGCGGCCGGCTGAGCGGCGGCGCAAAAGAAAGAACCGCACTGTCGCCAGTGCGGCCCCTGGGAGAAATCGGAGGCTGATCCTGCCTCCATCCGTCGTCCTTGCTATGGCCTTCCATGTTCCGGGTGATCGGTGACGCAGGTATGACAGCGCGGCCGACATCGCGCCGCGTGCCGGACGCTAGGCCAGCGACCGCTCGCGGCTGGCCGGCCAGGGCCGATGTCTCACCGTGGCGCGCTCCGGGCACGGCGGGCATCGCCCGTGCGCCGGCACGCCGTGCATTCACGATGTCCGCATCCGCCGCCGGCTAGGCTGCAGGCCTGATCTCGGGAAGGTCCGCATGGCAGCACCGCACTGGCGTCTGATCCTCAACGGCAAGTCGGCGGGCGACGAGCCGCTGCGCGAGGCCGTGTCCGCGCTGCGCGAGCGCGGCATCCAGTTGCAGGTGCGGGTGACCTGGGAGGAGGGCGACGCCGAGCGCTACGTGGCCGAGGCCGTGGCCGACGGCGCCGACTGCATCGTCGCCGCCGGCGGCGACGGCACCTTGAGCGAGGTGGCCAGCGCCCTCGCGCACCATGACGCCGCGGCTGCGGCGCTGCCGGCGCTGGGCCTGGTGCCGTTGGGCACGGCCAACGATTTCGCCACCGCCGCCGGCATTCCCGACACCCCGCTGGCGGCGCTGGAACTGGTCGCGCAGGCGCCGGCGGTGGCCATCGACCTGCTGCGCATCGAGGCCGAGCACGGGCCGCACTGGTGCGCCAATGTCGCCAGCGGCGGCTTCGGCACCCAGGTCACGGTGGAAACCGACGAGGGCCTGAAGAAAATGCTCGGCGGCCTGGCCTACCTGATCACCGGGATGGGCAAGCTGGGCCAGATCGATCCGATCCAGGCGCGGTTCGAGGGGCCGGATTTCGCCTGGGAAGGCGAATTCATCGCGCTCGGCCTGGGCAACGGACGCCAGGCCGGCGGCGGCCAGGCGCTGTGCCCGGACGCATTGCTCGACGACGGCCTGCTCGACCTGACCATCGTCCCGGAGATGAGCGGCGAAGTCGCCGCGACCCTGGGCACGCTGGTGACCTCCGGCAAGCAGGCCGCGCTGGAGCGGGTCGCGGTGCGCGCGCAACTGCCGTGGGTGCGCATCGACGCGGCCATGCCGCTGACCTTGAACCTGGACGGCGAACCGGAGACCTCGCGGCACTTCCGCATCGATTGCGTCGTCGGCCGCCTGCGCATGCACCTGCCGGCCGATTCGGCGTTGCTGCGCGGCCGGGCGGGGTAGCGGTCGCGCCGGTCGCTGGCCTGGACGGGGTGCCGCGTCGCGACTGAAGTCGCTCCTACAAGGACTCGCGACCGGCGGTCTGGTGCGCTGTGGGAGGGACTTCGGTCCCGACTGCATCCAGCCCAGGCAGTGCTTTCGCTTTCCAGGCTGCAGTCGCTCCCGCAATGGGACTTGCGGCGCGGCGGCCGGGTGCACTGTGGGAGGGACTTCAGTCCCGACTGCATCCAGCCTAAGCAGTGCTTTCGCTTCCAGGCTGCAACAGCCCATCCACCGCAGCGCCGATGGTCCCTTCTGCAACCGTTGCCAGTCGCCGCAGTTGCGGTAAAGTAGCCGCCGTGTCCAGCCTGACGACCCAGCGTTCCTTCACTTCCGCTCGCCGTGCGTGGCGATGGTGGCCTGTAGCCGTCGTCCGCCCCGCCACCGAGTCCCGGAAGGAAAGTCGTCTTGATCACCCGCGAGCTGTTCCAGCGCTACGCCGCTGAAGGCCACACCCGCATCCCCGTCGTCCGCGAAGTGCTGTCCGACCTGGACACGCCGCTGTCGGTCTATCTCAAGCTCGCCGACGCCCCGCATACCTATCTGTTCGAATCGGTCGAAGGCGGCGAACGCTTCGCCCGCTATTCGATCATCGGCCTGCCGGTACGGCGCGTGTACACCTTCAGCGGGCATACGCTGGAAGTGCGCGATCACGGCGAGCTGATCGAGCGCCGCGAGGTCGCCGATCCGTTCGCCGAGGTCGAAGCGCTGCGCTCGGCGCATTCGGTGCCCAAGCTCGACGGCGTGCCCGGCTTCACCGGCGGCCTGGTCGGCTGGTTCGGCTTCGAGTGCATCGGCTACATCGAGCCGCGCCTGGCCAGCGGCGACAAGCGCAACGAGCTCGACACGCCCGACATCCTGCTGATGCTGTCCGAAGAGGTCGCGGTCTTCGACAACCTCAAGGGCCGCCTGTACCTGATCGTGCACGCCGATCCGCGCGACGCCGATGCCTGGGACCAGGCGCAGGCGCGGCTGGACGCGCTGACCGCCACGCTGCGCCAGCCCGGCGCCGGCTACCCGGTGCCGCTGGCGCGCGACGTGCTCGACGAAAGCGACTTCGTCTCCGGTTTCACCCGCGAAGGCTTCATCGCCGCGGTGGAGAAGTCCAAGGAATACATCCGCGCCGGCGACATCTTCCAGGTGGTGCTGAGCCAGCGCCTGAGCGTGCCGTTCAGCGCGCGCCCGGTGGACGTGTACCGCGCGCTGCGCGCGCTGAATCCGTCGCCGTACATGTATTTCCTCGACGTCGGCGACACTCAGGTGGTCGGCTCCTCGCCGGAGATCCTGGTGCGGCTGGAAGCCGGCCAGGTCACCGTGCGCCCGATCGCCGGCACCCGCCCGCGCGGCAAGACCGTGGAAGAGGACCTGGCGCTGGAAGCGGAGCTGCTGGCCGATCCGAAGGAACGCGCCGAGCACCTGATGCTCATCGATCTGGGCCGCAACGATGCCGGCCGGGTGTCGCAGGCCGGCACCGTCGCGGTCGGCGAACGCTTCGTGATCGAGCGCTACAGCCACGTCATGCACATCGTCAGCGAAGTCACCGGCACGCTGCTGCCCGGGCTCAGCTACGCCGACGTGCTGCGTGCCACGTTCCCCGCCGGTACCGTCAGCGGCGCGCCGAAGATCCGCGCGCTGGAAGTGATCCGGGAACTGGAGCCGATCAAGCGCAACGTCTATGCCGGCAGCATCGGCTATCTCGGCTGGCACGGCGATGCCGATACCGCGATCGCGATCCGCACCGCGGTGATCAAGCACGGCCGCCTGCACGTGCAGGCCGGCGCCGGCATCGTCTACGACTCCGATCCGCAGAAGGAATGGGACGAGACCATGAACAAGGGCCGCGCGCTGTTCCGCGCGGTGGCCGAGGCGGCGAAGGGGCTGTGAGCGTGTCCGCGCCGAGCCCGCGGATCAGCTTCCGCAACGACTACAGCGAAGGCGCGCATCCGCGCCTGCTCGCCGCGCTGGCCGCGGCCAGCGCCGAGCAGAACGGCGGCTACGGCCTGGACCGGCACAGCGAACGCGCCGCGCAGCTGATCCGCCGCGAGATCGCCTGCGCGCACGCCGACGTGCACCTGCTGGTCGGCGGCACGCAGACCAACCTGGCCGCGATCGGCGCCTTTCTGCGTCCGCATCAGGCGGTGATCGCTGCCGCCAGCGGGCATATCGCCACGCACGAGACCGGCGCGATCGAGGCCACCGGGCACAAGGTCCTGACGGTGGAGGCGGCCGATGGCCGGCTGAGCCCGGCGCTGATCGCGCCGCTGCTGGCCGAGCACGGCAACGAACACATGGTGCAGCCGCGGTTGGTGTACGTGTCCAACACCACCGAGCTCGGCACCATCTATCGCAAGCATGAGCTGCAGGCCTTGCGCGACGTCTGCGACGCGCATGGGCTGTGGCTGTTCCTGGACGGCGCGCGCATCGGTAGCGCATTGACCGCCGAGGGCAACGACCTGACCCTGGCCGATGTCGCCGCGCTGACCGATGCGTTCTATATCGGCGGCACCAAGAACGGCGCGCTGCTCGGCGAGGCGCTGGTGATCGTCAATCCCGCGTTGCAGGCCGATTTCCGCTACCTGCTCAAGCAGCGCGGTGCGCTGCTGGCCAAGGGCATGGTGCTGGGCACGCAGTTCGCCGCGCTGTTCGAGGACGGCCTGTTCTACGAACTGGCCGCGCATGCCAGCCGCATGGCCGCGCGCCTGCGCGAAGGCCTGGCCGCGGCTGGCGCGCAGTTCGCGTCGGATTCGCCGACCAACCAGCTGTTCGTGACGCTGCCGGCCGAGGCCGTCGAGGCCTTGGCGCAGCGCTACGACTTCGAGCGCTGGCAGGCGCTGGCCGACGGCCGCTGGGTGATCCGCTTCGTGACCTCGTGGGCGACGCAGGCCGACGCGGTCGACGCGCTGTGCCGCGATTTCGCCGCGCTTTCGTACCCCGGCGCGCGACGCGCGGCCGGCTGACATTCGCCAAGGAGAGCAAGGATGAAAACGAACACGATCGGTCGCTGGGTCATCGCCGTGCTGCTGGCATTGCCGACGTTCGCCAGCGCGCAGGTCAACAGCCTGCCGTCGCAGCCGCACCTGCTGGTCAAGGGCGAGGCGCAGCGCGAAGTGGTGCCGGATCGCTTCGGGGTCAAGATCATGCTGAGCGCAGTGGATGCCGACCCGGGTGCGGCGCGCAAGCGCGTGCAGGCCAATGCGGCGAACGTGCTGGCTGCATTCAAGCAACAGCATGCGCTTGCCGACAGCGTGCAGGCGGCCACGCTGTCGATCCAGCCAGAGCAGCGCTACGAAGACGACAAGCAAATCTTCAGCGGGACCCGCGTGCAGCGGACCTTGTCTGCTGATTTCGGCACGCTGGACGATGTGCGCGGCTTGCTCGGCAAGCTGAGCACCAGCGAAGAACTGCAAGTGTCCGGCATCGCACCGCACTACAGCGGCGAAGCCGCGCTGCGTGCCGAACTCAAGCGCCAGGCGGCCGAACAGACTCGTACGTCGGCGCAGGCGCTGGCAACGGCCTATGGCGTGCGTCTGGGTGGTCTTTACACCATTTCGGAAGTGGCGCCGGACTTTGCTTATGGCATTCAGGCTGGTCATTGGCCATCAGAGTCGCGTCGCCAAGGTCTAGTCAGCGAGAACTACAGGCCTACGCCACTTCCGATGCCGGCGCCCGCCGCCGAATCCCTGGAAGCCGGCAGCCTCACCCTTTCCGAAAACGTCTATGCGGTCTTCCTGATCGCGCAATGAGTCCTTCGCCATGCTGCTGATGCTCGACAACTACGACAGCTTCACCTACAACCTCGTGCAGTACCTGCAGGCGCTCGGCGCCGAGGTCAAGGTGGTGCGCAACGACGCGCTCAGCGTGGACGAGATCGAGCGGCTGGCGCCGGAGCGCATCGTGATCTCGCCCGGCCCGTGCACGCCGAACGAGGCCGGCGTGTCGCTGCAGCTGATCGAGCGGCTCGGCCAGCGCACGCCGATCCTGGGCGTGTGCCTGGGCCACCAGAGCATCGGCCAGGCCTACGGCGGGCAGGTGGTGCGCGCCGGCACCATCATGCACGGCAAGACCTCGCGTATCCGCCACGAAGGCCGCGGCGTGTTCGCCGGCCTGCCGGACCGCTACGAGGCCACCCGCTACCACTCGCTGGTGGTGGAGAAGACCACGCTGCCGGACTGCCTGGAAGTGACCGCCTGGACCGAAAACGAAGACGGCACGATGGAAGAGATCATGGGCCTGCGTCACCGCCAGTTCCCGGTCGAGGGCGTGCAGTTCCATCCCGAGTCCATCCTCACCGAGCACGGCCACGCCTTGCTGCGTAACTTTCTGGAGCGTCCGCAATGAACCGATACCTGTCGTTGTTGTTGGCGGCCAGCGCCATCCTGGCCATGGCGCCGGTCCGAGCCGCTGCGGTGCCCTCGACCATGCAGTGCGCCGACCAGGCCGTGGCGCAGGCGCGGCGGCTGCTGAATTTCCATGTCGGCAACGACGAGCGCGCGGAGGTGCCGGGCCCGGCCCGGCCGCTGCCGTCCATCGCCAATCCGGCCAATGCCAAGCAACGCTTCGACGTCCTGGAAGTGATGGGCTACGTCTACAAGGGCGAGTACCGCATGCGCCTGCTCTATTACCGAATGCGCGAAGGCGACTGCGTGCTGATGGGCCAGGAAATCCTCGAGCACGCCAGTCTTTGAACGTCCAGGAACCGCCATGACGCTGACCCCCCAGCAAGCCCTGCAACGCACCATCGAACACCGCGAGATCTTCCACGACGAGATGGTCGGGCTGATGCGGCAGATCATGCGCGGCGAAGTGTCGCCGATGATGACCGCGGCGATCCTCACCGGGCTGCGGGTGAAGAAGGAGACGATCGGCGAGATCGCCGGCGCGGCCGCGGTGATGCGCGAGTTCTCGCGCACCGTCGAGGTCGCCGACCGCACCCACATGGTCGATATCGTCGGCACCGGCGGCGACGGCTCGCACACCTTCAACATCTCCACCTGCGCGATGTTCGTGGCCGCCGCGGCCGGCGCCAAGGTGGCCAAGCACGGCAACCGCAGCGTCTCCTCCAAGTCCGGCAGCGCCGACGCGCTCGAAGCGCTGGGCGCGGCGATCGAGCTGCAGCCCGAGCAGGTGGCGCAGGCCCTGGACGCCACCGGCATCGGCTTCATGTATGCGCCGGTGCACCACCCGGCGATGAAGGTGGTGGCGCCGGTACGGCGCGAGATGGGGGTGCGCACCATCTTCAACATCCTCGGACCGCTGACCAATCCGGCCGGTTCGCCGAACATCCTGATGGGCGTGTTCCATCCCGACCTGGTCGGCATCCAGGCGCGCGTGCTGCACGAGCTGGGCGCCGAGCGCGCGCTGGTGGTGTGGGGGCGCGACGGCATGGACGAACTCTCGCTCGGCGCCGGCACCCTGGTCGGCGAACTGCGCGACGGCGAAGTGCGCGAGTACGAAGTGCATCCGGAGGATTTCGGCATCGCCATGTCGGCCAGCCGCAACCTCAAGGTCGCCGATGCCGCCGAATCGATGGCGATGCTGCTCGGCGTGCTCGACAACGTGCCCGGTCCGGCGCTGGACATCGTCGCCTTCAACGCCGGCGCGGCGCTGTACGTGGCCGGCGTGGCGGCCGATATCGGCGCCGGCATCGGCTTGGCACGCGCCGCGATCGCCGACGGCCGCGCGCGCGCCAAGCTCGATGCGTATGTGGCGTGTACGCGGCGCTTGGCGGGTCTGCAGGACGCGGCGTCCGCTGCCGGCTGAACGCGACGGATCGGCAAAACGGTCGCCGCGTCGCCGCCGCGGCCATCCATGCCGTCGGCAATGCAGGCTTGGTGCGCGCCATGTCGTTCGCGCGTCATGCGGATGAGCGAATGTGCCGGTGGCGATACGTGTGCAGGGCGGTGCGCTGGCCGGCGCGATAAGCTGCGGTCCGCTGCGCATCGGCGGCGCACCCCGACACGAGGATTTGCATGGCCAACCGATCCTATCTCTACAGCCTCGGCAACCGGCCGACGTCCTACTACGACCGGCCCGAGACCATTTCCAGCCTCTCGGAGTGGGCGTACGACGTGCCGTTCGTGTACCGGCTGCTGATGTCGGCCGATCCCCAGCTATGCGCCTCGCTCGTGGCGGAAGGCCTGGATGACGACGAGGACGATGACGAGAACAATGACGAAGATGTCGTTGAAGCCGCCGATCAGGAGGCCGACGAGGGCGAAGACGAGGGCGAAGACGAAGACGAAGACGAAGACCAGCCCCCGCGCCTGCATGCGATCAGCAGTCCGTTCGCGCCGGGCCTGGAGCGGGTCAGGCGCTTCGCCGAGATCGTGAAGGTGATCGCGGCGACGGCTGCGCCTGCGGCACCGCCCGCTCCGGCGCCGATCGCCGCGCCACCACCGGTGTCCTGGCTGGGGCGTCTCGCGCGGATGTTCTCGGCGACGCCGGTATCGGCACCGATCGCGGCGCCGGTGCGTGCGCCTGCGACGGTCGAGCACCTGCCGGGCTGGTTGGACGAAACGATCGCGTTCCTGGAAGAGAACCGCGACGCGTTCCTGCTGCTGGAGACCGTCGAGCTGGACATGATGTCGGCGGCCGAAGAAGCGGAACTGCGCGCATGCGTCGAGGAGGAGATCGAACGCTGCCGCGCCGTCGGTGCGGCCTTCGAAGCCTTGCCGGCCGACACCCACGAGGCGGCGCGCCTGCTGCGCCGCCTGGCTGTCGAAGAGGGCGCACCGCCGCTCGATGTCTTCCACGGCCTGCGCTTCGACGACGACTGCGACAGCACGCGCACCGGCGCCACCGAGCGGCCGCTGGGACTCACCAACTGGTCCGAGGTGCTGTACTTCGAATTGTCCGACCGGGAGGAGCTCGACGCACGCGAGGAAAGGGACTGACGCCGCAGGCCGCGCCGCAGGTTGCGGTGGGCCGCGAATGCGGCGCGGCTGTCGCCGCGGTGCCACGGCAGCAGGCGGTGCCACAACCGAACCGGCGCGGGAGAGGCGCATACATCCGCGCGGCAGCTGTCCGCTCGCGCTTGCCGGTCCCAAAAAACCGACGCCCATGCTGCTGGCCGCGTCCCGAATCCCCAATCCGGCCGCATGACCCCGGCCTTCACCATCTTGACCGATAATGCCCGTCCCCCAGGATCCAAGCCCTATGAGCAGCGACATCCTCCGCACCATCCTCGCCCGCAAGGCCGAAGAGATCGCCGCGCGCAGCGCGCGCGTGCCGCTGTCCGAGCTGATGGCGCGCGCCGAGGCGGCGCCGCCGGTGCGCGGTTTCGCGCGCGCGCTGCAGGCCGCGATTGCCGCCGGCGACCCCGCGGTGATCGCCGAGGTCAAGAAGGCCAGCCCGTCCAAGGGTGTGATCCGCGCCGACTTCCATCCGGCCGACATCGCGGTCAGCTACGAATTCGGCGGCGCCGCCTGCCTGTCGGTGCTGACCGACGAGGACTTTTTCCAGGGTCACGACCGCTATCTGCAACAGGCGCGCGAGGCGTGCACGCTGCCGGTGCTGCGCAAGGACTTCATCATCGACCCGTACCAGGTCTATGAGGCGCGCGTGCTCGGCGCCGACTGCATCCTGCTGATCGTCTCCGCGCTCGACGACCTGCAGCTGGCCGAACTGTCGGCGCTGGCGCTGCAACTGGGCATGGACGTGCTGGTCGAAGTGCACGACATCGACGAACTGGAACGCGCGATCCAGGTGCCGGTGCCGCTGATCGGCATCAACAACCGCAACCTGCGCACCTTCGAGGTGTCGCTGCAGACCACGCTGACGATGCGCGACGCGGTACCGCGCGATCGCCTGCTGGTCACCGAGAGCGGCATCTTCGGCCCGGCCGACGTGGCGACGATGCGCGCGGCCGGCGTGCACGCGTTCCTGGTCGGCGAAGCCTTCATGCGCGCCGAGGAACCCGGCGAGGCGCTGCGCCAGCTGTTCTTCGAACCATGAGCGAGGCCTATCCCGCGCCGCGCGCCGATGCGCCGCTGGTGGTGTTCGATTTCGACCACACGCTGTACGACGGCGATTCGGGCAGCCACCTGTTCGCCTGGCTGATCCGGCGCAACCCCGTGCGCCTGGCTGCCGCGCTGCTGGCCACGCCGCTGCTGGGGCCGCTGGTGGCGATGCTGCCGACCCGGCGCACCGGCATCTCCGGCTACGTGTGGATCGCCAGCTTCGGCCTGCACCGCGCCCGCGAGTTCAATCGGGTGATCGACCAGTACGTGCTGCAGCACGAGGCGCGGATCCGCCAGCGCCTGCTGCCGCACGCGCTGGAGGTGTTCGCCCGGCACCGCGCCGCCGGCGACCGGGTGGTGGTCGCCACCGGCGCGCCGCCGGAACTGGCGCGCGCCATCCTCGGTTTCGTCGCCCACCAGGACGTGCCGGTGGTCGGCAGCCTGATCGGCCCACGGCTGGGCGCAGTCACCGCCACCCGCCACTGCCACAACGAAGAGAAGATGCGCATGCTGCGCGAGCTGGGCTATGGCGAGATCGCCACCGCCTACTCCGACAGCACCGCCGACCTGCCGCTGCTGCACGCCGCCGCGGTGCCGGTGGTGGTCAATCCGAAAGCCTCGGCCGTGGCCCGCTTCCGCCGCGAACTGCCCTCCGGCACGCCGATCCTGAACTGGGGTTGCCGCGACCGCGCTGGCGACGCCTCGCCGCAATAACGGGCTAAGCCCACCAGCGATGCAGCGTGCTGCCGATCTGGTACAGGCTGATCCCGAGCACCAGCAGGCCCACCGCCACCAGCACCCAGCGTTCGCGCACCCGCTTGACCAGCACCGCCGCCAGCGGCGCGGCCAGCATGCCGCCGACCAGCAGCCCGAGCACGATTTCTAGGTGCTGGACGCCCATCGTCAGCAGGAAGGTCAGCGAGATCGACAGCGTCACCAGGAATTCGGCGGCATTGACCGTGCCGATCGTGGTGCGCGCCTGGCCGCCGCGCGCCAGCAGGGTCGAGGTCGCCACCGGCCCCCAGCCGCCGCCGCCGCTGGCGTCGAGCAGGCCGGCGACGAAGCCCAGCAGCGGCACCCGCTGCACCTGCTGCCGCGGCAGCGCACGGCCGGCGGCGCGCAACAGGATCAGCACCGCCAGGCCCAGCAGATACAAATGCACGAACGGACGGATCATGTCGCCCGGCAGCTGGGTCAGTACATAGGCGCCGAGGATGCCGCCGGCCATGCCCGGCAGCGCCAGGCGCAGGAACAGGCGCTTGTCGACATTGCCCAGCGCCAGGTGCGACAGGCCCGAGGCGCCGGTGGTGAAGACTTCGGCGCTGTGCACGCTGGCGCTGACCGCCGCCGGCGGCAGGCCCATACTCAGCAGCACGGACGAGGACACCAGGCCGAAGGCCATGCCCAGCGCGCCATCGACCAGCTGCGCCGCCAGGCCGACCAGCACGAACCAATAGAAGGTCTCGCTCAGAACCATCGCGGTGGACCGCCGCCGCTAGCGCGGCGCGCGGTCGCGGCCTTGCGCTCAGCGCGCGCCGTACAGCACCACGGTCTTGCCACGGGCGTGCAGGATGCCGTCGACCTGCAGCTTCTTCAGCACCCGCCCGGCCATCTCGCGCGAGCAGCCGACCAGCCGCGCCAGCTCCTGCCGCGAGACGCGCAGCTGCATGCCCTGCGGGTGGCTCATCGCCTCCGGCTCCTGCGCCAGGTCGTGCAGGGTACGCACGATGCGGTCGGTGACGTCCAGGAATGCCAGGCGGCTGGCCTTGCGCGAGGTGTCGAGCAGGCGCTTGGACAGCTGCACGCCGATCGCGTACAGCACCCGCGGCGCATCCGCCGACAGCGAGCCCAGGAACAGCTGGTGCAGCCGTTCGTAGCTGATCTCGGCCAGTTCGCACGGGGTACGGGTGCGCAGGATCACTTCGCGCTGGTCCGATTCGATGAACAGGCCCATCTCGCCGACGAACTCGCCGCTGCCGAAATAGCCCAGCACCAGCTCGCGGTCGTCATCTTCCTCGGCGATGATGCTGACCGAGCCGCTGACGACGTAGTACAGGGTGCCGGCCGGATCGCCGGGCCTGAACACGTCGGTCCGCGCCGGATAGCGACGCCGATGGCTGTGCGCCAGGAAGCGGTCGATGGTGGCGGTGTCCAACGTCAGAGGACTTGGAGCGATGCGCACAGGTGTTGCAGTGGAGGTGTTTCCGGGACTCATGGCGGCTTCGCTACTACGTGAGTCCCGAAGCTTAACGGGACGCGTTGTCTGCGGCAAACGAGCGCCAATCCCCACGTTTCGCTACGGGCGCGTTTGGCCCATAATTGCTGCCCTTTCTACCCCATCCATCTTTTAGAGGATTCACGCCCGTGGTCAAGCCGTTGCCTCGCCTGAGGCTGCAAGGTTTCAACAACCTCACCAAGGCGTTGAGCTTCAACATCTACGACGTCTGCTACGCGGTTTCCGAAGAGGAGCGCCAGCGCTACATCGAGTACATCGACGAGCAGTACGACGCCGACCGACTGACCGAGATCCTCACCGATGTGGCCGAGATCATCGGCGCCAACATCCTCAACATCGCGCGCCAGGACTACGATCCGCAGGGCGCCTCGGTGACCATCCTGATCTCCGAAGAGCCGGTGATCGACAAGAAGCTGGCCGGCAAGGAGATCATCTCCGACGCGGTGGTCGCGCACATGGACAAGAGCCACATCACCGTCCATACCTACCCGGAAACCCACCCGCAGCACGGCATCGCGACCTTCCGCGCCGACATCGACGTCGCCACCTGCGGGGTGATCTCGCCGCTGAAGGCGCTCAATTACCTGATCGAGCGGCTGGAATCGGACATCGTGATCATGGATTACCGCATCCGTGGCTTCACCCGCGACGTGAAAGGCAAGAAGCACTACATCGACCACAAGATCAATTCGATCCAGAACTTCCTGGCCAAGAACATCAAGGCGCGTTACGAGATGTTCGACGTCAACGTCTATCAGGAGAACATCTTCCACACCAAGATGCACCTGAAGGACTTCGATCTGGACCAGTACCTGTTCGAGGAAAAGGCCAAGAACCTCTCGTTCAAGGAGCGCATGCGGATCGAGGCGCTGCTCAAGCGCGAGATCGAGGAACTGTTCCACGGTCGCAATCTGGCCGAGTAGCACGTCACATTCGGCGGGACGGCCCGCCCCGCGGCGTTTGCGCTGCGACCCCTGCCGACGGCGGCCCGATGTGCAGACATCGGGCCGTTTTTGTTTTTATTTGTCTACGGAGACAGACAATGCCATGGATCTACCTGCTGCTCGCCGGCCTGTTCGAAATCGGCTTCGCGCTCGGACTCAAGTACAGCGAAGGCTTCACCCGGTTGTGGCCGACGCTGGGCACGCTGGCCGGCGCCGGCATCAGCCTGTGGCTGTTGACCCAGGCGCTGAAGCACATCCCGCTGGGCACGGCGTATGCGATCTGGACCGGGATCGGCGCGTTGGGCACCGCGGCGCTGGGCATCGCGCTGTTCGGCGACAGCGCCTCGCCGGCGCGGCTGGCCTGCATCGGGCTGATCGTGGCCGGCGTGATCGGCCTGAAGCTGGTCCAGTCCTGAGCGCTGCCGGGTTCGCCGCCTGAGAAGCAAACCCATGCCCCAACGCGTGGGGTGGCGCAGCGGCGCCTGCGCGGCGCGCGCGGTCCGAAATCGCTCAGGCCACGGCGGGACGGCGGCGGCGCGTGCCGAGCACGCGTCCGATCAGCACCTGGTGCGCGGCTGCGGCCAGCAGCGCAGCGATCGACAGCGCGATCGCCAGGCGGGTCAGCACGCTGCCGAGGTTGCCGGCGTGCTGCAGCTGGTCGAGGCGGCCGAAGCGCGACGGGTCGGCATTGGCGTAGGCGATCTCCACCGTGGCGCCGTCGAGCAGCAGCGGCGCGGCCTCGGCGCCGCTGGCCTCGAACGTGCCGCGGTGCAGTCGGCCCTTGCTCTCGAAGACATAGTGGAAGCGGTAATGCACCAACGGCTCGGCATGCACGCCGAAGGCGCCGTCGGCGATCACCGGCACCGTGGCCACCGAGTGGTCGGACAGGATCGCGCTGGCGTGGCGGTAGTCGCCGAGCAGGTGGTACAGCAATGCGCCGCCACCGAGCGCGAACAGGCTGGCGAACAGCAGGCGCGAGAGCCAGCGGGTCCGTGGCGAGGCAATGTGGATGGAGCGTGCGGGCATGTCGGTCGAAAATGCGCGCGCGAGCGGCATGGCTCGGCGCAGTGCTGCGGCGGAGACGGGCGGTGCCGGGATGGAACCGCCGGTCGCCGGAACAGGGCAAGCTGACGTGGAATCAGTCAGCTTTCGTTCACTTTAACCCGAATGCGCCGGCAATGCCAGCGCCAGCCCCGCGGCACGCCTGCCGCGCCGCGTTCAGAGCCGGTAGGCGACCGCTTTCATCAGCCGCGAGGCCGCGGCCATCAGGCTCGGAATCGGCGCCGGCAAGCGCCGCGCGCCGGCCTGTTCGGCATGCTCGGCATGGCGCGCCTCGTCGGCCTTCATCACCTTCAGTACGTCGCGGCTGCGCAGGTCGGCCGGCGGCAGCGTCTGCAGGTGCTCGTCCAGATGCGCCTCGACCTGGCGTTCGGTCTCCACCACGAAGCCCAGATTCCAGCCGTCGCCGCGCAGCCCGGCCAGGGTGCCGATCGCATAGCTGCCGGCGTACCAGACCGGATTGAACAGGCTCGGGCGGCTGTCCAGTTCGCGCAGCCGTGCCGCGCACCAGGCCAGGTGGTCGGTCTCTTCCTGCGCCGCCTCCAGCAGGTGCGCGCGGGTCGCCGGATCGCGCGCGACCGCGGCCTGGCCGAAGTACAGGCCCTGCGCGCAGACCTCGCCGACATGGTTGATGCGCATCAGCCCGGCGGCGTGGCGGCGTTCGTCCGGCGCCAGCACCACGTCGGCGGTGGCCGCGGCCGGGTAGGGGCGCTGTGCCGGCGGATTGCCGAACACCGTCTCCAGGGCGCGCTGGGCCTCGACCAGGGCGCGGTCGAGCGGGGTATGCAGGCGGGGAGCCGTCATCGAGGGGCCGGGGCGGTAGGGGATTCGATTTTCCCCTCCGGCCGCCGCGATGCCAAGCGCGGCCGCCGCCCGTGGCGGCTCCGCCAGGGGTGGACTTGCAAGCGGCGGCGGCGGCGCGTAGAATTTCGCCTCTTGCGTTTTTGCAATTCACAACGCGTGGCAAAGTTCAGGCAGCCTGCTGCCTGAATCCGCCCGACCAACCGAGTCTTCTAATGAGCACCTTCACCGCTAAGTCCGAGACCGTCCAGCGCGACTGGTATCTCGTCGACGCCGCCGGCAAAACGCTGGGCCGGCTTTCCACCGAATTGGCCCGCCGTCTGCGCGGCAAGCACAAGCCGGTCTATACCCCGCACGTCGATACCGGCGATTACCTGGTGGTGATCAACGCCGAGAAGATCACGGTCACCGGCAACAAGCTCAACGACAAGAAGTACCACCGCTTCACCGGCTACATCGGCAACCTGAAGACCGAGACCTTGGCGCAGGCGCTGGAGCGTCATCCCGAGCGCGTCATCGAGATCGCGGTCAAGGGCATGCTGCCGAAGGGTCCGCTGGGTCGCGCCATGTACCGCAAGCTCAAGGTCTACAAGGGCTCCGAGCATCCGCATACCGCCCAGCAGCCGCAAGTTCTGGATATCTAATCATGGCTATCACGCAAAACTACGGCACCGGCCGCCGCAAGTCTTCCACCGCCCGCGTGTTCCTGCGCAAGGGCACCGGCAACATCACCGTCAACAACCGTCCGCTGGACGAGTTCTTCGGCCGTGAGACCGCGCGCATGATCGTGCGCCAGCCGCTGGAGCTGACCAAGAACACCGAGAGCTTCGACATCTTCGTCACCGCCGCCGGCGGCGGCACCACCGGCCAGGCCGGTGCGATCCGCCTGGGCATCGCCCGCGCGCTGGTCGAGTACGACGAAACCCTGAAGTCCGAGCTGCGCAAGGCCGGCTTCATGACCCGCGACGCCCGCGAAGTCGAGCGTAAGAAGGTCGGTCTGCACAAGGCCCGCCGCGCGACCCAGTTCTCCAAGCGCTGATCCACCGCGCCTGGCGTGGAATCCTTCGGGATTCCCCTGGGAAACACGCAAAAGCCCGGCTCCGGCCGGGCTTTTGTCGTTTCGGGGAATCGGTGCTGCGCCTTGGTGGTTGCTGCGCGGTCGAAATTGAGTCGGGCGATGGCGGCCGCCGGGACCGCACGCGTCCGAGCGTGGCGTCCAGGGCATGCGTCTTCAGAAGTATCGGCAGTCGGGCACGCCCCCCCGCACGAGAGTCGAGGCTTTACCTCCAACCTGCATCAAAGTGTCTGGTGAAAAGCCCCCTTGGAGTCCAAGGGGGCGCGCCGACAGGCGCGGGGATGTGGGGGCGGAAGGGCTGGGGCCCGCATCTTGCGCAGCAAGGTGCGGGGCGCAGGCGCGTAGCGCCTGCGCAAACCCCGCGCCAAACAAAAAAGAAAGGCCGATCAAAGATCGGCCTTTCTTTTTTGTTTGGCTGCCCCGGATGGATTCGAACCACCGAATGCCTGAGTCAGAGTCAGGTGCCTTACCGCTTGGCGACGGGGCAATGTCGCAGATTGCAATTATCGCACGCCTGCTGCGTGGACACCATGGTGGCTATGGGTGGACTCGAACCACCGACCCCAGCATTATGAGTGCTGTGCTCTAACCGGCTGAGCTACATAGCCTTGGTGAACCGCCAATTCTTATAGTAAATGGGGCGGCTGTCAACGGGTTTTTGCCGCGCTTGTGGGCCGGCCGCAGCCATGGCAGAGTCGGAGCCAGTAGATTTTTCAGGAGTCCGCATCGTGATCGATCCGGACGGCTATCGACCGAACGTGGGCATCGTGCTGATGCGGCCGGACGGTCAGGTGTTCTGGGCACGTCGCGTGCGCCGGGATGGCTGGCAGTTCCCGCAAGGCGGCATGAATACCGACGAGACCCCGGTCGAGGCCATGTACCGCGAGTTGCGTGAAGAGACCGGGCTGTTGCCCGAGCACGTCGAAGTGCTCGGCGCGACGCCTGGCTGGCTGCGCTATCGGCTGCCCAGCCGCGCCATCCGCCGCAACGAACGCCAGGTGTGCATCGGCCAGAAGCAGGTCTGGTTCCTGCTGCGGATGCAGTGCGACGAGAGCGAATTGAACCTGGAGCTGACCGAGACCCCGGAATTCGACCATTGGCGCTGGGTCGATTTCTGGTATCCGGTGGAACATGTGGTGCTGTTCAAGCGCGGCGTGTATGCCCGCGCCCTGCGCCACCTGGCGCCGTTGGCGCAGAGCATCGCCGGGCCGGGCATCCGCGCCATGCCGACCCTGGCGCAGGAAGCGTGGATGCCCGGCAACAACGCCGGCCACGAGCGCCCGCGCAAGCGGCCGCGCAAGCGCGGCGGTCCCCTGGTCGCCCGTATTAATAACGATTAACGGTCGGAATTGACAACCATTCTCACTTTGGTTTGAATGGCGGCAGGCGCAGTCCGCGCCGTCCGCCGCCAACGCCATCGTGTACGTCTGCATCTGCAATGGGGTCACCGATCGCCAGATCCGCGAAGCCGCCGATGCCGGCTGCCGCACCGTGTCCGAGCTGACCATGCGCACCGGTTGTGGTGCCACCTGCGGTTCCTGCCTGGACATGGCCGGCGACCTGCTGGAACGCGCGCTGCTGCGCGACCTGCCGTTGCCCATGCTGGGCGGCATGGCCCGCGCCGCCTGAAAGCGGCGTCCGCGCGGCGCGGATGCGCAGCGGGATGATCACGATTCGCGTTCCTTCACGGCCGCGGCCGATTCGCTAAAGTCTGCGCTTTCCACGCATTAGCGAGCACTGCGATGAAGGGCGACAGCAAGGTCATCGAGTTCCTCAACAAGGTCCTCTACAACGAGTTGACCGCGATCAACCAGTACTTCCTGCACGCCAAGATGCTGAAGAACTGGGGGCTGAAGGAACTGGCCGAACACGAGTACAAGGAATCGATCGACGAGATGAAGCACGCCGACAAGCTGGCGGACCGCATCCTGTTCCTCGAGGGGCTGCCCAACTTCCAGGCGCTGGGCAAGCTGCGCATCGGCGAGAACCCGAAGGAAATCCTCGAGTGCGACCTGGCGCTGGAACAGGACGGCACCACCACCTTGCGCGAAGGCATCGCCTACGCCGAGTCGATCCAGGACTACGTCAGCCGCCAGCTGCTGGCCGACATCCTGGAGTCGGAGGAAGAGCACATCGATTGGCTGGAAACCCAGCTCGATCTGATCGGCCGCATCGGCGAGCCAAACTATCTGCTGACCAAGCTCGAGGACTGAGCGGCGCTTCCGCCTGGCCGTGTTGTGGCCAGCATTCGGGCGGGCCTCGCCCGGCGTGGGTAGCCCAAGGGATGCTGGCACCCCTGTAGGAGCGGCTTCAGCCGCGACAGGCCCTATCCGAAGGTCCCCATAGGATCTGTCGCGGCTGAAGCCGCTCCTACACAGGCAATGGGTATGGGCCGCCTATGGCGCCGTGCTTTCCGCGGCGTCGCGCAAGGTGTTGCGGTAGCCCTTCAAGGCCAGCCGCGCACGCGCGAATTCGGCGATGACCAGCGCCACCGCGACCGCGGGGCGCTCCAGCTGATGGGCGCGCACGCCGGTCTCGATGCGCGCGGCGGCGGCCGACAACGCCAGCGCGCCGACGTTGGCGGCCGAGGACTTCAGCGTGTGCGCCGCGTCGCGCAACGGGTCCAGCTGCGGGATCGCGGCGGCCTGCTCCAGGCGCTGGATCAGCTGCGGCGCATCGTCCAGGAACAGGTCGACGATCTGCGCGGTGGTCGCGCTGCCGGCGAGTTCGCGCAATTCGTCGAGCACCGCGATGTCCAGCACCGGCAACGGGGTCGGCGGCAGCATCGGCGCCGTGTCGGCGCCATTGGCGGCGGGCGTGGGGGTGACGGACGGCGGCGTCGGCGATGCCGCGCTTTCCGTGGCCTCCGCCTCCGCCGGCAGCGCGGCATCCACCGGCGCGGCATTGGCGGCGCGGTGCGGCAGCCAGCGTTGCAGGCATTCCGCCAGCAGTTCGCGGTTGACCGGCTTGGACAGGTAGTCGTCCATGCCCGCCTCCAGGCAGCGCTGGCGGTCGCCGGCCATGGCATTGGCGGTCATCGCCACGATCGGCAACCGCGGCCGTCCCGCCGCCGCTTCGGCCTGGCGCCACTGGCGGGCGGCGGCGTAGCCGTCCAGGACTGGCATCTGGCAGTCCATCAGCACCAGGTCGTAGGGCTGCGCGTCCAGTCGCGCCAGCGCGGCAGCGCCGTCCGTGGCGCTGTCGCTGCGGTAGCCGAGGACGTCGAGCAGCTTCTGCGCGACCAGCAGGTTGACCGGGTTGTCCTCCACCAGCAGCAGGCGGTAATCGGCGGGCGGCGAGGCCGGGCCGGCCGCGATGTCCAGGCCCGGTTCGGTGGCGATGGCCGGGGGTGGCGTTGGTTCGGCGGCGTGCGCGGGGTAGAGCGCGGCATCGGACGGGACCAGCCCGGCGGCGCCAGCGGGGGCCGCCGCAGGCACCAGCGCCAGCATCCCGCGTAAGTCCAGATCCGCCGCCTGCCGCGACAGCAGCGCGCCGTGCGCGCGGATCTCATCGGGAATCTCCACTTCCCCGTACAGCCAGATCAGGCGCACGCCATGCGGTGCCGGCAGGCGCCCGACCGCGCGCTGCAGGGCGCGTGCGCTCTGGCGCAGGCCGTCGAGGTCGCCGATCACCAGGTCGTAGGGCGGGAGCGCGGCGCTGCCGGCGCGCAGCCGCTCCAGCGCTTCCTGGGTCGAGTCGACCTTGCTCAGCTGCACGCCCCAGTTCGGCAGCAGCCCTTTCAGGCGCTGGTACAGGCGCAGGTCGGCGCCGACCAGCAGCGCACGCAGCCGTGGCAGGCCGCCCTGGAGCTGCGGCAGGTCGCCGATCACCTTCAGCAGCGGGATCTCGAACCAGAACGTGGCGCCCTGGTCGCTGCCCGATTCCACGCCGATGCGCCCGCCCATCAGGTCGACGATGCGTTTGCAGATGGCCAGCCCCAGGCCGGTGCCGCCGTACAGGCGGGTGGTGGAGGCATCGGCCTGGGTGAAGGAGCGGAACAGCCGTTCCTGTTGCTCGGCGCTGATGCCGATACCGGTGTCGCGCACCTCCAGGCGCAGCAGGTGCTGCGCCGGGGTCTCGCCGAGGCGGCGCACGCGCAACTCCACGCTGCCGCGCGCGGTGAACTTGATCGCGTTGCCGATCAGGTTGCTCAGCACCTGCCGCAGCCGCACCGGGTCGCCGCGCACCGGCAGGCGCACCGCCGGATCCAGCTGCAGGCTCACGCGCAGGCCCTTGGCCTCGGCCGAACGCTGCATCAGCTGCAGCACGCCGTCGAGCAGTTCGCGCAGGTTGAAGCTGGTGATCTCCAGCTCCAGCCGGTTCGCTTCCAGCTTGGAGTAGTCGAGGATGTCGTCGACGATGCGCAGCAGTTGCAGCGAGGAGTCGTTGGCGGCGCGCAGCATCTCGCGCTGCTCGGTGCCGAGCTGGCCGCGCGCGATCAGTTCCAGCATCGGAATGATGCCGTTGAGCGGGGTGCGGATCTCGTGGCTCATGGTGGCCAGGAATTCGCCCTTGGCCATCGCCGCGGCCTCGGCGGCCTGCTTGGCCTGCACCAGCTCCCGTTCCAGGCGTTCGCGCAGGTGCACGTCGCGCTGCAGCGCGTCGCGTTCGGATTCGGCCAATGCGGCGCGCGCCAGCGCCGCATCCAGCGCGCCGGCCTGCTGCTGCGCGCGCCAGCCGGCCACCACCGCCAGCAGCGCGGCGCTGCCGATGCACAGCGGGGCCAGCAGATGCGACGGCGGCGGCGGGGCCAGCAGCGGCACCGCCAGCAGCGCGCCGGCGACCGCGCTCGCCGCGCTCGACGCGGCCAGCCACGGCAGGGGCCGGCGCCGGCGTGCGGGCATCGCTACAGCACCGCGTTCTGGAAATCGAAGTTCAGTTCGTCGCCGACCGACTGCACCAGGTTGCCCTGGATGAAATCGACCCCGCCCATCCACATCGCCGCGGCCGCCTGCGCTTCCTCGATCTGCTGGCCGATGATCAGCAGCCCGGCGCGGTGCGCCAGGTCGATCGCGGCGCGCAACTGGTCGCGCAGTTCGGCATCGGCATGCGCGTTGGCGAAGCGCGCGGACAGGCGCAGGTAGCCCAGCGGCAACTGGTTGAGCAGCGCCTCGGCCTCGGCGCCGGGTTCGAACTGGCTGAGGCAGAACTGCACGCCCAGCGGCATCAGCCGGGCACAGAACTGCTGCAGCGTCACCGTGTGGATCAGCGCATCGTCCAGGCGCAGGTCGATCACCAGCGAGGTGCCGGTGACGCCGCGGCGGCCGATCGCCTCGACCAGCCAGTCGGCGAAGGCGCCGCGCGCCAGCGTGCGCGAGGACTGCGACACGAACAGGCGCAGCGGCGGCGTGGCGTGCTGGTACAGGTGCAGCAGGCCGAGCGCGTGGTCCAGCACCTGCTGGTCGAGGTCGGCGATGCGCCCGCCGGCCTCGGCCGCGGGCAACACCTGCCCGGCCGACAGCAGCGTGCCGTCGCGCTGGCGCAGGCGCAGCAGGACCTGGTACTGCGCGGTATCGCCGCCGGCCACGGCGACGATCGGCTGGTAGGCCGGCTCCAGCTGGCCTTCGAACATGGCGATGCGGCCGAGGTCCTCTTCCTCGCGCGGCGGCGCGTACGCGGCCACGCCCTGCGGATGCAGGCGCGCCTGCAGCGCGGTGCGTTCGACCGCTTCCAGCGCACTGCCGGCGTCCTCGAACCCTTGCGCCAGGTCGGCATAGCCGATCGCGCAGCGCAGGTGCACGGCTTCGTCGTCGCGCAGCGGGAACGCATGGCTGGCCAGGGCTTCGCGCAAGGCCTGGGCGCGCTGCCGCAGCGCGTCCAGGTCGTTGTCCTGGGCCAGCAGCAGGAAGCTGTTGTCGTTGAGCCGGGCCAGCGGCTGCGGCGCGGTGACGCTGGCCAGGCGGCGCCCGGCCTGGGTCATCAGGCGTTCGAACGCGGCGTAGCCGTAGCGTTCGCGCAGGCCCAGCGCGCTGGCGATCTCGATGAAGAACAGGCCGCCGCCGGCGCGCGCGCGCAGCGACTCGCCGAGCAACTGCAGCACGTGGGTGCGGGTCGGCAGGCCGGTCTCGGGATTGTTCAGCGGCACGCCGTCGCTGGCGCTCTGCTGCGCCTGCTGGCGCGCGCGGCGGATGCGGTTGGAGACCGCGGCGATCAGGTGCCGCGGCCGGATCGGCTTGGTCAGGAAATCGTCGGCGCCGCTGTCCAGCACTTCGTATTGCAGCTCCGGATCCGGGTCGCCGGTCAGGAACACGATCGGCAGCAACTGGTGCTGCGGCTGCTGGCGGATCAGCGCGGTCAGGCGCATGCCGTCCAGGCCGGGCATGTGCAGGTCCATCAGGATCAGGTCGGGGCGGTAGTCGGCGATCGCCTGCTGCACGCCTTCGGCCCGCATCTCCACCTGCGCCTGCATGCCGGCGCCATGCAGCACGCTCTGCGCGAACAAGGCCTGCGAACGGTCGTCTTCGACGATCAGGATGCGGTACGGCGCGTCCAGCGGCGGCGGCGGCGCGGCCGCGTCGCTTGCCGCGCTCGGCGCGGCCGCGGCGGTCTGCTCGCCGGGGGCGGCGGCGGAGGCGGTGCCGTCTTCCGCGCGCGGCGCCATGTCGAGATCGGGCGCCGGCGCTTGCGCGTCCGGCACCGCGTCGGCGGCCCAGCGCCGCCAGTAGTGCGGTGGCGGGGTCTCGGCACGGACGTTGCGCGAACGCGGATCGTCGCGGCTGGAAAGTGGTGCGGTGTCTCTTGCGGCCATCGCGTCTTTATCCTGGTGCGCGCGCAATTATGCGATGAAGTTCACGAAGACAGGGAGCCATCTCGGCTCGGCCTGGCGACGGCGGCGTCCGCGGGCGCCGCCAGCAGGCGGCGGACGCCGCGCCACAGCGTGCGCCACACCCACCACACCAGCAGCGCACCCAGCACGCTCGCCCCAAGCAATACGGCCAGCGCCAGCCACGGATGCACCAGAGCCAGCGCGAGCGTGGCCAGGACCACCGAATCCTCGGTCAGCGAGGCGATCCAGTTGCTGGCCGGTTCCGGCGACGTGTTCAGCAAGGCGCGCGAGCCGGCCTTCAGCACATGACTGGTGAGCGCGACGCCGGCACCGGTGGCGAGCGCGCCGGCGCCCAGTTGGCCGTCCTGGGACAGCGTGGCCGCGGCCAGGAACGCGCCGGCCGGGATCCGGGTCAGGGTCTGCAGCAGGTCCCAGACCGAATCCACGCCGGGAATCTTGTCGGCGAAGAACTCGGCCAGCGCCAGTGCGCCGGAGGTGCCGAGCACCCACCACGACTCGGTGGCCTGCAGCGCTGGCGGCAAGTCCAGCCAGCCGAGCAGGCCGGCCACGCCGATCCCGAACACGGTCAGGTAGACGCGGATGCCGGCCAGCCAGGCCAGCAGGATGCCGATTACGAAGAGGTGGGCGTCGGTCATGGCGAGGCGCTCCTGCAGATGCGCGGGTGGCGGCCACTATCGGCCAAGCGTGCAGCGAAGGCCAGCGCACGGGTCGCGCGTGCCGGCAACGGCAAGCTACGGCGCGTGGCTTACACTAGCCGGCCGGCCGACCCCCCGCGAGGATCGACGCCGCTGCCGCCTCGGTGGCGCGGCTTTGACGATGAACCGACCCGTGCCCCGTTTCCAGATCGTGCCCAACGGCGCCGCGCCCGCGCGCGGACGTGGCCTGTGGCTGCTGATCGCCATCGTCTGGCTGCTGTCGCTGGCAGGAACCTGGCTGCTGGCCAGCCGCCAGGCCGCGCCCGAGCTGGGCGAGGTGAGGACGCAGCTGCGGCAGGCCGACGCCAAGCTGCAGGCGCAGCAGCGGCAGATCGACACGCTCAACCAGCGCCAGGCCACTCTGGCCCGCTCCGACCAGATCAGCCGCGCCGCCAACAACGAAGTGCAGAGTTCGCTGGCCGAGCGCGACGAGGAGATCGCCGGGCTGCGGGCCGACGTGGCCTTCTACGAGCGCCTGGTCGGCGCCACCAGCCAGCGCAAGGGCCTGACCGTGCATTCGGCCGAGTTCTCGGCCGAGGCCGGCGGCACCTGGCACTACAACGTGGTGCTGACCCAGAACCTCAACCGCGGCGCGATCAGCCAGGGGCAGATGCGCCTGGCGGTGGAAGGCGTACGCGGCGGCAAGCTGGCCAGCGTGGGCTGGGACGAACTGCACCAGAAGAGCGGCGTGCCCGGGCAGGACTATTCGTTCCGCTATTTCCAGCAGTTGGACGGCAGCGTGATCCTGCCCAAGGATTTCACCCCGCAACGGGTGCGAGTATCGCTGTCCGGCGGAGGGGCGCCGGTCACCCAGAGTTTCGATTGGACACTGGCCGGCAACGGCAAAGGGGAGTAGGCAGCTTATGTTCGGAAGCAACAAGAACGGCCGCAGCAGCGGCCAGACCGTGGTGGATACCCTGATCGGCGCGCAGGTGGTGATCCGGGGCGACCTGGTGTTCAGCGGCGGCCTGTACGTGGAAGGGCGCATCCTCGGCAAGGTGCTGGCCGAGGACGGCGCGCCGGCGACGCTGACCCTGTCCGAGCACGGCAGCATCGAGGGCGAGGTGCGCGCCCCGATCGTGATCATCAACGGCCAGCTGACCGGCGACGTGCATGCCGCCGAGCGCGTGGAACTGGCGCCGAAGGCGCGGGTGCAGGGCAACGTGCACTACCAGGTGGTGGAGATGAACGCCGGTGCGCAGCTGACCGGACGGCTGATCCATGCCGGCAGCATGGCCGCGCTGGCGCCGCCGGAGCGGGCGCACGAAGAACCGCAGGCCGAGCTGGCGCAGCGCGCGCTGACCGCGGCGGATGCTTGATTCGGCTCCCGGCCGCCCCCATCCTGCAGCCATGAGCACTCTCGTTTCCCTGCCCAGCGCCGCGCCCGCCCCCGACTACCAGTCGCTGGAGCGGCCGCTGAACTTCACCCAGGCCGCCGCGGCCAAGGTGCGCGAGCTGATCCGCGAGGAAGGCAACGACGCGCTGGCGCTGCGCGTGTACATCCAGGGTGGCGGCTGTTCCGGGTTCCAGTACGGCTTCGAGTTCGACGAGAACCGCGCCGAGGACGACCTGTCGGTGCGCACCGACGAGGTCACCCTGCTGGTCGACCCGCTGAGCCTGCAATACCTGATGGGCGCGGAAGTGGATTACAGCGAAGGCCTGCACGGCGCGCAGTTCGTGATCCGCAACCCCAACGCCAAGACCACCTGCGGCTGCGGCAGCAGCTTCAGCGTGTAGACACGCTGCGGCTTGCGGGATGCGCGGTTTGCCTGCACCCTGCGCCGCATGCCCGAACTGACGCCTGTTTCCTTCGCGTTCGCCGACGCGGTCATCGACCGCGCCGACGCGCTGCGCAACGATCCCGAAGCCCTGCGCCGCGCCTGGCCCAGCGCGCGCCTGCTGCTGCTCGATGCCGATGGCAATGCCTACGCCGATGCGCACGGCCAGCCGCTGGCGCTGACCGGCGCGGCGCTGGGCGATATGGTCGAGCAGGCGATCTTTCTCGGCCTGCGCGATGGCGATGCCTGGTTCGCGGTGGGCGCGGGCCTGCGCGACGCCGACATCGACCCGCCGCAGCGCATGCACCTGCGCCGCGCCGCGGCCGAGTGGCCGGCGTTCGCGTCCGGCCTGTTCGCCTATGCCCGCGGCATGCTGCACTGGCAATCGCGCACCCGCTTCTGCGGCGTCTGCGGCGGCGCCATCGGGTTCCGCCGCGGCGGCTTCCTCGGCGTCTGCACGCAATGCGCCAGCGAACACTATCCGCGCGTGGATCCGGCGGTGATCGTCGCGGTCAGCGACGGCGCGCGGCTGCTGCTGGGGCGCCAGGCGAGCTGGCCGGCGCGGCGCTATTCGGTGATCGCCGGCTTCGTCGAGCCGGGCGAGTCGCTGGAGCAGACCGTGGCGCGCGAAGTGGCCGAGGAGACCCAGGTGCGGGTCCGGCCCGGCAGTTGCCGCTACTACGGCGCGCAGCCATGGCCGTTCCCCGGTGCGCTGATGCTCGGCTTCAGCGCGCTGGCCGAGCCCGACCTGCCGCAGGTGGATGGGGAGCTGGAAGACGCCCGCTGGTTCGAACGCGACGAGATCGGGGCCGCCCTGCAGCGCGCCGCGGCACAGGGCGACAGCGCCGACGACGGCCACGGCCTGCGCCTGCCGCCGGGCATCTCCATCGCACGCGCGCTGGTCGTGGACTGGTATCGCCGCGGCGGCACGCACGCGTAGGCCGCCCGGCGTCCGCTGCACACGCTTCAGAACGGTCCCGGAGGACCTGCATGTTCACTACCCTCGTCGCTGTGATCGTCGCCCTGGTGCTGGGCCATGTCGCGCCCGGCATGGTGGCCTCGCTGCGCCGTTTCGATGCCTATGGCGACTGGCTGTCGTGGCTGGATGCGCATGCCGGCGAAGGCAGCGGCTGGCGCGGCCGCTACGGCATCGCGCTGGCGCTGCTGCCGGCCTTGCTGCTGGTCGGCCTGCTGCAGTGGCTGCTCGCCGCGCCGCACCTGGGCCTGCTGGCGCTGCTGTTCGGGGTGCTGGTGCTGGCCTTCAGCTGGGGGCCGCGCGACCTGGATACCGATGTGGAAGCGGTGATCGAGGCCGACGACGTCGCCGCGCGGCGCGTGGCGGTCGCGCACCTGCACGCCGATGGCGGGCCGCCGCGCGAGGATCCGGCCGGGCTGGTGGAGGCGGTGGCGATCAGCGCATTGCGGCGCTGGTTCGCGGTGCTGTTCTGGTTCCTGCTGCTGGGGCCGTTCGGCGCGCTCGGCTATCGCCTGCTGGCGCTGGCCGCGGTCGGCCCGTACGCGCCGCGGCTGCCGTTGGCCACCGCGCTCGGCGCACGCACCGTGCTGGCCGCGATGGAGTGGCCGGTGGCGCAGCTGATGACCTTCTCGCTGGCGCTGGTCGGCAATTTCGAGACCGTGTTCGGCGCCTGGCGTGCGGCCGGCGGCAATCGCTGGCAGCTGGACAGCGCCTTCCTCGGCCCGGTGGCCTGCGCCAGCGTGCGCGGCGAACTCGACGAGGAGGCGCACGACTACAGCGATGCCGGCATGGTGGTGCCGGTGCTGCGGCGCCTGCCGGAATTGCGCGATGCGATGAGCCAGATCTGGCGGGTACTGCTGCTGTGGCTGGTGGTGCTGGCGTTGCTGGTGATCGCCGGCTGGGTCAGCTGACTAACCCGGCGCGAGCAGGGTGAACGGAAACCACGGCAGGTTGCGCGCGATCCAGTAGCCGGGCAGCGCCAGCAGCCAGAAATGCGGCCGCGACAGCAGCGCGACCACCGGCGCGAACCATGCCGCGCGCCAGCCTGCCTTCCACGCGATCAGGCCCGGCAGCACGGCCAGGCCCAGCATCGCCCCGGGATTCATCGCGAAGGCACCGAGCGGATCCAGGTGCACCAGGGCGTGCAGGGCGCGGGTCATGCCGCAGCCGGGACAGTAGTAGCCGGTGAGCGCATGGAACAGGCACGGCGCGAACGGATTGTCCGCGGCGTTGGGATCGAACCGGTACAACAGCGCGCCGCCGGCCGCCGCGAGGGCGGTGGCGGCGCCGAGACACGCCCGTTGTTGCCAGGCGCGCATGCCGATCAGCTCATGTGCTGCATCTGGTTCACGTATTCCATGTAGCTCTGCATGCCGCCGGTCGCGACCATGCCGATGTTGATCAACAGGCCGATGATGGCCAGCGCGGTGGTCACCCAGCACCAGGTCTTGGCGCTGTTGGAGGCGCGCCGCGCGCCGTCCAGGTCGCCCTGGTTGAGCAGCCCGTTGACCTTGCTGGAGAACACGATGGCGACGATGCCCGGAATGATCGACGGACAGCACAGGCAGAACCCGAGCACCGTGGCGATGATCGCCCAGGCCAGATGATTGGGAATCGCGCCGGGGGCGGGCGGCGGCGTGACGGGGCTGACGGTGCTCATGTGTGGATCTCCTTGAGGGGCTATGCGCTGGGCATGGGGCCAAGTCTAGACGAGGTGGTCGCCGCGGCTCCATCTTTCGGCGCCGCGCGATGCGCTCAGTGCGGCGCCAGCAGCGTGAACGGGTACCACGGCAGATTGCGCAGCACCGCGTAGCCGAGCAGCAGCCACAGCCACAGGCGCGGATCGGCGAGGATCTTCAGCAGCGGCGCCAGCAGGCGCATGCGCAGCCCGGCGGCATTGAGCGCCATGATCGCCAGCAGCGGCAGCGCCACCACCAGCAGCGGATTGGTCGCCATGGCATGGGCGATATCCAGGTGCACCAGTGCATGCAGGCAGCGGGTGCTGCCGCAGCCTGGGCAATACAGGCCGGTGAGCGCGTAGAACGGGCACGCAGGCAACGGATTGCCTGGCACATTGGGATCGACCCGGCGCAGCACCAGCGTCGCGACCACGGCGACGCCGCTCAGTGCGGCCAGCGGCAGCCAGCGGGGCAGGGGGCGTGCGCGCAGGAACATCGGCAACGGAATCGTCGGTAACGGAATCGTGGAGCGATCGAACAAGGCCGCCGCGGCGCGCGGCAACGGCGGCCCGGATCGTCGATCAGTACGTGGTCGACGACTGCTGCATCATGCCCAGGCCACCCAGGGCGAAGATGAAGATCAGGTACAGCACGACCAGCACCACCCAGGCGATGACCGAGTAGATCGCCCACTTCTTGGCCTTGTCGGCCGATTCGCGGGCGCCGGCGACGTCGCCGGCGGCGAGCTTGGTGTTGACCTGGGCGGCGAACACGATCGAAACGATGCCCAGCGGCAGGCAGCAGAACAGCGTGCTCAGGATCGCCCAGACCAGATTGTTGGACACTTGCGGTGCGGTGGTATTCATCCGTGTTACTCCGGTTGCGTGGTGGAACGAAGAAAAAACGAGAAAGCGGGCGGACTCACTGCCCCAGCGCGCTGCTGAGGATCGCGATGCCGCCGAACAGCAGGAACCACAGCGCGAGCAGGATCGGCGCAGCCAGCGCCGACCACATCGCCCACAGGCCGGCCTTGCGCGAGGCGTCGCGTGCGCCGGCCACATCGCCGGCGGCGCGCTTGCCGTCCACCTGCGAGGCATAGACGATCGACACCACGCCCAGCGGCAGGCAGCAGAACAGCGTGGACAGGATCGCCCACACCAGATTGTTGGGGACGTAGATGCCCGCGCCGTTGGGCGGTGGTGGCGGCAATACCTGACTCACTGATCGACCCCTGAAATGGACGCCGCTGCAGTACGCAGGCGTCTCCCCGGCGCCTAATCTACCCGAAGCGGCGTTTCCCGGCACCCCGCAGGTTCACGCGGCGTCCCCGCGCAGCTGCCGCACCTGCGCTTCCAGCAGCTCCGCGCTGACCTCGGCGGCCGCCACCGGCGCGCCCGCGATCACCTCCACGTGCGCGCGGAAGCGCCGCGGCACGCGCATGCGCCGCAGCCGCGAATCGCGCTTGCTCCACATGCTGGTCCACATGTTGCGCAGCGCCATCGGCACGACCGGCACCGCGCGGCGCTCGACGATCTTCTCCACGCCGGACTTGAACTTGGCGATCTCCCCGTCCTTGGTCAGCGCGCCCTCGGGGAAGATGCACACCAGTTCGCCCTCGGCCAGCGCCGCGTCGATCTCGTCGAACGCGCGCTGCATCAGCGCCGGGTCCTCGCGCGCGCCGGCGATCGGGATCGCCTTGGCGGTGCGGAAGATCCAGCGCATCACCGGGATGTTGAAGATGCGGTAGTACATGACGAAACGCACCGGGCGCGGGATCGACGCGGCCAGCACCAGCGCGTCCATGTAGCTGACGTGGTTGCACACGATCAACGCCGCGCCCTCGTCGGGCACGTGCCGCTCGATGCCGTGCAGGCGCAGCCGGTACAGCGCGCGCACCATCACCCAGCTGAGGAAACGCATCAGGAATTCGGGGACGATGCTGAAGATCCAGATCGCCACCACCGCGTTGGCGATGGCCAGCGCCAGGAACACCTGCGGGATGCTCAGCCCGGGCATCGGCACACGCATGCCGAACAGCGTGAGCTGTTTCATCTGCAGCGCGATGCCGACCATCGCGGCGATGACGATGAACATCGAATTCTGGATGTTGAGCCCGGCGATGACCCGCGACAGTTCCGCCTTGGGCGTGCGGCTCTGGATCAGCGCGAACAGCGGCACCACGAACAGGCCGGTGCACAGGCCGATGCCGACCAGGTCGAGCATGATCCGCCAGCTGCCGGCCTGGTGCACGAACTGGCCGATGCCCAGCCCGGCCTGCAGCGCGCCGCCGGGGCGGGCGAAATACAGGTCGAGCATGAACGCGCTGATGCCGAACGCGCCCAGCGGCACCAGGCCGATCTCCACGGTGCGTCCGGACAGCTTCTCGCACAGCAGCGAGCCGGTGCCGGTGCCGATCGAGAACAGCGCCAGGGCGAAGATGTACAGGTCCTGCGCGCCGCCGAGATTGAGTTCGGCGTAGGTCGGCAACTGCGCGGTCAGCACGGTGCCGATGAACCAGAACCAGGACACGCCGAGCACCGCGTTGCGCACCGCCAGCTGGCGCCGGGTCAGGCGCATGATCGCCAGCGACTCGGGCAGCGGATTCCAGTTGATCTTCAGGTCCGGCGCGCCGGCATCGACCTTGGGAATGAGGCGCGCGACCAGGTTGCCGGTGACCGCCAGCGCGATCACCGCGGTGGCCGCGGCGACCGGGCCGTGGCTGCCGGCGATCTGGAAGATCAGTCCGCCCAGGATCATGCCGCACAGGATCGAGATCGAGGTGCCCATCTCGACCAGGCCGTTGCCGCCGGTCAGTTCCTCCGGCTTCAGCACCGAAGGCAGGATCGAATATTTCACCGGGCCGAACAGGGTGGACTGCAGGCCGGTGCAGAACAGCGCGACCAGCAGCACCGCCATGTTCTCGGTCAGAAAGCCGACCGCGGCCAGCGACATGATCGCGATCTCCATCGTGGTGGTGATCACCACCAGCCGCGATTTCTCCAGCTTCTCGGCGATCTGCCCGGCCAATGCGGAGAACAGGAAGTACGGCAGGATGAACAGCGCTGGCGCCAGATTGGTGTACAGCGTGCGCTGCTCGGGGGTGACGCCCAGATAGAACAGCAAGCCGATGATCGCCTGCCGGTAGACGTTGTCGTTGAACGCGCCCAACCCCTGGACCACGAAGAACGGCAGGAAGCGGCGCTGTTTCAGCAGGGCGAACTGGCTATGGCCGGACATGCAGGCTCCTTTGCGAACGCGCGCAGCCTAGCAGGTTCGTTGCGCGGCGGATGCGGCGCCGTGGGGCGCGGCGTGCCGCGATGCGGGCTGTGTCGGCGGTGGCGTCTGCGGGGGGAAGCGCGTGCTGGCTTTTTGCAGGCGGCGTCATGGTGGCGTGCTCCGTTCGTCGCGGCTGAAGCCGCGCCTACAGGGGGCTGCGGTGCGAGGCGATCCGGTTAGCCGGTTGCGACGGCGCCTGCCTGCTGCCGCAGCAGCGCGATCAGCGCGCGTGCGGCCGGGGTCGGGTCCGCGCGCCAGGTGGCGTAGGTCAGGAAGCGGAAGCGCTCGCGCAGCGCGATCACCGCCACGCCGTGCATCGCCGCGGCCATGGTCTGCGGCACGATCGCCAGGCCCAGGTCCTCGACCACCAGTTGCCGTTGCAGATCGGCATGGGTGACCTCGTACTGCAGGCGCTGGCGCAGGCCGGCCTCGGCAAAGGCGCGGTCGATGATGCCGCGCACGCCGGCGCCGGCGATCAGCCCGGCCATCGGCGCGTCCTCCAGTTCGTGCAGGGACACTTCGGCGCGCGCGGCGAAGCGGTTGCCGGGCGCGGCGATCAGCGCCAGCGGTTCCTCGTGCAGCAGCAGGCGCTGCTCGGGCAGGACGATATGCGGGCCGACCCCGACCAGGGCCACGTCCAGCCGGCCTTCGCCCAGATCGAGCAGCAGCGCATCGCTCATGCCGGTGCGCAGGTGCACGTCCACCGCGCTATGCGCGGCGCGGAAGCGGCGCAGCAGGGCCGGTACCTGCACCGTGGTCAGCGAGGAGATCTGGCCGATGTGCAGGCGCCCGCGCACGGTGCCGAGCGCCTGCGCCATCTCCTCGTGCAGGCGTTCGGCCGCGCGCAGGGTTTCGCGGGCGTTGTGCAGGAATACCTCGCCGGCGGCGGTCAGCCGCACCTGCCGCGCACCGCGCTCGAACAGGCGCGCGCCCAGCGCTTCCTCGATCTTGGCGATCTGGTGGCTCAGCGCCGACTGCACCGTGTGGCAGCGCCGCGCGGCGGCGGTGAAGCTGCCCTCCTCGGCCACGGCGACGGCGAACTCGAGTTGGCGCAGGGTCAGCATGGCATCTGGAAAAGAGATGGTTCGGGTGAAAACAATACATTGGAAAGATCGATGGCGCTTGCCCAGACTGGCGCCATTCCTTCCGCACCCTTGGATTCCGCTCATGGACAGCTCCCCGCATCCGCCGTTGCACCGTGGCCTGGTGCTGCTGATGGCCGCCGCCACCGGCCTGGCGGTGGCCAGCAACTATTACGCGCAGCCGCTGCTGGAAGTGCTGGCGCAGACCTTCGCGATCGACGTGCGCAGCGCCGGCGCGGTGGTCACCACCGCGCAACTGGCCTACGCCGCCGGCTTGCTGTTGCTGGTGCCGCTGGGCGACCGCTTCGAGCGCCGCAGCCTGATCGTGGGGCTGTACGCGCTCAGTGCGGTGGGCCTGCTGATCAGCGCCGCCTCGACCAGCTTCGCGCTGCTGCTGCTCGGCACCCTGGTCACCGGACTCAGCTCGGTGGCCGCGCAGATCCTGGTGCCGTTCGCCGCCACCCTGGCCGCGCCGCACGAGCGCGGGCGGGTGGTCGGCACGGTGATGAGCGGCCTGCTGCTGGGCATCCTGCTGGCGCGCACCGTGTCCGGGCTGCTGGCCGGCGTCGGCGGCTGGCATGTCGTGTACTGGGTGGCCGCGGCGCTGATCCTGCTGGTGGCGGCGCTGCTGTGGCGCGCGCTGCCGCGGCATCCGGGCAATCCGCGGCTGTCCTATCCGCACCTGATCGGTTCGGTGCTGGCGCTGTTGCGCGACGAACCGGTGCTGCGCGCGCGCGCGATCCTGGGCGGGCTGATCTTCGCCGGTTTCAGCATGTTCTGGACCACGCTGGCGTTCCTGCTGTCCGGTCCCAGCTACGGCTACGGCACCGCGACGATCGGCCTGTTCGGCCTGATCGGCGCCGCCGGCGCGTTCGCCGCCAACCTGTCGGGCAAGCTCGCCGACCGCGGCGCCGGGCACTGGGTGGGCTGGGGCGGGCTGGCCATGCTGCTGCTGTCGTGGCTGCTGCTGGCCGCCGCGCCGCACTCGCTGTGGCTGCTGATCGCCGGGGTGCTGCTGCTGGACGTGGCGGTGCAGGGCGTGCACATCGGCAACCAGCACGTGATCTACCAACTGGATCCGAAGGCGCGCAACCGCATCACCTCGGCCTACGTCACCTGCTATTTCATCGGCGGCGCGATCGGTTCCAGCCTCGGCACCGCCGCCTACGCCTACGCCGGCTGGCGCGGGGTGGTGGTCGGCGGCGCGGCGCTGGCGGTGGCGGCGCTGCTGTGGATGGGCGTCAGCGTGCGGCCGGCACGGCCGCCGGCGGCGCTGGCGCCGCTGCCGGAGCGGTGACCGCGTGCGCGGCGGCGCGCAGCTTGGGCAGCAGGCGCAGGGTCAGCGCCAACTGGTTGCGCACCAGCCGCCGCTTGGCCTCGTCGATCCCGTCCTCGTGCTCCAGCGCATCGGCCATGCCCACCTCGGCCGATTCGTCGGCCGGCGGTAGCGCCTGGCGCTGCGCCAGCGCGTCGGCGATCGCGCCCAGGGTGTCCTGCAGGTAACCGCCGGCGCGGTCGATGGCCGGATCGGCCTCGCCGGCCAGCGCGGCGCGGTGCGCGCCCAGCGCCGACAGGTAGCCGAGCAAGGTGTTGGACAGCGCCAGGAAGCGGAAGCCCGCATCCAGGTTGCGGCGGTAGCGGCCGGGTTCGCGCAGCATGTTGGACAGCGCCACCGACAGCGCGGCGTCGGCGTTGTGCATGTCGCGCCGGGCGATGCGGTAGGGCAGGTCGTCGCGCATGCCGCTGCGGTATTGCTCCAGCACCTGCGCCAGGTAGCGCGCGCAGCTGGCCAGCACCGTGGCCATCACCTGGTTGAGGCGCCGGCCCTGCCAGTCGGGCAGGATCAGGAACGAGGCCGCCGCGGCGATCGCGCAGCCGATCAGCGTATCCACCAGACGCGGCCAGATCAGCACGAAGCCGTCGCCGAGCAGGTTGAAGCAGAACAGCGCCATCACCGTGATCGCGGCGGTGGCCAGCATGTAGCGGTCGGTGCGGGTGACGAAGAACAGCAGCGCGCCGAACAGCGCGAACAGCAGCTGCAGTTCGGTGCCGGGGAACAGCTGCATCAGCGCCCAGGTCGCGATCAGCCCGATCAGCGTGCCGGCGATGCGCTGCGCCAGGCGCAGCCGGGTGGCGCCGTAGTTGGGCCGGCACACGAAGGCGGTGGTGAGCAGGATCCAGTAGCCGTTGCTGGCGTGGATGGACTGCATGATGGCGTAGCCGACCACCAGCGCGATCGCCATGCGCAGCCCGTGCCGGAACAGCACCGAGCCCGGGGTGAGCTGCTGGCCGACGCGCACCAGCATCTCGCGCAAGGTGTGCGGCGAGGAGTCGCGCAGGCGGGTGTCGAGGGTGTCGCTGGTGGTGTCCGATTGCGCGGCCTCGGACAGCCGCCGCTCGATGCTCTGCAGGTTGGTGACCAGCAGTTCCAGCGAACCGAGCAGCCGCGCCTGGCGCGGGTCGGCCTGGGCGTGCAGGAAGTCCAGCGACTGGCGCAGGTCGGTGGTGGCCTGCTGGGTCTGCTCGCCGTATTCGAACGGCTGGCGCATCCGGATCGCTTCGCCCAGCGCGGCGCAGGCCTTGCCCTGCAGGGCCAGCAGGCGCTGGCAGCGGTACAGCACGTCGCTGTGGAAGAACGCGTCGGTCAGCGCCTCGTAGGGATAGTGCGAGGAGCTGGCGCGTTCGTGGAAATCCTGCGCCATGTAGTACAGCCGGAAGTACAGGCCGGACTGCACGCCGGGCCGGCCGGAGCGGCCGAAGCGGCTCATGATCGCGGTCTTGGCCGCGTTCAGCGCCGCCACCACCTGCGCGTTCTGCTCGGCCAGCGCCAGCCGCCGCGCGTGCAGGTCGCTCTGTCGCACCGGTTCGAACAGCGCGGCCTTGAGCCGCAGGTAGCGGCCGAGTTCGAAGAACAGCCGCGACAGCCGCTCGCGCACCGGGCGGTTGGCGAACAGGAGCGTCCACAGGATCGACAGCAGCCCGTACCAGGCCGCACCGAGCATCAACAGGCCGATGCCGTGCCAGGCGCTGCCGCCGACGTGGCCGGAACGGCCGCCATGGTCGATGCCGATCATCGCGTAGATCGCCAGCGCCACCGTGGCCTGGGCGATGGAGGCGTAGCGTTCGCCGAGCGCGCCGAGCAGGGTCAGGGCGAAGGTGGACAGCGCCATGCCGGCGACGAACGCCAGCGGATACGGGAACAGCAGCACCACCGCGGCCGCGGCGGCGGCGAAGCACAGCAGCGACAGCAGCACCGACTTGATCCGGCCCAGCCAGTTGTCGTCGGTCTCGGCGATGGCGCTGGCGATGGCGCCGAGGAAGATCGCCGGCAGCGCGGTCAGTTGCTGCTGCTGCCAGCACACGCCCATCGCCACGCCCAGGGCGATGAACACGCGCAGCCCGTAGCTGGCCTTTTCGTGGGCCCACAGGCGGCTGAGGCGGGTTTCGATCGAGGATTTCGGCACGGCGACACGATAACGCAACGCTGGCCGCGATGATGCTTGCCGACGCCGAAGTGGGGTCGGCGAGCATCGGCGCTGCGTCCGCGGTGCGACCGTCGCCGCTGTCCTGCGGTCGTCGCTGCGCCTTGCCGCGGCAAGGCGCAGCGA
>NZ_JACSQX010000010.1:165765-247556 GCF_014836395.1 Xanthomonas bonasiae
GGCGCCCGCGCGGCGCTCAAAGTTCGAACGTGGCGCTCAGCGACCAGGTGCGTGGCTGGCCGTAGCCGTTGCCGTCGTTGGTCCAGTAACGGCGGTCGGTGAGGTTGGTGAGTTCGCCGCGCAGCGTCAGCGGCGTGGCGCCCCAGTGCGTGCGATAGCCGAGGCCGGCATCGAGCAGGGTGAAGGACGGCAGCTTCAGGTCGTACAGGTCGTTCCACATCGACGCACCGTACGGCTGCGAGCCGTAGTGCTTGGCGGCCGCGTGCACGCTCAGCCCGGGCACGGCGTCGAATGCGTACGCCGTGTCGAGCGTGGCCTGGAACCTGGCCACGCCGGCGGGGGTGCGGCCGACCGCGGCGGCCTCGTTGCGCAGGTATTCGGCGTCGACCCAGGTCGCGCCGGCGCCGATGCGCCAGTTCGGCGTGGCCTGCACGTGGCCGCTGAGGTCGAATCCCTGGTAGCGCACCTCGCCGTCCTGCACGTAGTAGTTGGCGGCATTGCCGTATTCGGCGCCGCGCTCGATGCGGAACCAGGCCGCATCCAGCGCCCAGCGCGCACGCTCCAGCTTGTAGCCCAGCTCGTACTGCTTGCTTTCCAGCGGCGGCAGCAGCGTGTTGCGGTTTTCGTAGAGCTGGCCGACGGTGCTGCCCTGCTCCAGCGATTCCACGTAGCTGGCGTACACGGTCTGGTCTTCGCGCGGCTTGAACAGCAGCGCCACGGTCGGGGTGTTGACCGACTTCTGGTAGCGCGCGGTGTGCGTGCCGTCCACGTCCCAGCTGTTCTGTTCGTAGCGGGTGTGGCGCAGGCCCAGCAGCAGCGACCAGTGCGTGCCGACGCTGAGCGTGTCGCTGGCGAACAGCGCGTTCTGCTCGACCCGGTCGCTGCGGTAGGTGTCGCGCGAGTGGGTGCTGTGGTAATTGAGCGCGCTGTCCTCGTACAGGTTGGAGGTGCCCAGCTGGTACCACAGGTTCTGCTTGGCCCAGCCGCTGTCGGCCTGTTGCCAGCTCGCGCCGGCGACCAGCTGGTGGTCGATCGGGCCGGTGCTGAAGCGGCCTTCGAGCAGGCCCTGCGCCAGGTAGTTCTCGGCGAGATTGCCCAGGTCGTAGATATACGTGTTGGTGTCGCCCTCGCGGTTGAGCACGTAGTCCCAGATCTTGTTGATCGAACTGCGGAACTTGCTGTAGCTCAGGTCCAGGCGCGCGTTCCAGGCATCGTCGATCCGCCAGCGCAGGCCGGTCATCGCCGACTGCATCTCGGTGTTGAAGAAGGTGTCGCGGATGGCGCGGTCGCGGCGCGGGTCGAGGCGGCGCGGCAGGGCGCTGTCGCCATAGCCGTAGAAGGTGATGGTCGGCGCTTCGTTCTCCAGCTTGCGGTCCTGGTAGAGCAGGTCGGCGGTCCAGGTGAGGTCGTCGCTCAGGCGCGCATCCAGCCCCAGCGAGGCCAGCGTGCGCTCGACGTGGGTGTCGTTGTAGGTATCGCCCTGTTCGCGCAGCACGTTGAGGCGGTAGCCGAAGCGGTCGTCCTCGCCGAAGCGGCGGCCGTTGTCGAGCTGCGCGCTGTATACGCCGCCGTCGCGATAGCCGACGCTCAGGTCCAGCAGCGGCGTGTCGGTGGGCTTCTTGGTGATGTAGTTGACGATGCCGCCAGGGGCGCCGAAGCCGTACATGAAGCCGCTGGCGCCCTTGAGCAGCTGCACCTGCTCCATGGTCTCGCTCGGCCACTCGGCGCCGTAGGTGTACAGCGGCATGCCGTTGAGCTTGTAGCCGTTGCTGTAGCTGACCGGCAGGCCGCGCACTTGGATGGTGGTGTACCAGCTGCTGTTGTAGGCGCCGACGTTGCCGGAGACCGACGGATCGGTCATGAACATCTGCGCCAGCGAGTTGACCTGGCGCTCCTGCAGGGCGTCGGCATCGATGCGGGTGATGGAGAACGGGGTGTCGCGCGCGGGCCGTTCGCCCAGGGCGCCGGCCGGCGCCTCGGCGCGCTCGGCGTTGACCCGGACCGCGTCCAGCTCCGTGGCCTTGCGTTCGGCGGGGTCGGCGTCGGTCTCGGCCGCTGCGGCATGGACGGGAGCGCAGAGCGCGGCGGCCAGCGCAAGCGGCAGCAGGGAGGGGCGTGGGAGTCGGGTGGGCATGACGGATTCCGTTGGTCGGGGAAGAGGGCGTCGTGCCTTGCCGCTGGGGCTGGGTGGACGAAAGGCGCGACGGCCGCTGCGCAGGCCGCCGCGCGGTTCACAGGTCGAACTGCACGCTCAGCGCGTAGGTGCGCGGCGCGCCGACGCTGTTGGTGATCCAGTACTTGCGGTCGGTGAGGTTGTCGATGCTCGCGCGCCAGGTCAGCGGGTGCCCGTGCAGGCGCATGCGATAGCCGGCACCGACATTGGCCAGCGTGTAGTCCGGCAGCTTCAGCGTGTTGGCGGTGTCGTACCAGACGTCGCCGAAGTAGCGCAGCGCGGCATAGACGCTGAGTCCGTCGATGCCGGGGAACGCGTAGTCCACGTGCGCCACGCCTTGCCAGCGCGCCGCGAAGCTGACCCGGTGGCCTTGATCGGCGGCGTTGTCCGGCGAGAGTTTGTCGTAGCGCGGATCCAGCCAGGTGGCGCCGACGCCGATGCTCAGTTGCTCGGTGAGGCGGTAGTCGCCGCTCAGTTCGATGCCGTCGTACAGGGTGACGCCGTCCTGCTCCAGATATTTGCCGGCCGCGGTGATGCGGTCGATGCTGGCGCCGCGCTCCAGCCGGAACGCGGCCGCGTTGGCGTTCCAGCGCGGATAGGCGATCTTGGCGCCGATCTCGTACTGCTTGCTGATGGTGGGGTCGAGCACCTGGCCGGCGTTGATGTAGTCGTCGCCGACGCGGCCGCCGGCTTCCAGCGACTCGATGTAGCTGGCATACAGCGTGACCGTGTCGGCCGGCTTGTACATCAGCGCATAGGTCGGCGTGACCGGATAGGTGTGGTACGTGCCGACCTGTTCGTAGTCGTTGTAGCGCCAGCCGGCCAGCAGCGACCAGCCCGGCGCGAAGGCGACGGTGTCGCTGACGAACAGCGCCTTCTGCAGCGTCTCGCTGCTGCGGGTCATCACCCGCGAGGCGCTGCTGTAATGGGTCATGCCCTGCCAGTCGTAGAGGTTGCCGCGGCCGATGGTCTGCCACACGTAGGGGCGGTCCCAGCCGGTGGCGTCCTGGCGCGAGGCGCCGGCCACCAGCTGGTGGCGCAGCGGCCCGGTGGCGAAGTTTCCTTGCAGCATCAGCTGCACCAGCTTCCACTCGCTCCTGCCGCCCAGTTCGTAGGCGTTGACGGCGTAGTCGCCGTTGCCGTCGTCGATGTAGGCGAAGATCTTGTTGACGTCGTTCCACGAGGTGGTGACGCCGTAGTTCAGGCTGGCCTTCCAGCCGTCGGCGAAGCGCCATTCCAGCCCGGTCGACAGCAGGCGGGAGCGGGTGTCGTAGTACGAACCGGTCACCGAGCGGTCGGCGTCGCCGGCGATCGCGCGCGGCACCGCGCTCAGGCCGATGAAGTAGTACTGCGGCGCTTCCTCGGACAGCTGGCGGCTCTGGTAGACCAGGTCGGCGGTCCAGGTGAGGCGATCGCTCAGGCGCGCGTCTAGCGCGGCCGAGACGACCTTGCGGTCGACCTCGCCGCCGTTGTACGTCTCGCCTTTCTCGCGGAAGGCATTGAGGCGGTAGCCGAACATGTCCTGGTTGCCGAAGCGCCCGCCCGCGTCGAGCTGGGCGCTGGCCACGGCGTCCGAGCGCCAGCCGAGCCTGGCCGACAGGGTGGTGTCGTCGGTCGGTTTCTTGGTCAGGTAATTGACCAGGCCGCCGGGCTGGCCGAAGCCGTACAGGAAGCCGGCCGGCCCCTTCAGCAGTTCCACCTGTTCCATCGTTTCCAGCGGCCATTCGCTGCCCCAGGACGAGACCTGCAGGCCGTTGACGCGGTAGCTGTCGTAGCTCAGGCCGAGCCCGCGGTTGATGATCGGCGAACTCCAGCCGCTGGAATAGGCGCCGACCTGGGTGACCACCGACGGATCGTTGAAGAAGGCATCGCCCAGCGACACCACCTGGCGCTTGTCGAGGTCGTCGCGGTCCAGCACCTGGATCGCGAACGGCGTGTCCTGCACGTTGCGTTCGCCCAGCGCCCCGGCGTTGGCATGCACGCGCGCGGCGGTCACGCTGACCGCGTCCAGCTCGGTCGCCTGCTCGGTCTCCGTGTCTCCGGCATGGGCGTCGCAGGCCAGCAGGAGCGCGGCGGCGAGCGCGGCCAGGCGCACGCCGCGATGGAATCGGCAGGGGAGCACATGCGCGGCGTGCGCGGACGGACAAGACATCGGCAGCATCCTTTTCTGCGGGCAGCGGCGTGCCGCCCGCGATCGGCGAAAGCGGTGGGAGAGGAAGGGGGATGGCTGACCGCTGGATGTCCCGGATGCGGGGAAACTGGCTCCGTCGACGCGGAGCCATGCGCTGGCTAATGCGAATTGTTCTCTTTTGTGAAGCTCAGGTCAACGGATCGTTGCCTGGACGCGCTCCAGCATGGCGGCCGGCACGGCTGTGCGGGCGCTCGCGCTCACACCGACAGTTGCCGCAAGCGCGCTTCGAGCAGCGCCGGGAAGCGTTTGAACCAGGTCTGGTTGAGCGGCGAGGGATGCGGCAGCGGATGCAGGATGAAGCGGCGCGCTGCGCCGGTCTCGGTCCGCAGGCCGATGTCGATGTGCGCGTCGAAGCGCGACGGGTCGGCCCAGAATGCGTCCAGCTGCGCGCGCACGTCCCTGGGCTGGTCGATGCCGAACCACAGGAACGCTTCGCGGCCGAGGGTGACGATGTCGCGGCCGCGCCATTGTTCGATCAGCAGGCGCCGCATCAGCGGATGGAAGCGCCGCTTCACCTGCATCGACCAGGCCTTGTTGCCGAGCGGCTTGTACGGCACGGTGTTGATCCAGAAGACATCGCGGCCGACCGCGAGCGAGGCCGCGAAATCGGGCATCGCCTCGCCGCCGTGCAGGTGCCGGTACAGCGCCTTGCGCACCAGCTGGCCGCCGCTGCCGACGAACGGTTCGCCGTATTCGACCTCGGTGCGTCCTGGATCGCGGCCGAAGACGCACAGCCGCGCGTTGCGGCGGCCCAGGCCGATGATCGGCTCGAGCGGGTCCTTGGCGTAGTCGGCGTAGACCTTGGTGTCGATGCCGTCGGTCTGCGCCGCCAGCGCGCGGAATTGTGTGCGCAGATCGGGATCCAGCGCCATGGAATGTCCTCGAATGCCGATGGTGTCAGCTGTAGGAGCGGCTTCAGCCGCGACAGATCCTATCCGGAGGTGCCCATACGATCTGTCGCGGCTGAAGCCGCTCCTACAGAGGGCGGCGTGGCCCCTACGCGCCGCGTTCGCGCGCGATCGCGCGCCAGCCGATGTCGCTGCGATGGAATTCGCTGGGCCACCGGATCTGCGCCACGCCGGCGTACGCATTGCGCTGCGCGTCGGACACGCTGTCGCCCAGCGCGGCCACGCACAGCACGCGGCCGCCGGCGCTGAGCACGCGGCCCTGGCCGTCCAGCGCGGTGCCGGCATGGAACACCTTGGCGCTGGCCGGCACCTGGTCCAGCCCGGAAATCGCTTCGCCGGTGACCGGCGTTTCCGGATACGGCGCGGCCGCCAGCACCACCCCCAGCGACGGGCGCGGATCCCACTGCGCTTCGGTCGCATGTAGGCGGCCGTCGATCGCCGCTTCGATCAGGTCCACCAGGTCCGACTGCAGGCGCAGCATCACCGGCTGCGTTTCCGGGTCGCCGAAGCGCACGTTGAACTCGATCACCTTCGGCGCGCCGCTGGCGTCGATCATCAGCCCCGCGTACAGGAAACCGGTGAACGGCACGCCGTCGGCGATCATGCCTTGCACGGTCGGCTCCACCACCTCGCGCATCACCCGCGCGTGCACCTGCGGCGTGACCACCGGCGCCGGCGAATACGCGCCCATGCCGCCGGTGTTGGGGCCGGTATCGCCGTCGCCGACGCGCTTGTGGTCCTGGCTGGTCGCCATCGGCAGCGCGGTGGCGCCATCGACCATGGAGATGAAGCTGGCTTCCTCGCCATCGAGGAATTCCTCGATCACCACGCGCGCGCCGGCATCGCCGAAGGCATTGCCGGAGAGCATGTCGCGCACCGCGGCTTCGGCCTCGTCCAGGGTCATCGCCACGATCACGCCCTTGCCCGCGGCCAGGCCGTCGGCCTTGACCACGATCGGCGCGCCTTTGTCGCGGACATAGGCCAGCGCCGCGTCCACCTCGGTATGCACTTCGTAGAACGCGGTCGGGATGCCGTGGCGGGCGAGGAATGCCTTGGCGAAGGCCTTGCTGCCTTCCAGCTGCGCGGCCTTGGCGCTGGGGCCGAAGATGCGCAGGCCGGCGGCGCGGAAACGATCGACCACGCCCAGCACCAGCGGCACTTCCGGGCCGACCACGGTCAGCGCCACGGCTTCGTCCTGGGCCAGCTTGAGCAGGCCGTCGAGGTCGTCGACCTTGACCGCCACATTGCGGCACTTGGTTTCAGTGGCGGTGCCGGCATTGCCCGGGGCCACCAGCACTTCGCTGACGCGCGGGGATTGGGCGAGCTTCCAGGACAGGGCGTGTTCGCGGCCGCCGGAACCGATGACGAGGATTTTCAAGGCGTGTCTCGTGAGGTCGAAGGAAGGACTATTCGCAGGCTTCGCGCTGCATCGAATCGGGGAACGGATAGGCCCAGCGCTTGGCGTCGAACGCGAACACCTGGGTGGTGCCGAGCTTCTTGCCGCAGGAGATGCCGCGTTCCTCGATGGTCACCGGCCACACCCGCGCGGCGCGATCGCTGTCGTCCACGTCGAGTTCGAAGTCCACGTCGAACAGCTGCGCCTGGCATTGCGCGGCGGTCTGCTGCGGATCGCGGCCGTCGTCGCTGCAGTCCAGCGCGCCATGATTGTCGATGTGCTGGCGCACCGAGCCGGCGTTGACCAGGCCCTTGGGGCCGGGCAGCACCAGATCCTGCGATTCCAGCACGGTGCCTTGCCCGACCCAGCTGCTGTAGACCAGGAAGCCGTAGAAATCGCTGCCCAGCCGCAGGATGTCCACCGCGCCCGGATCGCCATCGCTGCCGAAGCCGTCGCCGAGCTTCTCGGCCACCACCGCCAGGCCCTGGCCGGTGTCGCGCAGGATCAGGAAATCGATCAGTCCCGGATTGGCATGGCCGCCGTCGCTGAGCCGGTGGCAGACCGCCAGCAGTTCCTGGATCTGGTCGCCGACCACCACCGGCTGTTCGGCGCAGACCTCGCTCTGCACCGCGTTGCCGTCGGCCTGGCTGGACCAGCTCTCCGACAGGCGCGCCTGCTTGCCGTAGCGCGTCTGCAGGAACGCCTGCAGGCGTTCGGTGCGCGGCACATGCGCAGTGGCTGCAGGCGCTGCGGCTGGCGTCGGTGCGGCCGCCGGCGCGGCCGGCGTTGGCGTGGCGGTCGGTTTGCAGGCCGCCATGCCGAGCGCGAGCAGCAGCGGCAGGCCGTGGCGCAACGGGCTGGATTTCATCGTTCGGATCCCTGGCCGCTCAATGGCGGAAATGGCGCACGCCGGTGAACACCATGGCGATGCCATGCTCGTCGGCGGCGGCGATCACCTCGCTGTCGCGCATCGAGCCGCCGGGCTGGATCACCGCCTTGATGCCGGCGGCCGCGGCCGCGTCGATGCCGTCGCGGAACGGGAAGAACGCATCGGAGGCCATCACCGAACCTTCCACCACCAGCTCCGCATCGGCGGCCTTGATGCCGGCGATGCGCGCCGAATATACCCGGCTCATCTGCCCGGCGCCGACGCCGATGGTGCGGTGGTCCTTGGCGTAGACGATGGCGTTGGACTTGACGTACTTGGCCACCTTCCAGGCGAACAGCAGGTCGGCGAACTGCGCCTCGGTCGGCGCCAGGCGGGTGACCACCTTGAGGTCGTCGCGGCTCACCACGCGGTCGTCGGCGGTCTGCATCAGCAGGCCCGAGCCGATGCGCTTGGTGTCGACGAAACCGCTGGACACCGGCGCCAGCGGAATGCGCAGCACGCGCACGTTGGCCTTCTTCTTCGCGTACTCCAGCGCACCTTCTTCGTAGTCCGGCGCGATCAGCACCTCGACGAACTGGCGGTCGAGGATGACCTTGGCGGTGGCCGCGTCCAGCGTGCGGTTGAAGGCGAGGATGCCGCCGAAGGCGCTGGTCGGATCGGTCGCGTAGGCCAGTTCGTAGGCATCGCCGCAGGCCGCGCCCACCGCCACCCCGCAGGGATTGGCGTGCTTGACGATGACGCAGGCCGGCGCGTCGAACTGGCGCACGCATTCCCACGCCGCGTCGCTGTCGGCGATGTTGTTGTAGCTCAGTTCCTTGCCCTGCAACTGCTGGAACGTGGCCAGCGAGCCCGGCGCCGGGCACAGGTCGCGGTAGAACGCGGCATGCTGATGCGGATTCTCGCCGTAGCGCAGGTCCATCACCTTGACGAAGCTGCCGTTGCTCTGCGCCGGGAACGCGGTGCGGCACACGCCGGCCTCGTTGTGCTCGACCACCGCCGACAGGTAATTGCTGATCGCCGCGTCGTACTGCGCCACGCGGTTGAACGCGGCCACCGACAGCGCGAAGCGCTTCGCCGCCGACAGCTGGCCGTCGTGCGCCTCCAGTTCGGCGAGCAGGTCGGCGTACTGCGCCGGATCGGTGGCCACCGCCACGCGCGCGAAGTTCTTCGCCGCCGAGCGCAGCATCGCCGGGCCGCCGATGTCGATGTTCTCCACCGCCTCGGCGAGCGTGCAGTCGGCCCTGGCGGTGACCGCCTCGAACGGATACAGGTTCAGCACCAGCAGGTCGATCGCGGCGATGCCGTGTTCGGCCATCACCGCGTCGTCGGTGCCGGCGCGGCCGAGCAGGCCGCCGTGCACCAGCGGGTGCAGGGTCTTGACCCGGCCGTCCATCATTTCCGGGAAGCCGGTCAGCTCGGACACGTCCTTGACCGCCAGCCCGGCCTCGCGAATCGCCTTGGCGGTGCCGCCGGTGGACAGCAGTTCCACGTTGCGCGCGGCCAGCGCGCGGGCCAGGTCGATCAGGCCGGTCTTGTCGGAAACGGACAGCAATGCCCGGCGCACGGGCAGGAAATCGGAGGACATGGGGGCAGGGCACACATCGGAGCGGGGAGCCGATATTGTAGGCTGCGCCGCCCCGGCATGGACCCTCAGGACCCCGCAATGGTTTCGATCTACGCATTGAAAGGACGCTTCCAGGACCTGCTGCGCCCCGGGGTGCGTGGCCTGTACCGGCTCGGCGTGACCGCCAACCAGGTCACCGTGGGCGCGGCCGCGGTATCGCTGCTGGTCGCCGCCTGGGTGTTCTGGCGCGGGCCGGCGCAGCCGCTGTGGTACGCGCTGCTGCCGGCGTGGATGCTGCTGCGCATGGCCTTGAACGCGGTCGACGGCATGCTGGCGCGCGAGTTCGGCCAGCAGTCCAAACTGGGCGCCTACCTCAACGAACTGAGCGACGTGATCGCCGATGCGGCGCTGTACCTGAGCCTGGCCAGCGTGCCCGGTGCGGCTGCCGGCTGGCTGTGGGCGCTGGCGCTGGCGGCGGCATTGACCGAGTATGCCGGGGTGTTGGGGCTGATGGTCGGCGCCGGACGGCGCTACGACGGACCGATGGGCAAGAGCGATCGCGCCTTCGCCATCGGCCTGCTCGGGCTGCTGCTGGCCGGCGGCTGGGTCGGGGCGAAGACGGTGGACGGGTTCGCGATCGTGCTGGCGCTGCTGTGCGCGGCGACGGTACTGCGGCGCGTTGCCGCCGGCCTGCGCGAGGGGGCGCCGCGCTGAGCCGCGCGGCGCAGGCCGCGGCAACGACACGGAAGCGGTAGCGGCACTCACGGCAACGGCAAGTACGAACGACAGGGAATCGGCAACGGATGCGGCAGGTCAGCGAAAGCGAGTTTTGCAGTTTCGACGGAACGCGGTTGTTCTACCGGCATTGGCCGGCGATGGCGCCGGCGGCGGTGCCGCGTGCGGTGGTGCTGCTGCATCGCGGCCACGAACATTCGGGGCGGGTGCTGCACCTGGCGGACGAACTGGGGCTGGACGACTGCGCGATGTTCGCCTGGGACGCGCGCGGCAACGGCCGCTCGCCCGGCGTGCGCGGCGATGCGCCCGGCTTCCCGGCGCTGGTGCGCGACCTGGACCGCTTCATCGCCCACATCGGCGAGGCCCACGGCATCGCGGTGCAGGACATCGTGGTGATCGCGCAGAGCGTGGGCGCGGTGATCGCCAGCACCTGGGTGCACGATTACGCGCCGCCGCTGCGCGCGCTGGTGCTGGCCTCGCCGGCGTTCAAGGTCAAGCTGTACGTGCCGTTCGCGCGGCCCGGGCTGGCCTTGATGCACAAGTTGCGCGGCAATTTCTTCGTCAACAGCTACGTCAAGCCGCAGTGGTTGACCCATGATCCGGCGCGCGTGGCGAGCTACCGCGACGATCCGCTGATCACCCGGCCGATCTCGGTGCGGGTGCTGCTGGGAGTGTACGCCGCCGCCGACCGCGTGGTCGGCGACGCGCAGGCGATCACCGTGCCGGTGCAGTTGCTGGTATCCGGCGACGATTTCGTCGTGCACCGCGGCCCACAGGACCGTTTCTACGAGCGGCTGTCCTCGCCGGTGAAGGAGCGCCACCTGCTCCCCGGGTTCTTCCACGACACCCTGGGCGAGCGCGACCGCGCGCCGGCGCTGGCGCAGATCCGCCGCTTCGTGCGCGAGCGCTTCGCCGAGGCGCCGGCATTGCCGAGCCTGCTGCAGGCGCACCGGCGCGGGCCGACCTTCGAGGAAGCCGAGCGGCTGTCCTGGCCGCCGCAGAAATACAGCCTGCAGGACCTGCGCTGGCGCTTCGTGCGCGCCAACCTGCGCTTCGGCGGCACCCTGTCCGAGGGCGTCGCGCTGGGCCTGCAGACCGGCTTCGATTCCGGCAGCACGCTGGACTACGTGTATCGCGACCGCGCCAGCGGCAAGGGCCCGCTGGGCCGCTTCATCGACCGCAACTACCTGGATGCGATCGGCTGGCGCGGCATCCGCGTGCGCCGCACCCATCTGCACGAACTGCTGCGCCTGGCCATGCAGCGGCTGCGCGACGCCGGCGCGCCGGTGCGCGTGCTCGACATCGCCGCCGGCCACGGCCGCTACGTGCTGGAAGCGCTGGCCGGCGGCGAACAGCGCGCCGATGCGATCGCGCTGCGCGATTTCAGCGCCTTGAACGTGGAGCGCGGGCGCGCGCTGATCGCCGAACTCGGCGCCGCCGACATCGCCCGTTTCGAGCAGGGCGACGCCTTCGACCGCGACGCGCTGGCGGCATTGCAGCCGCGGCCGACGCTGGCGGTGGTGTCGGGCCTGTACGAACTGTTCCCCGACAACGACCAGGTGCTGCGCTCGCTGCAGGGCGTAGCCGCCGCGGTCGAACCGGGCGGCTATCTGGCCTACACCGGCCAGCCGTGGCACCCGCAGCTGGAATTCATCGCCCGCGCGCTGACCAGCCACCGCGGCGGCGCGGCCTGGGTGATGCGCCGCCGCACCCAGCAGGAGATGGACGAACTGGTGCGCGCGGCCGGCTTCCGCAAACTCGAACAGCGCATCGACGAATGGGGCATCTTCACCGTGTCGCTGGCGCAGCGGATCGCGCCGTGAGCGAAGCGGCGCCGCGGCCGTGGCGGCGGGCGCTGGCGTGGCTGGCGCTGCTGGGGCCGTTCTTCTTCCTCAGCTACGGCCTGGCCAATACGCTGGCCGAGCGTCGCGCCTACGTGCCGTCGCTGCCGTTCGCGTGGGAAACGCAGATCCCGTTCTGGCCGTGGACGATCGTGCCGTACTGGTCGATCGACCTGTTCTACGTGATCTCGTTCTTCGTCTGCCGCACGCGCGCCGAACTGGATACCCACGCCCGGCGGTTGCTGACCGCGCAGCTGCTGGCGGTGGGTTGTTTTCTGCTATGGCCGCTGCGTTTCAGTTTCGAGCGACCGCCCAGCGAAGGGGTGTTTGGCTGGCTGTTCGCGGTGCTGCTCGGCTTCGACAAGCCGTTCAACCAGGCGCCGTCGCTGCACATCGTGCTGCTGGTGGTGCTGTGGGTGCGCTATGCGCAGCATCTGCACGGACTCGCGCGCGGCGCGCTGCACGCCTGGTTCGCGCTGATCGGGCTGTCGGTGCTGACCACCTACCAGCACCATTTCCTGGACATTCCCACCGGCCTGGCCGCCGGCTGGCTTTGCGTGTGGCTGTGGCCGCAGCGCATCGCGCCGCCGTGGAGCGCGCTGGCGTTGGCGCGCGATCCGGCGCGTTGGCGGCTGGCCGTTGCCTACCTGTTCGGCAGCGCGGCTTGCGTAGCCCTGGCTTACGCATTCGGCGGGACGGCATGGTGGCTGCTGTGGCCGGCGCTGTCGCTGCTGCTGGTCGCGCTCGACTACGCGTTGCTTGGCGCGCTCGGCCTGCAGAAGCGCGCCGATGGCCGCCTCAGCCTGGCCGCGCGCTGGCTGTACGCGCCGTACCTGGCCGCGGCCAGGCTCAATGCGCGCGCCTGGACCCGGCGCGATCCGGCGCCGCGCGAGATCGCCGACGGGGTCTGGCTGGGACGCCTTCCCGGCCGCGGCGAGCGCGCCGCGTTCGCCGCGGTGGTCGATGTCTGCGCCGAACTGTCGTTGCGCGATGCCGGTGCGCACGACCGCAGCATGCCGATGCTGGACCTGGTCGCGCCGCCCGCGCCGGCATTGCGCGAAGCCGCCGCCGCGATCGAGGCCGCACGCCGTCACGGCCCGGTGCTGGTGTGCTGCGCACTGGGCTATTCGCGCAGCGCCGCCGCGGTCGCCACCTGGCTGCTGCACAGCGGTCGCGCCGCCGATCTGGATGCCGCGCTCGCGCTGCTGCGCGCACGCGCAGCGCGGGTGGTGCTGGGGCCTGCGCAGCGCGATGCCATCGCCGCCGCATGCGCCGCGCCGTACCTGCCGCCGCGCGCCCTGGAGCTGCCGGCATGAGCACGCCGCTGGAACTGCGCACGATGGCCGCACTGCTGCGGCAGGCATCGCCGCTGGACCGGCTGTCGCTGGTGCTGTTCGCCGTCGCGCTGCTGCTGGGCGCGTGGTACGCCAACGTCGCCATGTCGCTGGCGGCGATGCTGTGCCTGCTTAGCGTGCTCGCCGGCGTGGTGCAGCGCTACTGGGCCGCGCGCGTCGGCCTGGATGCCGCGCTGCTCGACGCGGTGCTGGCCGAAGCGGACCTGGACCAGGCCGGCACCGATCTCGACGCCGCCCTGCACCGGCTCGGCCTGCTGCGGCGCTTGCCGCCGCCGCGCGACTGGCAATCACGCTGGCGCGGCATGCGCGGCTTGTTGTTGCGGCAGATCGCCAGCCTGGCGCTGCAGCTGCTGGCGCTGCTGGCGACGCCGATCGCGGCGCAGATCGCATGACGGAGCGCAGGCCATGACCGCCTCCACCGATCCGGCGCCGCTTCCCCACGCCGACGCCGCGCAACAAGCGCTGTGGCAGCGGCTGCAAGCCTACCGTTTCGGCGAAGCCGACGACGCCTTGCCGGTGTTCGTGCGCCGCGTGGCCAAGGAAGCCAAGGTCTCCCTGACCGTGGCCGCGCAGGCGGTCGAGGAATACCGGCGCTTCTGCTTCCTGGCCTGCAGCGGAGCCGAGGACGTCACCCCCAGTGCGCTGATCGACCAGGTCTGGCATACCCATCTCACCGATACTCGCGAATACTGGCAGCAGTTCTGCCCCCACGTGTTGCAGACCACCCTGCATCACCGGCCCGGCCGCGGCGATGCCGTCGACGCCGAGCGCCACGCCGCGCAATACCGGGCCACCCTGGCGCGTTACCGCTGCTATTTCGGCGAACCGCCGGCGGCCTGCTGGCCGGCACCGGCCGGGGAGCGCGCCGCGCGGGCCGCCACCTCCGACGATCTCCACGCGCGCCGCTGGGACAGGCCGCGCGCATCCGGCAAGGCGCTGTGGCTGTGGGCGGCGGCCACGCTGCTGCTGGGCTGGTGGCTGGGATTGGACAACCCGGCCGTCTCGCCGCTGCACTGGCGCGGCAGTGCCTTCATCGTGCTGTTCCTGGCGGGGATCGGCCTGGCCTGGGCGCTGGCCGCGCGGTTGCGGCGCGCGGTGCGCGGCCTCGGCCAGCGGCACGCGGCCAGCGTGGTCGATCACGCCGAGCTGGCGTTCCTGGCCGGCGGCAGCGAGCGCGTGGCTGACCTGCACCTTGGCTTGCTGCAGATCTGCGGCGCGGTGCAGCTGCGGCCGACGTTGTCGACGCTGACGCGCCGCCGCAGTGATGCGACCGCGCTGCACGTGGCAGACGGCGTGGCGGTGCCGGCGTCGTTGCAGCGCGCCCTGCAACTGGTCCGCGCCAACCCGACCTTGTCGCTGGCGCTGCAGGCGCTGCGCGACGACGCGATGCCGCTGCGCCAGGCGCTGATCGGCAAGCGCCTGCTGCTCGGGCGCGGCCAGGCTTGGTGCGCGCGCCTGCTCGGCGCCGCGCCGCCGGTAGCGCTGTGGGTCGTGGGTGCGCTCAAGATCGAGATCGGCTTGCAGCTGCAGCGCCCGGTCGGCTTCCTGGTCGCGGCGATGGTGGCGGTGACGCTCATCGCACTGGGCTTCCTGCTGACCCCGCCGCGCCGCAGCGTCGCCGGCGACCGGCTGCTGGCCGCGCGCGATGCGGCATGGCGCGCCGGGACGTTCCTCTCCTCCACGACGCCCGGCACGCACCTGGCCACGCCGCTGGCGCTGGGCGGCACCGGCGTGCTGATGAGCACGGCGTGGGCCGACTATCACGCGCTGCGATCGCCAGTGGTCGCCAGCAGCGGCGGAAGCGGTGGCGGCAGCAGCTGCAACACCGGCGGTGGCGATGGCGGCGGCGGCAGCAGCAGTTGCGGCAGTAGTTGCAGCAGCGGCTGCGGCGGTTGCGGTGGAGGTGGCGACTGATGGCTCGAGCGACCCTTGCACAACGCCGCGCGCAGTGGCGCGCGCGCCTGGCGACGGCGCTGCGCGCGCGTGGCGCCACGCCCAATGGCCTGTCCTGGACCGCCACCGGCTTCGCCGCGCTGGCGGCGCTGATGTTCTATTGCGCCTGGCGCGAGCCGCCGCGCGATGCGGCCGGCTTGCTGCTGCTGGCCGCGCTCGGCCTGCAGGGGCGGCTGCTGTGCAATCGCCTGGACGGGCTGATGGCGCGGCAGGCGCGGATGGTCGGCCGCGCCGGCGAGGTCTACAACGAAGCGCCCGACCGCCTGTCCGACGTCGTCGTGTGCCTGGGCGTGGGCTACGGCCTGCAGCACGTGCTGAGCTGGGGAGCCGACCTGGGCTGGGCCGCGGCCTTGCTGTGCGTGGGCACCGCCTACGTGCGCATGCTCGGCCTGGCTTGTGGCGTCAGCGAGCCCTTGCAGGGACCGATGGCGCGCGTGCAACGCATGCACTGGCTGTCGCTGGCTGCGCTGCTGGCGGCCGTCGTTCTGCTGCTGCACTACACGGCCGTCGCCGAAATGATTCTGGTCGCGACCATGGCGCTGCTGATCGGCGGCGCGGCGGTGACCATCGTGATGCGTCTGCGCGCCATCGTGCGCGAACTGGAGTGGACATGATCGAGCGTCTGATCGCCCGCGGCTGCAGTGCCGCGATCCGCATCCTGACCGGCGCGCGTGCGTTCTGGCGCGGCTGCATTCCCTCCAGCGAGCGCCGCGTGTACTACGGCAACCACGCCAGCCACGGCGACTTCGTGCTGATCTGGTCGTCGCTGCCGGCGGCGCTGCGGCGCGAGGTGCGGCCGGTGGCCGCAGCCGAGTACTGGCAGCGCGACGCGCTGCGCCGCTACCTGATCCACGCGGTGTTCAACGGCGTGCTGATCGAGCGCGAGGCCGCGCAGCGCAGCCGCGATCCGATCGAGTGCCTGTGCGAGGCGGTCGATGGCGGCGGCTCGCTGATCCTGTTTCCGGAAGGCACGCGCAACACCGAGGAAGGCGTGCTGCCGTTCAAGAGCGGCATCTACCACCTGGCGCGGAATCGACCGGAGCTGGAGTTCGTGCCGGTGTGGATCGACAACCTCAAGCGGGTCATGCCCAAGGGCAAGTGGCTGCCGCTGCCGTTGCTGTGCACCACCACCTTCGGCGAGCCGCTGCGGCTGGGCGCCGGCGAGGACAAGCAGGCGTTCCTGGAGCGCACGCGTGCGGCGCTGCTGGCGCTGTCGCCGGAACAGATGGAGGCCGCACGATGAACGCGATCGCCTTCAGCGACCATCTGCAGCAATCCTCGCTGCGGCAGCAGACCATCTGGCTGTTCCTCGGCATCGCCGCGGTGCTGCTGCTGGCCACGCTGATTTCCGAAACCATGCGCTGGCGCGCGCGCGGGCGCCCCAGCGCGGTGCTCGACAACCTGGTGGCGCGGATCCGCGCCTGGTGGGTGATGGCCGCGGTGGTGGCGCTGGCGTTCGTGTTCGGGCGCATCGGCGTGATCGTGCTGTTCGCGCTGGTGTCGCTGTTCGCGCTGCGCGAGTTCATCACCCTGGCGCCGACCCGGCGCGGCGACTACTACGCGTTGCTGGCCGCGTTCTACATCGTGCTGCCGTGGCAGTACTGGCTGGTGTGGAGCGGCTGGTACGGGCTGTACACGCTGCTGATCCCGGTCTACGCGTTCCTGGTGCTGCCGATCCTGGCCACCATCGGCGGCGACACCACGCGCTACCTGGAGCGCACCGCGAAAGTGCAGTGGGGACTGATGATCTGCGTGTTCTGCATCTCCCACGTGCCGGCGCTGCTGAACCTGGAAATCCCCGGCTACGAAGGCCGCAACCTGCTGCTGTTCGCGTTCCTGGTGATCGTGGTGCAGTCCTCGGACGTGCTGCAGTACGTGTGGGGCAAGCTGATCGGCAGGCACCTGATCGCGCCGAAGCTGTCGCCGTCCAAGACCGTGGAAGGCTTCGTCGGCGGCATCCTGTCGGCGAGCCTGCTCGGCGCGGCCTTGTGGTGGATCACCCCGTTCTCGCCGCTGCAGGCGTTCGCGCTGGCGCTGGTGGCCAACCTGATGGGCTTCTTCGGCGGCCTGGTGATGTCGGCGATCAAGCGCGACCGCGGCATCAAGGACTGGGGCCACATGATCGAAGGCCACGGCGGCGTGCTCGACCGGCTTGATTCGGTGTGCTTCGCCGCGCCGGTGTTCTTCCACCTGATCCGGTATGGGTGGGTGTGAGAGGCCGGGATTGGGGATTGGGGATTCGGGATTTCGGGATTCGCGGTGACCGGGCCGCCTCCTGTAGGAGTGGCTTCAGCCGCGACGCCTTACCGGTAACGCGTCGCGGCTGAAGCCGCTCCTACAGAAGAGCGCACAGATTGAAATGAAAAGGCCGCCTTTTCGGCAGAAAAGGCGGCCTTTTTTATCAGTGGTCTGACAGCGGATTTGCGCGCAGACGTAATCCTGCAGTCCGAATCCCGAATCCCGGCTCTCAAGCCAACCCGTATTCCTTCAACTTCTTGCGCAGCGTGGCGCGATGGATGCCCAGCATCGCCGCGGCGCGGCTCTGGTTGCCTTCGCAGTGGTTGAGCACTTCCACGAACAACGGGATCTCCATCTCGCGCAGCACGATCTCGTACACGTCGTCGGCGTCGCAGCCATCGAGGTCGCGCAGGTAGCGGCGCACGGACTGCGCCACGTGTTCGCGCAGCGGCGGCTTCGGCGCGCCGCGACTGGAGTCAGGACGAGTGGTGGCAGCGTTCAAGTTCGGCGGGTCCCCGGATGACGGCGGCGCCGGAGGGCGGAGGGCCGGCGCGGGGGGACGAGTCTAGCGCGTGGCCTGCCTCGCTGCCATGGCGGATCGTGGTGTCACAGCGTTTCAGTGGAAGTCGAAACTGAATGCCGCGGTTCCCGCGGCCGGTTCGCGCACCTGGAACGCCACCTGCGCGCTCTGTCCGGGCGCCAGCGTCGCCGCATCCGGGCGGGTGCGGCCCAGGTACTCCTCCGGGCGCAGCACGCGGCTGCCGATGGTGCGGCCGTCGGCATCGGCCAGCGACAGCTGCAGCAGCGGCCAGGCCTGCGCCCAGCGCGCGTCGTTGCGGAAGGTGGCCTGGATCTGCAGGGTGCCGGCGCGTCCGGGCAGCGGCCGCACTTCGCGGCTGAGCATGGTGAACGCGCTCGGCTCGCGCCACGGCGGCAGGCTGCAGCGCAGCGCCTGGCACACGCCGGCCACCCACGGCCGCCAGCGCGCGTCGGCGCCCAGCCGCTGGCGGTCGGCGACCAGGATCTGCAGCGCCAGCAGCAGGCCCAGCCCGACCAGCGCGATCCACTGCCAGGGGGCGGCGCGCAGCACCGGCCGGCGTGACGCGCTGGGCTGCATGAAGCTGGGAGCGGCGGCGGTTGCGGTTGCGGCGGTGGTGGGTCCCGGTTCCTGCGCCGGCGGCGGCGGCGGCGCCAGCTCCACCTCCAGCTCCGATTCCGGTTCCGACTGCGATTCGAGTACACCGGGCGCGATCGACTCGCCGCTCACCGAAGCGGGCGGCGTTGCGGAGGTCCCGGCGGCGCGCGAGGCGTCCGTCTCCGCCATCGACACCGGCGCAGGCGTGGACAGTGGCGCGCCGGCGGCATCGGCACGCGGCGTCGCGCCGCCACCGGTGTCGCCCGTCTCGGCGGGGCTGGCCGCCGCGTCCGCCGCGGGACCGGCCGGCGCGGCGCCATCGGCCTGTTCCGGCGCCGGCCGCTGGGGCTGGCGCAGCAGGGTCGCGAGACTGGGGCGGGGCGGGGTGGGATCGGGCATGCGTGAAGGCGACGGCGGCAACGAGAACCCTATTCAAGCACGCGCGGGAGCGGGCTGCAGCGCGGTCATGGCCTTCTGTAGGAGAGGCTTCAGCCGCGACAGGCACCTTCGGTAAGTTCCTGTCGCGGCTGAAGCCGCTCCTACAGGAACGCCGGGCGGGGGCGCCTGCCCCGCTCAGCGCCGGTGCTTGCCGGCGCCGATCAGGTCCAGCAGGCCGGCGCGCTGGCGTGGGCTCAGGGTCTCGAAGCTGTCGAGCAGGCGCGCCTGCTGGTCCGACAGTTGCCGGTAGTGCGCGGCTTCCTCGGCGACGGACAGCGGTTCGCCGAACACGCGTTCGCCGCGGCCGGTGGCCAGGTATTCGAAGGTCAGCCCGCTGCGGCGGGCCAGGGCGATCAGGTGCTCCACCGCCGGCGCGGTGCCGTCGGCCATCTCCCACTGCGCCACGGCGCTGCGGGTCACCGACAGGTCGAGCGCGAGCGCTTCCTGGGTGAGGCCGGTCAGCTTGCGCGCTTCGCGCACCCGTTCGTACAACCTGCTGCTCACGCTCACCTCCGCGGGGGAGGCGAGATATAGCCGCGCCGACTGGGAAAGTTGGTTCGTACGGCTTTCAATGAGCACTTTGTTGTTGATACTGTCGTCGACGATGGCTGTGCGCAGTGAAGACGCCGCATCGTCCGCGCCGTCTCTGCCGCCGCCGCCCGCCCCGCTGCCATGGACCAGGACGCGCCGATGCACACGCAGGATGCCCCGCTGCAAGACGCCCAGCACCCCCGTTTCGCGCTCGCGCCGCTGCGCGCGCGCAGCCGCCCGCGGCCGCCGCCGGGGATCGGCGCGCACCGCTACCGGATCTGGGCCGATGCCGGCGACGGTCGCCGCGCGGTCAGGCAGGGCTGGTCATGGCAGGTGTTCGCGCTGCCGTATCCGCCCGCGCCGCCGTCGCGGGTGCCGGCGCCGCTGTGGCTGCTGGCGCACGCCGCGGGCTGGGTGGCGCTGGTGCAGGCCCTGGGCGCGTCGGCGCTGATCGGCGTTCTGCTGGAACTGGCCTGGCGGCTGCCGCGGGCGCGGCGCGGCCATCGCTGGCACGAGCGCCGCCTGCGCGCGCAGGGCTGGCGGCCGCGGACCCGGGTGCTGGCGATCCATGCCGAGGCGGCCTTGCTGACCGCGGCGATCCGCAGCCTGGCCGCAGGCCGCGGGTGAGCGCTGGATCCGGCGCGACCGCGTGAGCGGACCCGCCGGCCCGCGGACTCAGGCGCGGCGCACGCCGTCGATGCGCATCCAGTCGCCGTCCTGCTCTGTGCGCAATTGCTCGAACCACGGTGCGTAGCGCTGCAACAGCTCCTGTTCCTGGCCATGCAGGATCCCGGACAGGGCGATGCGCCCGCCCGGCGCGACGCGTTCGGCCAGGGTCGGCGCCAGCGCGTCCAGCGCCGAGGCCAGGATGTTGGCGACCACCACCGGATAGGTGGCCACCGGCTCGTCGGCCGGCAGGTGCACCGCCAGGCGCGCGCCGACGTCATTGCGCTCGGCGTTGTCGTGCGTGGCCAGCAGCGCCTGCGGATCGTTGTCCACGCCCACCGCCACCGCCGCGCCCAGCTTCAGCGCGGCCAGCGCCAGGATCCCGGAGCCGCAGCCGAAATCGAGTACGCGCGCCTGCGCCAGCGCGCCGTCGGCGGCCAGGGCGTCGAGCCAGCGCAGGCACAACGCGGTGGTCGGGTGGGTGCCGGAACCGAACGCCAGGCCCGGGTCCAGCCGCACCACCGCGGCATCGGCGCCGCGCGCTTCTTCCGGCAGTTCGTGGTTCCACGGCACGATGAAGGTGCGAGTGCCGAAGCGCATCGGCTGGAACTGGTCCAGCCAGGCGCGTTCCCAGTCCTGGTCGTCGACCTTGCGGAACGTGGCCTGGGCCCAGTCCAGGCCCGGATCGAACGCTTCCAGCGCGGCCAGCAGCAGCAACGCGTCCTGTTCGGCGGGGAACAGCGCGCTGAGCACCAGCGTGCCCCATAGCGGGGTCTCGCCGACCCCCGGTTCCAGGATCGCGCGCTCGTTGCTGGTGTCGGCCTCGGCGTCGAGCAGGGTGACCGCCAGCGCGCCGACGTCCTCCAGCGCGTTCTCGTAGCGGGGCTGGGTGGCATCGGTGCAGCGCACAGTCAGTTCGAGGAACGGCATCGGTCGGGCACGAGGAGGAGTGACCGCGCATCTTAGACGACCGCGGCGGCGGCCCGGCCCGGCGCCGGCCGCGCGCGACGTGACCGCGGACGCCATTGTCTGCCATGGCCCGCCATCGGCTGCGCTAGACTGCGACATTGCGGCGGCCCCCGGTTCCAGCGGCCGCGGCCGCCCTCGTCGCCTGCTGCCCCGATCGCCTACGCGCATGCCCTTCGCCGTGTCCCGTAAAACCTGGCTGTTGCTGGCGCCCGCTGCGCTGCTGCTGGGCGTGGTCGGCTATCGCGCGGTGCTGCTGGCGGCGGCACCGGCGCTGCCGGTGAGCGCGGGTGCCGCCGCGGCCACCCCGGCCACCGTGGGCGTCCCGGCGCAGGACCAGCGCAGGCCCACCTCGGTTCAGCTATTGCCGGCGGCGTCGCCCGACCGGCGCACCGCGCTGGAACGCAGTCCCGACCTGTACCGCACCGCGCAGCAGCTGTCCGCCGCCGCCGCGCAGGGCGATGCCGATGCGTCCTGGCTGCTCAGCCGCATCTACGACTATTGCGCCGGCTATGCGATGAATCCGGCCGGCTATGCCGCCGACACCCGCGCGATCGATGCGGCGCAACTGCCGACCTCGGGGCGGATGGTCGCTGCGCGCGCGCGGGTCGGCCGCCGCTGCGCCGGCTTCGTGCCCGGCGACGGCCTCACCCGCCAGGCCATCGTCGCCCAGCGCGTGCAGGCCGCACGCGGCGGCAACCTGGCCGCAGAGGCGGCGCTGCTGACGCTGGGGCAGCCGCTGCAGTCCTCGGCCGGCTACAAGCGCGACCTGGTCGAACGGGTGCGCGCCTCCGGCGATCCGGATGCGTACATGGCGCTGGCGCCGGCGATGGGCCTGGCCGCCAGCGGCGACGACAGCCTGGACGAGCGCATCGCCGGCACCGCCTTCACCGAACTGGCCTGGCAGCTGGCCGCCTGCCGGCTGGGGCTGGATTGCGGCCCGAACAGCGAGTTGATGACCCGCTATTGCGCCAACGGCGGGATCTGCTCGCAGGACCCGACCCAGGATTTCAGCAGTTTTGTTTACGACGCCGCGGTGCCGCGGCAAGGTACGGACACGATGAACGACATGGTCAACCGGCTGGTGGATACGACGGCGAGAGGAGCGGGGTCATGAATTACCGGCGATGGCTGCACGGCGCCAAGTTCTGGTTCTGGGTGCTGGCCCTGGTCGCCTATTCGGCGGCGGCGGCCGGCTTGCTGCTGATCGACACGGCCGAGCAGCGCTACCGCGGCCTGTCCAAGGTCGAGCTGACCACCGCGCACGCCGACCCCGACCTGCGCCGCGCCGGTGCCGCGCAGGTGGCGGCGATCTACCGCGCGCGCAGCGGCATGCCGTTCTCCACCCTGAGCCCGGGCAGCACCTTCCAGATCGTGTGGCCGGATGGCTCGACCGAGACGGTGATGATCGTCAGCCCGACCTCGACCCTGGGCGCCGAGCCGGTGCCGGGGACGCAGCAGGCGAAGTAGCCGGGATTGGGGATTCGGGATTCGCAAAGGCGGGTTTGCGGTTCCCGTGAGGTCTTGCAGCTTGGTGATCAGCGCTCCTTGGCGGGCGCCGGCTGCGCGGACAGGGCCAGGGCGTCGGCGCCGGCGGGGTAATGCAGGCGGTCGCTGGCGTCGTTGGCGGCGTCCCAGATCGCCTGGGCGACGTCGCTGGCCACGGTCACCGCCGCCGGTTGGCCCAGGCGCGCGAACACCTCCTGGGCAAACGGCGCGTAGGCGTCCGGGATCAGGCCCTGCATGCGCTGCTGCCCGTTGGCGGTGAACCGGGTGGACGGGCCGTAGCCGGGCTCCACCAGCTTGACCCGCAGGCCGAACGCCTGGAGTTCGTGGCGCAGCGACGCGGTGAAGCCCTGCACCGCGGTCTTGCTCGCCGTGTACGCGGCCACCAGCGGGAACGGCGCCAGCGTGGCGCTGGAGGTCACGTTGACGATGACGCCCGCGCCGCGCTGGCGAAACCGCGGAATCGCGGCCTGGCACATCGCCATGACGCCGAAGGTGTTGGTCTCGAACACCTCGCGCACGGTCGCCATCGGCGTGGCCTCGAACGCCCCGAACAGCCCGATGCCGGCATTGTTGACCAGCACGTCGATGGGGCCGGCCGCCTCCAGCGCCAGCGCGATGCTGTCGGGCTGGGTCACGTCCAGCGCCAGCAGGCGCAGGTCGGGCGAGGCCGGCAGCAGCGCCGGGTGCGGCTGGCGCATGGTGGCGACGACGTTCCAGCCTTGGGCCAGGAAGTGGCGCGCGGTTTCCAGGCCGTAGCCGGAGGAACAGCCAGTGATCAGGACGGTCTGCATTGCGTTCTCCAGGAGTGAGTGGACTCGGGAGGAAACGATAGGTCAGCCGCATCGGATGATCGATAATGCAGAATCCGTTTTGTTTTAGCGAAAGTCCGAAATGCACGATCCACTTTCCGACCTCGTCCGTCTGCTCCAACCCCGCGCGGTGTTCGCCAACCTCATCAGCGGCAAGGGCAACTGGGCGGTGCGCTATGCCGAGTACGGGCAGCCGGGGTTCTGCATCGTGCTCGAGGGCATCGCTGTGCTGGCGGTGGACGGGCATCCGCCGATCACGATCGGCGCCGGCGATTTCGTGCTGTTGCCGACCACGCCGGCGTTCACGCTCTCCAGCCTGGTGCCGGCGCCGCCAGTGTTCATCGATCCGAAGGTCGTTCCCGGCGGGCAGGGCGAACGGCGCCACGGCGAACCGGACGGCGCGCCGGACATGCGCTCATTGGGCGGCGCCTTCCTGTTCGACAGCGCCCATGCCGGGCTGCTGGTCTCGCTGCTGCCGGCGGTGGTCCACGTGCGGGGCGCCGGCCGCCTGATGCAACTGGTGCAGATGGTGGGCGAGGAGTACCACGACAGGAAGCCGGGCAGCGAGTACGTGCTTTCGCGGCTGGTCGAGATGCTGCTGGTCGAGGCCTTGCGCTGGACGACCGCGGGGAATGCGCCGCCGGGCCTGCTGCGCGGCCTGGGCGACGAACGGCTGGCGATGGCGCTCACGCGGATCCATGCCCGCATCGATCACGCCTGGACGGTGGGCGAACTCGCGCAGGCGGCCGCGCTGTCGCGCTCCACGTTCTTCGAGCGGTTCGCCCGCACCGTCGGCGTGCCGCCGATGGAGTACGTGCTGGCCTGGCGCATGCAGGTGGCGAAGGATCTGTTGCGGCGCTCAGGATCGAGCGTGGCCGAGGTGGCCGAACGCGTCGGCTACGGGTCGACGAGCGCCTTCAGCGTGGCCTTCAGCCGCCAGGTGGGCGCACCGCCCAGCCGCTACGCCAAAGCCTGACCCAGGCCGCGCGCCGGTTCAGCCCGCAACCACGGCAAAGCGCCCTGTCTGCTCTTCGACGCAGCGCAATCCGACATAGTCGGAGAGGTGCAGGCGCGGCAAGCTTTGCGCCGCGTGCGCATGCGCGCAGGTGATCGCGCACACCGCCGCGCCCGCGGCCTCGGCGGCCTGGATGCCGGCCGGGGCGTCCTCGAACACCAGGCAGTCGCCCGGCGCTACGCCCAGCAGGCGCGCCGCCAGCAGGTAGCCTTCCGGCGAAGGCTTGCCGGCCACGACGTCCTCGGCAGACACCAGCACCGGTGGCGGCGGCAGGCCCGCGGCGCGCAGACGCCGGCTCGCCAGTTCGCGCGGCGCCGAGGTCACCACGGCCCAGGCGTGCGGCGCGAGCGTGCCGATGAAGGCCTCGGCACCCGCGATCGCCTGCACCCCCTGCATGTCCTCGAGTTCGGCCGCGGTCACGGCTTGCGCCTCGCGCTGTACGTCGATGCCGGCCAACCCCTGGCGTGCGATGGTCTCTTCGGCGCGCACGCCGTGGATCGTCGGCAACAGGATGGCCGGGTCGATGCCGTGGGTTCGCGCCCAGGCGCTCCATACCCGCTCGGCCGCCGCGATCGAGGTCAGGATGGTGCCGTCCATGTCGAACAGGAAGGCGCGGTAACGGCCGAACGGCGGGATGTCTGGGCGCATGTGAGGATGGCGGCAATGGCGTCGGCGTGCGGTGCGATCCAGGCGCAGGCGCAGGCGCGGCAGGCGGGATCGCGTCCGCGCAGGGCGCTGCACCGGCGGCGATCCGCGGCGCGCTCGCGCGCTCTGGCCTCTCGCCCCGCAGAGGAGCGGAGACCGGCGCTGCCGATTTCCGCCTCCTCTCGCCGGACTCACACTAAAGCAATCGACTTGTTCTTGCGCTCGGCCAGGCGCTTTTCCAGGTAGTGGATGTTCTGCCCGCCGGCCTGGAAGCCCTTGTCGCGCATGATCCGCTGCTGCAGCGGGATGTTGGTCTTGATCCCGTCCACCACCATCTCGCTCAGCGCCACGCGCATGCGCGCGATCGCGGTCTCGCGGTCGGGGCCGTGCACGATCAGCTTGCCGATCATCGAGTCGTAGTTCGGCGGCACCTTGTAGCCGCTGTAGATGTGCGTGTCCACGCGCACGCCGGGGCCGCCGGGCGGGTGGAAGCCGGTGATCAGGCCCGGGTTGGGCATGAAGGTTTCCGGGTCCTCGGCGTTGATGCGGCACTCGATCGCATGGCCGCGCAGCACGATGTCGCTCTGCTTGATGCTCAGCTTGTGGCCGGCGGCGATGCGCAGCTGCTCGCAGACCAGGTCGATGCCGGTGATGCGCTCGGTCACCGGGTGCTCGACCTGGATGCGCGTGTTCATTTCGATGAAGTAGAAGCGCCCGTCCTCGAACAGGAACTCGAAGGTGCCGGCGCCGCGGTAGCCGATGCGCACGCAGGCGTCCACGCAGACCTTGCCGATCTCGCTGCGCAGCTGCTCGGTGATGCCCGGCGCGGGGGCTTCTTCGACCACCTTCTGGTGGCGGCGCTGCATCGAGCAGTCGCGCTCGCCCAGGTGGATGGCGTTGCCCTGGCCGTCGGCCAGCACTTGGATCTCCACGTGGCGCGGGTTCTCCAGGAACTTCTCCATGTACACCTGGTCGTTGCTGAAAGCGGCCTTGGCTTCGGACTTGGTGGTCTCGATCGCCGCCTTCAGCGCCGCCTCCGAATGCACCACGCGCATGCCGCGGCCGCCGCCGCCGCCGGCGGCCTTGATGATCACCGGGTAGCCGATCTCGCGCGCGACCTTGGTGTTGGCGACGATGTCGTCGCCCAGCGGGCCGCCCGAGCCGGGCACGCACGGCACGCCGGCGGCCTTCATCGCGCGGATCGCCTCGACCTTGTCGCCCATCAGGCGGATGGTGTCGGCCTTGGGCCCGATGAAGATGAAGCCGGACTGCTCCACGCGCTCGGCGAAGTCCGCGTTCTCCGACAGGAAGCCGTAGCCGGGATGTATGGCCTGCGCGTCGGTGACCTCGGCCGCGGCGATCAGCGCCGGGATGTTGAGGTAGCTCTCGGCCGAGGACGCCGGGCCGATGCACACCGACTCGTCGGCCATGGCCACGTGCTTGAGGTTGCGATCGACGGTGGAATGCACCGCGACCGTGCGGATGCCGAGCGTATGGCACGCGCGCAGGATGCGCAGCGCGATTTCGCCGCGATTGGCGATGACGACTTTATCGAGCATGGGATTCGGGATTCGAGATTGGGGATTCGTAGAGGGCGCCGGGCTCGCGCAGATGTCGCGAATCGTCCAGCGTGCGGATCAATGCGTTGAGCCTGGAAAAGGTGCGGTTCAAGAGATCGAGGGTTGCCGCGTCCGGCGAACCGAACTGCAGCCGTGTCGCGATCTGCATCTGCGTATCCAGCTCGGCCAGCGAGCCTCGCGCCATCGACAGATAACGCAGGTACTCGGCAGTGGACCGCCGCGCGGCGCCCTCCGCGATGTTGGAGGGAACGCTGATCGCCGCGCGCCGCATCTGTGCGGTCAGTCCAAAGCGTTCGGCATCGGGGAAGCTCTGGGTGAGATGGTAGGTCGCTTCGACCAACGTCATCGCATCGCGCCACACCGTGAGGCGCTCGTGTGGCCGCTGTTGCGAATCCCAAATCACGAATCCCCAATCCCTGCCGCTCAGCCAATCACAAACAACGGCTGATCGAACTCCACCGGCACGCCGCTTTCGCTGAGGATCGCGACGATGGTGCCGGAGACGTCGGCTTCGATCGGGTTGAACATCTTCATCGCCTCGATGATCGCCAGGGTCTCGCCGGCCTTGACCGCCTGGCCGACGCTGACGAAGGCCGGCTTGTCCGGCGACGGCGAGGTGTAGAACGTGCCGACCATCGGCGCGCGCAGCACGTGGCCTTCGGGCAGGGCGTTGCCGGGCTTGGCGGTGCCGCCGGTGGAGGCCTCGGTGGGCGAGCTCATCGGCATCGGCGCGGCAGCGGGCGGCGCGGCGGGGGCCGGCGCGGCGTACTGCGGGGCGCTGGCGATCATGCCCTTGGGCGTGCGCGCCAGGCGCACGCTTTCCTCGCCTTCCTTGATCTCGATCTCGGCGAGATTGGACTCTTCCAGCAGGTCGATCAGCTTCTTGATTTTACGGAGATCCATAACGGCCTCTTGAGGTGAATCGGGAAATGACCAGGCACGCGGCCTGGCGAACTCGGATAGGGGCGTACGCCGCCGGGCGCGCGCGACAGGTGTTCATGCGGCCACGCCCAGCCGCGTCAGCGCCGCGTCCATCGCGTAGCGGTAGCTGTCGGCGCCGAAGCCGCAGATCACGCCGACCGCGTGGTCGCTGAAATAGCTGTGGTGGCGGAACGGCTCGCGGCTGTGTGGGTTGGACAGGTGGATCTCGATGAACGGGATCGCCACCGCCGCCAGTGCGTCGCGCAGCGCCACCGAGGTGTGGGTGAACGCGGCCGGGTTGATCAGGATGAAGGCGGTGCCGTCGCCGCGTGCGGCCTGCACCCGGTCCACCAGCACGTGCTCGGCATTGGACTGCAGGCTGTCCAGCTGGTGCCCGGCGGCCGTGGCCTGCGCGAGCAGCGCCGCATCGATCTGCGCCAGCGTCGCGTGCCCATAGACCCCCGGCTCGCGGGTGCCGAGCAGGTTGAGGTTGGGGCCATGCAACAGCAGCAGTCGCGCCATGGAAGACAAAGCAGCGGAAAGGGCGGCAGTCTGCGCGAAGCCGGGATTACTGTCCAGTTCGGCGAAGTTGCGCGTGTTTTAAACGGATGTTTGGTTCTGCGGCGCGCGGCGCGGGCGGTTCGGGTGCGAACGCAGGCGTCGTCCGCGCTGCCTGTTTGCCTCCTGCCCCGTCTCATCGGCCAGTGCAGTCCAAGATCGGGCGCTGCGCGCCGCGTCGAGGACCGCGTGCGCGGACGACGGCGCACGGTATGCGCTGCGCGCCACCGCAGGCTCGGACATGCAACCTCCCAGGTCAAGCACGGGGCACCGGCGATCGCGCGCATCGCCGTCCCCAGCCGGCATCGCTCAGCTGGCGGACCGCGCCTTGACCCACAACCCGAACTCCTGCATCACCGCGACCACCGGTTCCAGGCGACGCCCGTCCCCGGTCAGCGCGTATTCGACCTTGACCGGCACGGTGGGATAAACGGTGCGCTGGATCAGCCCCGCTTCTTCCAAAGCTCTCAGATCCAGGGTCAGCATGCGTTGCGAAATGGCCGGAATGTCGCGGCGCAGTTCGTTGAACCGCTTGGGCCCGTCGAGCAGGTACGACACCAGCAACAGGCGCCATCTTCCGCCGAGCAGGCGCATGGCCTCTTCCACGGAGCAGCCGGAAACGTTGTCCTTCATCGCAGCTTCCTCGGTGCGCGCGCACTAGGTATACATTTTGTACCTAGACAACATTATAGTGCCTTCTTCCTTTTCTATACCTGGTTTCTAGAATGCGTCGGGCCGCGCTTGCGAGCGCTGCGCCCACTTTCTGGAGATCGCAATGAAGCTGTACTACATCCCGGCCGCCTGCTCCCTCGCGCCGCATATCGTGCTGCATGAGCTCGGCCTCGAGGCGACGCTGGTGCGGGTCGATCACCGCAAGCACCTGACCGAGGACGGCGCGGATTTCCGTCGGGTCAATGCGATGGGCTACGTGCCGGCGCTCGAACTCGACGACGGCAGCGTGCTGCGCGAAGGTCCCGCCATCGTCCAATACCTGGGCGACCGCAAGCCGGAACGCGGTCTGGTACCGCCCAATGGCAGCATGCAGCGCTACCGCCTGCAGGAGTGGCTGAACTTCCTGGCGACGGAGATCCACAAGGGCTTTATTCCCCTGCTGTACGCGCGGCTCGCCGGCCAGTACGTGGACACCGCCCGGCCGAAGCTGGAGCAGCGTTTCGCCTGGATCGATGCGCAGCTCGCCGGGCGCCGGTTCCTGATGGGCGATGCCTTCACCGTCGCCGATGCCTATCTGTATGCGCTGACCGGCTGGGGCCAGGCGTCCTGGCTGACCTCGCACTACAAGGCGGACATCCACTTCGACGCCTTGCAGAACCTGCAGGCATGGTACCGGCGCGTGCATGCGCGGCCGTCGGTGCAGCAGGCGCTGAGCGAAGAAGGGCTGCAGTAGGCGGCCCGCTCATCCACTCTTGGGCATGCGCGCGCGATGCGGGAAACGCACCATGGCGTGCTGGCGATTTCCTCGCATCGCGCGACGATCGTGCGGTCCCGCGCCAAGGTCCAGCGGACACCGCTTATGGGCCAAGCGCATGTGCTGATACCCGATCGGCATGCACCAAGTGCCGCGCATTAACCGGCGATTTACACCCGCGGCCGGCATCCCGGGCACAAAGGACGCCCCGACCGGCCACGAGTGCGAGCCATGCGAATTGCGATCATCGGCGCAGGATTCTGCGGCAACGTGCTGGCCGCGACGCTGGCCAGGCAGGGCGCCGCCAGCCGCATCACCCTGATCGGCGTGGCCGACACCTACGGCCGCGGCATCGCCTACGGCGCGGCGCGGCCGGAACATCTGTTGAACGTGCGCGCCAAGGATCTCGGCGTGGATCCGCAGGATCCGGGCGGCTTCGCCGATGCCCTGCAGCTCGACGCCGAGAAGCGTCTGCAGTTCCTGCCGCGGCTGCAGTACGGCCGCTACCTGGAGCAGCATCTGGACAGCGCGCTCGCCGCGTCGGCGGTCGAGGTGGCGCGGGTGAGCGAAGAGGCGGTGGCGGTGGAGCGCGGCCCGGACGGTTTCCGCATCTTCCTGGCCAACGGCGAGGACGTGGTCAGCGACGTGGTGGTGCTGGCGATCGGCGCGTTGCCGCCGGCGGCGCTGCCCGGCATCGGTCCGCGCCTGGCGGTGCACCGGCGCTACATCGGCTGGCCGTGGCAGGACGGGGTGCTGGACGAGGTGCCGCCGCAGGCGCGGCTGCTGCTGGTCGGCACCGGCCTGACCATGGCCGATGTCGCGCTGACCCTGCGCCGCCGCGGCCATCGCGGCCCGATCACCGCGTTGTCGCGGCGCGGCCTGGCGCCGCAGGCGCACCTGGCCCAGCCGGGCGCGGCGGTGACGCTGCCGCCGAGCGTGGCGCAGGCGCTGCGCAACCACGACCTCGCCGGCCTGGTGCGCAGCCTGCGCCAGCTGACCACGGTGGTGGAGGACTGGCGCTGCGTGGTCGATGCGCTGCGCCCGCATCTGCAGCCGTTCTGGAAAGGCCTGGCGCCGGCGGCGCGCGCGCGGTTCCTGCGCCATCTGCGCCCGTACTGGGAAGTGGCGCGGCACCGGCTGGCGCCGGCTGCCGCGAGCGCGCTGGCGCAGATGCAGCAGCAGGGCCAGTTGCGCATCCGCGCCGGGCGCCTGCTGCGCGCGCGGTTGGGCGAGACCGCGGTGGAGGCGGTGATCCGCGACCGCGCCAGCAACAGCGCGCGCACCGAAGACTTCGACGTGCTGATCCGCGCCACCGGGCTGGACACCGACGTCGCCCGCACCAGCCATCCGCTGATTGCGACGATGCGCGATGCGGGCCTGCTGCAGCCCGATCCGCTGGGCCTGGGCCTGGTGGTGGACGAGCGCCTGCAGGTGCGCGACGGCAGCGGCCACCCGGTCGCCGGACTGTACTGCCTGGGACCGCTGCTGCGCGGCGGCCTGTGGGAGATCACCGCGGTGCCGGAATTGCGCGCCGGCGCGCAACGTCTGGCCGCGGAACTGGCGGCGCTGGGGCAGGCGCGGGTTGCTGCCGGCGGCGCCGGCAGCGAGGCGCAGCGGCAGGCGGTATAGCGCAATCCCGATCCAGGCGACGATCCCCCATCTTTTGTAGGAGCGGTTTCAGCCGCGACAGGCATTGCCAGGAAAGCCCGTCGCGGCTGAAGCCGCTCCTACAGGGGCGAGTGCGCGAACGGGCACAGGGCCGATTGCGCAAACGAGCGGCTACGGCAGCCGCGCCCAGCGCTCCGCTTCGCCCGGCGCGAACGGCCCCAGCTTCTGCCGCACGATGCGGCCGTCGGCGTCGATCAGCACGCTGTAGGGCAGCAGGCCCTGGGTGTCGCCCAGGCGCACGCTGGCATCGGCCGGGCCGGGGGTTTCCAGCGCGATCGGGTAGCCGATCGGCACCCGCTGCAGGAATGCGCGCACGTCCTCGGGGCGGTCCAGGGCGATGCCGAGCACCTGCAGGCCGTCGGCCGGCTGCGCGCGCGCCAGGCGGTCCAGTTCCGGCATCTCGCGCACGCACGGTTCGCACCAGCTGGCCCAGATATTGACCAGCAACGGACGGCCGCGGAACTGGGCCAGGCTCAGGTTGCCGCCGTCGAGGGTGGGCAGGCGCAGCGCCGGGGCCGGATCGCCGGGGCGGGCCGCGACAACGCCGGCCGGCGGCGCGCTGCCGGTGGCGGTCGCTGGCGGCGCTGGCGTCGGCGACCGCCACCAGACCTGCGCCGCGGCCAGGCCCAGCGCCGCCGCGATGGCCGCCACCGCGAGCAGGCGTGGCGGCGTGGCGTTCATCGCGCCGCGCGCAGCAGTGCGTCCTCGGCCACCGCCTGGCTCAGCACCGGCGGCAGCACGGTCGGCGGCGCGCCCGGGCCGTAGACCACGTACAGCGGCACGCCCACCGCCTTGTGTTCGGCCAGGAAGGCGCTGATGCGCTGGTCCTCGTTGGTCCAGTCGCCCTTCATGTACACCGCATCGACGCGCTTGAGCGTGTCGCGGAAGGCATCGCTGCTGAGCACGTTGCGTTCGTTGGCCTTGCAGGTCACGCACCAGTCGGCGGTCATGTTGACGAACACCACGCGGTTGTCGGTGCGCAGCCGGTCCAGCATCTCCGGCGAGAAGGCCACGGTGTTGCGCTCGGCGCTGACGCTGGGCGGCGCCAGCCGGGTCACGCCCCACACCGGCAGCAGCGCCAGCAGCACCAGCAGCGAAGCCAGGCGCAAGCCGAGCTTGTGGCTGCGCCAGCGCGCGCGCTCGATCCACCACAGGCCCAGCGCCAGCAGCGTGGCGCCGACCAGCAGCAGCGCCACCGCATCCACGCCGCGCTGCTTGCCCAGCACCCACAGCAGCCAGATCGCGGTCAGGTACATCGGGAACGCCAGCACCTGCTTGAGCGTCTCCATCCACGGGCCGGGCGTGGGCAGGCGCTTGGCCAGCGAGGGGATGAAGCCGACCAGCAGGAACGGCAGCGCCAGGCCCAGGCCCATGGTCAGGAACACCAGCATGCCGATCGCCGGCGGCGCGGCGAACGCATAGCCCAGCGCCAGGCCCATGAACGGGCCGACGCAGGCGCTGGACACCACGCAGGCCAGCACGCCGGTGGAGAAGTCGCCGACCGGGCCGCTGCGCGAGGACAGCGACTGGCCGAGGCCGCCGAGGTTGGCGCTGAGCGTGAACACGCCGGACAGGCTCAGGCCCATCGCGAACATCAGGTAGGTCAGCACCGCGACGAAACCCGGACGCTGCAGCTGGAAGCCCCACAGCAGATGCGCGGCGACGGCGATGCCGCCGACCACGGCGAAGGACGCCAGCACCCCCAGCGTGTACCACAGCGCATGGCTGCGGGCGCGCGCATGGCTTTCGCCGCTGTGCGCCAGGCCCAGCACCTTCAGCGACAGGATCGGCAGCACGCACGGCAGCAGGTTCAGGATCAGGCCGCCGCCCAGTGCCGCCAGCAACACCCACAGCAGGTTCTGCGGCGCGGCCGCCGGCGCGGTGCTGCGCGCGGCGTTGTGCACCGAGGCATCGGGCGCGCTCGCCGCATCGGGCGCGGTCACCGGCGCGGCCGCGTCGGCCGCCGCGGCGCTGGCGTCGGCCTGGCGGCTGTCCAGCGGCGTCACCAGCAGCGGCGCCACTTCGGCCTGGTCGGTCGGGCTGAGCTTGCCCTTGGGCAGCGACAGCTTCACCCGCCGGGTCATCGGCGGATAGCAGATGCCGTCGGTCTGGCAGCCCTGGAAGGTGGCGACCAGGGTCGCGTCGGCGGCATCGGCGCGCTGGCGCTGCAGCGGCACGCTGACCTCGGTCTGGTCGAAATACACCACCACGTTGCCGAAGTGCTCGTCCTGGTGCGAGCGGCCCTGCGGCCAGCGCGGCATGCCGGTGCGGATGCCGGCCGCGCCTTCCAGCGCCAGCGCGGTGCGGTCGCGATACAGGTAGTAGCCCGGCGCGGGGGTGAAGCGCAGCAGCAGGGTATTGCCGTCGCCGACGATGGCTTCGAAGCCGAACGCCTGGTCCGACGGCAGCGGCAGGCCTTGCACGGCGCCGGCGCCGGCGCCGAACAACGGCTTGGCGGCGGGGCCGGCCGCGCCCGGCGCGCTGCCCGGCAGCGGCGAGGACGTGGCCGCCGTTGCGTCGGCCTCGGCCGCCGGCAGCGCCACCGTGAGCACGCGCTTCTGCGGCGGATAGCACACGCCGGCGTCGGCGCAGCCCTGGTAGCGCACCTCCACCTGCAGGCTGGTCGTGGCGGGATCGGCGACGCCGCTCTGCACCGCGTTCAACTCGCCGCGGTAGGTCTCCACCTCGCCGAAGTACGGGTCGGTCTTCTTGTGCCCGGCCGGCAACTGCACGGTCGGGTTGGCCTTGAAGCCGCTCAGCACCCGCACCGCGATCCGGTGCCGGTACAGGTAATAGCCGTTGGCGATCTTCCAGTGCAGTTCGATGCGGCCGCGCTCGGGCGCCTGCGCGCTCAGCACGAAGGCCTGATCGACCGGCAGCAGATCCTTTTCGCTGATCGCCAGGGCGGGGAAGGCGGCCAGGGCCAGCAGGCACAGGGCGGCGATACGGTGCAGCACGGTCATCGGCTTACGGTTCCTCACGGGTTTCGGCATACACCCACTGCAGGTAGGCGGGCAGGCCGCCGGCGACCTCGACCTCGATCAGTTCGGGGACGTCGAAGGGGTGCAGTTCGCTCAGCCGCCGCTGCAACGCGGGGACGCGGTCGGCGGCGGTCTTGATCAGCAGCAGCACTTCCTCGGCCTGCTCCACGGCGTCCTGCCAGCGATAGGTGGCGTGCACGCCGGGCAGGCGGCTCACGCACGCGGCCAACCGTTCTTCGACCAAGACCTGGGCGATCCGCGCGGCGCTGGCCGGATCGGGGCAGGTGCTGAACAGCAAACGGAGTGGGGGCGAAGACATGCGGCCGACAGTATAGGGACGCCGGCAGGGCTTTGCCGGGCCTGGTTCGGGCATGAGTGCGCGCTCGCGGGCGCGCGGTTGCAGGCCTGCGCGGGGCGGCCGCGGAGGGCGCTGGCCGGGCATGGCACTGGGCCGTGCGGCAGCGACCCGCTGCGCAGCGGGAACGGCGTGGCAGTTGAGTGGTTGTGGCGGCAGGAAAGTAGGGCCGCGACGGTGCCGGGGGCGCGCGGCAGCGGCGGCTATCTACCGCCGAGCCTTCATTGCATGTACGGGTTGCATGTACGGGCGACGCCGGATGGCCCCGGGGCCACCCGGGTCGCTCGCAGACCCTCCGGCGCGCCGCGATCGGCGCGCCGGAGGTCCGGCTCAGTTGAGCAGCTGGCAGGTCGCCGGCTTGGCCGAGGTGAACAGCGAGGAAGTCGCCCACTCCGGGTGATCGATGAACGGATTGCGGTTGCCCTGGAAGCTGTACACCACTTCATTGCGGGCACGCTCGGCGTCGTCCGGCGGATCCTGCTGGCTCCACGCGATCAGCGTCGACAGCAGGCCCATGTAGGCCGGCGAGGCCGAGGTCTGCACGATTTTGCTGCGGTCGTCGGTCAGTTCCAGATCCGGCTCGGACTGCCCGGTGGCCGTGTCGGTGCCGCCTTCGTAGCGGATCGCCATGTACATGACCGCGCGTGCCATGTCGCCCTTGCGGTGGTTCCACACTTCGAAGCTGCCGCCATTGCCGTCCGGGGTGCGCACCCAGTTGGAGTTGCCCGGGTAGCTGCCGCTGCCGCCGCCGAAGCCGGCGTTGGCCTCGGTGATGCGCTCGCCGCAGTTGCTGTCGCAGTTCGCGTACGGCTTGTTGCCGCGGTCGGCGTTCCAGGTGGAGTCGGTCAGGTACAGCATGTGCGTGTCGGTGTACGGCGCGTAGGGCAGGCCCTTGTCGCCGCTGGCGGTGCCGAAGCCCAGCGAGTTCGGCCAGCTGTGCTCGCGGTTGTATTTCAGCCCGCTGCCGCTGCCGGCGCGGTCGGTGACCTTGGCGTAGCTGCGGTTGCGGTAGGCGTCGAGGATGCGCCCGCTGTTGTTCGGGTCCTCGTCGGCGATCTCCAGGATGGTCCAGGTGCTGGTGCCGGAGCTGCTGCTGTACGGGTAGACGGTGTGGCCCTTGATCGTCTCGTGCAGCGAGCAGCGCAACTGGCTGGCGTTGGAGGTGTTGACCCGCGAGTAGTAGCCGCTGGTACCGCCGCCGCTGCCGCTGGCGACGCTGAAGGCGATGCTGCTGTCCTGCGCCGGATGCGCGCCGCCGGCGTCGCTGATCCTTGCCGCCAGGATGCTCAGGCTGCAGCTTTCGCCGGCGGCCAGGGCGGTGTTGGTGGAGATCGCGAACTGGCTGCCGCTGCTCGGGTAGCTCAGCGCCACCGTGCCGGACTGGCTGCAGCTCAGGCCGAACGCGCCGCTGGCCAGGGTCACCGCCTCGCTGAAGGTCACCGCCAGGTCGCCGGCTGCGGGGAAGTTGCTGGCGCCCTGCGCTGGCGTGGTCGCGGTCACCGACGGCGCGGCGTTGCTGCTGCCGCCGCTGAAGGTCTGGCCGCTGTTGCAGGCGCCGAAGCTGCTGGCCGAACTGCCGGCCCAGCTGAAGTCGGACGCGGCGCTGCCGTTGCTGCCGCGCAGCTGCAGCGAGGTGCCGGCCGCGGTGCTGTTGCTCTCGCTGACCGGCAGGTTCTGGCTGGTCAGGCCGGCGGCGGGGCCGCCGCCGCCGGTGATCGCGCCCTCGTAGCTGAGGAACTGCACCACCTGGCCGCTGCCGTCGACCAGCGCCAGGCCGTCGTTGGGGCCGTTCTGCACGCCGTTGCTGGCATAGCTGACGGTGGCGATGCGCACCTGCCCGCCGCAGGTGACCAGGCTGCCGGCCGGCACTGAGGTCGTGGCATAGACGGCCGCGGCGCTGGGGCTGCTGCCGTTGTACAGGTAGACCTTGTAGCCGCTCAGGCTCTCGCCGGCGGTGGCGACGATCTCCACGCCCTCGCCGGTATCGCCGGCGGCGGTGGCATCGTCGTAGTGCAATTCGTTGATGAACACGGCGGCCTGGGCGTGGCCGGCCAGGGCCAGCAGACAGGCGAGAGGTAAGGCAACGGCGGATGGCTTCATCGACAACTCCTTTTGGATGGTCCCCCCTGGGTCTGCGAGCCTAGCCTGCCTCTGTGACAGCGTTGCGGAATCCGGGTACCAGTTCCGCGGCCGGGCGGGCGCCGAAGCGAAATTTTTTTGTCGCCAGCCCTTGAAAGGGCGCCGGCCAGCACCACATCTTGCGCATCCCGGCGTACCGGGTTTTTTCGCGAGCGTTGCTGGCAGTCGTCACATGCGAGTGCTAACATCGCCAGCCTTTCCTAGACCAATCAATCACTTAAGAGGGTCTCTCTCAATGAGCATCAAGCCGCTTCACGACCGCGTCGTAGTCAAGCCGATCGAAGCCGACGAAATTTCCGCCGGCGGCATCGTGATCCCGGATTCGGCCAAGGAAAAGTCCACCAAGGGCGAGATCGTGGCCATCGGCAGCGGCAAGCCGCTGGACAACGGCAGCGTCCGCGCTCCGGCGGTCAAGGTCGGCGACAAGGTCATCTACGGCCAGTACGCCGGCTCCAGCTACAAGGCCGAAGGCGTCGAGTACAAGGTGCTGCGCGAAGACGACATCCTGGCGATCGTCGGCTAAAACGCCGCCGATCGCGGGATTCGGGAGTGGGGATTCGGGATTCGCGCTGCGCTCGTCGCGCCGCGGTCCCGGATCTCCCCCGAAGCTCGCTCTCAGCCAATCCCTAATCCCAAATCACGAATCCCGGAGTTACACACATGGCTGCCAAAGATATCCGTTTCGGTGAAGACGCTCGTTCGCGCATGGTGCGCGGCGTCAACATTCTCGCCAATGCCGTCAAGGCCACCCTGGGCCCGAAGGGCCGCAACGTCGTGCTCGAGAAGAGCTTCGGCGCGCCGACCATCACCAAGGACGGCGTCTCCGTCGCCAAGGAAATCGAACTGGCCGACAAGTTCGAGAACATGGGCGCGCAGATGGTGAAGGAAGTCGCGTCCAAGACCTCCGACAACGCCGGCGACGGCACCACCACCGCCACCGTGCTGGCGCAGGCGCTGATCCGCGAAGGTTCCAAGGCGGTCGCCGCCGGCATGAACCCGATGGACCTCAAGCGCGGTATCGACCAGGCCGTCAAGGCCGCCGTGGCCGAGCTGAAGAAGATCAGCAAGCCCACCGCCGACGACAAGGCGATCGCCCAGGTCGGCACCATCTCGGCCAACTCCGACGAGTCGATCGGCAACATCATCGCCGACGCGATGAAGAAGGTTGGCAAGGAAGGCGTCATCACCGTTGAAGAAGGCTCGGGCCTGGACAACGAGCTGGACGTGGTCGAGGGCATGCAGTTCGACCGCGGCTACCTGTCGCCGTACTTCATCAACAACCAGCAGAGCCAGTCGGCCGACCTGGACGACCCGTTCATCCTGCTGCACGACAAGAAGATCTCCAACGTGCGCGACCTGCTGCCGGTGCTGGAAGGCGTGGCCAAGTCGGGCAAGCCGCTGCTGATCGTGGCTGAGGAAGTCGAAGGCGAAGCGCTGGCGACCCTGGTGGTCAACACCATCCGCGGCATCGTCAAGGTCGTCGCGGTCAAGGCGCCGGGCTTCGGCGATCGTCGCAAGGCGATGCTGGAAGACATGGCCACCCTGACCGGCGGCACCGTGATCTCCGAGGAAGTGGGCCTGGCGCTGGAGAAGGCGACCATCAAGGACCTGGGCCGCGCCAAGAAGGTGCAGGTCTCCAAGGAGAACACCACCATCATCGACGGCGCTGGCGACAGCTCGGCGATCGAGTCGCGCATCAAGCAGATCAAGGCGCAGATCGAAGAGACCTCTTCGGACTACGACCGCGAGAAGCTGCAGGAGCGCGTGGCCAAGCTGGCCGGCGGCGTGGCGGTGATCAAGGTCGGCGCTTCGACCGAAATCGAGATGAAGGAAAAGAAGGCGCGCGTCGAAGACGCCCTGCACGCGACCCGTGCGGCCGTGGAAGAAGGCGTGGTCCCGGGCGGCGGTGTGGCCCTGGTGCGCGCGCTGACCGCGATCGGCGAGCTGAAGGGCGCCAACGAAGATCAGACCCACGGCATCCAGATCGCGCTGCGCGCGATGGAAGCGCCGCTGCGCGAGATCGTCACCAACGCCGGTGAAGAGCCGTCGGTGATCCTGAACCGGGTCAAGGAAGGCACCGGCAACTTCGGCTACAACGCCGCCAACGGCGAGTTCGGCGACATGGTCGAGTTCGGCATCCTGGATCCGACCAAGGTGACCCGTTCGGCGCTGCAGAACGCCGCGTCGATCGCCGGCCTGATGATCACCACCGAAGCGATGGTGGCCGAAGCGCCGAAGAAGGACGAGCCGGCCGGCGGCGCCGGTGGCATGGGCGGCGGCATGGGCGGCATGGGCGGCATGGATTTCTGATCCGCGCCGGCGCAAGCCGACCTGCAGTACGCAGTGAAAAGGAGCCCCGCAGCGATGCGGGGCTTTTTTTATGCGTTTGCGGGGCATGTGCACGCGCCGCGCGCGCATGTCGGTTGCATGCGAGGCGCCGTGCGATTAGTCGTGGCGAATCGCGGCACGGCGGAGCGTAGGAGGCAGGGCGATTGCCCGCGGCGACGCATGCCACACAGCACACACCGAATCCTCGCGCGCGGAGGGCAGTGCCAGCTTCGCTGCGCGGTCGGTGGCGGCGCATCCCGCGCAAATCGGCGCCTCTCGCAACGAATCGCGCACAAAGCGGCATCGTCTACAAGATCCATGTGGCGACGTGTTGACAACGTTGTCGCCGCATTGCAGGTTAGGTCCGCGAGCGCGTCAGGGGATAGGCGCGCCCGCATCGCTCGTCTTCCTTCTGCGCGCCGATGAGGCGCAACGCAGCGCGTGCCATCGCACGCGTGCGGCTGCGCTGTGGGCAACGACACGAGGCTCCTCGTGTGGTCGCGGGACGGGGACGCGCATCGTCGCCGCCGTCGTCCGTCGGCATTCCACGCCAGCCCGCAGCAGGGAGATCCGCATGCCTCGTCACCCCTTCACCACTCTCGCGCTCGGCATCGTGCTGGCGTTGCATGGCGCGCCCGACGCGCTGGCGCAGGACGCCGCCGACGATGCGGCGCCCAAGGCCGCCGCCACCGACCTGGGCCAGGTCGTGGTCACCGGATCGCGGATCAAACGCTCGGAAGTGGAGGGCGCCGAACCGGTGGTGGTGATCAGCGCGCAGCAGATCCAGCAGGAAGGCTTCCTCACCGTGTACGACGTGCTCAACACGTTGAACCAGCAGGGCAGCGTCGAGGCCGATACCAAATACGGCTCGCACACGCCCAACGCCTCGCCGGTGAGCCTGCGCGACCTCGGCCCGGGCCGCACCCTGTTGCTGGTCAATGGCCACCGCGTCGCCGATTACCCGCAGCCGTACGCGGGCGAGAGCAACTTCGCCAACTACAGCAGCATCCCGTCGGCGGCGGTGGAGCGGATCGAGATCCTTACCGGCGGCGCCTCGGCGATCTACGGTTCCGATGCGGTGGCCGGTGTGATCAACGTGATCCTGAAGAAGGGCTACGAGGGCAACCAGGTGCGGCTGCGCGGCGGCACCGCCACCGAAGGCGGCCGTGACGTGTTCGACCTGTCCTGGGTCGGCGGCACCAGCGGCGACAGGTGGAACCTGACCTATGCGCTGCAGTGGACGCGGCGCGATCCGCTGTCGGTCGGCGAACGCCCGAAGATGGACGACCAGGACGACGAGTCCTACAGCAACTGGACCGCGCAGGCGCGCAAGTACGGCTTCAATTCCTACACCGGCCTGACCCTGCTCGATGCCGACACCAACCAACGCCTGGCCCCGCCCAGCGGCACCTGCGCGCGCTTCGGCGGCCAGTTCGTCGATTCGCAGCGGCTCAGCTACGACTACAACAGCGATACGCTCACCAATCTCGGCGGCTACTGCGGCATGGCCCACGACTACGCCGACTGGCTCGCCGCCAGCGGTGGCGACAGCGGCTCGGCCTATCTGTACGGCACCTTCGATTTCGACAACGGCATGCAGGCCTGGAGCACGCTGTCGGTGAACAAGAGCATCGGCTACTGGACCTACGATCCGCCCTACGTCTATCTGGGCCCGTTCCACGACACCGGCACCGACCGCAACCTGTACGCGATCCGCCAGCTGACCCGCTACGAATCCGGCGGCTGGAAGAATCTGGCCAACACCACCAAGGAACTGTCCTGGGATCTGAGCGCCGGCCTCAAGGGCACGCTGGCCGACCGCTTCGACTGGGAAGTCGCGCTCGGCCGCGCGCGCTACACCACCGACGAATACGTGCGCACCGTGGACACGCAGAAGGCCACCGACTACTTCCTCGGCGCGCAGTTGGGCAGCACCGCCGACGGCACGCCGATCTACGATCTCAACGAGGAGCGCTGGTACCAGCCGCTCAGCGGCGCGCAGTACAACGACCTGGCGGTGAAGGCGCACAACCAGGCCGATTCGTGGGTCAACCAGGCCAGCGCCAACATCACCGGCGAACTGTTCCAGGGCTGGGCCGGGCCGATCAAGTTCGCCGCGGTCGGCGAGGTCGCCAAACAGGGCTACCGGCTCGATCCGGATCCGTGCGCCAACACCTGCTATCCGCTGGACGTGGTCGACTACGGCGGCGGCGAACGCCTGCGCTATTCCGGCGGCATCGAGTTCGACGTGCCGCTGCTGTCCTCGCTCAATGCCAGCCTGGCCGCGCGCCACGACCGCTACGGCGACTACACCTCCTACAACAGCGACCTGGGCTCGGCGATCGGCAAGCAGAGCGACACCACCTGGAGCGCCGGCCTGGAGTGGCGTCCGCTGAGCACGCTGCTGCTGCGCGGCAGCCTCGCCACCAGCTTCCGCGCCCCGGACATGCACTACGTGCTCGGCGAACCCAGCTCCACCCAGCAGACCGTGATCGACCAGTACCGCTGCATCCAGCAGGGCTACTACCTGACCGGCGGCTGCAGCGCCGAGAACGCCGACGTCTACTACCTGATGCAGGTCAACCGCCGCGGCACCCCGGACCTGGAATCGGAGCACGGGCGCTCGGCCACCGCCGGCTTCGTGTGGGACATCGCCGACGGCCTGTCGCTGACCGTGGATTACTACAAGATCCGCCTGCAGGACATGATCAAGGACCTCAACCGCGACGAGATCCTGACCGCCGAAGCGGGCTGCCGCACCGGCCTCACCACTGCCGGCGGGGTGTGGGTCAACCCGGGCGGCGCCGAATACTGCGCGCGCATCGTCTCGCGGGTGACGCGCGACGCCGCCGGCCGCGTCGTCGATATCGAGCAGGGGCCGATCAACATCGCGCAGATGCAGGTCTCCGGCGTCGATGCCTCGCTGAAGTACCGCGTGAACACCGCGCGCTGGGGCAACTTCAGTTTCGGCCTGGACTACAACAACCTGATCAGCTATCGCGAGCAGACCTACCGCACCGACGCCTACAAGAACCTTCGCGACCAGAAGATCCGCAGCAAGCTGCGCGGCAGCGTGCACTGGGAGAACGGCGGCCCGCTGGACCTGACCGTCTACGCCAAGCGCTTCGGCTCCACCCAGGCGGTGAACTGGGGCACCTGCACGCGCTTCGACGACGGCTACCAGCCGAGTCCCTCCGACGAATGCCGGGTCACCGACAGCGCCAACCCGCACTTCGGCGACAGCACAAGCCGTTACTTCGGCCGCGTCGGCCCGGCGGTGTACTGGAACCTCACCGCCGGCTACCGCATCACCCCGAAGATGAAGGTGAACCTGTACGTCAACAACGTGCTCAACACCACCGGCTACGACAACAAGGAACGCTACTACGGCTACCAGTTCTACAACACCACGCTGTACGACGCGATCGGGCGCGAAGTGGCGGCGGAGTATGTGTTCGATTTCTAGAGGCCGGGATTGGGGAGTCGGGATTCGGGATTGGGAGACGTCGCGAATCGCTGGGGCCGTCGGTCTTTGCGACTCCCCAATCTCCAATCCCGAATCCCGGCTCCATCCAGTTGCCAATGCAACTGTGGCGCCGCCAAAAATCCTGTGCTATCAATGCATCCCATGAACGCCAACCGCAGCTTTTATTTTTGGTACTACGGTTTTCCGATGCCGCTGGCGGAGGAAGGAGTGCGTTCACCCTGAAGGAAACTTCAGCCGCATCCCCGAAAGCCGCCAGCGAACCTGGCGGCTTTTTTCATGCCGCCGGACCTGGTCCCCCACCCAGAACCCGACCGAGAGATTCCCCATGGCTCCCCATACCGACGATCTGCGCATCCGCAAGATCGAACCGCTGACCCCGCCCGCCCACCTGCTGTCGCTGCTGCCCTGCGACGAAGAGGCCTCGCAGACCGTGGCCGCCTCGCGCGCGGCGCTGCACGAGATCCTGCACGGCCGCGACGACCGCCTGGCGGTGGTGATCGGCCCGTGCTCGATCCACGATCCGGTGGCGGCGATGGAGTACGCCCAGCGCCTGCGTCCGCTGCGCGACACCTACGGCGATGCGCTGGAGATCGTGATGCGGGTGTATTTCGAGAAGCCGCGCACCACGGTCGGCTGGAAGGGCCTGATCAACGATCCCAATCTCGACGGCAGCTTCGACATCAACAAGGGCCTGCGCCTGGCGCGCGGCCTGCTGCGCGACATCAACCGCCTCGGCCTGCCGGCCGGCGTGGAATTCCTCGACATCATCTCGCCGCAGTACATCGCCGACCTGGTGGCCTGGGGCGCGATCGGCGCGCGCACCACCGAAAGCCAGGTGCACCGCGAACTGGCCTCGGGCCTGTCGTGCCCGGTCGGATTCAAGAACGGCACCAGCGGCGACGTCAAGATCGCGGTCGATGCGGTCGGCGCGGCCTCGCATCCGCACCATTTCCTGGCGGTGACCAAGGACGGACAGACCGCGGTCGCCACCACCACCGGCAATCCCGATTGCCACGTGATCCTGCGCGGCGGCAAGCTGCCCAACTACGACGCGGCCAGCGTCGCCGCCGCCGGCCAGGTGTTGGAGAAGGCCGGATTGCCGGCACGGCTGATGGTCGACGCCAGCCACGCCAACAGCGGCAAGAACCCGGACAACCAGCCGAAGGTGATCGAGGACATCGCCGCGCAGTTGGAGGCCGGGCAGACCCGCATCGTCGGCGCCATGGTGGAGAGCCATCTGGTCGGCGGCCGCCAGGAACTGGTGGAAAGCCAATCGCTGGTCTATGGGCAGAGCATCACCGACGGCTGCATCGATTGGGACAGCTCGGTGCAGGTGCTGGAGCGCTTGGCGCAGGCGGTGCGCGCACGGCGCCAGGCGCGGTTGTCGCAGGCGGCCTGAGCGGCGTGGCGGAGCGGTGTGGCGGAGCGGCAGGCATCGGGCCAGGAGCCCGATGCGTGTCGCCCGACAGACTCGCCGCTATCACGATGCCCGCCGTGGCCAGTCTGTAGGAGCGGCTTCAGCCGCGACGAGCGAAGCCGCGATCGCTCCAACTCCGGTGACAGCAGGGGTGGAAACCTCTTCCGCAGCGCGTGTAGCAGGGGGCGCACGTCTTTGTAGGCGGCTTCAGCTGCGCCATGCCGGCGTCGTCCGCAAAAGGCTGGGGGGCGCTTCCGATCCGGTGCGGGCACGGGTCGTCGAAGCGGTGTTGATCTGGTGGCAGATTGCAGGCAACGCCCAGGGTGTCCGTTGGGTGTCGCCCAAAAAGACCCGGCCGTGCCGTCGAATCCAAAGGGAGAGAGCCTCTTCATCGACGGCATCCGGCCGGTGGTGAATTTATGCGCCCGTGCCTTGGCTGCGGTTTGCCGGTGTGTGCCAGCGGCTGGCAAGGTGTTCGGGTTGCGTTAAAGCCGGTTTCGTGGCCGTTCAGCGCCGCGACGCGGTCGCGATGATGGGCGCCGGCATCGGATGAGCAGTGGCATGCGCAGAAGTCGAACGCATACGGCGATGCGGCGCTCGCGAACGGTGGCGCAAATCCCGCGCTGGCCGATAATGCGCCCATGGCCGACTCCACGCCCTGGTTCCTGTACCTGCTCGAATGCCGCAACGGCAGCTACTACGCGGGCATCACCCTCGACCTCGAGGCGCGCTACCGGGCACATCTGCGCGGCACCGGCGCCAAGTACACCCGCGCCAACCCGCCGCTGCGGCTGTTGGCCAGCCGCGCCTATCCGGACCGCGCCGCCGCCTCGCGCGCCGAATACGCGCTCAAGCAACTGCCGCGCGCGCGCAAGCTGGCGTTCCTGAGCGAGCCTGAAGGGGTTTCGCTGTCAATTGACGCGTAACGGAGGCTGCGAAGGTTTCGGCCTCGATCGCGTCTGCGACCGGCCAGCATCGCTGCTTCGTTCGTCGCGACTGAAGTCGCTCCTACAGGGAGCTTGCGGTGAGCTTGCCGGGTGCACTGTGGGAGGGGATTCAGCCCCAACTTTTTCCGAAGCGGGCGAGCCCCGCCGCGTCGTTTGTCGCGGCTGAAGCCGCTCCTACAGGGACTGCGGCTTGCTTGCTGGGTGCACTGTAGGAGGGGCTTCAGCCCCGACCGATCACCGAAACGGTCGCGGTCCGGGCGTCGCTTGTCGCGGCTGAAGCCGCTCCTACAAAAGCACGCCGGAGCCGCGGCGATGGCACTGCGTAGCGCGCTGGATGGGTCAACTCGCCGCGTGCATCGTCCCGGTATCCAACCAGCGCTGATGCCAGGACAGTGCTTCGGGCAGCAGGTGCGGGGTGTGCTTGCCGTAGCTGTCGCGCAGCGCGCGGTCGAAATACTCCTCCAGTTGCGCGCGGTAGCTCGGGTCCACGCAATGGTCGATCAGCTGCCGTGCGCGGTGCCGCGGCGGCAGGCCGCGCAGGTCGGCCAGGCCGTGTTCGGTGACGATGATGGAGACGTCGTGCTCGGTGTGGTCCACGTGGCTGACCATCGGCACGATCGCCGAGATGCTGCCGTGCTTGGCGGTGCTGGGGCTGAGGAAGATCGACAGGAAGCCGTTGCGGGCGAAGTCGCCGGAGCCGCCGATGCCGTTCATGATGCGGCTGCCCATCACGTGGGTGGAATTGACGTTGCCGTACAGGTCGGCCTCGATCATGCCGTTCATGCCGATGCAGCCCAGCCGCCGGACCAGTTCCGGATGGTTGGAGATCTCCTGCGTGCGCAGGATGATGCGCTCGCGGTAGAAATCGATGTTGCGCTTGAACTCCTCGTTCGCCTCCGGGCTCAGCGCGAAACCGGTGCACGAGGCCACCTTCAGCACGCCGCTGCGCAGCAGGTCGAGCATGCCGTCCTGGATCACTTCGGTGAAGGCGCTCAGGTCGCGGAAGCCGCTGCTGGCCAGGCCGGCCAGCACCGCGTTGGGGATGTTGCCCACGCCCGACTGCAGCGGCAGCAGGTTGGCCGGCAGCCGGCCCTTGCTTACTTCGTGCTGGAGGAAGTCGATCAGGTGCGCGGCGATGCGCTCGCTGGTGGCGTCGGCCGGGGTGAACGGGCTGTTGCGGTCCGGGCCGTGGGTGCGCACCACCGCCACGATCTTGTCCGGATCGCAGCGCAGCGACGGCTCGCCGATGCGGTCGTCGGCGTGCAGCAGCGGGATCGGCTTGCGCTGCGGCGGCAGCGCGGTGCCGTAGTACACGTCGTGCATGCCGTCGATGCCGGCCGGCTGCCAGTCGTTGACCTCGACGATCACCTTCTTGGCCAGGTCCAGCCAGGTCTTGTTGTTGCCGATCGAGGTGGACGGGATCAGGCTGCCGTCTTCGCGGATGCCGGCCACTTCCACCACCGCGGTGTCGATCTCGCCGTAGAAGCCGAACCACACGTGCTGGGCGACATGGCTGAGGTGGATGTCGATGTAGTCCAGGGTGCCGGCATTGATCCGCTGGCGCGCGTCCGGGTCGGTCTGGAACGGCATGCGCAGGGCGATGCCGTCGGCCTTGGCCAGTGCGCCGTCCAGTTCCGGCGCGGTGGAGGCGCCGGTCATCAGCCGGATCTTGAACGCCTGGCCCTGCAGGTGCGCGGCCTCGATCCGCTGCGCCAGCGCGATCGGCACCGCCTTCGGGTAGCCCGAGCCGGTGAAGCCGCTCATCGCCACCGTCTCGCCGGGCTGGATCAGTGCGGCGGCGGCCTCGGCGGTGACGATGCGCTCGCGCAGGCGCGGGTGGAGGATGCGTTCGGCGGACATGGGGCAACCGTGCAGGGAAGGGAGACCCCGATTATCGCGGATCGCGCCCGGAGTGGGTTTGCGGCGATGGTGCAATGGCGCGCCGCGGTCCGGCTTTCACGCGCCTCACGCCGCGCCGCGGCGATAGTGCCCCGGTGCCGCCCTTCGCCCGCCTCTCGCCGAATGCCGCCCTCGAACGCTACCGGCGCTTGCCGCGTCCGTGGCGCCTGCTGCTGCGCGGGCTGCTGATCGCCTATCTGCTGTACCTGCTGCTGGGCAACGTGTTCCTCAACACGCCGCTGTTCGACATGGCGACCAACCGCAAGCCGGAAAAATTCCGCATGCAGACCGGCCCGGCGCTGACCGTGCTGCCGGGCTTCGTCACTGCATGGGACGTGCGCATGCGCGGGCATGTGCAGCGCAGCGTCTGGGTCCTGCGCGCGGATCGCGCCAGCGCGCGCATCGCGCTGTTGCCGCTGCTGCACCGCGAGGTGCGGTTGCCATGGATGGAGGCGGTGAACGTGATCGGCGAGATCGACCGCGTCGCCGATGCCATCCCGCCGCCGCCTCAAAGCGATCAGGGCTGGACCCTACGCTTCGACGCGATCCACAGCGGCACGCTGCGCCGGGCACGCATCGGCGAACTGGCGATCGAAGGCAAGGGCCATGGCACGGTGGGGTTCCTGAAACAACTCAAGGGCGGGCCGTCGGAACTGTTCCCGTCGCAGATCGTGTTCGACGACGCCAGCGTGCGCTACGGCAAGCGCCAGATCGCCGACCAGGCGCATCTGGACGCGCGCTTCTCGTTCCCGCGTCACTACCGGGCGCAGGCGCCGGGCCTGCGCAAGCTCGGCATCGCCGACCTGGCGCTGCAGCTGCACGGGCGCAGCGTGGCGCTGCGGATCGACACCGCCGGGACCCACACGCGCTTGAGCACCGAACCCGGGCTCGGCCATGTGGATGCGAACCTGCGCATGCGGCGCGGCGAACTGCAGCCGGGCAGCAAGCTCACCTGGCGGGTGCCGCTGCACGCCGGCGTCGGCGCCACCGACCGCGGCGTGCTGGCGCTGCTGCTCGATGTCGATCGCGACATCCGGTTGCGCGCGCGCCTGCCCGGGCAGGTCGATCCGCGCAGCATGCTCGATGCCGATGTGCGCATCGCCGGGCGTAGCGTGCCGTTCGCCGAGCCGGCGTCGCTGTTGCCGCGCGTGTCCGGCACGGTGCAGGGACGCTGGCATTTCGAATCGCTGAACTGGATCAGCGACCTGCTGGTGCGCAAGCCGTGGTTCCGGCTCGACGGCGGCGGCGACGTGGCCGCCGATCTGCGCCTGGCGCATGGCGCGCTGCAGCCGGGCAGCCGCCTCGACGTGCCCGACGTGCAGGCCGTGGCCGATGTGCTGCGGCTGCGCATCCGCGGCCAGGCGCAGGCGGTCGGACGCATCGTCGGCACTGCCGCGCAGCCGCGCACCCAGGTCGACGTGCGCATGCGCACCTTCGCGCTGGCGCCGCTGGCCGAACCCAAGGCGATCTTCGTGCAAGGCGAGAACCTGCGCCTGGACCTGGAGGGCGATGGCGCGCTGGCGACGCTGAAGGAATCGTTGCAGGCGCGCATGCGCTTCGACGATGCGCGCGTGCCCGACCTGCGCGCCTACAACCGCTACCTGCCGGCAGCGCAGGTGCGCGTGCTGGGCGGCAGCGGATCGCTCAGCGGCGACCTGCACCTGGACGCGGCCGGGCAGGTGGGCGAAGGCAATGTGCGCGTGCGCGGCCGCCAGGCGCGGCTGCAGGCGGCGGGACTGGCGCTGGCGGGCGACCTGGATCTCGATGCGCGGCTGCGGCGCGCGGAACTGCAGGGCAAGCGCTTCGACCTGAGCGGCAGCACGCTGCGCCTGCAGGGCGTGCGCTACGGCGACGGCGCCAAGCAGCGCGACTGGTGGGCCACGCTGCGCGTGCCGCAGGGACGCATCGCCGCAACGCCGGCCACGCAGGCCGATGCGCAGGTGCAGATCCAGATGCGCGATGCCGGGCCGGTGCTGGCGGTGTTCGCGCAGCGCAGCGATGCGCCGGCCTGGCTGCTCAAGCTGGTCGACGCCGGGCAACTGGAGGCGAGCGGCCAGCTGCGCTGGCGCAAGGACGCGCTGTGGCTGGATCGCTTGCAGGCGGAAAACCAGCGCCTGTCGCTGCGTGCGCGGCTGCGCGTCGGCGATGCCGGCACCCAGGGCGAACTGTATGCGCGCTGGGGCGTGCTCGGCGTCGGCGTGGCGCTGCGCGGCGAACAGCGGCAATGGCATCTGCTCGGCGCGCGCGAATGGTACGAGCGGCAACCGGCGTGGTTGTCGGACACGCTGCCCGCGCCAGCCCCGACGCCGTCGGCGCCCTGACCCGGCATAAGCCGTGGTCCTCTTCGTGCGTGGTCGTCATCGCGTCGCCAGATGCATCGCCGACGAGAGACGGTAGGAGCGGCTTCAGCCGCGACGAACGAAGCGATGGACCTTCATGACTCCAGCCTCTGTCAGGCCGAAGCACTTCCACAGTGCACCTAGTAACGTCACGGCACGTCCCTGTGGGAGCGACTTCAGTCGCGACGAACGAAGCGATGGACCTTTCCAACTCCAGGCCACTGTCGGGGCTGAAGCCCCTCCTGCAGTGCACCCAGCAGTCTCGCCGCAAACCCCTTTGCCGACTTCAGTTACGACCGATCGCCAGATCGCCCACGGCGCGTTCGCAGTAGCAACGCCCCCCGTGAAGACAGGGCGTCGCCGCATACTGCATCGCAGCAGAATGTACCGCCCGGTTTCATTTTGCAGTGCAGCGTGCAATGTGCGAATAAAGCGCCCAAGATCAACCTGCATCCCGACGTGGGGGAGGGAGCAAAGCCCGCTGGCAGTTCGCTGCAAGCGGGCTTTTTTTTGCCTGCAGTTCGGACAGCGCATGGTGCCATGCGGCCGTTCTGCCAGCGCCAACCCCAGCGATTGAACGCAGGCAGCACAGCGCAACGCCGTTCCTGCCGGCGGCCTGGCCGCAAACGTCGTCCGGGCGACATGCGGCCTCTGTCTGCCGACGCGCCGGAATGCCAGAATCGACGGATGTCCGCCTCCTCCCCGCTTGTCCCCGACACCGTGCAACCCGTGCTCGACCGCAACCTGGCGCGCTTGCGCCAGGCCGTTGGCGCGCGACCCTGGCCCGATCGCCCGCGCTTCGACGCCGACCTGCAGCGTGCGGTGCTCACCAGCGAGTTCCTGCTCGATACGCTGTGCCGGCAACCGACCCTGCTCGAGCATCTGGCGCAGCCCGATCCGCCACCGTTGCCGGTGCCGCAGCTGGATCCGGCGCAGCCGGCGGCGTGGCCGGCGCAGCTGCGCCGCTATCGCGCGGCGGCCTCGGCGCGGCTGGTGTGGCGCGATGTGCTGGGCCTGGACGACGTCGATGCGACCCTGGCCGGCAGCACCCAGTTGGCCGAGACCTGCCTGGGCATCGCGCTGCAGGCGCTGGAAGGCGAATTCGCCACGCGCCACGGCGTGGTCCGCGCCGCCGACGGCAGCGCGCAGCGGCTGGTGGTGTTCGGCCTGGGCAAGCTCGGCGGCGGCGAACTGAACTTCTCCTCGGACGTGGACCTGGTCTACGCCTATCCGCAGGGCGGCGAATCCGATGGCGCGCGTGCGCTCGCCGCCGAGGAATATTTCGCGCGCCTCGGGCAGCGCCTGGCGCGGCTGCTGGACGAGACCACCGCCGACGGCTTCTCGCACCGGGTGGACCTGCGCCTGCGTCCGTTCGGCACTGCCGGGCGGGTGGCGCTGTCGTTCGCCGGCATGGACCACTACTTCCAGCGCGAGGGCCGCGACTGGGAGCGCTACGCCTGGCTGAAGGCGCGCGCGGTGGCCGGCGACATCGCCGCCGGCGAGGACTGGCTGCAGACATTGCGCCCGTTCGTATACCGGCGCTACCTCGACTTCACCGCGCTCGACGGGCTGCGCGAGATGAAGGCGGCGATCACCGCCGAAGTCGCGCGGCACGATCGTCTCGACGACATCAAGCGCGGTCCCGGCGGCATCCGCGAGATCGAATTCCTGGTGCAGTCGCTGCAGCTGATCCGCGGCGGCCGCGAGCCGGCGCTGCGCGAGCGCCGCCTGTTGCCGGCGCTGCAGGCGCTGGTCGCCGGCGGCCAGGTCGCGGCCGCGGATGGCGCGGCGCTGGCCCACGCGTACCGCTTCCTGCGCCAGGTCGAGAACCGCCTGCAGATGCTGCGCGACGCGCAGACCCATGCGCTGCCAGAAGACGCGCTGGACCGCGCGCGCATCGCGCTCGGTCTCGGCTACGCCGACTGGACGCAGCTGTATGCCGCGTTGCAGGTGCAGCGCGACCGCGTCGCCGCCGAATTCGCCGAGTTGCTGGCGCCGCGCGTGCAGGCCGTGGCGCCGGATGCGCTGGCCAGTTACTGGCGCGGCCTGCCGGACGAAGCCGGCACGCAGGTGCTGGCCGCCGCCGGCTTCGCCGATGCCGAGGGCGCCGACCAGGCGCTGCGTGGCTTCGTGCAGTCGCTGGGCGTGCGCACGCTGTCCGATGCGGCACGCGCGCGGCTGGACCGGGTGCTGCCGGCGTTGCTGCACGCCGCGGCGCGTTCGCCGCAGGCCGATGCCGCGCTGCACCGCGTGCTCGGCCTGCTGCAGGCGATCCTGCGCCGCGCCAGCTATCTCGCATTGCTCGACGAACAGCCCAGCGCGCTGGCGCGGCTGGTCGACGTGCTCGCGCGCAGTGCGTTCCTGTCCGAACGGCTGGTCGCGTATCCGTTGCTGCTCGACGAACTGCTCGACAGCCGCGTCGCCGGGCCGATGCCGGATCGGGCGGCGATGCAGCGGCTGTGCGACAGCGCGGTCGTCGCTGGCGGCGACGACCCGGAAGCCGCCCTGCGCGGCCTCAACGAAGCGCGCCAGGCGCTGAGTTTCCGCATCGCCCTGGCCGCGCTGGACCGGCGCCAGCCGGCGGTGCACAGCGCCCGCCAGCTCGCGGAACTGGCCGAAGGCGTGGTGCTGACCGTGCTGCGCCTGGCCCGTGCCGAACTGGTCGCGGCCCACGGCGAAGTGCCCGGCGGCAGTTTCGCGATCGTCGGCTACGGCAGCCTCGGTGGCATCGAACTGGGCATCGGCTCGGACCTGGACCTGGTGTTCCTGTACGACCATGCCGCCGGCGCGGAGGCCTCCAGCGGACCGCGTCCGCTGGAGAGCGGGCGCTGGTTCGCGCGCCTGGCGCAGAAGGTGATCGCGTTGCTCGGCGCGGTCACCGGCGGCGGCCGCCTGTACGACATCGACGTGCGCCTGCGCCCGGACGGCGGCAAGGGCGCGCTGGTGTCGTCGCTGGCCAGCTATACCGAGTACCAGCGCGAGCGCGCCTGGACCTGGGAGCACCAGGCGCTGGTGCGTGCGCGTGGCGTGGCCGGGGACGCCGTGTTGCTGCAACGCTTCGAGCAGGTGCGAGAACAGACCCTGGCGCGTTCGCGCGACGCGGCGCAGCTCCGCGAGGAAGTGTTGAAGATGCGCGCACGCATGCGCGCCGAACTGGATCGCAGCGATGCGGCGCGCTTCGACCTGAAGCAGGGCGCCGGCGGCCTGGTCGATCTGGAATTCCTGCTGCAGGCCGGGGTGCTGCTCGGCGCCGCGCAACATCCCGAGCTGACCGTGCCGCGCGCTACGCCGGCGCTGATCGACGCATTGGCGGCCAGCGCATGGTGCGATGCGCCGACCGCCGTCGCGTTGCACGAGGCGCACGCGACGCTGGTCAATGCCGGCTTGGCCTGTACGCTGGACCGGCGCCCACGGCTGACCGCAATTACCCCCGCGATCGAGCACGCGCGCGCGGCGATCGCCGCCGCGGCGCAGGCCAAGGGACTGGCATTCGAGCCGGGGCGCAGCGGCCGATAGCGTGACGGGCCAGCCGACGGTCCGCCGGATCCGACCCGGCCTGCCCGGACGTGGATGGCAGGCCCCTGTGGCGAACATGGGGCGTGCCCGTCATCCGGGGTTGATTCGCTTTTTGAGCCAGAGCGCCCTGATGAGCATGAGCACAAGCAAAAGAAAGCCGGAGAGTCCTTGCAGCAATTCCGGCCAGCCGGGACCGAGGTCGCATGCGGCCGCAAATTTTTGCCAAAGAACGTCTGCGCAAAGCGCATTCAACAGCGAGGCGAGCAATAGCGGAAGAAGCAGTGGATCGCGGAGCATGCGGCTGTAGTTCGATGTCATCTGTCTTCGCTTCCTTTCGTTTTTGAGGTGGCCGATGCGCGTCCGAGTCGCGGCGCCGTCGATGCGTCGCGGGGAAGCATTCGAGGCGTGTTTTGGATCCGAGTTACGTGCGCGACCGCATGTGGCAGCCTTGTTCGATCCGTCGCACCGGCTCGGCGACGATGTTGCCGACGTCGGCCTGGCGTGGCGAGTGTCGCCGGGTCGGTGCATTGGCGCTTGCGTGTCTGCGTGTCTGCGCGTCGCCAGGCCGGGACGTTGCGCAAATGTAGGGGGCTGTTTCCATGGCGGCGGCCAAGCGGATCGCGGTTCGCCCTAACGCCGCGGCGCGCGTGTGGCCGATGCATCGGCGGCGGCCGGCGGCGCCGTCCGCCACAGCAGCGCGCGGAACGGCGCCAGCAGGAACACGCCGATGCCCAGCTTCACCGCCAGGTCGCCGGCGGCCCAGCTGACCCACGGCAGCGCCGAGCCGGCGAAGGCGACCGACCAGAAGATCGTCGTGTCCAGCGTCGCGCTGCAGGTGGTGGCGACGATCGGCGCGCGCCACCAGCGGCCGCGGCGCAGGCGGTCGAACACGGCGATGTCCAGCAGCTGCGCGGCGATGAACGCCAGGCACGAGGCGGCGGCGATGCGCGGGGTGGCGATCCAGATCGACAGCAGCACCGCCAGCGCGAAGCCGCACCAGGCCACGCGCCGCGCCGCGCGCGGGCCGAAGCGGCGATTGATCAGGTTGCTGACCAGGAACGCCACTGGATAGCTGAAGGCGCCCCAGGTCAGCCAGTCGTTGATCGGGAACTGCACCAGCACGTTCGACAGCAGCACGACGGCGCCCATCGCCAGCACCGCCAGCAGCAGGGCGCGCGGGGTCAATGCGGCGAACGCGGGCGATGGCGGGGAGGGGGGATGCATGGGCGGCTGCGCTGCGGGTGAGGCGAAGCGGCGCATTATCGCGATGCGGCGGCGTCGCGGCCAGCGCGGCATGCAGGCGGACCGCGGGTGCTCCCTGTAGGAGCGGCTTCAGCCGCGACCGGGCTTCACCAGTAGGATCCGGTCGCGGCTGAAGCCGCTCCTACAAGGGGGAAGTTCGCCGCTCTTTTGTGGGGGCGACTTCAGTCGCGACCGGCATTACCGGTAAAGCCCGTCGCGGCTGAAGCCGCTCCTACAAGGGGCCAGCCGCCGAGGAAGTGCCCTCGGCGCTAGCGCGACACCGCCGTCCCATCCACCGCCTCGCGGCCCAGCGCCGGGTCGTCGGTGAAGAAGGCATCCACGCCCGCGGCAATGAACGCGCGCATCTCGGCGATGCTGCCGGCGGCATTCACCGCGGCCGGACCGCGCGCATCCTGCAGGTGCTTGGGCAGGAAATAGTTCTCCGGACGGAACGTGTACGGCACCACCTGCAGCCCAGCCGCATGCGCATCGGCGACGAAGGCGGTAGGCGCGGCCAGCGCGCCGTCGGCATCGACCGGGATGATGGTGCGCAGGTTGGGGCTGACCAGTTGTGCATACCTGGCAATTTCGCGCAGGCCCTGCGCGCTGCCCATCTGCGCATAGGTCGGGCCATCGCGCAGCTGGTCGCCGGGGCGTTCCTTCGGATCGCCCAGCAACTGCACCAGGCGCACGTTCGGATGGTCCTTGCCGAGCTTGCGGTGCAGGGACTGCAGGTTGCCGATCTCGAACGACTGCACGATCACCGGCGCGCTGCGCGTGTACGCATGCGCGTCCAGCGTGGCCAGCACCTTGTCCTCCATCGCCAGGCCCAGCGACTGGAAATAGGTGCCGTGCTTGATTTCCGGGATCAGCCCGATCGGGCGTCCGCGCGCGGCCGATTCGGCCGCGGCGAAATCGATGATCTCGTCGAAGGTGAGCAACTGGAACTGCCCGTCGAAGGCGGTGCCGCGCAGTTGCGGCAGGCGCTCGCGCGCGCGCAGCGTCTTCAGCTCGGCCAGGGTGAAGTCTTCGGTGAACCAGCCCTCCACGCGCTGGCCGTCGATCTGCTTGGCCGTCTTGCGCGCGGCGAACTCCGGATGCGCGGCGACGTCGGTGGTGGCGCCGATCTCGTTCTCGTGGCGCGCCACCAGTGCGCCATCCTTGGTCGACACCAGGTCCGGCTCGATGAAGTCGGCGCCGTCGGTGATGGCCTTCGCATACGACGCCAGCGTGTGCTCGGGGCGCAGCGCGCTGGCGCCGCGGTGACCGATCACCAGCGGCTTGTGCGTACCCGCAACCGCGACCGTTTCGGCCGCGGCAGTCAGCGACGACAGCGCCATCGAACATCCCAGCATCCAGACCATGGGTTTCATCATCGCATGCGCTCGGCGGCCAGGTGGGGGCAGGATGCGCGCGTTCAGAAGCGCGCGTCCAGGGTCAGGAACACCTGCCGCGGCGCGCTGGCATGGAACGCCAGCGAACGCCCGTTCGGATCGCTGTTGCTGAAGGCGGTGAGGTTGGAGGCATAGCGCTTGTCGGTGAGGTTGGTCACGTTGAGCGACAGCTTCAGGTCCTGCAGGAACGACACCGCGCCGAAGTCGTAGCCGGTGCCGGCGTCGAATGCGGTGTAGCCGCCGAAGCCCTGGTCGTTGGTGTAGGTGTAGTAGCGCTGGCCGGTGTACTTGCCGCGCAGGTTCGCGTTCCAGCCGTTGTAGTTCCAGCTGATCTCGCTGGTGACCATGCGCTTGGGCGTATCCACCGTGTACTTGCCGGCGGTGGGGATGGTCACGCCGTTCTGCACGTAGTTGTCGTCGTAGGTGGAACGGTTGATCGAGGCCGAGTTGTACCACTGCAGGTGCGCGGTCGGCTTCCAGATGAAGGTCAGCTCGCCGCCGCGGCTGCTGACCGAGCCGACGTTGAAGAAGCGCGTGGTGCACGCCGGCGTGGTGCCCTGCTGGATGCTCGGGCAGGGATTGAGCGAGAGCAGGCGGTTGTCGAAGGTCACGTCGTAGCCGACCAGCGAGGCCTCGAACTGGTCGCGCACCAGGCGGTAGCCGGCCTCGAAGGTCTTGGACTTCTCCGGTTCCAGCGCGCCGACGCTGGCGTCGAACGAGGCCTGGGTCACCAGCAGCGGGCCGCCGGCGCCGCCGCCCTGGAACGCGGCGATGTTCTCGGCATAGGACGCGAACACTTCCTGGCCTTCGGCCAGGCGATAGCTCACGCCCACCTGCGGCAGCAGCGCTTCGCTGGCCTTGAGGGTGCCGTTGGCCACCGGCGATTCCACCGCGATCCCCGGCGTTTCGCGCGCGGTCATCGTGGTGTGCGGGCTCTTCGCGCCCACGTCCAGGGTCAGGCGCTCGTCGAGCAGCTTGAAGGTGCCCTGCACATAGGCCTGCTTGGTGGTGATCGTGTAGTCCTGCGAGAACAGCCGGCGGTCCGGGCCGCTGAGGAACAGGTCGTCGTCGATCGGGCCGTCGATCCAGTAGAAGTTGCGCTCCACGTGGTGCTTGTTGCGCTCGTACCACACGCCGGCTTCCAGGTGGTGCGGGCCCAGGTCCCAGCCCAGCGAGGCGATGCCGCCGGTGCGGTTGATGGTGTAGTTGGTGCTGCGGATCGAGATCGGCAGCGCCTGCGGCGTGCCCGGATTCGACGCCTGGCCCGGCGACCACCAATGGCCCTGGCCTTCGTTCTCGTGGTGGTAGACCTGGGTGTGCACGCTCACGGTGTCGGACGGCTGGAAATCGCCGGCCAGGTAATACAGGTCGTCGTTGCGCAGCGCGCGGCTCTGGTAGTACGCGTCGTCGATGTTGTCCACGCCGCCGCTGTAGGCGCAGCGGCTGGCGTCGCGGGTGGCCGGCGCGCAGTAGGCCGCGGCCAGCGCGCGCTGCCAGTCCGGCGCGTACAGGTTCCAGTCCCAGCCCAGGCCGCGGTGCAGGCCGCTCTTGGACAGGTAGGCGTAGTCGGCCTGCGAGGTGCGCGAGGTATCGACGAAGGCGGTGATCTTGCCGCTTTCGAACTGGTACACGCCCTTGCCGTTGAACTGCGCGGTGCTGGTCGGCGATTTCGGGTCGGCCCACATGTCGGCGCTGGCGTAGACGCCGGACAGGTACGCCGAGAAGCCGTTGTGCTCGCCGGTGTCCAGGCGCAGGTAGGTGCGGCGGTTCTGGTCCGAGCCGACCGTCTGCGACAGGCGCACGCCGGTTTCGGTGGACGGATCGTCCGAGAAGTACTGCACGGTGCCGCCGAGGTTGCTGGTGGACGCGGTGCCCAGGCTGCCGATGCCCGAGGCCAGTTCCACGCCGCCGAAGTTCTCGGCGATCAGCGCGCGGCTGATGTTCAAGCCGTTGTAGTTGCCGTAGGCGTTGTCGCCCAGCGGCAGGCCGTCGAGCGTATAGCCCAGGCGCGTGCCGTTGAAGCCGCGCAGGCTCACCGTCTGCGATTCCTCGTTGGCGCCGAACGCATCGTTGGATTGCACGTTGACGCCGGGAATGCGGTTGAGCAGCTTCTGGATGCTGGTGCCCGGCGGCAGCACCGCCACGTCCTGGCGGGCGATGCGCTGCACCTGGCGGGTCTCGCCCTGGCCGATCACCGAGACCGTATCGAGTTGGCGGGCGTCGGTCGCCGCGCTGTCGGCCGGCGCATCTGCCGCGTGCGCCGCCAGTGGCGACAGCAACGTGGCGAGGATCGCGGCGCTCAGCAAGTGATGGGTAGGCATGCGTGGGGGATTCGCTAAGGAGGTCCGGCGAAGATGCGACAGCGAGATTTCAGAACCGCGTCATGCGTGTTGCGGTTGTCATGCAATGCCGACACAGGCGACACATTTGCCAGGTCGTCTGCTGTGGTCCGGCGTCGCTGCCATGAAACTAAACGGACGCAAAACAGCAAGCGTGATCGTTCGCGAGTCGCCGTGCGTGCGCCTCCGTTTTCCGACGAAAAACACGCATCGCCCGCACATTTTTTTCGAAGGCATACAGGCGCTTCGATGCTGCCGATGAAACATTGCCGATGCATTTCTTTCCAGGATCGCAAATGCGGTGCGCCGTCAAAGTTTCGACGCGTGGCTTCATCAATGATTGCGGCCACCTCCTCGTTTGGTCTTCGCGCGTGACAGTTCCGAAACAGGTATCGGATGGCTGGACGGCATCGCCGCCAGCAGGCCCGTTGCACACGCGAATGCGGCGCGCATTCGCTGGGGAGCCTTCACCGCACCTGCGTGCGGCCGTGGTGGCCGTCCAGATGCCGTAGTCGATCGCGAGTGGCTGTTGGCGCGCGGTGGCCGCTGCGCGTATGCGGGTGTTTCGTTCCCACGCGACGCCGCCTGCACCTGTTTGCGGGCGACGCCTTATCGTTCCATCCACGGAGAGAGATGCATGATCGATCGTATTCGCCGCCAGCCGCTGCTGGCCGCCGCGTTGTCCGGGTGCGCGCTCGTGTTCGGCAGTGCCCATGCCGCGCAGGACGCCACGGACGCCACGCTCGCCGCGATGTCCGCCACCTTGCGCAGCGCGCCCGTCAGCTTCGACGTGCACCTGCCGTTGCGCGACCAGGCCGGCCTGGACGCCTTGCTGGCGAACATCCAGGATCCGGTGTCGCCGCAGTACCACCATTGGCTGTCGCGCGCCGAGTTCGAGCGCCGCTTCGCGCCGTTGCCTGCGCAGGTCGACCGGGTGCGCGCGGCCCTGCAGGCCGCGCACATGACGGTCACCCAGCAGGGCGCGAGCCTGCACGTGAGCGCCAGCGCCGACAACGTCGAGCGCCTGTTCTCCGCACCGCTGGCGGTGGATCTGCCCGAAGGCGGGCATGCCAGGCTCGCCGCCGCCGGCACCCTGCAACTGCCGGCCGCGCTGCGCGACAGCGGCGCCGTGGTCACCGGCCTGACCGGCGGCCTGCCGCTGCACCACGTCCATTCGCAGCGGCTGCGGCAGGTCGATCCGGCCAATCGCAATGGCCGCCTCGGCGTCTACGCGTACAACGATCTCAAGCAGGCCTACGGCTATCCGTCCTACCAGAGCATGATCGGCCCGCCGGGCCAGCAGCGCCGCCTCGACGGCACCGGCACCACGATCGCGGTCCTGATCTCCAGCGACGTGCTGGATTCGGACGTGGACGCGCTGTTCAACGAAGAGAAATTCAGCCGCTATGGCGCCGGTCACGTCAATCCGAAGCTGTACGCGCGCCGTTACGTGGCCGGCGCCAAGCCGGGGATCAACGAGGAGGGCGGGGCCGGAGGCGAAGCGGCGCTGGACGTGCAGATGGCGCTGGCCGGCGCACCGGGCGCGCATATGCTGCTGTACGTGATTCCCGACCTGACCGACGCATCGCTCGCCGCGGGCTACCGGCAGATCGTGCAGGACAACGAGGCGGACGTGGTCAGTTCTTCGTTCGGCGCCTGCGAGCTGTACTACACCAAGGCGTACAACAACGGGAAGGACGTTACGTCGAGTTTCCGCACGCTGGATGCGATCTTCAAGCAGGGCAACGCGCAAGGCATCACCTTCATTGCCTCCAGCGGCGACAACGCCGGCGTCGCCTGTGCCGATACGCACTATGCGGTCGAGGGCAAGAACGGCAACTTCGTCGCCGGCGTCGAGCATCCCGCGGCCGACGCGTATGTGACCGCGGTCGGCGGCGGCAATCTGTCCACCAACTACCAGAAGGGATCGGCGGATTCCAGCTACCGCTCCGAGAGCGCCTTTGCCGATCCGCTGCTCACCCAGGACTACTACGGCGTGGGCGCGCTGCTGGCCGGTGGCTACTGGGGCGCTGGCGGCGGGGTGAGCACCCTGTTCCAGCGCCCGGCCTATCAGCTGCGCGCGCTGGGCGGCACCCGCACGTCGATGCGCGCGCTGCCGGATATCGGCATGCTGGTCGGCGGTTGCCCCGACACCGCGAAACAGCCGTGCCGGGAAGGCAGGGGGCTGTACGCCAGTTCGGTGCTGTCGGTGTACAAGGGCGAGTTCTATTCGACGATCGGCACCAGCGTCGCCGCGCCGGAGTTCGCAGGCGTGGCCGCGCTGCTGGTGGAGAAGCAGGGGCGCCAGGGCAATCTCAACGATTACCTGTACCGGCTGGCGGCCAACTACCCGCAGGCGTTCCATCGCGATATCCCGGGCAACAATGGCGTCGTCGACAACGACGTGCCGCTCAAGGGCAAGTACAACTACACGGCCGGCCTGGGGACGCCGATCGTGCGCGCCCTGATCGGTGCGCTGGACGCCGCTCCGGCCGGCGCGCCGCGCTCGCCCAGCAATCCCTGACCTGACGGCAACGCAACGACGGGGCCGCAGGTGCGCCAATGCTGGCGCGCCTGCGGCCCCGTTGCGTTAGCGCAGGCATTGCCTACAGGCGGCTTTGCTTCAATCCAGTTGCAGGCGCTCGCGGATGCGCATGGCGATGCGCGCGGTTTCGCGCAGCGGTTCGATCGTGCTCGCATCGGCGCCATGCCCGTCCGGTGCATCGGCGAGGCGGCCACGCGCGCGCAGCGCCGCATGGAAGTCGCGTGCGCGACCGCGCGCCAATGTCGGCATCGCCACCGCCACCGGCACCCGGGTGGCGCAGGCTTCCGACAGCAGGTTCACCGAATCGGGCGTGCACACGATGCGCTCGGCCCAGCCCAGCAGGCCGGCGTAGGGATTCGCGCCAGCGTCTTCGCCGCACCAGACCACGCCCGGCACACCGGTGAACGCGTTGCGCAGCGCGGCGGCCACTGCCGGTGGCGTGCGTCGCGAGGTGCTGGCGAGCACGCTGCCGCCGCTGTCGCGCAGCTGCGTCGCCAAGTGTGCGAACACCGACGCCGCCGCCTCCACCGTCCACGGCGCCAGCGCGGCGGGGCCGCCGACCAGCACCGCGGTGCGCGGCGACGGCAGCGCGCCGAACTGCGGAAACGCCGCGCGCGCGGCGGCCAGCCAGGCATCGTCGATCGGGTGCAGGCTGCCGAGCAGGGAGAGCACGTTGTCGCCGCGCAGGCGATCGTGTTCGGGCACCACCACCACGTCCCAGTGCCGCGGCGACAGGCGCGGATCCAGCACCTGCACCACGGCGCTGCCGCGCGCGCGCAGCAGCCGCGTCGCCAGCGCCGCCTGGCGGCCGCAGCCGATCGCCAGCGCCGGCGGTTGCCGCAGCAACGCGGCGAAGGCGCGGCCATAGGCCTGCGCGGCGGCGGGCAGCCGCCGCGGCGCCAGCCAGCGCCAGGGCATGTGCGGTTGCAGCACCAACGCCGGGGCGGGCAGCATTGCGGCGCCAGCCAGCGCCGCGGCGAGCGCTTCCGCCTGGCGTGCGTTGCCGGCGCGGCCGTCGCTAATCGCCCAGGGCGCGCCCGATCGTTTCACGTTTGGTAGTAATCCGTTGCATTGCGGCTGGGTGTTGCGGCTATCGTGCCACTCTACACTGGCCGCCTTGCGCCGAAACCGCCCACCACCGGGGCATCGGCCTTCCCCCGACGACAAAAGGTACTTCCGCATGTCCGACGTTCTGCACGATGCCGCCCTGGATCAACTGTTCCGTACCGCCCGCACCCAGAATGCCTTCCGCGATACGCCCGTCGGCGAAGACACCCTGCGCGCCCTGTACGAGCTGCTGAAGTGGGGCCCGACCGCGGCCAACGGCAGCCCGGCGCGGTTCGTGTTCGTGACCTCGGCCGCGGGCAAGGAGAAGCTCAAGCCGGCGCTGTCCGAAGGCAACCTGGCCAAGACCCTGGCCGCGCCGGTGACGGTCATCGTCGCCCACGACGAGGATTTCCACGAGAAGCTGCCGTACCTGTTCCCGCACGCCGACGCCAAGAGCTGGTTCGACGGCCCGCGCGAAGGACGCAGCGAGTCGGCGTTCCGCAACGGCACGCTGCAGGGCGCCTACCTGATCCTGGCCGCGCGTTCGCTGGGCCTGGACGCCGGCCCGATGTCCGGCTTCGACAACGCCAAGGTCGATGCGGCCTTCTTCGCCGGCACCGCGATCAAGTCTAATTTCCTGGTCAACCTGGGCTACGGCGATCCCGCCGGTCTGTTCCCGCGCCTGCCGCGGCTGAGTTTCGACGAGGCGGCACGCATCGAGTAAGCCGGCTCGTTCCGCTGCACCCTCACACCGCTGTCCCTGCGCTTGCCGCAGTTTCCCAACCACCGATTTCTCCAGGAGCTCCGCCCATGAACAAGACCCGCACCCTGCTGCTTCCGCTCGCCCTGGCGCTGGCCGTCGTCGTCGCCCAGCCCGTCAGCACCGCCTTCGCCGCGCCGGCCGCCGCGGCCGCCACCGCGATCAAGGGCACCACCGGCACCTACAAGCTCGACCCGTCGCACACCGACGTGCTGGTGCAGTGGAGCCACTTCGGCTTCTCCAACCCCAGCGCGCATTTCGGCGACGTCGACGGCACCCTGGTCTACAACGCCGAGAACGTGGGCAAGTCCAGCGTCCAGGTGACCCTGCCGCTGTCGGGCCTCAACAGCTTCACCGCCAAGTTCGACGAGCACCTGAAGAGCGGCGACTTCTTCGACGCCGCCAAGTTCCCGACCGCCACCTTCAAGAGCACCAAGGTCGCCGCCGCCGGCACCAACAAGCTGAGCGTGACGGGCGACCTGACCATCAAGGGCATCACCAAGCCGGTAGTGCTGGCGGTGACGCTCAACGGTGCCGGTCCGCATCCGATGAAGAAGGTGCCGGCGCTGGGCTTCGATGCCAGCACCACGATCAAGCGCAGCGACTTCGGCCTGGGCGCGTACGTGCCGAACGTCAGCGACGAGGTCAAGATCCGCATCACCACCGAGGCGCTGCAGGACGCGAAGTAAGCCTGCGTGTTGCGCTGATGGCGGCGGCCTGAACCAGGCTGCCGCTTTCGATGAAAACGCCCACCGCTTGGTGGGCGTTTTCGTTTGCGCTGGCGTGGATGGAGATGCCGGCGGCCGCTGGCGGGATTCTGCGGCGATGCGCAGCCGTGGGCGTTGTCGGTTGGCTGCAGTCGGGACTGAAGTCCCTCCCACAAGGGGTCATGCCTTTTTGTGGGGGGGCATGCCTTAGTGGGTAGGAACCATGCCTTTTGTGGGAAGCAGTCATGCTTTTTGTAGGAGGGACTTCAGTCCCGACGCATGACACCACAGCCTCCGCACCGCCCAGCCCTTATGTAGGAGCGGCTTCAGCCGCGACAGGAGAAGGAAACGTTCGGATCGATCGAACCAAAGAAGCGTCGCGGCCGAAGCCGCTCCTACAGTGGCAGGCCAGCAATCATGTTTTCTGTGGAAGGGACTTCAATCCCGACGCACGAAAACCACCCGCATCCACATCGATCGAGCGCGCAAGCGCACAGGCCTACGCCTCGTCCTCGCGCCCGGACTTCCAATACCCCGTCGCCCGGATCCATTCCTTCGGCACGTTGAGCCGGCCTTCGACGAACTTGCGCATCATCCGCGCGCGTGCCGATTCGCAGGCGATCCAGTAGAACGCGTCGCCGTCCGGCACTTCGAAATCGCGCAGCGCGTCTTCCAGCAACTGGCTGCCGAGCACGGGCACGCCATTGCGTTCCAGCCAGGTGATGCGCACCTGCGCGCGCGACGGCAACGTCTGCCGGTCGGCGAAGCCGGGGATCTCGATCAGCGCCTCCACCTGCGCGCCGGCCGGCAACTCCTCCAGCCAGCGGCCGATCGCCGGCAGCGCGGTCTCGTCGCCGATCAGCACGTAGGTGTCGTAGTCGTCGGCGGCGACGAATGAGCCACGCGGGCCGCCGACCACCAGCGGGTCGCCCGGGTTGGCCCGCGCCGCCCAGCGGCAGGCCGGGCCATCGCCGTGCAGCACGAAATCCAGGGTCAGTTCCTGCGTCGCGGCGTCGTAGTGGCGCGGGGTGTAGTCGCGCGCCGGCGAGGGCGCGGCATCGGCCGGGTAGACCGGGCCGCTGTCGGTCATCGTCGGCAGCACGAATGCGCCGTCGGCGTTGGGGAAGAACAGCTTGACGTGATCGTCGGGTCCGGCGCTGACGAAGCCGTCCAGCTCTGGGCCGCCGACCACGATGCGGCGCATGTGCGGGGTCAGCGGTTGGGTACGCAACACCTGCAGGTGGCGGATCCGCAGCGGATGGCGCAGCAGGCGGTTTTCATGGGTGTTCATGCGAAAAGGTCCTTGGGGAAAGGGGGAGCGGCGCGTTGCGCCTGCGCAGAAGAAGGAGGGGTGGCAACGGCGTGCGGGCAGCGCTCAAGCATCGCCATCGCGTTCCATGCCATCGGCGGCTTGGGCGAGCAGCTGCGCGACGCGTTCGATCTCCGCCTCGGTCCAGCGGCCGTGCCGGGCCAGCAGGCCATGCTTGATCCGGCGCATCGCCTCGCGCACCGGTGCCGGCACATTGGCGCGGACCAGCGCGCGGGCGCTGTGGTGGGTGCGTTCCACCGCCGCGTCCAGCTGCGCGCGCTGCGCCTGCACGAAGGCCAGGCCATCGGCGGTGATCGCGTAGCGCTTGCGCGCGGCGCCTTCATCGGCCTGCACCAGGCCCTGTGCCTCCAGCTGCGCCAGGGTCGGATAGACGGTGCCGGCGCTGGGCGTGTACAGCCCATGGAACAGATCGGCGACCGCGCGGATCAGCTCGTAGCCGTGGCGCGGCTGGGTTTCGATCATCGCCAGCAGCAGCAGGCGCAGGTCGCCATGGCCGAGCGGGCGGCTGCCGCGGCCGCCGCCGCGGCCATGTGGGCCGCGGCCGGGGCTGTCCTCGTCGAACAGGCGGCGCGGGTGGCGGTGGCTGGGGTCGGTCGGGCGGGGCATCGTTTCGATATGTCTAAGTTTTGCGAAAAGATATATCGAATCTGGGTGGTGGGCAAGGCCGTGAGGGCGGGGGCTGTGCAGGTGGGGTGGGGGATCGTTCAGCGGCGCGGCCGGGCAGGTGGCTGGCGCTTTGGTGTTGCGCGGCGTGTGGTGTGCGGGGCGCGGCTTGGTTGGTCGCGTCGCGACTGAAGTCGCTCCCACAGAAGAAGTCGCCCCCACAAAAAGCGGGGGCCGGAAGTGGCACCGGAAGACAAGGCCCGCCCTGCGGGTAGTCCGCGACGCGCTGTGCGGCATCGTTGTGGGAGCGACTTCAGTCGCGACGCGGGATCGGTCGGTGATCGGCTTCGGGGCCTGCCTGTCGGGGCTGAAGCCCCTCCTACAGTGCGCCGGTCGGGTTGGTCGTGCACTTTCGACGGTCGCGCGCTTTTTTGTAGGAGCGGCTTCAGCCGCGACCAACGGCGTCATCAGGCGCTCCGGCTCCGGACGCTGTCGGGACCGAAGTCCCTCCCACAATGCGGCGCGCCGGCGATCTGTACGCTTCCCTGTAGGAGCGACTTCAGTCGCGACGCGGGATCGGTCGGTGGTCGGCTTCGGGGCCTGTCTGTCGGGGCTGAAGCCCCTCCTACAGTGCGCCGGTCGGGTTGGTCGCGCACGTTCGACAGTCGCGCGCTTTTTTGTAGGAGCGGCTTCAGCCGCGACCAACGGCGTCGTCAGGCGCTCGGACTCCGGACGCTGTCGGGACCGAAGTCCCTCCCACAATGCAGCGCGCCGGCGATCCGCACGCTTCCCTGTAGGAGCGGCTTCAGCCGCGACGAACCCAGCTCAGCCGCCCTCGCCCTCCTCGAGCACCCGCCGCTGCATCTCGTCCAGGTAGTCGTCCAGCTCCTGCACCGAGGTGAAGATCTCGTTCAACGGCACTGCCTTGACCACGTCGAACACCTTGCGGATCTGCGGCTGCGGGTTGACCACCAGCACGCGGCCGTCGCGGGTGGCCAGCACCTTGCGCGCCTTGAAGATCGAGCGGATGCCGGCGCTGCTGATGTAGTCCAGGTGCGACAGGTCCAGCACCAGCGTGGTGATCTGCGTGGCCAGCAGCGGCGCCAATGCCTCGTCCAGCGCCTGGTAGGTATGCGTGTCCAGGCGCCCGCTGAGGGTGATGCGCTGGCGCCTGTCCTGGGTGGGGTCGATCTGCAGGCTCAACGTGGTCATGCGGGGAACTCCTGGGGGGCGGGGTCGAAGGGTTGCAGCAAGGTGATGCGCACGACGTTGCGGCCGGCGTCGTGGCGGTAGTCGATGTGGTCGGCGAGTTGCCGCACCAGGTGCAGGCCGAGGCCGCCGATCGGGCGTTCGGCGATGTCCGCGTCCAGGTCCGGTGGCGGTGCGGTGCGCAGGTCGAAGGCCGGGCCGCTGTCGTGGAATTCCAGCACCAGCGCGCCGCTGTCGACCTGCAACATCACTTCCACCGGCGGCTGTTCGCTGGCCAGATGGCCGTGCTCGAGCGTGTTGCAGGCCAGTTCCTCCACGATCAGCCGCGCCCGGTTCACGTGGTCCAGGACCACGCCGTGGCGCAGCAGCGCGGCCTCCAGCGTGTCGCTCAGCTGCGCCAGCGTGTCCAGCGCCGGCACCATCTGCAGCCTCAATTTCATGTGCTTCCCTCCCGCGTCGGATCCTGGCGCAAGCGGATCGCCAGCAAGGTAATGTCGTCGGACTGCGGTGCGGCCGCGGTGAACGCATGCACCGCGGCCAGCACCCGCGCGCACTGCGCCTGCGCGTCGATGCCCGGCTGCAGCGCGGCCAGCAAGCGCTCGGCGCCGTAGGCCTGCTGGTGCGCGTCCATCGCCTCGGTGATGCCGTCGGTATAGCTCAGCAGCGTGGCGCCGGCGGCCAGGCGCCCGCGCACCACCGGGTAGCGGGTCTGCGGCTCGATCCCCAGCGGCGGCCCCGATTCCACCGCCAGCAACTGCGCGTGGCCGTCGGCGCCGAGCAGCACCGGCGGTTCGTGGCCGGCGCTGGACAGCCAGTAGTCGCCGCTGTGCACGTCGATCAGGCCGCACAGCACGGTGGCGAACATGCAGGTCTCGTTGCCTTCGACCATGCGCTGCGAGGCCGCGATCAGGATCGCGTCGGGCCGGTTGTGGCGGCGCGCGGCCACTTCCAGCACGGTCATCGCCCGCGCCATGAACAGCGCCGCCGGCACGCCCTTGTCGGACACGTCGCCGACCACGAACCACAGCAGCCCCGGCTCGGTCTCGAAGAACTGGTAGAAATCGCCGCCGACCATCGTCGCCGGCTCCAGCAACGCATAGGTCTCCAGGTGCTTGTGCGCGCTGTCGAAGGTGCGCCCGTCCGGCAGCATCGCCTGCTGGATGTCGCGCGCGATCGAAAGCTCGCTCTGCATGCGCTGCCGTGCCTGCGCCAGCGTGGCGATCTCCGCCAGCTGGCGCTTGATCGAACCGCGCGCGCTGTCGAAGGCGCGCGCCATCACCCCCACCTCGTCCTGCCGCTCCACATGCCGCAGCGGATAGTCGAACTCGCCCTGGCTGAAATGCCCCGCCGAATTGGTCAGGTCCTCGATCGGCCGCGCCAGCCGCGCGGTGTAGCGGTGCAGCAGCCACAGCCACAGCAGCAGCGCGCTGCCGCCGCCCAGCCCCACCCACAGCGCGATGCGGTTGAGCCCGGCCACGATGTAGCCCTCGGACACGGTCAGTGCGAAGGTCCAGCCGGTATCGCCGACCGCCGCGCTCTGGGTCAGGTAGCGCTCGCCGTCGGGCGCGGTGTGGGAAAAGCGCACCGGTGCGTGCGCGGCCACCGCCGCGGCCAGCGGCGACAGGTCCGGCCGCGCGCGCGCCACATGCGCCTCCAGGGTGCGGTGGAAACGCAGCGCCGGGTCCGGATGCAGCACGAACAGCCCGTCCGGCGACAGCAGCATCGGCTGCAGCCCGGCATTGGCCGGCAGCTCGCCGACGATCGCCTGCAGCCGTTTCAGCGGCACATCCACGCTGACCATGCCGATCGCAGGCGCCTGCACGCCGTCGCCGGGCAGGCGCAGCGGCAGGTTGTAGGTGGTGAGGTAGTCGCCGCCGGTGGAGGCGTCGCTGTACGGCTCGGACCACCACGGCGCTTGCGCTGCCAGCGTGCGCCGGTACCAGGGCATGGTCCGGTAGTCGTAGCCCAGCGCATCGGCCGGCTGTTCGGTCACGCGGCCGTTGGCGCGCCGCAGGTGCCAGGCGAAGCCGCGGTCGTCGCCCTTCAGCGTGCCCGGCTCGATCACCAGCAGCGCCCCGGCGATGTCCGGGTCGCCCTCCAGGGTGGCGTGCAGCAGGCTGCGCAGGTTGAACGGCTGGCGCCCGACCGCCGAGGCGCCGGCGGCCAGCGTGCGCCCGCTCACCTGCACCGACCCCAGCGTGGCATCCAGGCTGCGCGCGGTCTGCTGCGCCAGCCCGGCCACCTCCTCGCGCGCATTGCGCACCACCACCTGGCGCGCGCCCAGGTAGAACAGCACCGCCAGGCCCAGCAGCAGCGCCACCTGGATCAGGCTGCCCCACAGCATCAGCCGGGTGCGCAGGCTGTGCCGCCAGGCGACCGCTGAAGCGTCCTGCACTGACGAGAGGGCGGTCATGGCGGCGCTCCGCGGGAGTCGGCCCCGATCATAAGCGCAGCCGCGCCCCGCCGCGCGCCGGGTGTCGCGCGCTGTCCCGGGCCAATGTGACAGTCCGTTCCATACGCTGGCGTACGAGGTCCGGCGGGGCGGTTGCGCTACACTTGGAGGCTTCGAAAAACACATGCAATCGCGCGCGTGCGTGCGACCTACGGGAGCGCTATGAACTGGTTGAACGAGGTGCTGCAGAACGATCCGAACCCGACTGAGACCCAGGAGTGGATCGAATCGCTCAAGGCCGTCATCGATGTCGCGGGCCCCGAACGCGCGCATCAGCTGCTGGAGGACATGGTCGAACTGACCCGTCGTTCCGGCGCCTACCTGCCGTTCTCGCCCACCACCGAGTACGTCAACACCATTGCGCCCGCCAACGAGGCCAAGAGCCCGGGCGATGCGGCCATCGAGTGGAAGATCCGCTCGATCATCCGCTGGAACGCCATGGCCACCGTGGTCCGCGCCAACCGCAAGCCCGGCGACCTGGGCGGCCACATCGCCTCCTTCGCCTCGGCCGCCACCCTGTACGACGTGGGCTTCAACCACTTCTGGCGCGCCCCGTCCGACAAGCACCCCGGCGACCTGCTCTACATCCAGGGCCACAGCGCCCCGGGCATCTACGCCCGCGCCTTCCTGGAAGGCCGCATCAACGAGACCCAACTCGACCATTTCCGCATGGAAGTGGACGGCCAGGGCATCTCCTCCTACCCGCACCCGTGGCTGATGCCGGATTTCTGGCAGACCCCCACCGTGTCGATGGGCCTGGGCCCGCTCAGCGCCATCTACCAGGCGCAGTTCATGAAGTACCTGGAGCACCGCGGCCTGATCGAGAAGTCCGACCGCAAGGTGTGGTGCTTCATCGGCGACGGCGAGAGCGACGAGCCGGAAACCCTGGGCGCCATCGCCCTGGCCGGCCGCGAAGGCCTGGATAACCTGATCTTCGTGGTGAACTGCAACCTGCAGCGCCTGGACGGCCCGGTGCGCGGCAACGGCAAGATCATCCAGGAGCTGGAAGGCGTGTTCCGCGGCGGCGGCTGGAACGTCATCAAGCTGCTGTGGGGCGGCTACTGGGACGCGCTGCTGGCGCGCGACACCGACGGCGTGCTGCGCAAGCTGATGATGGAAACCGTCGACGGCGAATACCAGAACTGCAAGGCCTTCGGCGGCGCCTACACCCGCGCCAACTTCTTCGGCAAATACCCGGAGACCGCGGCCATGGTCGCCGGCCTGTCCGACGACGACATCTGGCGCCTGAACCGCGGCGGCCACGATCCGCACAAGGTCTACGCCGCCTACCACCAGGCGGTGAACACCAAGGGCATGCCCACCGTGATCCTGGCCAAGACCGTCAAGGGCTACGGCATGGGTTCCTCGGGCGAATCGCTCAACCCCACCCACCAGACCAAGAAGCTGGACGACGACGCCGTGCGCGCGTTCCGCGACCGCTTCAACATCCCGCTCAGCGACAAGCAGCTGGCCGACGCCGAGCAGGTGCCGTTCTACCACCCCGGCCCGGACTCGCCGGAAGTGCAGTACCTGCAGGAACGCCGCGCCGCGCTCGGCGGTTACCTGCCGCAGCGCCGCCGCAAGGCCGACCAGTCCTTCGTCGTGCCCGGCCTGGACAAGTACGACCGCCTGCTCAAGTCCAGCGGCGAGCGCAGCTACTCCACCACCATGGCCTTCGTGCAGAGCCTCAACATCGCCCTGCGCGACAAGGACCTGGGCCCGCGCATCGTGCCCATCGTGGCCGACGAAGCGCGCACCTTCGGCATGGAAGGCATGTTCCGCCAGATCGGCATCTACGCCCCGTTCGGCCAGAAGTACAAGCCGGTGGACGCCGACCAGCTGATGTTCTACCGCGAGGACCAGTCCGGCCAGGTGCTGCAGCAGGGCATCAGCGAGCCGGGCGCCATCTCCTCGTGGCTGGCTGCCGGCACCAGCTACTCGGTCAGCAACGTGCCGATGCTGCCGTTCTACATCTACTACTCCATGTTCGGCTTCCAGCGCGTGGGCGACATCGCCTGGCAGGCGGCGGACATGCGCACCCGCGGCTTCCTGCTCGGCGGCACCGCCGGCCGCACCACGCTGAACGGTGAAGGCCTGCAGCACGAAGACGGCTTCAGCCAGGTCATCGCCGGCTCCATCCCCAACGTGCGCAGCTACGACCCCACCTTCGGTTTCGAAGTCACCGTGGTCATGCAGTACGGCATGAAGCGGATGATGCAGGAGCAGGTGGACGAGTACTACTACATCACCCTGATGAACGAAAACTACACCCACCCGGAAATGCCGGCCGGTGCAGAAGAAGGCATCATCAAGGGCATGTACCTGCTGACCGACGCCGGCAAGCCCAAGAAGGGCGAACTGCGCGTGCAGCTGCTGGGCTCGGGGACCATCCTGCGCGAAGCCATCGCCGCGGCCGAACTGCTGGACAAGGACTTCGGCGTCACCGCCGACATCTGGTCCTGCCCCAGCTTCAACGAACTGCGCCGCGACGGGTTCGATGCGGAGCGCTGGAACCGGCTGCATCCGGAAGGCGAGCAGCGCAAGCCGTACGTCACCCAGCTGCTGGAAGGGCGTCAGGGGCCGGTGATCGCCGCTACGGACTACGTGCGCGCTTTTGCCGATCAGATCCGTGCCTTCGTGCCGACGCATTACACCGTGCTGGGTACGGATGGTTTCGGCCGCTCCGACACCCGCGCCAACCTGCGCCGCTTCTTCGAAGTGGACCGGTACTACATCGCGCATGCCGCGATTGCGGCGCTGGCGAAGGACGGGAAGATGACGGGCAAGGATGTGGCTCGGGCGATCAAGCAGTACAAGATCGATCCGGAGAAGTCGAATCCGGTTGGCGTCTAAACGACCCACCAGGCAATAACGCTCTACCCCTCTCCCGCCACGCGGGAGAGGGGGCCGCAGCGGAAGAGGGCGCTCTTCCCCTGGCCGGCCCGCATTCGCAAGGACCGCGAACATGCCCCCGAAAATCCGCGACGTGCTGCAACAACTCAGGGACGCAGGCTGGCAGCAAGTCAGCCAGACCGGCAGCCACCGCCAGTTCAAGCATCCTGTCTACCCAGGCCGCGTGACAGTGGCCGGCAAGCCGAGCGATGATGTGGCTCCCGGCACCCTGAACAGCATCCTGAAGCAAGCCGGCCTGAAGAGGTAATCGCCATGCGCTACGCCGTCGTCATCGAGCAAGCGGGCAACAACTACTCCGCGTACGTGCCGGATCTGCCTGGGTGTGTGGCGACGGGGGCGACGACCGCGGAGGTGGAAGGCCTGATCCGTGAAGCGATCGAGCTGCATCTAGCGGGGATGCGTGAGGATGGGGAAGTGATTCCGCTGCCTTCGAGTCAGGTGGAGTATGTGGATGTGGCGGCTTGAAGGGGAATTGTCAGCTGCTGGCCGGAAGAATTAGCAGGGTTGATGAAGATGCTGATTGTTACTGAAGGTCCAGATACTGAGAGTTCCAGTCGCCCGACAAGTGCACGAATCTGGAGCTCTATCTTTCGATGGGCAATACTTCGCGCATGTCTTGATCGCAGCGCTGACATAGGAAAGTAGGATGGCCGGGAAGGCGGCTCGGCGATCAGGCAGTATAGAATCAATTCCAAGATAGAAAATGCAAATTTTGATATTGCGCCAAACTGGTGAGTAAGGCGTTTTTCTATTTGGTACTAGTCTGTTCAGGCGGATCTATACAAGGACGGGTTTGGGGATGGCAAAATATAGTGTTGAAAGTATATATATACTGGGATTACACGATCAATTTGATGTGCACCTGTCGTTCGACGAAGGTCTGAACATAATTTATGGAAAGAATGGTCGAGGCAAGACGACGATTCTTCACGTGTTGGCAAACGTGTTAGAGAGGGATTTCTCAAGATTTCTGCATCTGCAGTTCAATGCCATATTTATTAATTTTTCTGAAGGGTATATTGTTTCGCTCGATAGCCAGGTTGATGCTGGAAATCGAAAAATTCAATTGCAGATAAATGAAGAGGTGGTTGCGGAATTTTCTAAGACCACTGATAAAATAAGCGCCCAGGTTTCACGAGTGTTGGACGGGATCTTAGGGCCGAGACCAGTTTATCTACCTGCATTTCGATCCATTCTAGAGCGCACTACTAATCCATATCGCTATGCGCCTCAAAATGATGCAAAGATTGAATATGAGCAGATAGTGAAAAATGAGTATGAGCTGGCGCGGGCGCGCGGAGCCAATTCAATTGGATACCCGCGCAGAGATGAGCAGCATCATGCGACCGCAGCTAAAACACTGCAATGTAGGCAATGGTTTGGTGATTTTGTCCCAATTATTAGATATCCCTCACTTTCTGATGTGGATCAGAGGCTAAGCTTGGAGTTCCGACAGGCTCAGTTGCAAATGGCGTCAGTTGAACAAAAGGTATTCTCTGCGTCTTTTACAAGGGTTTTTGATGCATTAGCTTCTGTTCATCCGGTCACGACAACTCGAACAACGCCTGAGCTACTTCGCGAGGTAGCAATTTCTGTCGGTAAAATTACATCAAAGGTTGATGGAGGGGACGAGGAGATCTACAGCCATATTCTCACAGCTGTGCGGCGCCTCTATCAAGAAGGAGACACAAGCCCAGAAACCACCAATAGAGTGCTTGCACTTTACGCTGAGCTATTAAAGCATCGATCAGACGAACAGGATAGGCTGTTTTCAAAGATTGAAGAATTTGAGCAGTCCGTAAACAAATTTCTTGACGGAAAAGAGCTCGAAATAAGTGGCGCACAAAAAGAGCAGCGTTATTTCGGTCCATTCATTAGACTTTCTGGGGGGCGGAAGCTCAGGTTGAGCTCGCTTTCATCTGGTGAAAGACAGGTCTTGACCATGATATTCTGCGCGAGCCGAATGAGTCATGGGCAGGGGTTGTTTCTGGTGGACGAGCCGGAATTGTCTCTCCATGTCGATTGGCAGCGCGATATTATAATGGAAGTCGCCAGGCAAGCTGGAGGGCGTCAAGTTATTGCTTGTACTCACTCGCCTGAGGTAGGTGCGGATAATCCAGATTCCATCCAATTCTTTGAGCCGGAATGGTCGCAAGATTATCTTTTTGGCGACGACGTGCTTCTTGAAGATGATCTTTCCGAGGAGTCGATGTGAGTTCGTATTCTTTGGGGGGGTATAGAATTGCTATCCAGGCTAGGTCCAGTAAAACTTTGATCGTTGAAGGAAAAAGTGACCGGCTTGTACTTCAGCGTATTTTCCTTGAGCCAATAATGGGCTCCGCTGTTGGGGGGCGTGTACGAGTTGATTCAGTGGACCTCGTGCAAGACGCCGCATTAGCTGGTAAAGGCGCGCGCGAGAAAGTTTCGATCGTGACTAGTCTCTTGAATAAGTTAGAGGGAAAGGCGAAAGGACTGCTTGATCGAGAATGGGATTTTTTTTGTACGGACACTTATGCGGAAAATAACAATGGAGATATTGGGGAAAATATATTTTTAACGCGAGGGCATTCAATAGAGAATTATTTTTTTGACCCTGGTGTTTGTTGTGATTTTCTAAAAAAGAAATATGCGACATGTATAAATCCTACAACTATTGATTTGGCTTATAGCAATTTTGGAAAAATAATCGATTTTGCATTTGCTTATTCTGTAACTTGCCGGCGCGTTCAGTTGATTGACCGACTAGATAGGTTGCTTACGCCGATGCATTTAGAATGGAACGGACGGTTCTCATTTTCGCTGGAGTTCGCAGATGCACTTACGCGAAGAGGTGTGGATGCTTCAACATGCCGTCGTTTCAACGAAGTTTTTGAGCGTGTTACCGTTGAAGTCGAGCAAATTCGTGCAGGTGAAACCAGTGGTCGATGGAATTCACATGGACACTTGGGCGAGGATTCGGTATGGGCGTGCATAGGTAGATTGGCTATGGACTCAGGAGTCTCTCAAATAGAAGCAGAGCAGATCTGCTGCGGACATCGTGAAGAGCGATTGCAGAGTTCTGCACATATACTCGCGGCGAATTTTAATTCTGAATTAACTCCATTTGAGGCGATTATATCCTGGGCGCAGGATTAGTATTCTGAGAGTTCGCAGGCGATTCTCTCACTCTGGTTCGATTCCATCGTGGCGCCCCGTTGTACCACGCAGGAAAATGCTTCAATCTCTATAAATCTAAGTCCATAAAGGAAGCGCCATGGCAAAGAAGATCCCGCGAAGCCGAACTGCGAGTGCGAAGGTGGCGAAGAAGGCTATCAAAAGGGTGAGTCAAGTACGGTCCCGGAACGCTGTCCATGAATCACCAGAGAAGCGACAATATCTAAAACAAGCGGACGTTCCGGCTGCTTCGCTTGATGAAGCGCTTCGCGTACCTGCGGCTATCCTTGAACACTATGCAGGTAAACCCGTATCTCCTCTTCAGTTGGCAAAGGCTCTGAATGTGGATCCTAAAGGATCTCAACTTAAGCTATTGAGTGGTGCTGCGATCGCGTTCGGCCTAACAGATGGTGGTTCACAGGCCGCTACAATTACCGTTAGTGAGTTGGCGAAAAAGATTCTTCGTCCAAAGTCGGAAGATGCCCCAATGGGCGCTCGACGCCAGGCCATCCTCACACCGAGGGTTTTTCGTGAGTTCTTGGAAGCCTATGATGGCCATAGTTTTCCGCGAGAAGACATCGCCGTAAATGTTCTTGAAGAGATGGGTGTGCCGCGGATCAAGGCTTCGGAGGTTCTTGCTCGTATCGAGTCTAGTGCACGAAGTGTAGGTATTATCGAGGAGATTAAAGGTAAGGCTTTTGTTTCCCTGCAAACTATTTCAAGCGTAAGTACATCCGAGCAAGAAATTTTGGAAGATATTCCATTCAACGAAAAGCTATCTGTTGAGCGCGTTGAGAGGGAGTATGCGCCCTATAACGGCCTAGAGTCTGGAAAGAGTCCTTCGTCCATGATGGCGACCGCTATTGCTGATGACGCTCGTAGACGTCGGGTCTTTATCACACATGGGAAGAACCGTGAACTCGTCGAGCCGATTAGGAAAATGCTGGAGTACGGTGAGATGACTCCGGTAATATCGGTTGACAGGCAGTCTGTGTCTAAGCCGGTGCCAGAAAAGGTTATGGATGATATGCGCTCTTGTGGGGCTGCGATCATTCACGTTGATGCAGACAGGACGATTACAGCGCAAGATGGCGAAGCGCATGTAGTGCTCAATCCAAATGTGTTGATAGAGATTGGGGCTGCTATGGCCTTCTATGGGCGACGTTTCATTCTTTTAGTACGTGACGGTGTAAAGCTGCCTTCCAATCTTCAGGGCCTTTACGAAGTCAGATACGTGGATGACAAATTGGATGCTCATGCTGCAATTAAGCTTTTAGAAGCCATTAAAGACATAAAAAATTATGCTCTACCGACAGATCCAGAAGAGTAAATTACTAGAAGGTGGAAGCAGAGATGGGGCCTTAATTTTCAGTAAATAGGGTCAGGGGCTATCTTCTTCTCTAGGCGTTCTGGCCTTTGGCGGTCAGCCTGCGCGGTTGGCAGTAGCTTCGACATGGCGGCCAAGCTCGCGCTGATGGCAAGAAATGGGTTCAGAAGAAATGGGGTCAGAGTGTATTTTTTTTCTCAGTCAATCAGGAGTAGTGCAATCCGCCCCTGTTTTGGCGTCATCCAAACAGGTGTGTCCTTGGAGATCCATCCTTTTAGGCAATGACAGAACGTGCGCTGAGATGTCCAGCCGCATGTCGCGCACGTGGTCGTCCAATCGCGGGTACTGGCGGGTATCAATTACCGGCGTACCCTTTCATTCTCCTGCTCACGCCGAGAGCCAGTTTCGTACATTAGCCGCTATCATTGGATCATTGATGGGAGTCGCGAAGGAATGGATGCAGTAATCAAACAACTATTGCAAGTGGGTGGTTTACCGCTAGCCGTTCCGATGATCATCATTGTGCTCGGAAGCATTCTTGTGAAGGGCGGATTTGGCTTGCTCCGCGCGCGAAGCGCAGATCGGAAAGACTTCCTTGACGCCTTCAAGGACATCGATACACGCAGCGACCTTTGGCTATGCGTTAGCATTCGTCACCTATTTGGTCAATACCTACCGACCAGTTTGATCCGCAAGCTCATGGTTGGTCCGAATCCTGGCAGGGCATTGCTTGACGTCTCGGACGGCTGGGAATTTTTCATTTTCGACGTGGCGACATCGCAAGTACGTTGGCGTAACCAAAAGCACATCAATGCACGCACTCGCAAGCGCAAGGTGCTGATGCTCAATGTGGGGTATTTCTTTCTTGGTTGCCCTGGACTTTTCCTGGCTTATTGGATTGTGGCTGGAAAATTTGCGCAGCAGTTCGCCGTTGTCGCGTGGGTGTACGTCGCGCTTGCTGCCATCGGCGCAATCGCATGCTTGATCAGGGGCGATCGGCTGAAAGATGCGAGCCTTGCTGCAGAGTGGTTGGGGCTTGGAGACCGAGAAGTCTCAAGCGGTGCCCAAAGATTTCAAAAGAAGCGAAAAATAAATGGACCGCCAATATCCTAATGCTTGAAGCGATTTTGCCTGTGCCATTCTAGATAGGTTTGATGCGGGCGCAGATTTGAAATTTTAGGAAGGATAAGGCGACGATCTGTGACGATCAGCCTGTCGAGTTCATCTGGAACTCCGTGTGGCGAGACGAGGATTTCATAGTCTGGCGAAATCGAAATCAAGCCACGGTCGAATAACCAATGGGCGGTTCCCGTGAGCGCGATGCCGTTACGCACCGTGTCTGGGCCGTTCGCTTCGACCGGGCAAATGTGCGCTGCCTGTACTTCTGGCCTTCCGCCCCCATTAATGAGCCTCAAGCCGGTAACCGAGCAGGTGTTCTCGTACGCACTCCTGACATGTCTACGAAATGCCACGTCTCGGAACGCCCTGTTTGTCAGCCGCTGAACAACACTTCTTTCTGCATAGAGAGGTACCTCGCCCTCACTGATCCGGTCCCTTGTCGAATCGATCGCAGCGTCCTGAGGCTCCCATGCCTCTAGAGGCGTGGACATGCCTAACCTGATGATCACATCGAATTCCTCGGGACTAATGCTGCGTACGGACCGTCCGAACGCGCCCTTGTTTGTTGATCCGTCATCCTTCTTCAGCGTGGATTCGTAGTAATGACCGTTCTGGGAGAACGGGACCGCGCGATCAAATTCGATGAACTCTCCTAAGCGGGCATAGTAGTGACCTTGGCGCATCTGGTCTGGATCGACGGAGAGCACGCGTGCGCAAGCAAAATACGCGCTGCGTCCGGTCGCACTGTTCGCACCGGAAGTCCGCCTAGGTTCGTAGTAGATGATCAGATCGCCAATCGCCGCCTCGACTACACGAAGATAGGTTGAAGGAAAGTGGTAGCGCTCCTCGATCCTGTCGTCGTATGCGGAACTTTCTGATGCAGTAAAAACAGCATGGGTCATGGTCATCCTCGCTACGCACCAGGTTACCAACTTGGCGCCTGGAGATGGCAAGTCAAAGCTGCCCTCGGCAATGCCGTTTTAGTGGTTGACAACCCTTCTGTTCCAGAGGCAAGCTCTTAAGCAAGGAGCGTCGAAACTCCTCAGAGAGCGGTACCCACCTCCGACAAACCGGTGGGTTTTTTGTGCCTGTTGCTCGGGCGCAAGCCGACGCGATGCCTGCGTCGGGAGGGCGGCTAATACAACACCCTTCGGGGAAATACGCCCGCCGGCTCTCTGCGGTTTCGAACCTCCCGACTTCCCGTCCGCCATGCGTGGCGGGCGGACCCCTTCATGGAACGAGGAGGCAACGATGTCGTACGACCGTTTGGACGATGAAGACATGCCCGGCTATTTCCTGCCGGAGGAGAGCCAGTTCCGGCTGGCGAAGCTGCGCGATCACGTGCGGTTCCTGGTCCGGCTGGCGCAGCCGCGCACGCCGGACGAGGAACGTGCCGCCGAGCCCAAGGTGCGCATGGGCGAGCTGGCGGTCTGTCTGGAGCTGTTGGCCGACCAGGTGGAGCTGGTGCTGGACGCACTGTCCTATCCTGCGCAGCGGACCGACACGACGCACGGCGCCCGGCCCGCTGCCACCGTCGCGGTGGCGCCGGACGTGGGCGGCGGCGCCTTCCGCGTCACGCTGGCGCAACTCGACCAACTCACCCTGCTGGCCGAGACCGTCTCGGCCCATGCCCGGGTGATGGCGGCCGGCGATGCCACCGCGCTTGCCGGCGAGGCATTGCCAGTGGTGGGCGACAAGCTCTGCGAGGCAGCGAACGCGATGCGGGCGCTGCTGCTGCAGATCGAGCGCCAGCCGCTGCACGCACCCACGTCCACCGGCGTACGCGAGGAGCGGGCGGTCTACGCGGTGGAGTGGGACGCGCCGCCTGCGGGAAGCGGGCGGCTGCATTGATCGCGGCATGGGTGGGATGCGGCAGGGATGCGTCGTCGGAGAGGGCTGGCCTCGTGTTGCGGGGCCGGCCCTGGGACGCAGCGAGCGTCAGTGCGCGAGCAAAGGAAGTGAGGCGCCTGAGGCACTAAGCGGGGGGCATGCGACGAGTAACGGGGTAGGTGAACCTGATTCCGTTCTTCCTGCTGGACGTGGGAAGCAATCCAGTTGAATTGGCAAGCAAGTACGCCCAGGATCTTCTGATCGAACTTGTGGATCTTCTGGGGAATGACATGCGGACGTTCGTTCGTGCCGGTCTCGTCTTTATCGAGTACGCCACTGAGAATATTCTACCGTGGCGTCACAAAAGAGGCTCCACTATATTTATTCACAATTAAGACGCAATGTTGACGCCTTACATAATGTCATCAGGGCGCGGCCTTGCTGCAAGTATAAGTGTGATTAAATGCGGCCGTGACAACACCATCGCCGTCAGTGATTGTTGTTCTGCCGCTGAATGTAGCCGGCGCAGGATTCGCATCGTATGTCGTACACTTCCTGTCAATGTTAATTGTATTATTGCCCGAGTCCGCATACAAAATCCTTGTTACTGGACTGCAGTCCCATCCAGTGGTGCATGAATCAAGTATAGTCTTGCTCGTAAGAGGAAATGTCGGGAATCCGGCATATACGACAGGAGTGTAAAATGTCTTATTAAATTGCGAAGTAACTGTTGGTATTGAAGTGATCGCAAAGGGTGTACAAGGTTGATCCTGCTTCCGAAACCCCTTTTCCACACCGCGCATTGCTGCTTGCTTAAAATTGCTATCCAAAAGTGCCGCTGCGTCGTCGGCATTTGTATGATAAGCCACCTCCACAATAATGGCGGGCATTTTCGCCCTTCTATTCTCTCCTTTGTTCAGTTCGCCAACAAGGGGGGCTACCTCGAAATTCTCATAGCCAGGCACGGAGTGGATCTGCTCCTTCATATAGCAAAGGACTCTATTTCCTAGCTGCGCACTTACAGGCACATCAGGTTGCACCCAGACCGTGGTGCCACGCACAGTGGCGTCACTACTGGCATTGGTATGGATCGAAAGAAGGGTTGAAGCGTTAATGAAATTCGCGTATAGGGGCCGAGCCGCGATATCATCATCCTGCTCTCGAAGGTTATATCTCTCGGGGTCGCCAGTGCCATTTGGGAAAAGGTTCCACATCGTAGGGCCTTCATTTGGATAAAGCCCTTTAAGGTAGTACCTAGAGGCCATCTTGTACATGGTGTAGTTGCTTTCGCTATCTACGCTCATATAGTCCATGCTGCGGGTATATTTGACCTCTTTAACAACAGATGAGTTGCGCGCTAGAAGGTAAGTAGAAAGCGCCTGGGCGTAAGTGGACGTGGTAGTGTCCTCCAGCACGCCAAAGAAAGTATCCCTTTGAAATCGCCAGTCGTTATACCCGTGATGATAATAAATCCCGTGGCCAGGATTGATGACCACGGGTGGCGAAATTGCGGTCGCCGCCTTAGTTACTTTTTTTTTAGAATTCTGGCTTGCCGGAAAATCTTCCGGGAAAATCTCACTGATGCTTTTCCCATTAAATCGCAATGTCACAAGCTCAACATCAAGGATGCCACTGACGAGGCTATGCCCCTTTCGACTCACTTCGTCAAGCGCATCACCTAATTTGTCAGAAAAAACCTTCATCCCTTTTGGTATATAACCATCACCCAAATCGATGATAATTTTATTTTCGGCCCGATTATAAGCAACCCTTACGTCTATTTTTGAGGACTGTCCGGGTATTCTTTTTTGGCTATCTACAAATTCCTGAAGCTCCGCCTGCAGCACGGGCTGTATCTCTTTCCATCCATTATCGGTTACCGGCGTTGGGCCTTTTGTCCGCAGATCTTGTTGCGCAAAAGCACTTGTCGTGCATGTACAGGCTGCCAAGCACCCCAGAAATAAAACCCAACAAATGCTTGGTAAATAGCCATATCTGCCGCTGCGAAATGTGCTGCTCATCTACAACTCCTTTTGAATGATCCCCCTGAGCTTCGGAGCATATCAAATACAAAAGAAAGTGTATTAGACAAATGGGCGGCGCATTCCACTTTTGGCGCACTAGTCGCAGCTATTCCGGCAAGTGCTGCGCGCAATCTCACAAAAAAATGCGGCGAATGCCTGCCGCACTTGCCCACGAAAGTGAGCTCCCGTGCCTACCAATACCTTATCGTGTCTTCCCGATGTTATTTAGCTTGCTATCCAATCTTGCGTCAAGTCAGAGCGCTGCTGCCGCACTGCCCGACGCTGCTACCGATGACCGATCCGCCGACGCGATGCCTACGTCGGGAGGGCGGCTAATACAACACCCTTCGGGGAAATACACCCGCCGGCTACTAGCGGTTTCGAACCTCCCGACTTCCCGTCCGCCACGCGTGGTGGACGGACCCCTTCATGGAACGAGGAGGCACGATGGCGTACGACCGTTTGGACGATGAAGACATGCCCGGCTATTTCCTGCCGGAGGAGAGCCAGTTCCGGCTGGCGAAGCTGCGCGATCACGCGAGGTTCCTTGTCCGGCTGGCGCAGCCGCGCACGCCGGACGAGGAGCGTGCCGCCGAGCCCAAAGTGCGCATGGGCGAGCTGGCGGTCTGTCTGGAGCTGTTGGCCGACCAGGTGGAGCTGGTGCTGGACGCGCTGTCCTATCCTGCGCAGCGGACCGACACGACGCACGGCGCCCGGCCCGCTGCCACCGTCGCCGTGGCGCCGGACGTGGGCGGCGGCGCCTTCCGCGTCACGCTGGCGCAGCTCGACCGGCTCACCCTGCTGGCCGAGACCGTCTCGGCCCATGCCCGGGTGGTGGCGGCCGGCGATGCCACCGCGCGTGCCGGCCAGGCATTGCCAGCGGCGGGCGACACGCTCTGCGAGGCAGCGAACGCGATGCGGGCGCTGCTGCTGCAGATCGAGCGCCAGCCGCTGCGCGAACCCACGTCCACCGGCGTACGCGAGGAGCGGGCGGCCTACGCGGTGGAGTGGGACGCACCGTCTGCGGGAAGCGGACGGCTGCATTGATCTCGGCATGGGCGGGATGCGGCAGGGGTGCGTCGCCGGAGAGGGCTGGCCTCGTGGTGCGGGGCCGGCCCTGGGATGCAGCGAGCGTCAGTGCGCGAGCAAAGGGAGTGAGCCGGAATAACGGGGTCAGGTTCACTTCTGGCTGTAAGTGAACCTGAGCCACCCCCGATTTCTCGGACAGGTTAATTAGGGAACAACAACCATCTTCTCGAACTCGACCGGCGAGCGGTAG
>NZ_JACSQX010000011.1:0-112155 GCF_014836395.1 Xanthomonas bonasiae
TCAGACTGGGGCGCCGGATGCTGAGAGGCCATCGCGATGATCTGACCGGTTGTTCGAGGTGCCCTTCAGTCGCGACGCGGGAAACCAGGGCCGCCGCGGTGCCGAGCATTGCAGGAAGGTCCGCACCACGCCTCAATGGACGCCGCCCGGCGGCTGAAGCGTGTCGCAGCGCGCGGGTGAAGCCGCTTCTGCAAAGGCCGGGATTGGGGATGGGGGATTCGGGATTCGTGGTGGCGTCGATGTCGCGATTCCCATGGGGGCCTGGCATCGCGACCGCCTCATTTTCCTGTCGCGGCTGAAGCCGCTCCTACAAAAGAACCGCGCGCGCTGCCCCTGTAGGAGCGGCTTCAGCCGCGACAGAAAAACGAATGGCCAACAACGCCAACCCACACGCAAAAACGCCGCAGCCAACGCTCTTACGAATCCCCAATCCCAACTCCCCAATCCCGGCTTTTCACCGCTTCACATCGAACCGCGACGTCCCCACGCAAGCCTGCACATCGGCTTCGCCCAGCGGATGGAAATCGCCCGGCACCGAGTGCTTCAGGCAGCCGGCGGCCAGGCCGAAGCGGATCGTGGCGGTGTCGTCCCAGCCCTGGCTCAGGCCGTGCAGCACGCCCGCGGCGAACGCATCGCCGCCGCCGATGCGGTCGACGATGCCGGTCAGCTCCTCGCTCGGCGCCTGCGCCACGCGGCCGTCGCGGCGCAGCAGCATCGCGCCCAGGCTGTGGTGGTCCACGCTGTGCGCCACGCGCTGGGTGCAGGCCATCGCCTGCAGCTGCGGGAACGCAGCGAAGGCGTCGCGCGCGCCGGCTTCCACCCGCGCCTGCGCGCTGTCCTGCGGATACTGGTGGCCGAGCACCACGCCCAGGTCGCGGTAGTCGGCGAACAGCACGTCGGCCTGCGCCAGCAGCTGGCGCAGGATGCCCGGCGCGTCGCCGTTCCAGGCCTCCCACAGCTTGGGCCGGTAGTTGCCGTCGAACGACACGCGCACGCCGAGCGCGCGCGCGCTGCGCGCCGCCGCCAGCGCCGCGGCCGCGCCGCGTTCGCCCAGCGCCGGGGTCACCCCGGACAGGTGCAGCCAGTCCGCACCCTGCAGCAGCGCCGGCCAGTCGTAGGCGTCCGCTTCTGCCTGCGCGAAGGCCGAGCCGGCGCGGTCGTAGGTGACTTCGCTGGGGCGATGCCCGGCGCCGGTGGTCAGGAAATACAGGCCCATGCGCCCGGGCACGAAGCGCACGCCGCGGGTGTCCACGCCGTGCCGGCGCAATTCGCCGGCGGCCGCTTCGCCCAACGGGTTGTCCGGCAGCACGCTGACCATCGCCACGTCGTGGCCGAAATGCGCCAGCGACACGCCGACGTTGGCCTCGGCGCCGCCGACATGCACGTCCAGTCGCGGCGATTGCAGCAGGCGTTCGTGGCCGGGGGCGCCGAGGCGCAGCAACAGTTCGCCGAAGCAGACGATGCGGGAGGCGGTCATGGCAGGGAAGATCCTGATCGGTCGAAGAGGGGGCCCAGCATGCCGGGAACGGCGGCCCCGGCCAAGCCCATTGGCTATCGGTGTCATTTTTTGCAGCGACCTGCGCGGAGCGGTCGCAGCGGCCGCGCCAAGCCAGGCAAGGCTTTGTGCCGAAAGCCTGCAAATTCGCCGGATTTTCTGTTGCGCTGCAAGATGCCGCAATGTTTCGCAACTGTTAACGTCGGTTTTGACCAGCGGTGTCATCCGCGGCAACAGCCCGAAATATCACGCAGTTCATGTAACCCTTGGGAGGGGAGGACATGCAATCTCGTACCGAACGCCGGAAGACACCGGTTACCTTGCTCGCATTCTCGATCGGCCTGGCTCTGCAGGCCGGCGTGGTTCAGGCGCAGGACGTGCCCGCGCAGGATCCTGCGCCCGCCGCCGGCTCCTCCGAGCCGGCCACCCAGCTCGACACGGTCACCGTCACCGGCTACCGCGCCAGCGTGGAAAAGGCGCTGGACCTCAAGCGCGGCGAGACCGGCATGGTCGACGCCATCGTGGCCGAGGACATCGCCGACTTCCCCGACCTCAACCTGGCCGAATCGCTGCAGCGCATCCCCGGCGTGGTCATCACCCGCGATGCCGGCGAAGGCCGCAGCATCTCGGTGCGCGGCCTGGGCCCGGACTTCACCCGCGTGCGGGTCAACGGCATGGAAGCGCTGACCACGGTCGGCGGCTCCGACCAGTCCGGCGGCTCCAACCGCAGCCGCGGCTTCGACTTCAACGTGTTCGCCTCGGACCTGTTCACCCAGCTGGTGGTGCGCAAGACCGCCTCGGCCGACGTCGAGGAAGGCTCGCTCGGCGCCACCGTGGACCTGAAGACCGCGCGCCCGTTCGATTACGACGGTTTCACCCTGGCCCTCAACGGCCAGGCCGGCTACAACGACATGTCCAACAAGGCCGACCCGCGCGTGGCCGGGCTGATCGCCAACACCTGGGCCGACGGTACCTTCGGCGCATTGCTGTCGGTGGCGTACTCGGAGCGGCAGATCCTGGAAGAAGGCAGCAACAGCGGGCGCTGGGCCAACGGCCCGAGCAACGGCAACTTCAGCGCCGCCTCGCCGTTCGCCGCCGCGCGCAGCGCCGACGTGTTCCACCCGCGTTTCCCGCGCTACACGCTGATGGAGCACGAGCAGAAGCGCACCGGCGTGACCGGCTCGCTGCAGTGGAAGCCGAGCAAGAACACCGAGTTCTCGCTGGACGGCCTGTACTCCAAGATCGACGCCAAGCGCACCGAGAAGTACATCGAGGCGATCTCCTTCAGCCGTGGCGCCTCGCAGGGCGGCAAGCCGCAGACCATCGTCAAGAACGGCTACATCGATCCGAACACCGGCGCCTTGCTGTACGGCGAGTTCGACGACGTCGACATCCGCTCCGAGCAGCGCTACGACGAGTGGAATACCGTGTTCAAGCAGCTCACCCTCAACGGCGAGCACAAGTTCAGCGATTCGTTCAAGATCGACGGCCAGATCGGCACCTCCAGCTCCAAGCACGAGAACCCGATCCAGACCACGATCATCATGGACAAGCTCAACGTCGATGGTTATTCGTACGACTACCGCGGCAACAGCCGTTCGCCGGTCTTCAACTACGGCGTCGATCCCACCGACGGCAGCGGCTGGACCCTGGCGGAAATCCGCCTGCGTCCGCAGTACGTGGAAAACACCTTCGACACCGGCAGCCTGAACTTCGAGTGGACCCTGGGCCCGGGCTTCAGCCTGCGCGGCGGCGTGCTGGCCAAGGACTACACGTTCAATACCAAGGAACTGCGTCGCGCCTCGGAAGTGTCGGTCCCCACCTTCGCCGGCGGCACCCGCATCGTGCCGGTCAACATGACCGAGCTGGCCAATCTCGGCGGCGTCAGCGGCAGCCCGGGCAGCTGGGTGGTGCCGGACCTCGATGCGGTGGCCAATGCGCTGGACATCTACAGCGGCACCGGCACCTTCGCCCTGGCCGAGCGCGCGGTGAACACGCGCAGCGTCGAAGAGAAGGACCGTGGCGCCTGGTTGATGGGCCAGTTCGGCTTCGACATCGGCTCGATCCCGGTCAACGGCAACCTCGGCGTGCGCTACGTCAAGACCAAGCAGGAATCCACCGGCTACGCCACGGTCGGTACCGGAGTGGTGCAGACCACGGTCAACCGCGAGTACAACGACACGCTGCCGTCGCTGAACCTGGTCGCCGAACTCTCGCCGGACTTCCTGGTGCGCTTCGGTGCGGCCAAGGTGATGTCGCGTCCGGGCCTGGGCAGCCTGACCCCGGGCGTCACCGTCAATGTGTCCGGCGGCGCGCGCACCGTCAGCGGCGGCAATCCGGATCTGGAACCGATCCGCGCCAAGACCGCCGACCTGGGCTTCGAGTGGTACTTCCAGGACGGCGCGATGCTGGGCGCGGCGGTGTTCTACAAGGACATCGAGAGCTTCGTGCAGACCACCCGCGTGACCCAGCCGTATTCGGCCAGCGGCCTGCCGGCCAGTCTGCTCGACGGCACCGGTGCCAGCGTCAACGACGACTTCGTGTTCAGCGTGCCGCTCAACACCCCCGGTGGCGACCTGAAGGGCGTCGAGTTGAATTACACGCAGCCCTTCGCGTTCCTGCCGGGCAAGTGGAGCAACCTCGGCGTGCAGTTGAACTACACCTACGTCGATTCGAAGATCCAGTACCTGACCTCGACCGGTGCGGCCTCGCTGGAAACCGACCTGACCGGCCTGTCGAAGAACTCGTACAACGGCACCCTGTTCTACCAGGGCGAGCAGCTGAGCGCGCGGGTGTCCTACACCCACCGCGACGAGTACTTGACCCAGGTGCCGGCCACCGAAACCGGCTTCGACGTGCACGGCATGACCGCGGTCAACACGGTGGATGCGTCGATCAGCTGGAAGATCGACGACCACCTGGAGCTGAGCCTGGAAGGCATCAACCTGACCAACGAACCGTCCGACGAATGGGTCGGCTCGACCTCGCAGCTGCCATTGCAGTACAGCGAGACCGGCCGCCAGTACCTGCTCGGCCTGCGTTACAAGTTCTGAAGTCTGCGCCCGCCGGTGTCGCGCCTCGTGCGCGGCACCGGCAGCGCGCCGCTGCCTGCATACTCGCCGGATCGGGGGTAGGGAGGATCGCCATGCGGCGGCACGCGCGCACGGCGATCGCAAAGGAGCGATATGGAAGACGAAATCCGCCGCAGCGCCACGCGCGCTGCCGCAACGATGTTCCCCTGTAGGAGCGGCTTCAGCCGCGACAGGCACCCACCATCGCGCGACCGCGCCCCGCACGCGCGCTGCTCCGCACGGACAGGCCAAACATCCCCCACCACCGGCAACCGCCTCCTGGCCCACTGCCTGGCCATGCTGTCCTGCCTGGCACTCCCGGCCTTCGCCGCCCCCGCACCCACCACCACCGCCCCCGACCTCCTGTTCCGCGTCTCCGCCGACAAAGGCTTCGACGCCGACATCGCCCAAGGCGACGCCAAACCCAACTTCCGCGACAAGGTCGCGCTGGTCCCCACCGGCGTAAAGGGCAACGCCATCGAATGGGCCGACGACGGCGTCCTCGCCTGGAACGCGCCCGGCAACCTCTACACCCAACGCGGCACCCTCTCCTTCTTCTGGCGCTCGCGCTATCCGGTCGGCGAAGCCCCGTTCGTGATCTTCCGCGTCGGCTACGCCGACCACAGCAGCTGGGACATGGCCTGGCTGCGCATCGACTGGAACGGCCACGGCTTCGACGCCTTCGTCACCGATGCCAACCTGGCGCGCACCCGCGTGTCGTTCACCCTCGACAACAACCCATCCGCCAGCGCCTGGACCCACCTCGCCTTCGCCTGGGACGAAACCCGCGGCGTGCGCCTGTACGTGGACGGCAAGGAAGCCGCGCGCGCCGACTGCGCGCAGGCCTGCGCCGACGGCGGCTCGCTCGACTTCGATGCCGCCCTCGACCAGCTTGGCCTGGCCGGGCGGGTGATGGCGCCGCACCAGGTGCAGAGCCGCTACAACTTCCTGCGCGGCAGCGATTTCGACGAGATCCGCGTCTACGACCGCATGCTCGACGCGGCCGGCGCCGCGGCCCTGGCGCGCCAGCAGGAACCGCGCGCTGCCGAACCGCCGCGCGCCGACGCCGCGCGCAACGCCTGGCTGCACCGCTACGGCTGGGACCACGGCCACGCCCCACCCGCGCTGGACGCACCGTCCACCCGCATCCGCAAGGTGGAATTCGCCGACGCCAAGGATCTCAAGCAGTGGATGTGGAAGGCCACCGACGGCATCGCCGAGACCACCTGGCCCGGCGTCTACAACCGCTCGCGCCTGCCCGGCCGCGACGACTACTTCCAGCTGCCCGACTGGAACGTCTACGTCGAAGGCGGCAAGGCGCTGGACCTGGCGCTACCGGACGAACCGTTCAACCGCATCGAACTGCGCGGCGCCGCCTACGGCCAGGCCAGCTACGCCGCAGCTGATGAAACACCCGCGCCGCTGTTCCAGCGCAGCCGAGGCATCGTGCGCAGCGTCGACCAGTTCGAGCGCCGCCGCGGCGGCCACCTGCGCTTCGCCAACACCGCGCAGGAAACCCCGATCCAGGAAATCTGGGCCTACGACGTCAGCGCCGGCGCGCCGCCGTCCGATCCCAGCGCCACGCTCAGCTACACCGTGCGCAGCGACATCGCGCCCGACTACGCCAACCTCGCCACATTGCGCAGCTACATCGCCGGCCGCTATCCGCCGGCCGAACGCAGCACCGTGGTCGCGCTGCCGAGCAAGGCGCCCACGCGCAAGCGCAGCGACGAAAAATCCGCCGCGCCGTCGCTGCCCATCGTGCACGTGTTGATCCCCTCCAGCCTCGGCGACGCCCCGCCGGACCAACCGCTGATGCGCAGCTGGTCCTACGGCTGGGAGAACATGCACGACGGCCTGGACGGCGTCGCCATCGACCTGCCGGCGCTGGATCTGCCCGCCACCCACGACGGCCTGATCCCGCTCAACCTCCGCATCAAGGACCCGATCTGGCCGGCGCGCGACATGCTCGACGTGTCGGTGTCGGTCAAGCCCGGCAAGGCGCGCACGCTGTGGCTGGACCTGCGCGACCGCATCCTTGGCAACGACAGCCTGATGCTCAGCATCGCCTCCGCCGCACCCGGCTTCGACGCGCGCGCGCTGGACGGCGCGCAGATCCGCCTGCTGTTCAAGCCGCGCGACCAGGCCAAGGCCGAACACATCGCCGACCGCTTCAACCAGGTCAAGGACAACTGGGGCTTCCTGGTCGAGGAACACACCACCTCCAAGCGCCAGTTGCTGTACGCGCGCCTCGATGCGGACATCGGCGACCTGCTGCGCGTGGACCCGGACAACGCGCTCGGCCGCGAATACTGGAACGACATCAGCTACGGCAACCAGGGCGCACTGCCGGTGGACCTCCCCGTCCCGCCCAAGGGCGTGCCGGCCTGGGCGTTCTGGCAGCTGGAAGACCTCAAGGCCACGCGCCGCTACATCAACTGGTGGATCGACCAGCGCCAGGTGGCCTACGGCGATTTCGGCGGCGGCATCTCCGACGATTCCGACCTCACCCAGCAATGGCCCGGCGTCGCCCTGATGGGCGTGGACCCGGACAAGCTCAACGCCTCGCTCACCGCGCTGTCCGACGCCAACTACCGCAACGGCATGTTCACCGACGGCCTGTCCACCATCGAGACCGACGAACTGCATGCCTACGAGGAAGGCATCAACATCAACAGCGCCATGCTCTACCTCAACTGGGGCGACCCGCTGACGGTGGAGCGCCTGATGCGCACGGTGAAGGCCTTCGACACCATCATCCAGGTCAACCCGCAAGGCCACCTGCTGTTCGCCAGCAACTGGTTCGGCGGGCGCAAGGTCTACCGCGAGCCGAACTGGCAGTGGCAGAAACCCTACTCGTTCCCGGTGCTGCACCCGGCCATGCTGCTCGGCGGCTACAACGCCGACCCCAACAGCCGCCGCATCGTCACCGGCCTGGCCGACGGCTACCTCGCCCACGCGTACACCAACGCCAAGGGCCAATGGGCGCTGCCCAACGAGATCAACTGGAAGACCGGCAAGACCCGCGGCGGCGAACTGTTCGAAGGCAGCGGCGGCGCCGACACTCTGCACACCTTCTGGGCCGCCTGGCGCTGGACCGGCGAGGCGCGCTACCTGAAGCCCATCGACTACCGCGTCGCCAACGCCGGCCCGGCGGGCCTGTCGCTGCTCAACGAGAATTTCCTCGACGTGCTCGGCAAGCGAGACAGCTGGGGCGCCGACCTGGCCAAGGCCGCCGCCAAACCCGATGCCGTCCCCGACTTCGCCCACCACGCCGCCTGGGAAGCCAGCGGCGACACCGCCTGGCTGGACGCCCTGTACCGCGCCGAGACCCGCGACAAACTGCAGAGCTACTACATGAACACCGAAGGCCACTGGTGGAGCGACCGCGTCGAATCGCCCACCGTGAACCTGCAGCGCGCCCGCCTGGGCGGCGTGGCCCTCAAGCGCAACCAGACCTACCCCGGCCACACCGTCAGCTGGCGCTTCGCCGACCCTGAAGGCGCCGTGCAGGTGGCTCTACTATTGCCCAAACCGCGCCAGGACCGCTTCACCGTCATCGGCTACAACACCGGCGGCAAGCTGCAGCGGGCGCAGATGACTGGGTGGAATGTCGCCGTCGGGCAATGGCGCATGCACTCGGGCCTCGATCGCGATGGCGATGGGCAAATCGATGGCAAGCCCGCCGCGCGCGAATTCGCGTTCGAGAAGAGCGGGGCGGTGGACGTGGAATTCCCGGCCGGCAAGACGGTGGTGATGGAATTCGAACTGATCGCGCCTGCCGCGGTGCCGGTCGAGCAGCGGCCGGATCTGGGGATTGGGCGTGGCGATGTGCGGGTGAGTGCGGATGCCATCGAGGTCACTGTGCACAGCCTCGGCCATGCGGATGCGCCGGCGGGGTTCGTGGTGCTGGAGGATGCGCGTGGCAGGGAATTGGCGCGGTCGGCTTTTCCTGCTTTGGAGGCGCCGCGGGATTTGGAGCCGAGGATCGCGAGCGTGCGATTGGCGTTGCCGGCGGGCACCAATACCAAGGGAGGCCGGTTGCGGGTCGTCAGCGAGGGTGAGGTGGACGAGGTGACGCAGTGCAATAACGCGGTGGCGTTGCCCTGATAAGCAGGGCTTAACCAGCGGCGCTCCCTCCGATAATTGAGGGCGCCGCCGCAAGGAAATCGGTTCCGGGACAGAATTTACATTTGTCTCCACGCGCCGCATTGCGTCGTGCTACAACAGAATCGTCTATCTGGGAGAAGGGACTCCCATCAACTTCATTGAACGGTTGCGCGTGCTTGCGGTGTGCGGCGCACCCTCAGTACGCGTCAGGAAAGCTAGAACTCGACATTTCTCAGGGGGAATCGATGTTCACTAGAGTTTCGATCATTGCGGCGATGGCCGCGCTCGCTATGTGCTTGGCCGCCACATCTGCGGATGCCAGGGTACGCGCGTCCGGCGCACATCACACATCCAGCCACGGCGGTCCCTACACGTCAGGTCACGGCTCTCCGCATAAGGGCGATCAATACCGCTGGCATAATTTTTAGTTTCTGTAAGTTACGAGTTTAATGGTGCAAAGAGCAACTGGGTTGAGAAATTAGGTGGAGGTGCATTTTATCTGAGCCCGACATCCTGGGAAGTGCACTCTGAATCTGGTTTTACCGAAACAACAAGGTATAGAATTCGATGGCTAAGGTTAACCTTGATGCCCTAATCAGGCGCGAAGACTTCGAAATTGACGAGCAAGTTAACTCGGGACTCAAGAAGGGCACAATGTCCGTTGAGGACATAAAAAGCGATTCTTTCTTCTTTCAAACCTTAAGAAAGCCAGATTTCCAGCGCGAAACAAACGAATGGGAACCCGATAGGGTAGTCGAACTGATAAAAAGCTTTATTAGCGATGAACTAATTCCAGCAATAATCCTCTGGCGAAGTCAAGGAGGTTATATTTTCATAATTGACGGTAGTCATCGATTGAGTGCAATTGCAGCATGGGTTAATGATGATTACGGCGACGGCATATCATCTCAGGCCTTCTACGAAGGTAGTTTGCCAGCAGAGCAGAAGCAAGTGGCTGAAGCGACCCGCGCTCAGGTTAATCGCGAAATTGGCTCGTACGCAGCACATAGAGCTGCTCTTGAAGGCGGGCATGGCTCTTCAAAGGGTATCGCCAATCGTGCGCGAAACTTAGGGTCCCTCGCAATCCAATTGCAATGGGTGGAAGGCGATATATCCAAGGCGGAAGATTCGTTCTTTAAAATAAACCAGCAGGCGGCGCCGATCGACAAAACCGAGCTGAAATTGCTACGGGAGCGCCGTAGACCAACAAGCGTTGCGGCTCGGGCTGTAATTCGCAGTGGCTTCGGGCACAAATATTGGTCGAAATTCTCACAAACCCGACAAAAGCAAATTAAGGCGATAGCAACTGAGGTACATAAGGCTCTTTTTCTCCCGCCTCTAACTAATCCAATTAAGACTTTGGATCTACCTATTGCAGGCAAAGTGAATTCGGCCCAAACTCTGCCGCTCATTGTTGATATGATTTCCATAGTTATATCCACGGATGGTGGAAAATCAATATTTGACACTGATGATAATACTGGTGATGACACAATCGCCGTATTGAAGCGGGTTCGGGACTTGGTAAATGTAATTAACGGAAATGTTCCGGGTTCCTTGGGATTGCATCCCGCTGTCTATTTTTATTCACAAGAGGGTCGTTTTAAGAGTTCTGCCTTCTTGGGGATAGTCAAGTTTATTGGTGAAATAATCAAAAGGAAAAAATTAGATGATTTCACCAGGGTAAGGAAAAAGTTCGAATCTTTCATGCTTTCGTATGACTATGTGACTCAGCAAATAAACCGAAAGTTAAGGACTGCCGATACAAGCTACCCGTTCATCGCCAAGTTCTTTCAGCTTGTCATGGAGGGAATGCTTGCAGGAAATGCAGATAAGTTAACGCTTTCGTCGATTAGAAAAGAAGCGGATTTTTTATACCTAAACACCACGCGACCGGCCTCCCTTAGAGCCACGAACGGGCGCTCCGGGGCAAAGTTCACTTCAAATACAAAGAGTGAAGTATTCATTCGTTCAGCGCTAGATGCGGTTCCAAGATGCGGTATATGTGGGGGGTATCTCCACGTCAATTCGATTACAACTGACCACAAGACAAGGCGCCGTGATGGTGGTGCGGCGACAGCATTAAATGGACAGCTCGCACATCCCTATTGCAATACAGGCTTCAAAGCATGACTAGGTGAATCTTTAACTATTTTTTGTAAGCAGGACGGTCAATGAAAAACGCGGATCAGAGGGGACTTTCTTAGAAGTGCCCTCTGGCCTCGGAAACCGGGGTCAGAGTGCACTTCTAAGAAAGTCAACTCTGACCCCGGTTCTCGACCCCGGTTCTCCCAGGTGTTAGGCCCCTATGAGAGTTTCGAGATGACTCCAACAATTTGGATAGCTTTAGGTGCCGTAGGCGCTGCCCTAGTTGCAGCACTCATCGCTCGAAGTGTCAAGATTTCGGAGTTTCGTCAAGCGTGGATCGATGGGCTCAGGGCTGATATTTCTGAATTCATAAGCAAATCCCACGAATGGATTGACCTATATCTAACTTTCAATGCCGAGAGTAACAGCGAGGAAAAGATAACGCTGGCGCCGGCGCTTGATCGCATCAAGTACGATGCATTTCATGTGTTGCGGCGCATCGAGTTGAGGTTCAAGCCCGATGATTTGGAGGCAAACTCTCTGCTCTTAGCCTTAAGAGACCTACTCGATCCAGCAAAGCTGTCTCCAGACTCACAGTATCCGAACTGGAGAAGGCTAGCTGACGATACGACACTCAAAGCCCGCCACTTATTGAAAGAAGAATGGGAAGTTACAAAAAATCCATTTCGCAACGCGCGGAAATTCGGGTCGCGAGGTTAGGGGCCTAACAATTTATTCAAGCCGACGCCGCTTCGCGGCACGGCTTAATTCAGGCGTTAGGCCTTGGGGAAAAACGGGGTCGAAAAACGGGGTCAGAGTGTAATTTTGCCCATATCCGGGACCCTAGAAGTGCACTCTGACCCCGCAACAACGGGGCCGGGGGAAATAAATCTTCTGACCCCAATCCTCCAAGATGGCGGACAACATGCACGTAATCTTCGTCTTCGCGGCCCTAATCACCCTGCTTGTTCCTGCATTGGCACTTGCACATCCGGGCGGTCTGAACGCCGAAGGTTGCCACAACAACCGAAAGACCGGCGATTACCATTGCCACTAGGGCGCTGCTTCTGGCGCTCGCACCTCCACCGTTCCTCGGCAGAGCTTCTCCGCTCCGGCCCGGACTAGCGGTAGCTCTCGGCCGTTTGCCAACTGCGCCGAAGCTCGGGCCGCGGGCGCCGCACCGGTTCGCCGTGGCGATCCTGGGTACGCTCCCGAGCTGGACCGCGATAACGATGGTATTGGGTGCGAGTGATATCCAAAGGCTTGAGCATAACAACCCGTCCAAGCTTGATGTCGCTTCGCTGTGTGGCTTGATTGCATGTCTGGTATGAGGCGGAAAGTGGTCTGCGACAGCAGGATCAAGTTCACTTTCAATCCTGCAATTTCGCCAGGTCTATCAGTTGACATTCGAAACAACCGGTAGCAATCTATTCCCCAAGGAGCGTAGAAACTCCTCTAGTAGCGGTACCCACCTCCGACAAACCGGTGGGTTTTTTTTGCCTGATCCTCAGGCGCAACCGACGCGATGCCTACGTCGGGAGGGCGGCTAATACAACACCCTTCGGGGAAATACGCCCGCCGTCTACTAGCGGTTTCTAACCTCCCGACATCCCGCCGCCGGTCGGCGGCGGGTTTCTGGCCGTCAAGGAGGGCTTCGCCATGCATTCACCGTCATCCTGTCCCGCCCCTGCGCGCAAGCGTGCTACGCGGAAGGCAACCTGCTGCCCGAACTGGACCATCGTCGATTCCGAGCTCATACCCATGCTGACGCCCGAAGAGATCGCCGCGGCCGACGCCGCCGATCTCGCCCGCCAGCAACGCGCCCCGCGCCGCAGGCGCCCACCGCAGCAGTGCACCGTCGGCTGCGGCCATTCCGCCAACGGCAAGCGCATGCCCGTTTTGCGCCTGGCCGGCCGCTGGATGGAGGAACTGGGCTTCGCCATCGGCGGGAAGGTGCACGTGCGCGTATGCGACGGCGAACTGATACTGCGCGCGGCCGGCAAGGACTGAACAGGCCGCCACGCCTCTGTGATGACAAGAACGGACGCCCTCAGAGCCCGGGGATGATTGACGGCCGTCAATGACTCAAGGAGGATCATCCCATGCTGTCTTAGGGTGGCCAAATCATCGTTAGGCAATCGCACATGGCCGCATCGCAATCCGTTGACTGGAATCTATTGCAGCACGCCTATGGTGATGCCAGTGACCTGCCAGCCCTGCTCCGGAAGATTGAGCGCTTTCCCGCTGAGCCGGACTGGCAGTCAGAGCCTTGGTTCTCGCTTTGGAGTGCCTTGTATCACCAAGGCGATATCTATTCGGCTTCTATCGCGGCCGTTCCTAGGATCGTCTCTACGCTGTCCGAGGCACCAAACAAGGCGACCCTCAGCTTCTATTTGCTGCCCGCCTCGATCGCCATCGCCGACAATGCCAACCCCATTGCTGCTCCCGCCACGATCCGGGAAAGCTTCACCCAAGCCTTGGCGGTTCTCGGCGGCATAGCGGCGGCTTCACTTCCGTCTGCTTCTGACGAAGATCTGGCCAAAGCCATGCAAGCGGCGGTGCTGGTTTGGCAGGGCGATTTCCAACAAGCAGCTGGGTTGCTTGAATTAGAAATCTAATCATTGAGTAGATAGAGTCAGCGGGTACTTTCCCTGTGACCGGCGCTCTAGAAGGTGCACTCCGACCTCCGTTCCGACCAAGGTTCCCTAAGAACGGGGTCGTGTTCAATTAATCAAGTCGACCTGATCCCGGGTTTTACACTTTCGTTAAAAATTGACGGTAATCAATGACTAGGCGAAGATGATGCTAGCCGCGCCTACGCGGTCCTGGAGTGCTTGGGGGTCGCGCATGGTTCGTACTGTTGGTGAAGACGAAAGCGAGCAAAAGCTCATTGACGACGTTGCCGAGTATGGGTGGCACTGCGTCCACATCATGGCGGAGGACGAACACGTCGCGTACTCCTTTACCGTCGGCCTGTACGAAACGTACGGGCACCCAGAGTTGATAATCGTTGGCTTGTCCTCGGGCGTGTCGCACCAGATCCTCTCGATCGTCGCTGATGCGGCACGAGTTGGAGCACCGCTCGACCTGTCACGGCCAACGGATGCCCTTATCAACCACTACTCCTGCTGCTTTGCTGAGGTTCCCTTGTCGGAGTACTACGAACACGTGGGTTTTGCCAGCTGGTACTACCAGGGGAATGATTTTCCGCTTTACCAGATCGTTTGGCCCTCCAAGTCCGGTGAATTTCCTTGGCATCCCCAGGCCAGCTTGGAGTTTCGTGCAGCCCAGCCGGTGCTTGGACAGGCCGCGAGCTGAACAGGGAGATTACCCAATGGTCGCTCCCCGCAAGATCGTTTTGCACTCGCTACACGGCTATCGAACCGGTCTCGAGCCGTTGGTTGCCGACTGGATTCGAGAGGGAGTTAAGTACGTCGGTGTTATTGGTGTAGATGCCACCCGGATTGAGGAAGCGATTGATGATCTGTGCACTGGCGACGGCTCGAACCCCTATTTCATGCTTACCGCCTCTCATGGCCAAGGCGAGACTCTCGCTGATGCCGTCCTTCTTGCTGAGCAGTTGTCGGACGGCTTTGACGGTCCGTCAACCGTGGTCGAATTCTAAGACGCTTACACTACAGATGCGGCTAACGGCGAAAGGTTCACTTTCACCTCTGCTCCAGCGATTTTTGAACAACCGGGGTCAGAGTAAAAATTTTTTAAACGTTAGACCCGCGGGAGAAATTTAATGAGTTTTCATACAATCTTGCAAACTGCTAACCTCGGGGATGAGCCCCTTCATATTGATGACGTCGGTGATCGAGTCCTAGCCATTTTGGATCGTGATGGCATACATCACGACCTGCTCTCTGATCTAAGGGAATCTTTCAACGCAGGAGAGAGTGTTTGCGGTGTCCATTCGGAGTACCTGCTACGCCTACTTGAAGCTTTAGCAGCCATAGCACCTCAGTGCCACTTTGAGGTTCGGTGCTTCGGGGAGGAGTTTAGACATACGTGGATTCGTGAGTTCTCTGGAGGAAGGGCCATTTTTGAGGCCGGCCCGTGGGAATACGAATAGGCGGGAAACCATGGGTCAGAGTGCAATTTCTCTGTACCGGTCGCCCTAGAAAGTGCACTTTGACCCAGATTCTTTAGTCGCTCCGTTTTCTACTTGACATCCCGCCCAGCCAGTAGCAATCTCCAACTCAAGGAGCGTAGAAACTCCTCTAACAGCGGTACCCACCTCCGACAAACCGGTGGGTTTTTTGTGCCTGATCCTCAGGTACAACCGACGCGATGCCTGCGTCGGGAGGGCGGCTAATACAACACCCTTCGGGGAAATACGCCCGCCGTCTGTTAGCGGTTTCTAACCTCCCGACATCCCGTCGCCGGTCGGCGGCGGGTTTCTGGCCGTCAAGGAGGGCTTCGCCATGCATCCACCGTCATCCCGTCCCGCCCCTGCGCGCAAGCGTGTCACGCGCAAGGCCAACTGCTGCCCGAACTGGACCATCGTCGATTCCGAGCTCATTCCCATGCTGACGCCCGAGCAGATCGCCGCGGCCGACGCTGCCGATCTCGCCCGCCAGCAACGCGCCCCGCGCCGTACGCGCCCACCGCAGCACTGCACCGTCGGTTGCGGCCATGCCGCCAACGGCAAGCGCATGCCCGCGTTGCGCCTGGCCGGCCGCTGGATGGAGGAACTGGGCTTCGCCATCGGCAAGAAGCTGCACGTGCGCGTGCGCGACGGCGAACTCGTGGTGAGTCTGGTCACCAAGGACTGAACCGACTGCCGTGCATCGGGCGCAATGGGTATGTGGTCAGTTAATGCTGACAGTCGGGGCCATGGCGAGGTGACCGATAAGCGCAGTCGGTCTTCTTGCGTGCGCAGAAGCTACCTGCGTTTCGCGATGTAGCTAAGCAAAGAAGGAGCGATTCTTCGCTCCTTCTTTGCTTGCAATCGAGTCAGCCCTTTGCACACCGCTGCAGGGACTCCCCATCGGCGGCGCCGGCAAGGCAGGAGAGCGCCGTCAACGCTTCTTTCCGTTGCTCCAAGGTCAGCGATGTTTCGGCAATCGCATCGGGATGGGCAGAGAGCGACTTGGCCCGCTCGATTACGCGGGCGTGCAGAGCATCGTCTTTCACCTCACCCAAGGTGCTTGCCAACAAGCGGGTTTGCGCCACGAAGTTCGCGTTGAGCGAATCCCGCTGCTGCTCTGCGTTCTTCGGCGATCCGTTGGCATTGGCGAGCATGGCCGATGCATCCAACCAGTGCCATGCGGCGGCAGACGCTTCGGTACGGGAAAGCGCATAACTACCGCCCACCACGCCGCCGACGATCGCACTTACGGCACTTGCTACCAAGACTAAAGCAATTGTCGAGACTTTCATAAATTTCCTCACAAGACTTGGAGCCAACATTTGAGCAGCACACCAGCGGAGGTGGCACAGAACAGCCAGACCTCCCCGGCACGACCGGTGGAACCACGGGCACCATAAGCGACGTTTGGTGGGTTCCAATCCACCACCATCGGGTCGCCACCGCCTCCGGCACTGCCTGAACCCGCATCGGGTAGGGGGCTGCCGTCCACCGCCCGTGCCGTGCCGGCGATAAACTTATCCGCGCTTGGTGCGGCAAAATTGATCTCGAAGCATGCCGTGTCGCCGTTGTTGAACACCGCGCACACACGCGGGTCTTTGCCAAAGAACTGCTTCATCTTATTCGAGAGTAGCTGGCGGAATGCAGCTTTGAGGCTTCTTCCAGCCCATGCGGGATTCTTCTCGGTCAATGCCTTGAAAATCTCCAGCGATGTGGCTTCGGCGTTGCGTCCAACGAAAGAACCGTAATAGTCATTACTGGGCATCACGATCACCTGATCGGTCTTCGTCAGATCGATGATGGCGCCGACTTCCGCCGCTTCTTGAGCACTTGCGTCCCACTGATCGACCTGCCACTTGTCTCCTGGACCGGCCGCCGCGATTGCTTCGGCCTCGGCCTGACGTGCGGTGACGCCTGTATATGCCTGGTTGGAGAGCGAGATTGCCTTGCCTGAGGCAGCGATCTTCGGTTCTGTCTGTGCCTGTGGGCCGCCACCCGCGTTCGGGTTGAACAAGATCGAGAAGAGCGCCGTAGCCTTGGTATCGGGATTGATCACCAGGACATCATACGTGCCTCCGACGCGGCCGATTTCTGCTTTGGCGGCATTCTGGAACGAGGCGGGTGTGGTGCACGTGGTGCAGATACTCACCAGGTCCGAAGCTAGCGCTGTGCAACTTATTCCCAACAGCGTGATTGAAACCAGGGCAATAGACTTCCAATTCTTCATGCCACTCTCCATGGTTACTTGCGTACGAAGGTCTCCACTTTCCTAAGTGCAGCCGATGGAACCTAGCATGGCTGCGATCTACGGGCAATTGCGGTCGGCCTTGCACGCGTTAGCTCCAAACGCGGGCCGCCCCAGGAGATCTCACACCTGCTAGTGGAGTGAGTTACAACACCTTGCTAGCAGGCGTTGGACCTCAGGGTCAGGCTCACTTGGGAAGTCAACAAAGGATGGGGTCACAGTGCACTTCTAGCTGCAAACGCGCTACGGCGCGGCTGGCTTGACGTCATACACGACCACGCGCTGCCACAGGTGCTCGCAATCGGCGACGAACTGCTTGTGAATGGGATGGACCTGATAGGCGTTCTGTCCGGCGACATCGTCGAAGAACAGGAGTTCCGAGGCGCTGTAGCTGCCATCGACGACGCCACGCTGCTCGGTCTCCGCCGGCACGCCGATGTGGATGCCGCGCACGGTGTCGATGCCGGCCAACGTTCGCAAACCGGCGAGCAGCTTGGCTAGATCCTCTTTGGAATCCGGATTCTTCAACCAAAAGAACACGTGATGCACGATCGGCGGGAACGATGCCTTGTCGGCGGTCGTGGCCGTGGCCGCGCGGGAGCCGGTGGCAACCACGCCGGCAGCCAAAGCGGTGGCGGCAACGATGAGATCTCGGCGTGTGCGATCGGTCATGATCAGGCCCTTCAGTTCATAGTCTGCGGGCCTGCGAGTATAGGACGACAAGAACGTGGTCAGGTTCACTTGAAAGGAAGTCAGCCTGACCCCGCTTTTCTGCGTCTATCCTTGACGGCCCACGGCTGGTCGAGGATTGCCCCAATCAATCGCCCATGAGCACCTTCCAATTCCAACCGCGCTGGAAAGAAGAACTGGTCTGCACCGGCCCGGGTGGCGCGTTCGTGCTGGACTTCACGATGGGCGTGCCGACCGTGTTCGCGCCCACCGAGCACGCCTGGGCGCAGAGCGCGCCTGCGTGGGCGCAAGCGCTACGGCCGGTGTTCAAGGCCGAGCTGGAGGCCTGGTGCCAGGCGCATGACGTGCAGTTCTTCCTGGACGGAACGGCGAAGTGCTACTGAACGGCGGCCGGAAGCGCCGATAGCAGGGTCCAGATCAGAAGCAACGCAGCAAGCGGACGTTGGCGGCTTGGTATCCTGGCCTGCCACTGCGGCCAAGTTACTAAGCGCGCACATTCATGCTTCGACATTTCACTTGTCTGTTTGCTTTGCTCCTCGCGGCCTCCACTGCTGCGAACGCCCAGTGCCTGCCCGGTCAGCCATCGGTGGTTCGGCTCACAGGCGTACTTGAGCGCGTCACGTTTGCAGGCCCGCCCAACTACGAGAGCACCCAGAGCGGCGACGCACCCGAAACCTATTTCGTCCTGCGACTGCCGGCGCCGGTATGCGTGCTCGATTCAGATCAAAGCGCAATCTCGGCCAACCGCCTGCAATTGTTCTTGGAGCCGGGGCAGTACAAGCTATTCCGGCCTCGGCTCGGCAAGCGCATCACGCTGCCGGGCGAACTGTGGCGGGCTGAAACCGGGCACCACCACACGCCGCTGATGTTTACACCGGCAGGAGGCAAGACAGGTGCCACCAATTCGCCATAGCCGAGCCGGTTTCGCGGTGAGGCACACCTCAGGTGCTAGACCACGCATGAGCTTCCCGGACGCAACGATCTACTCATTGTTTGGCGCTGCGCCAGGCCTCGTCATTGTCGCGCGGACATGGGTGAAAGGGCTAAAGCTCGCATCGCGCATGTCCACTATCGCATTCGCCGAACGCAAGTGGAATGACGCGGATTTGACCAATAAACAGAAGCTTGACCTCTGGTCTTCCCCCGATCGCTTCATCGGCCCCGATGACAGCGCAGCGATGGTCGATGCCAAGCGCGCCATTCTTGCATACAGGTATAAGGGCCTGTTGGGACTATGGGGTGGAGGAATCCTGGCATTTGCAGGCGGCATCATAGGCTCGCTAATCGCACGTGGCCTTGCCTGACACAGCGGCACCAGGTTCGAAATCCTGCTTCCATGTTGCGAACTCAACGCCGCGCCGCCGCCTCCCGCCGATACACCCCGCCGAAGCTGACATTCGCGCCGCCACACTGCAGGTTGTCCGCGACTACCAGCAGGTCGCCGAGCAGCTGCAGGCGCACCTTGCACTCGTCCTCGCTGACCTCCACCCGATTGCCTTCCGGGTAGCCGCGCGCGGTGACGGCGCCTATGTGCGGGCCGCCCGGTACCTGCTCCGGATCCGGGTTGGCGCTGGGCCAGTAGGCATCGCCGTTGACGGTGACGCTGCCGTCGCCATTGGCGGTCAACTGCAGCTCATTGTCGCCATCGTGCCAGCGGCCGTTCCAGGCCTGCGGCGTCGGCTGGGCCATGCTCGGCAACGGCTGCACGCTGGCCTGTGCGACCCAGCCGGCACTGCCGCCGACCTTGTTGGGATAGAACGCGCAGGCAAACCCGTCGCGCCGCTGCGCCAGCACCACCACATCGCCCTTGACCACGTAGGCGCGCTGCCGGCAGGCGGCCTCGCCCTTGCCCGGGCAACCGTCGCTGTCGTCGAGCAGGTATAACCGCGGTACCGCGACCTTGGCGAGCGCGAACCCGGCCGGGCTGTTGGTGAACAGGCCATTGCGGCAGGTGGCCGCATCGGCATCGTCCGGCGCGGCATGCGCCATCGCCGGTATCGCCAACAGGGTAAGCAGCCAGGCTCTGCGCATCTCGATCACTCCAGGTGTGGGGGCGATAGTGTGGCCCAATGGCGGTGACCTGGCGCAAGCGACCTGAGGCGATCCGGCGTCATCCATTGCAGATTCACTGCAACTCGGGAGGGGTCATGCGGTCACGCAGGGGGTCACGTGCGACTTCGCGGTCGAAGGCGTGGCCATCCGCGAGCGAGGCGAGCGAGCCACCGATTGCAGCACGCCCGCTCCCCAGCGCCTGCCGGCAAGGAGAGAGACAGTTGACGTCAGCGGCACCTCGCCCGCGCTGAGGCGTTCCAGTGGCACGCCGACCTGACTGCCGCAAGCCCGTCGAGAACCCTGAGCGGCCGCTCCCACTCGGCGACCGAAGCCCCCTACAATCCCGCAAATTCAATCCGCACACAGGCATCAGGAAACGTCATGGAAGAAGATCTCGGCGGTATCGACAAGGAACACGGCCATCCCCGCGCGCTCCAGATCATTCCGGATGAATTCTTCTGGGATTGCACGGACGAGCTCGCCCCTTTCGGATCCGACGAAGGAGACACCGCCCTTCACGAGTACCGCGAATGGCGCAAGCACCATCCAGGTGAACCGCTCGAGGACTGCATCGTCTGGACGATCGAGTCGGTTGGAGAGATGGAGGTGTCCGAGTATTCTGACGCCATCTTCAACGAGTCCACGGTGCGCGAGCAGATCGAAGATCCCGATTTCGACGATCAGCAGTACATCTTCACCACGGACGTCTCGGTGCTGGCGACGGCATTCGGCCAGCTCGCCGATGAGGGCACGATCGATGCCTCGGCCAAGCCTTACGCGGCACGCGCGCTCAAGCGCCAAGCGGTCTGGGCCAGGCTCCAGCCCGATTGGGCGTACACGGACGAATACCTCCACAAGCTTTCGCGGCTGCAGGCAGCGCTGGATGTTGCCTGACGCCCTGCCGACCTAGGCCGCTTGCGGCTCGGTCGATCTCACGCATCGCAGCGAACGAACAGCACATGACGACCGACGAGACCTGCCTTGCCGCCCGACAGATGATGGCCAGCATGCGCGACCGCATCGACGGAGACGCCGCGCTCAAGCTGACGCTGGAAGGGATGATCGCCGTCGAAGAAGCGCATTTCCCCGACCGGACGACGTACGAGGCAATGACGCATATCGAGGAGTGCGCAGCGTGCCAGCGGTGGAGCGCCAGCTGGCTGGACGCCCAGTTTCCCGAGCGTGTGACGCATCGCGAACGGCTGAGCAAGTACTGCTGCATCCACATGCTCGCCGCTGCGACGCATCCCGACGCCGAGGTCCGATTCGCGTTCGGACTGTTCAGGGGTGAGGATGCGTGCTGGTCGATCAACGAGCACTATGCGTTTGCGCGATTCTGTCCATGGTGCGGCCAGGAGCTGCCCAACCAAGCCTTCGAACCGGAGCCGATTGCATGAGCACCTCCCATCCCGTCCATGCCCTCAGCGTGATCTACGCCCGGAACATCGAGCGGGTCGCCGAGTTCTACAGGAAGACGCTTTCGCTCGACCTTGTGGAGCAGGACGACGCTTTCGTGGTGGTGGGGAATGCCCACTACGAAATCGCCGTGGTCCGCATGGCGGGCGACAGGGCACCTGCTTCCTCACCTGGGCCGCTCCACGTGAGAGCGGGGACGCCAATCAAATGCTCGTTCCTGGTGGAGAGCCTGGAGCATGCCCGGTCCGCGGCCGAGTCCTGCGGCGGTGCCTTCAAGCCGCTCGCCTCCGCGTGGCGCTGGCGCGATCAACTGCATTTGGATGGGCATGATCCGGAAGGCAATGTCGTGCAGGTTCGCGCCCGCGCGACCTGACGCTTCGTCACGCCCGCGCCGGTTCGCGCTGCGGCCGTGGCGCTCTATGGCAACGCATTCGTTCCAAGCTGTCTTGAGATTCCGCCGACTCAGGCGTCAGGTATCAATCAGGGGCGACGATGGCCGCACTACTCCTCCCTTTCATGGCATTGGCGGCGGTCGGGCTGCTGCTGAGCCTCTGCGTCCACGTCGCCTCCCTGCTCGGACTCCGGGTTCCAGGCGGTGCATTGGTCTGGTCGCTGCACATCGGCATCTTCGTGGTGTGGCTTCCCGCAGTGCTGGTCGCCACCCGTATCACTCGGGGCAGGCCGCACCGCGACTACTGGAAGACGGTGCTGTCCGGTTGCCCGCCATGGATGCGCTACACGGGATACGCGCTATTCGTCTATGCCGCCGCCAACTTCTTCTGGATCATGGCGACTAGCGAATCGCAGGATCTCAAGAGGATCGGTGACGCTTCGGTCATCCGTGCATTCTCCGGGCATTGGTTGGTGTTCTATGGTGCAGCCTTCGCCATTCTCTACTCGGCGTACCGTACACCGCGCCTGCTCTCGCGACAGCGATGCGCCGATGGCCATGAGGTGGCGGGCAGCGACGCGTTCTGTTCCACCTGTGGTAAAAAGATCCAGCGGCCCGTAGTGGCCGATTGACGCGAGGCGACAGCCTTGTCCGGCCGCGGGGGACAGCCGGTTCTGAGCGGTCCAGGGATGTTGGGATCACCTAGGGGGACTCGTATGCGGCGTGTAATGTTGGCTGTCGTTCTTTCGACAGGTCTCGCGGCTTGCCAATCCGCGTCGCCTCCACGGACGGACATCGCCCACGGCGACGGTTCTTCCCCGGAGCATGCAGTCGATCTTTCCGCTGCGCACAGCGAAGGACAGGGAATACGAGCGGAAAGGGACTGGCTCAATCAGCACTACCCCGGTGCGCAGGTAAAATCGCAGTCGCTGCTGTCCGGACCGCCGGTCATGGACCTGATTACGATCTCGCTGCCATCCGGCGAAGAGCGAGACGTCTATTTCGACATTTCGTCGTACTTCGGGAAGTGGTGACGGGAGAGATATGGATATTGTGCAAATATCGATGGCTACACTTCCGACTTTGTTGGTTTGCGTTGGAGTCGCTTTCCCCGTAGCGATCGCTGTCGCATCCCGCTTGACGCTGCTGATTTCTCTTTTGACGTCGACTGCGGCCTTCCTTTCCTTGCTGTGTTTGAGTTGGTTCTTTCGGGATGGACTAGGGCCGGATGCGATAACCTCGGAGGGCCTTGAGGCGGCATCGCGCATCGCTTTCGGCGCGGCATTTCCAGCGTACTGTTGGTTGCTCATCAACGGTTCGGCATACCTTGTCTATCGGGCGCGCCGCAAGACAAGAGTAGAAGATAGAACGCAGCACTCCCGTCACGTAGCGTGATCGGCGATCCGGATCGACTATGGCACGCAATTTTGAATGCCAGCAGATATCCTTGCACCAAACCGTTGGAGAGGGATTGCACTATCTCTGGGACCCAATCGGGGTGGCGGGTGCTCCGCAAGCACGCGATGAATATGCCGGCTATGTCGATCCATCTGCTGCACGCTGCACCAAGGCATCGACGAGTCTTCGCTTGCTAGACATCTTGTAAACATTGCCGACCGGCATATCGGGCTTTCTGGCACAGAAGACCGTGCTCAATTGGCAGCGCGCAGATTGCGGGTTTGGCGGGATGCGATAACACGCTAGCCTATCTGACGTTCGAGCCGAACCACTTTGCGATGGCTTGCCTCGGCAACCATCGTGTCATCAGTCGACCTAGGGACCAGCGACATGCAGCGGCGCCTTCCTGTTCTTGGAGCAGCAACCCTCACGGCATGCGCCGCAGGGTTTCTGCTGTTCGGCTATTCCCCGGCGCCCTGCGCTTGCGAGACGCCGTGGCAACTCGTGTATGCGGCATCTGGGCTCCCATTCGACCAACCCTATACGTCCTATAGCGCACAACAAGTAGAGCAAGGCTTGAACCGCCATCTTGCAGGATTGCCGATTTTCGGTTCGGACGACTACTTCCTCGACGCTTGCAAAGAAACGGCTTCGCAGCATCTTCGATGTGTCATCGGCACGGAGCAATCGGTGCTGAGGCAGTCGGGCTACGTCATCGACATGGATACGGATGCGCGCGGACGATTCGAGCATGCCCATGTGACGTCCTATTCTGCGTGGCGCTAGGCGACCTTCCTGGCCATCGGGTCAGCGCTACAACACCCTCCATCCTCGATCTAAAGGAAAGAACCATGCGCTCGCTTGCAGGGATGCTTCTGGCAACGACCATGGCGCTCGCGGGGTGTGCGTCCATCCCACTGTCCACGGCATTAAGCCTGTCGTCGCTGTCGCCGCGCACGCTTGCGCAGACCGACCCAGCGCAGGTCCGGGTCCGGCTGTCCGTCCCGGAAGGGTATGAGGTCAACGTTCCCGCCGCGCGCCTGAAGTTGCGTCTCGAGGGGGCGTCCGGGATCAAGTCCGCCTCGATGGGGCTGTCGCTCCTAGGCACCTCGCGCGAGAAGCGTTCGGGCGGCCTGTTCCGCTCGGATGTGCCGGTCTCGACCTACGTGCTGGCCCTGAACCCGGACGGCGTGCGCGAACTCCAGGAACTCCAGCGCTTCGTCCTCGCCGGCGATCCTTCGACGTTCCTGTTCGGCGTGCAGGCGCCGTTCGCCAAGGTGCCGCCGCAGGCGAGGGAGGTGACGTTCTGGGCAGACCTGAAGCTATCGCTCGCCGAGCCCTACAAGCCGCTGATCGATGGCGCCAGCATCCGCTTCGAAGGCACGCCGCCCGGTGGCTGACGATCGGCGGGGCTGATGATATCGACAACTCGACAATAGGCAGTCGCATGCCACGAAAGCGCGCATTGGCCGAAGCAGAGGCGGGAAAGCTCATCTCTTCCATCCAGAAGGAATGGGGTAACGACACCGGGACTGCGCAGGCCGACATTTCCGAGCACGTCATGGAATCCGCGCATGCCTTGCTGCAGGCTACGCAGGGCGATCGCCTGGAAGAGGAACTTGGGGGCAGGTCGGTCGTGGACTACCTGGGTGCGCTTTGGGTAAAGCGCCATCCGTCTGTGCTTCCCGCGATACATGCGCTCGAGGTGGCACGTTGCAAACACTTATAAAGGGCGGCAAGGCTTACCGAGCCGTAACATGGCCATGATCCAAAACCAAGCCGGACTGCAGTTCCGAACTTCACCACAAGCCGCTTCCGCTTTGCGGATCGGCCCGCATCAGGCGCAACGTCCATGCTGATCAATCGCGGTCGCGCAGTGACATATGGCCTTGTCGCCATTCTTGGCGTCGTGGCCCTGCAAGCATTCAATAGCTTTGCCTGCTACCAGCACGGGTTGCGGGAATTCCTTGCCGCGCTGGGAATGTTCCTGCTCGTTCCCTTGCTACCACCAATCATCGCGCTGGCGACGGCCAACCCGTTGCGGGCCGTCGGCGGCTGCCTTCTGTTCGCGCCCTGGCTGGCGCTGGCGTACTACACCGATTGCGTACGTCCATACACCGGTGGTGGGGCGTCCATGATCTATGTCGCGGTCCTGTTCTGGGGGACGCCGAGCTCGATCCTTGGCGTGCTCGTGACCGGTCCCATCCTGCGCATGCTCGGAGTTTCCGTGGCGGGCGCTCGCGCGAACGCGGCCTAGCCAGCTCGAGGTCTCGTATAGAGGAGGCCGTCGTCACGCGCGGTTTCGTATCCCCGGTAGGTCGCGTGCACTCCGCGAACCCGGCTGCCCGCACGCGGATGGAAGCGGGCATTGGGGCCATCCAGCGGCATATCGCGCGGCGCTTGCGCATGATTGCCGTCAGGATCTTCGTCTAGAAACTGCAGCGATCGAAGGTGCGCACCCGCGACTCTTCGGCGACGACCAGGCGATCCCCGCGCTGGCCCAGCATGAAGACGGCGGCAACTTCCTTGTCGGGATCGCTCGCCGAGGCGGTGAGGATCTGCCAGGTCCACGGCGTCCGTGCGAGCAGGGTAACGAGGTTGGGCCAGATGTCCTCGCCCATGCCGGTCATTCGCTCGTTGCCGAACGTGAGGTAATGGCTAGGGTCGTCGGCTTTTTCGCACGAGCCACCTGCGATCACCCATTTGCCTTGGAGCTGTGCGGGGAAGTGGGACTTGGCCACGTTCTTCTCGTAGCGGCTGTCGGGCAGGCGCGTCAGTTTGCCGGGCGCCCAGGCATAGGCCCAGGTGTAGCGTCCCGGTGGCGGGCAGCGATCGCTGCCGTCGGGCGCGCGCTGGTGCCGCAGGCAGATCGGCGAGGTCTCGCGGACGACGAAGGTGACGTCGATGCGATTGCCCTTGGTCTGCAGTTCCATTACCTCTCCGGGAATCTGCTCGCCGGCGTCCGGGACGTACCCGGTCTTGCGTGCCCTGGCTTCCCATTCGTCGACGCGCCGGCCGATGGACGGGGTCTTGCCCGGAACGCGCTTGCGCAGTACGTCGATGCTGTTGGGGCAGTCGCTGCTGGATCCGATGCAGTACGACGAGTTGAGGTAGACGATCTCGTCGGTGCCGTCGCCATCGAGATCGACGGCGCGGACGAAACCCGCATAGTCCTCGGCGATGATGTCGTCGTTGACGGAGAAGTCTTGCCACAGGTCCACGATCTCGTGCGCCCGCAGCCATCCCAGCTTTCCTCCCTCCGCCTCCGCTTCCGCCGCGGGAGCCAGCGCCAGCAGCACGGTCATCATCCAGATCCGCATCCTTGCTCTCTCCTTCGCGTGTGGACACGGCACGGTACTACGCGGCCAGGCATGCGTCCAAGGAGGCAATGCGACCGGATATCGAATCCGGCGAGGTCCGCAGGCAACCGCTCGCCGCGGCCATGGATGTGCAAAGCGGGATCGCGCACGGCATGGCTGCAGTTCCTTGCGGCTGTGAGATCGCCAAGACCTGCAATGGCTGGTGCCGGTGAAACCCGGACGGGAACCGCGTGATGAGGCCTGGACAGCTGACGCGCCACGGCCATCAAGCTGGCGTATCCTCGCGCCGGTCTTCCCTGCGTGTGTGCTGCCGATGTCGATCCGGATATTGCCACTGTTGCTGTTGTGGTCGTCGCTGGCGGCCGCGCCGATCGCGCGGGCAGCGCAGCCGCACTGCCTGCCCTATGGCCCGATCAAGGTCACGCTGTCCGGCAAGTTGGAGCCGCACGCAAAAACAGCGCCGGCCAGTGAAGCTGTTGCAGCCGATGCCGACAGCGAGGTGCTGGTGCTGCCGACGCCGGTGTGCGTGGCGGCGACGCCCGACGGTCAGGCGCCACGCCACGACGCTGTGCGGCGCCTGCGCCTGGCGGTGACCAAGGACCAGGCGGCGCATCTGGAAGAAGAGGGCGTCGGGCAGATCGTGCGCGTCACCGGCATGCTGTCGGAAGTGGCGGGGAGTGATGACTCACCCAACCTGCTGTTGACGGTGATCGGGATCGATAGCGACTGACGCGGCGCTGCACGCACCGAGTTGCAGGCGCAGGCCGGCCTCCTGGCGAGGACCGCGCTTTCGTTGCATGCCGTCACGCGCATGCCGGCGATGCCACGGAGTTGCAACATGGATGACATATCGTGCCGCGCTACGCCATCGTCTGGCGCGCCGTCGCGGGCTGCTGCGCAAGCCGAACGGAATCGTCATCCAGCCCAAAGGAATCGCCATGTTGCTGCATCCCGATCTTTCCGCGTGCCGCTCGGCCGCGCGTTCGTCGCGCCTGTCCGCTGCCCCGGTCCGCAACCGCCTGGCTCAGGCCTGCGCCGGCCTGCTGCTGGCGTCGATCGTCACCGCGGCCGCCGCCCAGGACATGGCGCCGTCGCTGGCCGGTAGCGAGCAGCAGGCCACGCGCGGGACCGCGTCCGGCGATGCGGCGACCTCGCTGGACACCATCACCGTCACCGCCGAGCACCGCGAGCAGAACCTGCAGGACGTGCCCGTGTCGGTGGGCGTGGTGCAGGGCGATGCGATGCGCAACTACACCGCCGGCGGCGACGACACGTTGCTGGCGCTGTCCGGCCGCGTGCCCAGCTTCTACGCCGAAACCACCACCGGCCGCATCTTCCCGCGCTTCTACATCCGCGGGTTGGGCAACATCGATTTCTATCTCGGCGCCTCGCAGCCGGTGTCGATCATCCAGGACGACGTGGTGCTGGAGCACGTGGTGCTGAAGTCCAACCCGGTCTACGACCTGGACCAGGTAGAAGTGCTGCGCGGCCCGCAGGGCTCGCTGTTCGGCCGCAACACCACCGCCGGCATCGTCAAGTTCGACAGCATCAAGCCCAGCGACGACTACAGCGGCCGGCTCAGCGCCAGCTACGGCAGCTACGGCATCACCTCGCTCGACGGCGGTTTCGGCGGCCCGATCAACGACGTGCTGTCGTTCCGCCTGTCGGCGCTGTACCAGCACCGCGACGATTGGGTCGACAACACCTACAGCGGCCCCAGCGCCGACGGCACGGTGACGCCGAAGAAGGACGCGATGGGCGGCTACGACGACCGCAATGCGCGCCTGCAGCTGCTGCTCAAGCCGAGCGAGGACTTCTCGCTGCTGGCCTCGGCGCATACCCGCGACTACGACGGCACCTCCACGCTGTTCCTGCGCAACGCGGTCACCAAGGGCTCCAACAAGGTCGATGTGCCGCGCGACCAGGTGGCCTACGATGAGGCGCACGACAATCCGCAGGCGTACAAGACCCATGGCGGCTCGCTCAAGGCGGTGTACGACTTTGGCGGCGTGTCGCTGACCTCGATCAGCGCCTACGAGACCACCTCCGGCTACAGCCGCGGCGACACCGACGGTGGCGCGGCGGCGAACTATCCGGTCAACGGCGTGGCCAACGGCTACGGCCAGTCGATGGGCCAGGTGCGCGACCTGGACCAGTACACGCAGGAGCTGCGCCTGGCCAGCGAAGGCGACGCGGCGCTGCAGTGGCAGGCCGGCGCGTTCTACTTCGACGGCAAGGACACCACCGATTTCTACCAGCGCGCGTACTTCCTGCAGACCGCCGCGCGCAACCCGAACAACTGGGTGCGCCTGCGCAACAGCAACACCTCATGGGCCGGTTTCGGCCAGTTGACCTACAAGGCCACCGATGCGTTGACCCTGACCGCGGGCGTGCGCCAGACCCGCGACAGCAAGGAAACCAAGCTGCTCAAGACCGCCGACACCGCCGCCGGCGTGGTCACCTACCGCGGCCGCCGCGACGTGCGCATGGCCGATACGCAGCCGAGCTGGGATTTCAGCGCGATGTACGCGATCGACGACAACGTCAGCGTGTACGCGAAGGTGGCGCGCGGCTTCCGCGGCCCGACCATCCAGGGCCGTTCGGCGGTGTTCAACTCCGACTTCACCACCGCCGATTCGGAGACGATCCTGTCCTGGGAAGCGGGCATCAAGAGCAGTCTGTTCGACAACCGCCTGCGCCTGAACGTCACCGGCTTCACCTACACGGTCGACGACATCCAGCTCAACGGCAACGACTCCAACGGCAACGGCGTGCTGTTCAATGCGGACAAGGCCAAGGCCTACGGCATGGAAGCCGATCTGGACTGGCGCCCGATCCCGAACCTGTCGCTGAGCGCCGGCCTGAGCCTGCTGCACAGCGAGATCCAGGACAAGCGCGTGTACGCGCAGGTGTGCGCGCTGAACGGCGTGGTGGTGTGCACGGTGAACGATCCGACGATCAAGGTCGGCGCCAACACCTTCGCCCAGATCGACGGCAATCCGCTGCCGAACGCGCCCACCTACAACGTCAACCTGGCCGCGCGCTACGACATCCCGGTCGCCGACGGCGGCGCGTTCTTCGTCGCCACCGACTGGAACAAGCAGGGCAAGACCAGCTTCGTGCTGTACGACTCGACCGAGTTCAATTCCAAGGGCAGCTTCGAAGGCGGGCTGAAGCTGGGCTACAGCGGCGACTACGGCGCGTGGGAAGTGGCGGCGTTCGCGCGCAACATCACCAACGAGAAGAACCTCAAGGGCGTGATCGAGAACTACATGGCGGCGGTGTACAACGAGCCGCGCATCGTCGGCCTGTCGGTCGACGTCCATTGGCATTGATGCGCAAAAGGCCGGTAGTCCTGTAGCGGCTCCGGCTGGCCTCGGGTGGCCAGCGCCGCGATGGCGCAGCCTGTCGTTGACGGGCTGCATCGTCGCGCCCGCCTGTGTAGGAGCGGCTTCAGCCGCGACAGGATCTATCGGTAACGCCCGTCGCGGCTGAAGCCGTTCCTACAGAAGGCCGCTCCATCCTGGAGAACGGGAAGAACCTATCCCGCAGATCCGCCATGGCAGCCCTTGATACACCGCACAAATTTGTAGCCGCCATCTTCACGCTCTGTTAAAGTCCGCGCCCAGCGCTGCCGGGTCCGGCAGCCAGGCACAGCCGTCGCCATGCCTCCGTCCGATCTTCTTTCTACGGAGCGATGCGCGTGCGCGTCAATTTGCTGCCCCTGTCTGTGTCCGTCGCCGCGGTTCTGGTCTTGCATGCTCCAGCGCCTGCGCTGGCCGCCGAGGCGGATGTCGCCGATCCCACCACCCTGGACCGCGTCGTCGTCACCGGCGAAAAGCGCGCGCGCACGCTGCAGGACACCACCAGCAGCGTGGCGGTGACCACCCAGGCGCGGATCGAGCAGGAAAACCTGCAGAACCTCTACGAGGTGTTCAACCGCACCGCCAACGTGGCGCAGAGCTACGGCGATACCGGCTTCACCATCCGCGGCATCCGCGAGATCGACGGCGGCGGCGATGCGCCGCTGGCCACCATCTACCTGGACGGCGCGGCGTTGCCGCAGAACGCGATCAGTTCGGCGCCGCTGAGCCTGTGGGACCTGCAGCAGGTGGAGATCCTGCGCGGGCCGCAGTCCACGCTGCAGGGCGAGAACGCGCTGGCCGGCGCGGTGATCCTGCGCACCGCCGAGCCGACCATGGACTGGGAGGGCAAGCTGCGGGTGCTGGCGTCCGATCCGTCCGACCGGACCCTGGCCGCGGCGTTCGGCGGCCCGCTGGTGGCCGACGAACTGGCGTTCCGCGCCTCGGTCGAGCAGCGCAGCTTCGAGGGCTACAGCTGGAACGACACGCGCCAGGCCTCCGACGATGCGCAGCACGCGCTGACCTATCGCGGCAAGCTGCTGTGGACGCCGTCGGCGATCGAGGGGCTGAAGGTCCAGCTTGGCTACACCAAGGCGCATCGCAACGGGCCGTACCTGTACGTGTACGTCCCCACCGACGAGGCGGACTACTTCAAGCGCCGCGTCAATCACGACAACACCCCGAACCGCAGCCAGACCGACAGCGACATCGCCACCCTCGACGTCGATTACGCGATCGATGCGGCCTGGTCGCTGTCGGCGGTGACGGCCTGGAACAAGGTGGACATGGACAGCAGCTGGGACGGCGACCGCAGCGCCGCCCAGGTCGCCTACGCCAGGCGCCTGGCCACCACCCGCACCACTTCGCAGGAAGTGCGCCTGAACTACGACGGCCAGGCCTTGGACGGCCTGTTCGGGCTGTACTGGGCCAAGCACGACACCCAGAACGACGTGGTCAACCGTCTCAACGTGAATACCCCACTCGCCACCATCACCCGCCTGCTGACCGGCGCGGGTTTCCCGGCCGCCAATGCCGCGGCGATCTCGGCCGCCTACGGCCAGGCGTTGCCGGTGATCCCGGTGCTGTACGTCAGCGACGCGCCGACCACCTCGGAGAACCGCGCGCTGTTCGCCGACGGGCAATGGCATGTGGGCGGCGGCTTCTCGCTGATCGGCGGCTTCCGCTACGACCGTCAGCGCTACGAGATGGCCTCCAGCACCACCGCGACCTTCGTCGGCAGCTATCCGAGCGCGGCCAGCTTCGCCAGCCCCGGGACCGCGCTGTACCAGGCGATCACCGCGATCAACGCGGGCGTGGCCGGCATCGTCGATGCGGCCAGCGGCGAGGTGCCGGACAACACGCGCGACTTCAGCGCGTTCCTACCCAAGCTCGGCGCGCGCTATGAATGGAGCCCGGACCTGGCCGCCAGCCTGGTGGTGCAGCGCGGCTACCGTTCCGGCGGCTCCAGCTTCAACACCGCGCGCAGCCAGGCCTTCGCCTACGACCCGGAATACACCTGGAACTACGAGGCCTCGCTGCGCTCGCAGTGGCTGGACGGGCGCCTGAGCGTCAATGCCAACGCCTACTACATCGACTGGAAGGACAAGCAGGTCTTCGCCTTCTTCGGCCTCAACGACTACGACTACAACACCGTCAACGCCGGCCGCGCGCACCTGTACGGCTTCGAGCTGGAGGCCAGCCACCGGCTCGGCGAAGGCTTCGACTGGTACGCCTCGCTGGGCTATTCGCGCACCCGCTTCGACGAGTTCAAGACCGTGGCCGATGCCGAGATCACCGACTATGCCGGCCGCGAGTTCGCCTATGCGCCGCGCTGGACCGCCGCGCTCGGCGGCAACTGGCGCTTCGGCGCGGGCTGGGTCGCCAATCTCAACGCCAACTTCCGCGACAAGGTCTACACCGACATCGGCAGCGATGCGCCGCGGCTGGCCTCGCGCACGCTGCTCAACGCCAAGTTCGGCTACGAGAACCTGGACTGGAGCGCGTGGGTGTTCGCCAACAATCTGCTCGACCGGCAGTACATCCAGTACCGCTGGGCGGATCAGCCGATCGCCATCCTCGGCGCACCGCGCGTGGTCGGCATCGGCTTCGAAGCGCGCTGGTAACCCACGATGGCCATGCACGCGCTGACCACTGCCCTGTACCTGCTCGCCGCGCCGCTGGCGGCGCTGGCGTTCTACCTGGCCACCGCGCACCAGCGCCTGTGTCCGGCCTGGCGCCGGCATGCGCGCGCGCTGAACGTGGCCGGCGTGGTGTCGAGCGTGCTGGCGCTGGCCGCGGCGATCGCCGCGCTCGGCGTGTGGGCCGGCATCTTCGCGGCGCTGAGCGCGCTGATGCTCGCCGCGGTCGCGCTGCCGTACCTGGATGCCTGGCGGCACCTGCGTGGAGGCCGCGCCGATGTGGGCTAGGTGGCTGGCGGCGATCGTGCTCGGCCTGCCGCTGGCGGTGGGCGTGGTCGGGCTGTGCGTGCTGCTGTGGCCGGGCGCGCTGCAGGTGCACACGCTGCCGTGGTTGCTGCTGGTGTTCCCGCTGTGGATCGGCGCGATGTCGCTGGCGTTCGTGTTCCGCAGCGGTGCGCGCGCCTGGCTGTGGCTGGGCCTGGCGACGCTTCTGTGCCATGGTCTGCTGTACGCGTTGAAGGCCGCCGGCCTGGTGCAGGTGACGGTATGAAGGCGGCGACCTTGCGCCAGTTCCTGTCGGCCCACAGCTGGATGGGTCTGCTGGCCGGCATGGCCTTGTTCATCGCCTTCTATGCCGGCGCGATCACCGTGTTCACCCACGAGCTCAACGACTGGCCGCGCGCAGCGGCGGTCGCCGCCCCGGCGACGCAGACGCCGGAACAGGCGGCGCAGGCCCTGCAGGATGCGGTGCTGGCGCGGCATCCGACGCTGGCCGAGTCGTTCTCGCTGATGCTGCCGGGGGAACACGGCGCGTTGCCGCGGCTGTATGCGTTCGGGCCGGCGGCGCAGCCGTTCGGCGGGGCGGTGCAGTTCCAGCTCGGTGCGGACGGGCGACTGGTGCAGCTGCCGCAGCGCAGCGGCTTTGCCGATTTCCTGTACGACCTGCATTTCACCGCCGGGCTGCCGCGCACCTTCGGCACCTACCTGTTCGGCGTGGTCTGCATCCTGTACGGCCTGGCCCTGGTCAGCGGCGTGGTGCTGTATGCGCCGGTGTTCCTGAAGGACCTGTTCGCGCTGCGCCTGGGACGCAACGTCAAGCGCCTGTGGCAGGACGCGCACAACGCGATCGGCATGCTGTCGCTGCCGTTCCACGTGATCTTCGCCTGGTCCGGCGCGGTGCTGACCCTGGGCGTGCTGCTGCTGGCGCCGTTCCAGTACCTGGTGTTCGACGGCAAGCTGATGCAGGTGTTGGAGCCGGATTTCGAACTGACCCCGCATGTGCAGCCGGCGCAGACGAAGGCGCCGCCGTTGCCGGTGGCCGACCTGCTGGCGCGCGCGCGTGCGGCCAGCCCCGGCTTCGTGCCGGAGAGCCTGTCCTTCCACGACGCCGGCGACGCCAACGCGCGCGTGGAGATCTACGGTCACCAGCCGCAGCGACGGCTCAACACGCTTGCCGGCGTCGCGATGGAAGCGGCCACCGGCAAGGTGCTGCGGGTGCTGGCGCCGCAGAGCATGTCGCCGGGCGTGGCCTCGCTGCGCGGACTGCAGGCGCTGCATTTCGCCAACTTCGGCGGGGCGCCGCTGCAATGGTTGTATTTCCTGCTCGGCCTGGCCGGTGCGTTCCTGTTCTACAGCGGCAACCTGCTGTGGGTGGAGGCGCGGCGCAAGCGGCGCCAGCCGGCGCAGCCGTGGCGCACGCATGCGCTGGCGCGGCTAACGACCGGCGTCTGCCTGGGCTGCGTGGCCGGCGTGTCGGCGTTGTTCGTCGCCGCGCGGCTGTTGCCGCCGGGGCAGGAGCGTGGCGTGTACTACGCCGTGTTCGGGCTGGGCGTGGCCTGGGCGTTGCTGCGTCCCACCGCGCGCGGCGCCTACGAACTGCTGTTGGCCTGCGCGGTGCTGACCGCGCTGGTGCCGTTGGCCGCGCTGCGCGGCGCCGGCGGCTGGGTAGCGCCGTGGAGCAGTCCGCTGCTGCTGGCGGTGGACGGCTGTGCCGTGGCCCTGGCCTGGGCGTACTGGCAGATGGCGCGCGCCACCCATCGCCGTGGCCGCAACGGCGATCCCAACAGCGTATGGGCGCTGCCGGCGAAGACCTGAGCGCTGGCGCTGTACTTCGGCCGTCGTTCGGGCCGCTGCGGCAACGCCGCGCGCGCTGTGGCATGCCAGCCGCGGCGCCTCCATGCCGCATCCTGTCGCCCGCATGCGCTGCGCATCGCACGCATGCCCGACCGCGAAAAGTGGACAATCGCGCGCCAGTGATTTCTCATGTGCATGGAAGTCGAAGTCTGCAGCGTTGGCGCTGGGCGTCGCACGGCAATTTTTGTGACCGCCACCACGTTCTGTTCCGCGCTGCCGCGTACAGGGGATTGCATGCACCAACGCTACGAAGGACCGCCCGACGCTCCGTCCGGCGAGGCCTACGCCAGGCAGTTGCGTAGCGGCTTCGCCGCATTGCGCTTCGATCCGCCGCTGGAGCTGGCGTATCGCCGCTATACCGCATCGACGATGGGCTTCGCGCAGCGTGTGGCGGCCTCGCTCGGGGTGCTGATCGCGCTGGCGTTGCTGGCCTGGGACGCGTTGCATTTCGGCTGGACCGGCAGCACCGGGCTGGTCGGCTACGCGGTGGCGGTGCGCGCGGCCACCTTGCTGGCGTTGCTGTGGGTGGCGGTGGCGATCCATCGCGCGCATGCGCACGGGCCGGGCCGTGCGGCGCTGCTGCTGCTGGTCGGTGGCACCGGGCTGGTGCTGTCGAGCATCGGCTATCCGCCGCAGGAACTGCGCTATGCCGCCGCGGTGATGACCCTGGTGATCGTCGCCGGTTTCTTTCCGCTGGGCCTGGCGCTGTGGCAGAGCGTGGCGGTGGCGCTGACGCTGTGCGCGATCAGCGCCGCGGCCGCGCATCTGCTGCTGGACGGCGCCGCGCAGGCCGGCTACCTGCGGCTGCAGTGGTTGCTGTGGGCGGCGGTGCCGATCGGCGCGGTCGGCGGCTATCTGCGCGAGCATTCGCGCCGCGAGGGCTTTCTGCAGCGGCGGGTGCGCGACGACGAAGCCTTGCGCGACGCGCTCACCGGCCTGGGCGACCGCCGCCGTTTCGACGAGCACCTGGCGGTGGCGCTGGCCGAGACCCGGCGCCTGCAGCGCGGCCTGGCGTTGATCCTGGTCGAACTGGATGGGTACGCCGCCTTCGTGCAGCGCTACGGCCCGCGCGAGGCCGACCGCGCCGTGGTGGACGTGGCCGAGGTACTGCAATGCCTGCTGCGGCCGATGGACGTGACCATGCGCATCGACGACGGCCGCTTCGCGCTGGTGCTGTACGACGCCAGCGGCGCGCACCTGCGCCAGGTGGCGCCGGCGCTGCGCGACATGGTCGAACTGTTGGCGATCGCGCATGCCGACATGGCCAACGAACAGCTCGGCGTCAGCGTCGGCGCGCTGCTTGCCGCGCCTGACGACACCGCCGCCATGCTGATGCAACGCGCCGAAGCGCTGCTGCAGCGCGCGCGCATCGGCGGCGGCAACCAGGTGGTGCTGGCCGAGGACACGGGTTGGTGACAGCGCCGGCGCCGGCGCGGGTCGGATGCGCAGTGCGATGCTGGCCGCGAACGCTTGTGGTCTTTTGCGGAATGGAGGCTTTGCATGCATCTGCGCGACATCGTGCTGGTCCTTGTGATCGTGGCGGCGGCAGCGGTGCAGGGATGCGTCGCGCTGGATCTGCTCCCGCCCAACCCCGTTTCCAAGGCCATCGAACGCAGCGACGATGCCGACCGCCTGCGCGAGACGATGCGGCAGGCCGGACTCGACGATGCGGTGACGCGCGTGCGCCGGATGGAGCACGCCTGCAAGCCACCCGATGAACTGATGCAGCGCGATTACGCGTATTTCTATGTGGCCGAGGTCGCGAAGATTCCCGATGCGTTCTGGGCCGGCAAGGCGGCGCAGCGCCACTGGCAGCGCGGACCGGCGCACGGCGCCGTGCAGAAGGACGCATTGCGCACGGCGATCGGGTTCAACGATTCGCCGGACTGCCCGTGGCTTCCCACGCAGGCGGACATGGATTCGTCGCGCTTCATGCTGGCGTTCCTGCGCATCGCGTCGAGCGAGGGAGGGTCCGAGGATCCTTCCTGGCAGGAAGTCAACGAGGTCAGCATGCTGGCCTACGATACCCGGACCTCCAAGCTCTACTACCTTTCTGCCAGCTTGTGAGCGCGATGGTGTGCGGCTTCCACGGAATGTCCTGCACGTTGTAGGAGCGGCTTCAGCCGCGACAGGCTTTCCCGGTAATGCCCGTCGCGGCTGAAGTCGCGCCTACATGGCGTGGCGCGATCTCGAGCGAAGACGCGCTGGCGAATGCGATCGGAAGCAGCTAGCCGTCACCAAGCTCGGATGGCATGCGCGCGTCGGCGGGCGTCCTGCACCACCTCAGAACGTCCCGCGCTGCACGAACGGCACCTGCTGGTAGAGGCGCCGCTCGCCGCCACGCGGGTCGTGCGCCAGGCGGCTGTCGGCATCGAACAGCATGGTCTCGCGCCGGGCGAGCGAATACGGTTCCCAGCGCGGCAGTCCGGCGTGGTTGGGATCGCCGTGGCGGGCGAAGGCGAGCAGCGCTTCGCTCATCGCATCGGCCACGCGCTGCGCGTCGGCGCCGTCGCCGGTGCGCGAACCGGGCTGGCGAATGTTGTCGAACACCAGCGGGATGTCGAGGGTGTGGAACGCGCCGAACTTGCCGCCGTCCAGCGGCGAGCCCCAATCGAGTTGGTAGGCCCAGGTCGGCGCGCCCTGCCGCGCGCGCGCCTCGGCTTCCTCGATCGCGCCACGCCACGAGCGCCCGGCCGTGGTCGCGGCGAAGAACACCTCGCTCGGCGTGTAGTGCGGGTACAGCCGCCGGTATTCGGCGATCACCACCTGCGGCAGCAGATCCACGAATTGCTCCTGCTCCAGTCTGGCCGGCAGCGTGTCCCAAGTCAGCGCGAAGTTGGCCGGATCGTTGCCGAGGAAGGCGCGGGTCTCGTCGTGGGTGTTGCCGATCACCATCGGGATCCGCGCCGACTGCGGCGGCGCATCCGGCCAGAACGGGTGCCGGTGCAGCACCTGCGCATCCAGCACCGGGCCCAGGTACAGGGACGTGTTCTCCACCCGCGACGGATCGCGCGTGCGCGTGGCCTCGAGCAGGCGTTGCATCGGCAGCGTGCGCAGCGCCGCCAGTTGCGTGGCATCGAGCTGCAAGGCCTGCAGCAGCAACTGCGCGCGCTGCGTGGCCGCGCGCGGCCCGGCGGCGGTGACCTGCTGGCCGCTCATGGTCCACGCGCGGTGGAACAGGCCCTGCGCGGCCGGCATCGCCATCAGCGTGGCGATCTTGGCGCCGCCGCCGGATTGGCCGAACACGGTGACGTTGCCGGCGTCGCCGCCGAACTCGGCCGCATGCGCGCGCACCCAGTGCAGCGCCTGCACCAGGTCGAGCTGGCCGACATTGCCTGACGCGGCGAACGCGGCGCCGCCCAGCTGCGCCAGGTACAGGTAGCCGAAGGCGTTGAGGCGATGGTTGACGCTGATCACCACTGCGTCGCCGCGCCGGCACAGGCGCGCGCCGTCGTACTGCGGATCGCTGCCGGAGCCGTTGTTGTAGGCGCCGCCGTGGATGTAGAACAGGATCGGACGCTTGGCGCCGTCGCGCAGGGCGGGCGTCCACACGTTGAGGAACAGGCAGTCCTCGCTGACCGGGTCGAGCTTGAGCTGCGGTGCGGAGGCGGCGTAGCCGCTGCAATCGCGCACGCCGCGCCAGGGCTGTTCCTGCAGCGCCGGCTGGAAGCGGCGCGACGCGGTGTCGGCGCCATAGGGAATGCCCTTGAACACCTGTACGCCCTGCTCGCGATAGCCGCGGATGCGGCCGCTGCGGGTGCGTGCCAGCGGCGCGTCCGGATCGGCGGGCGCGGGCGCGGCGCCGGCGCTGCCGCCAGGCAGGGCGCCGCTCAACGCCAGTGCGCCGAGTGCGCTGCCGTGCAGGAAGCGGCGCCGGCCGTGGTCGTCGGGTGCGGTGGATGCGGTGGCGGCAAGGTCGGCAGGCGGGATGGCGGCGGGTGGGGTCATGCGTGGCGGAGTCCGTGGGCAAACGCCGCCGGCCATGGGTTCGGGCTGGCAGCGGAAAGGGTCGGGTGGATGCGGCGCGGCACGCCTATGTCGAGCGCCGCGCAAGACGGCCCGGTGCGGGCGGCGTTCGGGCGCGGGGTCATGGCGGCGTGGTGCATGGCGATGCGGCAGCGCCGGTTACTGCTTCGGCGCGGCAGGCGGGATCGGTGCCAGCGCGGCCGGGTCGCCCTGCACGCTGCGCATCCATTCCAGCGCCTGGGTCGGCCATGCGGCCAGCGGCAGGCCGGCGATGCCGCGGGTGCCGAAGCCATGGCCGCCGTGCGCGAACAGGTGAAGTTCCGCCGGCACGCCGGCCTGGCGCAGCGCCTGGTAGAACAGCAGGCTGTTCTCCACCGGCACCACGCGGTCGTCCTGCGCGTGCACCAGGAACGTCGGCGGCATCGCCGGTGTCACGCGGTTCTGCAGCGAATAGGCTGTCATGGTGGCGGGATCGGGATGGCGGCCGAGCAGCCGCAGGCGCGACCCGGTATGCGCCGCGGTGCCGCTGCCCATGTCGATGACCGGGTACAGCAGCAGCAGGAAGTCCGGCCGCGCGCTGAGCCGGTCGATCGCATCGCGCGCCGGAGAGACGCGTTCGTCGTAGCGGGTGCCGAGGCTGGCGGCGACATGGCCGCCGGCGGAGAAGCCGATCGCGCCGACCCGGTGCGGGTCCACGCCGTAATCGGCGGCGCGCGCGCGGATCAGGCGCAGCGCGCGCTGTGCGTCGGCCAGCGGCAGGTCCCGTTGCGCCGCGGCGTCGGCGCCCGCCGCTTCCGCATCGGGCAGCCGATAGCGCAGCACGAACAGGGTGATGCCTGCCTGTTCGGCGAAGATCGGCAGCAAGGCGCTGCCTTCCTTGTCCAGCACGATGCGCGCGTAGCCGCCGCCAGGGGCGACCAGCAGCGCGCTGCCGTTCGGCGTCTTCGGCCGGTACACCACCAGGTAGGGCTGGTAGCGGCCGCTGATGGCGCGGTCGGGCAGCGCCGGGTCGTCGCTGCGGTCGACGATGCGCGCCTGGTCGGGGCCGGGCACGGAGCCTGGCGCCGGATCCGGCCACAGCGGGATGCGCGCCGCTTGCTCGGCCGCGGTTTCGCTGCTCGGGTGCTCGGCGGCGAGCGCGGGGCCGGCGAGCGCCAGTGCCAGCAAAACGCCCAGTGCGCCCTGCCAGCGCTGGCGCCACGCCAGCGCCAGCGCGCCGGCCGCCTGTCTCAGGATCGGGCGCGAGGCCCGGCGCTGCCGGCCGGTGTCGTCGGCAGCATCCGCCAGCGCCACGCCAGCGCCTCCCGTTGTCGTCGTGTTCCGCATCCGTCGCCCTCCCAGGTCAAGGATGTGCAGCTAATCCGCTCGCACGGCGCCGCGCAAGCGACGGGTTCTTGCAGAAGGGATCGGGTCGCAGCGCTTCAGCGAATCCCCACTCCCGAATGCCCGATCCCGGCTTTTTGCCGCACCGCACATTGCCAATGACACCGGTTTACCATATACAACTGCGCAACGCGCTGTCGATGAGCGGCGCAGCAATTCTTTCGATCCCCCACATTCTTGCGGAGATGCCCTTGAGCACTCATTCCGGTCCTTCGGACACGCCACCGCCCGCGTTGGCCGACATCGCGGCCCGCTTCGTCCAGGCCCGCCAGCAGGGCCGTTCGCTGCCCGATTTCCCCGGGATCATCCCTGACGACCTGGAAACCGCGTACCGCGTGCAGGACCTGGCGATCGCGCAATGGCCGGATCGCGTGGTCGGCTGGAAGGTCGGCTACATCGCCGCCGAGCGCCGCGACCACTCCGGCGACGAGCGCCTGCTGGGCCCGATCTTCGCCCGCAACCTCTGGAATGCTACCGGTGGAACAACGGATATTCCGGTGTTCGACGGCGGCTTCGGCGCGGTCGAGGCCGAGTACGTGATGCGGCTGGACGCGGACGTGCCGGCCGACCAGCTGCACTGGACTGCGGAGCAGGCCGCGCAGGTGCCGTCCACGCTGTTCATCGGCGTGGAAGTGGCCAGCAGCCCGCTGGCCACGATCAACCAGCTGGGGCCGCGCGTGGTGATTTCCGACTTCGGCAACAACAACGGCCTGATCCTGGGGCCGCAGGTCCCCGACTGGACCACGCTGGACGAGGCCGCGCTGCTGGCGGAAACCTTGATCGAGGGCCAGCGCGTCGGCAGCGGCGGTGCCACCCTGTTGCCGGGCGGGCTGCGCACTGCGTTCGCGTTCGCGCTGGCGCGTTCGGCGCGGCGCGGCCGGCCGCTCAAGCGCGGCGAGCTGATCGCCACCGGCAATGCCACCGGCATCCACGACATCGCCATCGGCCAGCACGCGACGATCCGTTTCGACGGCTATGGCGAACTTCATTGCAGGGCGGTCGCGGCCTGAGCCGCGGCATGCCGACGACGCGCGGGAGGGCGCAGCATGATCACTCGTAGAGGTTTCCTGGGCGCAGGATTGGCCGCGGCGGCGGCGGCCCCGCTGGGCACGCTGGCCCAGGCCGGCGGCGGCAGCCGGCTGCTCACCGCCACCGACGTGCACGTGGCCGACTACCCCACCGTGGAGGCGGTGCGCTGGTTCGGGCAGACCCTGGAACGGCAGACCGGCGGGCGGCTGAAGCTGCGCCAGTACCACTCCGGCCAGCTCGGCCGCGAAGCGGAAGCGATCGACATGGCCCGCTTCGGCGCCATCGACATCACCCGCGTCTACTCCGGCGCGCTCAACAACACCTTCCCGCTGACCCAGGCGCTGTGCCTGCCATACGTGTTCGACTCGGTGCCGCACCTGCGCCGCGCGATCGACGGCCATGTCGGCGACAGCATCCTGGCCAGCTTCGAGCAGCGCGACCTGGTCGGCCTGGCCATCTACGATTCCGGCGCGCGCTGCTTCTACAACACCAAGCACCCGCTGCACCGTCCCGAAGACCTGCATGGCCTCAAGCTGCGCGTGGCCTCGTCGGACATCTTCCTCAAGCTGATGCGCATGCTCGGCGCCAATCCGACGCCGATGTCGCTGGGCGAGACCTTCTCGGCGATGGAGACGCACATGATCGACGGCGCCGAGAACAACATGCGCAGCTTCCAGTCCAGCCGCCATTTCGAGGCCGCGCGCTACTGGTCGCAGAGCGAGCATTCCTATGCGCCGGACGTGCTGGTGATGTCGCGGCGCAGCTTCCAGGCGCTGTCGCCGGGCGACCGTGCGCTGGTGGTGGAGACCGCGCGGCAATCGGTGGCGGTGATGCGCAAGCTGTGGGATGCGTCCGAGGCGCAGGCGCGCCAGGAAGTGCTCGACTACGGCGTGGCGGTCAACGAGGTGGACATGCCCGCCTTCCGCAAGGCCGCCGCGCCGCTGCTGGCCGAATACCGGCGGCAGCCGGAGATCGAAGCCCTGTACCGCCGCATCCGTGATTTCGCCTGAGGCCATGCCGATGACCGACCACGCCATTGCCGTCCCGGTGGCGCCGCTGCAGCGGCTGCTGGACCGGATTTCCAACCTCGCCATCGGCATCGCCGCCGCCGCCCTGCTCGGGCTGGTGGTGGTGCAGGGCTGGCAGGTGTTCACCCGCTACGTGCTCAACGATTCGCCGAGCTGGACCGAGCCGGTGACGCTGCTGCTGCTGAGCACCGCGATGAGCCTGGCCGCCGCCGCCGGCGTGCACACCCGGCGCCATTTCGGCTTCTTCCTGCTGGCCGAGAAGATGCACGCCCACGTGCGCCGCGCGATCGACCTGATCCGGCCGCTGATGATCGCCGCCATCGGCGCGGTGATCGCCTGGTGGGGCGCGGTGCTGTTGCTGGACGGACTGGACATCAAGATGGCCGGCGCCACGCTGCCGCAGAGCATCAACTACCTGCCGCTGTCGATCGGCGGCGCGCTGATGAGCGTGTTCGCGCTGTACCAGGCGTGGCAGGTGCTGCGTCCGGCCACCGCTGAAGGAGTGAACTGAGCCATGGCCATTGCAATCCTGCTCGGGCTGTTCGTGCTGTTGCTGTTGATCGGCGTGCCGGTGGCCTACGCGCTGGGCGCCGCGGCGCTGGCGACCATCATCTACTTGGACCTGCCGGCGATCGTGCTGGTGCAGCAGATCTCCGCCGGTAGCGGTTCGGCGTCGCTGATCGCGATTCCGTTGTTCATCTTCGCCGGCGAGCTGATGCTGCGCGGCGGCATCTCCGAACGCCTGATCGCGCTGGCGTCGTCGCTGGTGGGGCGCATGCGCGGCGGCCTGGGCCAGGTCAGCGTGCTGTCCTCGCTGTTCTTCGGCGGTGTGTCCGGCTCGGCCATCGCCGACGTGTCGGCGGTCGGCGGCACGATGATTCCGCAGATGATCAAGCGCGGCTACGACCGCGACTACGCGGTCAACGTGAGCATGACCGCGGCGCTGGTCGCGCTGCTGGTGCCGCCCTCGCACAACCTGATCCTGTTCTCGGCCGCGGCCGGCGGCGGGCTGTCGATCGCCGATCTGTTCGCGGCCGGCATCTTCCCGGCGCTGCTGATGACCGCGGCGATGATGATCACCGGCTACGCGGTGGCGCGCCATCGCGGCTACGGCACCGAACCGTTCCCGGGCTGGCGCGCGGTGGCGCTGCGCCTGGTCGGCGCGCTGCCCGGGCTGGGCCTGGTCGCGCTGATCTTCGTCGGCATCCGCGCCGGCATCTTCACCGCGGTGGAGAGCGCCGCCATCGCGGTGGTGTACGCGCTGATCGTCACCGCGCTGCTGTATCGGCAATTGCGTTGGGCCGAGTTCTTCGCCGCGGTCACGCATGCGGCGCGCACCACCGGCGTGATCCTGTTCGTGATCGCCACCGCGGCGGTATTCGGCTGGCTGCTGGCCTACCTGCAGGTGCCGGCGGCGGCGGTGTCGCTGCTGCAGTCGATCGCCGACGGCAAGAACACCGTGCTGCTGATGATCGTGGTGATGCTGCTGCTGCTGGGCATGTTCATGGACCTGGCGCCGAAGATCCTGATCTGCACGCCGATCTTCCTGCCGGTGGTGAAGGCCTACGGCATCGACCCGATCCATTTCGGCCTGGTGATGGTGCTGGCCGGCGGCATCGGCCTGATCACCCCGCCGATCGGCTCGGTGCTGTTCATCGGCACCTCGATCGGCCAGATCACCGTGGCCCAGAGCATGCGCACGATCTGGCCGTTCTGGCTGGCGGCGCTGTGCGTGCTGCTGATCGTGGCGTTCTTCCCGGAACTGTCGCTGTGGTTGCCGCGCGCGCTGCGTGCCTGATGCGCGGCGCCGCACGCAGCCGCTGCGGCGCGAACCAAGGAGTGCACGACATGGCTTCGCCTACAACCTCGCCTCTGCGCTGGCTGCTGCTGGCCGGCCTGCTCGCCGCCAGCGCGCTGGCCGCGGCGGCCGACTGGAAGCGCGGCATCGAACACCAGCGCATCGCCGACCAGGGCAACGGGACTTTTCTCAATCCGGTGCTGGCCGGCGACCATCCCGATCCGTCGGTGCTCAAGGACGGCGACGACTACTACCTCACCCTGTCCTCGTTCGACGCCTACCCCGGCCTGCCGATCTGGCACTCGCGCGACCTGGTCAACTGGCAGCCGCTGGGCCACGCCATCAGCGAGAACGTCGGCGCGATCTGGGCGCCGGACCTGATCAAGCACGGCAACCGCTACTACATCTATTTCCCGGCGCGGCGCGGCGAGCAGGGCCAGCGCAGCAACTTCGTGGTCTGGGCCGATGACATCAAGGGTCCGTGGAGCGCGCCGATCGACATCGGCCTGGGCAAGTACATCGACCCCGGCCATGCGGTCGGCGAGGACGGCAAGCGCTACCTGTTCCTGAGCGGCGGCGACTACGTGCAGTTGTCCGACGACGGATTGAAGGTCGTCGGCACGCCCAGGCATGTCTACGACGGCTGGAAGTACCCGGAAAGCTGGGACGTGGAAGCCTATGCGCAGGAAGGGCCGAAGATTACCCGTCACAACGGCTGGTACTACATGACCACCGCGGTCGGCGGCACCGCCGGCCCGCCGACCGGGCACATGGTGATCACCGCGCGCGCGCGCTCGATCCACGGGCCATGGCGCAACGCGCCGAACAATCCGATCACCCGCACCCAAAGCGCGGCCGAGCCGTGGTGGTCGCGCGGCCACGCGACCCTGGTCGAAGGCACCGACGGGCGCTGGTGGATGCTCTACCACGGCTACGAGAACGGCTACTGGACGTTGGGCCGGCAGGCGCTGCTGGACCCGATCGAGTGGACCGCCGACGGCTGGTTCGTGGCCAAGGGCGGCGATCTCGGCATGCCGCTGAAAAAGCCCAGCGGGCAGGCGCTGCCGCACGGGCTGGCGTTGTCGGACGATTTCCGCGGCGGCCGGCTCGGCCCGCAGTGGTCGTTCTTCAATCCGGGCCGCGACGAGTCCCAGCGTCTGTCCTTCGGCGACGGCACGCTGAGCATGCAGGGCAAGGGCCGCGCCCCGCGCGACAGCTCGCCGCTGACCGTGATCGCGCCCGATCCCGCCTACCAGTTCGAGGTGGAGATGGAGATCGAACCCGGCGCGCAGGGCGGCGCGCTGCTGTTCTACAGCGAGCGCCTGTACGCCGGGGTGGGCAGCAACGGCGAGGCCTTCGTCATGCACCGCTACGGCGAGGAGCGCCCGGCGCAGCTGGCGCCCAGCGCCAAGGGCGGCCGCCTGTGGCTGCGGGTGCGCAACGACCGCCACATCGTCACCATTCACAGCAGCCGCGACGGCACCACCTGGACCAAGTACCCGGTGCAGATGGAAGTGTCCGGCTATCACCACAACGTCGCCGGCAAGTTCCTGGCGCTGAAGCCGGCGCTGTATGCGGCCGGAAATGGAAAGGTGCATTTCCGCCAATTCCGCTACCGTGCGCTGGAGTGAACATGACTACCGGTAGAATCCGTCCTCTTCCGTCCGGTTTTCCGTCCATGGCGCCGAGCAAACCCCCTTCCGCCGATGTCCACGCCTCCGTCCACGGCAAGGCCGCGACGATCAACGACATCGCGCGCCTGTCCGGGGTCTCGAAGAAAACGGTGTCGCGGATCATCAACAACTCGCCGCTGGTGCGCAAGGACACGCGCGAGAAGGTCGAGGCGCTGATGCGCGAAGTCGGCTACGCGCCGGATCCGCTGGCGCGCGGGCTGGCGTTCCGGCGCTCGTTCCTGATCGGCATGGTCTACGACAACCCGACCGCGCAGTACATCGTGGACATGCAGTACGGCGCGCTGGACGCGCTGCGCGGCTCCAGCTTCGAACTGGTGGTGCATCCCTGCGACAGCCGCAGCCCAGGCTATATCGAGGGCGTGCGCCGCTTCGTGCAGCAGCAGAAACTGCATGGCGTGATCCTGGTGCCGCGCGCCTCGGAAGACCAGGCGCTGGCCGACATGCTCGCCGGCATCGGCGTGCGCTACACCCGCATCGCCTCGCTGCCGCTGGACGAGACCTCGCAGATGGTGGTCACCCACGACCGCGACGGCGCCGCCGAAGCCGCCGACTACCTGCTGTCGCTGGGCCACCGCGAGATCGCGCTGATCACCGGTCCCAGCGCCTACCGCTCCGCGCACGAGCGCACCGCCGGCTTCATCGACGCGCTGACCCGGCGCGGCATCGAGTTGCCGCCGGAGCGCATCGTCGAGGCCGGCTACACCTTCGAATCCGGCGTGGCCGCGGCCGAGAAACTGCTGCTCGGCAAGCAGCGCCCGAGCGCGATCTTCACCGGCAACGACGAGATGGCGGCCGGCGTGTACAAGGTCGCGCTGCGTGCCGGCATCAACATCCCGCGCCAGCTGTCGATCATCGGCTATGACGACAGCCCCCTGGCCTCGCGCCTGTGGCCGTCGCTGACCTCGGTGCGCCGCCACACCCGCGACACCGGCCGCACCGCCGCGGCGATGCTGATCCAGCCCGAAGGCACCCCGGCGCTGGCGATCGCCAGCGTGCGCCCGCACCTGATCGTGCGCGACTCCTGCCAGCCGCCGGAAGACTGAGCGCGGCAACTGTCCGCTGCGCGGGCAGTTGCCCCCAAGGTTCTGCTTTGCAGAACCTTGGGCCCCGGCGCCGAGCCTGCCGAATCCCCGCGCCTTCGGCGCGCCCCCTTTACCAAAGGGGGCTTTTCTCCAGACGGGATGCAGCAATCGTCGCCAAGAAGATCGGCCTGCCCGATATGTCGCCGTGTCCGTGAGCGCCAGCGGCGCGCGGCGCCGATTGCGCGTCCAAACTCTCCGCCGCTGGCCCCGAATCCCCAATCCCGAATCCCAGCCTTTCGTGCACTGCGCAATGACACCGGTTTACCAGAGCCGCTAGAATGCCCTCATGCGGGCTGCCGCGTGTCCCTGCTTGCCCCGGAGATCCCCATGTCCCTGTACTGCAAGACCCACTACGCCACCCATCCCGACGCCATCAAGGGCGCCAGCAACGACCAGTTGCGCGAGCTGTACCTGCTCGATGGCTTGTTCGTCGCCGACGCGGTCACGCTGAAGTACACCCACTACGAGCGCTTCGTGCTCGGCGGTGCCGCACCGGTGAGCAAGCCGGTGGCGCTGCCGCAGCAGACCGAACCGGCCTCGGCCGCCGGCCACCCGTTCCTGGAGCGCCGCGAGCTGGGCGTGATCAACGTCGGCGCCGGCAGCGGCACGGTCACCGTGGACGGCACCGCCTACGCGCTGGGACCGAAGGACGGGCTGTACGTGGCGATGGGCAGCAGCGAGGTCAGCTTCGCCTCCGACGACGCGGCCAACCCGGCCCGGTTCTATCTGGCCTCGACCCCCGCGCATGCGCGCTTCCAGACCAGGCAACTGTCGATCAAGGACGCGGTGGCGCTGGACCGCGGCGCGCTGGAGACCAGCAACGAGCGCACCATCTACCAGTACATCGTGCCGGCCACCTGCCAGTCCTCGCAGCTGCTGCTGGGCCTGACCGTGCTCAAGCCGGGCAGCGTCTGGAACACCATGCCGCCGCACCTGCACGACCGCCGCAGCGAGGTCTATTTCTACTTCGACCTGGGCGCCAACGACCGCGTCTACCACTTCATGGGCGAGCCCGACGCGCAGCGCCACATCGTGATCCAGAACGACGAGGCGGTGGTGTCGCCGCCGTGGTCGATCCACATGGGCGCCGGCACCAGCAACTACGCCTTCATCTGGGCGATGGGCGGCGAGAATCTGGACTACACCGACATGCACGTGCTGGACATCTGCCAGCTCAAGTAAGCCGCCGCGCGCGCCACCTGCGCCGCCGCCCGCCACCGTATCCGCATCACTCTAGGGAGCACCCGCAATGACGAATCCGTTCAGTCTCGAAGGCAAGGTCGCACTGGTCACCGGCGCCAACACCGGCCTCGGCCAGGGCATCGCGCTGGCGCTGGCGCAGGCCGGCGCCGACATCGCCGCCGCCGGCATCCAGGCGCCCACCGAGACCGAGGAAAAGGTCAAGGCGCTGGGTCGCCGCTTCGTCGCGATCGAGGCCAACCTGATCAGCATCGAGCCGGTGCAGCGCGTGCTCGACGAGACCCTGGCCGGCCTCGGCCGCCTCGACATCCTGGTCAACAACGCCGGCCTGATCCGCCGCGCCGACGCGGTGGATTTCAGCGAGCAGGACTGGGACGACGTGATGAACGTGAACATCAAGTCCGCGTTCTTCATGTCGCAGGCCGCCGGCCGCCACTTCATCGCCCAGGGCAGCGGCAAGATCATCAACATCGCCTCGATGCTGTCGTTCCAGGGCGGCATCCGCGTGCCCTCGTACACCGCCAGCAAGTCCGGCATCGCCGGCATCACCCGCCTGCTGGCGAACGAATGGGGCGCCAAGGGCCTGAACATCAACGCCATCGCGCCCGGCTACATGGCCACCGACAACACCGCGCAGCTGCGCGCCGACGCCGCGCGCAACCAGTCGATCCTGGAACGCATCCCGGCCGGGCGCTGGGGCGTGCCGGAAGACCTGGGCGGCACCGCGGTGTTCCTGGCCAGCAGCGCTTCGGACTACGTCAACGGCACCGTCATCCCGGTCGACGGCGGCTGGCTGGCGCGCTGAGCCAAGCACATACCGCCGCAGCCGACGCTCCTCCCTTCTCCCTGCGGGACCATGGCACCCCCTTTTTGGGAGAAGGTGCCCGCAGGGCGGATGAGGGTCGGCCCGTACGCATACCAACCAGATGCGAATGAAGGTCGGCACCGCAGGCACCGCATCGATCACACGCAACACTCTTCCCCCGCAATCGGAGACACCCATGAAAATCGCACTAATGAACGAGTTCAGCCAGGCCGGCAAAAACCCGGTGATCCTGCAGCAGCTCACCGACGTGGCCGGCGAACAGGGCCACAGCGTGTTCAACGTCGGCATGGACGGCGACAACGATCACCGCCTGACCTACATCCACCTGGGCATCGTCGCCAGCCTGCTGCTGAATTCGAAGGCGGTCGATTTCGTCGTCGCCGGCTGCGGCACCGGCCAGGGCGCGATGATGTCGCTCAACGCCTACCCGGGCGTGTTCTGCGGCTACTGCATCGAGCCGACCGACGCCTACCTGTTCGCCCAGGTCAACAACGGCAACGCGCTGGCGCTGGCCTTCGCCAAGGGCTACGGCTGGGGCGCGGAGATCAACGTGCGCTACATCTTCGAGAAGGCCTTCAGCGGCGAACGCGGCATGGGCTATCCGGCCGAGCGCCGCGAATCGCAGCAGGCCAACGCCGGCATCCTGGCGCAGGTCAAGCAGGCCACCGCCAAGTCCTACCTGGACGGCCTGCGCGCGCTGGATCCGGAACTGGTCAAGCAGGCGGTCGGCGGCGAGCGCTTCCAGCAGTGCTTCTTCGGCAACGCGCAGGACGCGGAGATCCGCGCCTTCGTCGCCGGCGTGCTGGGCAAGCCGGAAGCCGCCGCGGCCTGACCGCACAGCGCCGCGCTCGAGCTCCTCTCCCGCGGGAGAGGGGTTGGGGTGCGGGCCGAACAGGATCGACCCACCGGCACCACGCTTCCCTCCTATCGGCTTGGCGTGCTTCCGGCCGACAGGCGCAGGGTGCCAAGCGCAGACACAGCGCAGCGGAGTCCACCACATGCGCCTGCTCCTTTCTGCATTGCTGTTGTTCTGCGCAGGTGTCGCCTGCGCCGAACCGCAGCGCGTGTTCATCGCCGGCGATTCCACCGCGGCCGACTACGGCCCCGAGCGCGCGCCGCAGGCCGGCTGGGGCCAGGCCTTGCAGAGCTATCTGGATCCGGCCGCCTGGCAGGTGCGCAACCACGCCAAGGGCGGGCGCAGCGCGCGCAGCTTCATCGCCGAGGGCCGCCTCGACGCGATCGCCAAGGATCTGCGTCGCGGCGACGTATTGCTGATCCAGTTCGGGCACAACGACGCCAAGGTCGAGGATCCCAGCCGCTACGACGATCCGCAGCAGGCCTATCCGCAGTTCCTGGCGCGCTACGTGGCGCTGGCCCGCGACAAGGGCGCCACGCCGATCCTGCTCACGCCCGCCGCGCGCCTGCTGTACGACTTCGGCTCGCTGCTCGACACCCACGGGCTGTACACCCAGGCGATGCAGCGCCTGGCCGCCGAGCAGCAGGTGGCGCTGATCGATCTGAATGCCAGCAGCAGCGCCTGGATCCGCGCGCTGGGCGAGCAGGCGGCCAGGCCGTATTTCCTGTTCGTGCCGGAACAGGGCAAGGCCGACGGCACCCATTTCAGCCACGCCGGCGCGGCCGCGGTGGCCTGCCTGGTGGTGCGCGACTGGGCGGCGCTGCAGCCGACGTTGAAGGCGCAGCTGCGCCGCGACATCGACTGCGGGATGCCGGCCGGCAGCGCGGCGGCGGCGCATTCGCCGCTCGCGCAATCGACGCCGCCGACATCGCGGGTGGTGCAGGAACGCGAGCTCGCCCGCACGCAACCCGGCCCGCACGGCGGGCCAGGCGAAACCACCGCCTATCCGTTCTTCGCCGACGCCCCCGGCCTGGCCTTCGTGCTGCGCAAGCGCGTGCTGCACAAGGGCGCCGGCATCGGCCTGCACCTGCACGACAAGGACGAGATCTACTACATCGTCAGCGGCCGCGGCCTGTACGCGCTGGACGGCAAGCAGTATGCCGTCGGTCCCGGCCACGCGCTGCTGACGCGACCGGGCAGCACGCATGCGCTGCAGCAGGTGGGGGAGGAGGACCTTGTGGTGCTGCTGGCCTATCCGACGGCCACGCCGCGTTGAGTGCGAGTGTGGCGTCATCGATGCGCTGCAGGCGCCAGCGCGGGCGTGCCGTGCTCGCTAGCGGGTGTCGTTCAACAGGTCTTGCAGCACGTCCGCGTCGGCCGGATAGCTGAACTGGGCCTCGTCGGCCGGCTGGAAGTCCGGCCCGCGCAGGAAAAAGACGCGCTGCGTGCCGGTAGCGCTCCGCTGTATCACGCCAAGGCTGTAGTGCCACATCTGCCACTCGGGGACCACCAGCGTCGCCGGCACGTTGGTGGCCTCGGACGCGACGATCCGATCGATGCGCAGGCGGTAGCGGATCTGGTTTGGGCTACCGGGGCCGGTGCGCGCCTGCGGATCGGTCACCGGCTTGCCTTGTCCGTCGACCATGTCCACGGCGGTGATTGTGGCGACCAGGACGTGGTCGGTCTTGCCGAGTAACGCATCCAGCGACATCGGCACGATCGAGGTGGCCCAAGCCGGTATCGCCAACGCCAATGCCAGCAACAGCATCCACCGCTTCATCTTCATCGCGTGCTCCCATGTGCGCTGTGCGCCGTCAGGTCCGTAATCCGCTGGCAACGACGGCCTTGCCACCACGCTACACGTCGCCGTCGCGGCTCCAGCCCTCGCCGGTACCGCGCTGGTAAACGCGGTCCCCGGCCTGCACGTCGCCAGCGGCGATGTGCTCCTGCCGGCTCAGCTGCGCATAGAGCGGAGTGAAGTCCGGCGCGGTCGCCTGCATCAGCTGTTCGAAGCTGTCGATGACGAAGTAGGTCTTCTGGAAGGTGTCGATGCGGTAGCGGGTGCGCATGATCCGCGCCAGGTCGAAGCCGATGCGGTTGGGCGCGGCCGATTCCAGCGCGTACAGCGATTCGCCCTTGGACGAGACGATGCCGGCGCCGAAGATGCGCAGGCCGTCGGCGCTGGCGATCAGTCCGAATTCCACCGTGTACCAGTACAGGCGGGTGAGGTTCTGCAGCGCGTCCGGACCGATGCCGTGCGCCTTCACCCCGCCGCGGCCGTAGGCCTGCATGTAGTCGGCGAACAGCGGATTCATCAGCAGCGGCACGTGGCCGAACAGGTCGTGGAACAGGTCCGGCTCGGCGATGTAGTCGATCTGCTCGGGGCGGCGGATCCACCAGGTCACCGGGAAGCGGCGGTTGGCCAGGTGGTCGAAGAAATCCAGTTCCGGCAGCAGGCCTTCGACCCCGACCAGGGTCCAGCCGGTGGCGGCGCCCAGCACTTCGTTGAGCTGTTCGAAGCGCGGGATCGCCTGCGGACTCATGCCCATCGCGTCCTGCGCCTGCAGGAATTCGTCGCAGGCGCGGCCGACCAGCAATTCGCGCTGGCGCTGGTACAGCGTGCCCCAGGTGGCATGGTCGTCGGCGCTGTAGCTGTCCCACGGCTGCGCGACCACGGCGGTGGTGTAGACCGGCACGTAGCCCTTGTCGGTCTGCTGGTGTTCGACGCGGCGCGGGGCGGTGTCCATGGGCGGCGGCTCCGGAAGGGGATACCGACGATGGTAGGCGCCAGGCCACGCAATGAGCTTGCGAAGTTGCGCGATTCCAGCGGTTGCGCGCAAGATTGTTGCAGTGAACCCATGTTGCAGGGCAATAAATGACCGAATCGGCCCTGTTCGACCGCACCGACCTGCGCCTGCTGGCGCTCCTGCAACGGCAGGGCCGGGCCAGCAACGCCGACCTGGCCGCGCAGGTGAACCTGTCGCCGTCGGCCTGCCTGCGCCGGGTGCAGCGGCTGGAGGCAGACGGTGTGGTTGCCGGCTATGCCGCACGGCTGGTGCCCGGCGCGATCGGTCTGGGTCTGCAGGCGTTCGTGCGTGTGCAGCTGGAAAAGCACGGGCAAACCGGCATCGCCCATTTCGCCGACAGCGTGCAGGGCTGGGACGAGGTCGTCGCCTGCCACGCGCTGACCGGCGACATGGACTACCTGTTGCACGTGTACGTACGCGACCTGACCCACTTCTCCGCGTTCCTGCTGGACAAGCTGCTCAATGCCGCCGGCGTGGCCGACGTCAATTCCAGCTTCGTGCTGCGCACGGTCAAGGACTTCGCCGGCCTGCCGCTGCCGCGCGGCTGAGCCTGCGTCCGGGTCGCTCGGGCAACGGCGGATGCGTGTCGAAGTGTGACAACGCTTGTTAAGTTGTTGCTAACGATTTACATTTGCGTCTACGACGGCCGCAACCGGCCAGCGCCTCCCCGCTCGATCCCGCCAGCCCCGACCCTGGGCCAGCCATGCCGGATATCCGTGCCGTGGAGCCCGTTTGCGCCCGTCCGTTTCCTCTCCTTTTCCCGGTGGTGCGCCAGCGCTGGTGCCGCCGCCCAACGACGCCGCCGATTCCATGACCTGCTCCGCTCCGCGCCACCTGCTGCACCTCGCCCTGCTGTCCGTCCTGTCCGCCGCTGCCGTGCCGTTGCGCGCCGCCGAGGCCGACGCCAGCCAGCCCACCACCCTGGACAAGGTCGAGGTCAACGGCAGCCCCACCCGCGCGCAGCCATCGACCACCACGCGCCTGCCGCTGACGCTGCAGGAGACGCCGCAGTCGGTCAGCGTGCTCGGGCTGCAGCGGCTGGAAGAGGAATCGCTGTTCAGCATCAACGATGTGTTGCGCAACGTCACCGGCGTCAACGTGTCCTTCTACGACACGCAGCGCCCGCTGTACTTCGCGCGCGGCTTCCAGATCACCGACTTCCAGGTCGACGGCCTGCCCACCTACAGCGGCTCCACCAACCAGGAATACGACATGGTCTTCTACGACCGCGTCGAGGTGATCCGCGGCGCCAACGGCCTGCTCAGCGGCGCGGGGATTCCCTCGGCCACGGTCAACATGCTGCGCAAGCGCCCCGGCAAGACCTTCGATGCGTCGTTCGCGGCCAGCGCCGGCAGCTGGGACTTCCGCCGCACCCAGGCCGATGTGACTGCGCCGCTTACCGACGATGGTCGCTTCCGCAGCCGCTTCGTCGCCGCCTGGCAGGACCGCGACTATTACTACGACCATTACCACGAGCAGAAGATGTCGGGCATGGCGGTGCTGGAAGGCGACCTGACCGAGTCCACCACGGTGACCGTCGGCTACCAGCGCCAGGACAACGATCCGGTCGGCTCGACCTGGGGCACGGTGCCGTACTTCGCCGCCGACGGTTCCTTCGCCGATCTGCCCAGCTCGACCAACCTGGCGCCGAAATGGGCGTACTGGAAGCGCAACACGCATACCGCCTTCGCCAATCTGGAGCAGCGCTTCGGCGAGGACTGGCTGCTGAAGGTCAACCTGGCCCGCACCGACGGCGACGTGCGCAACCTGCGCGTCTACGGCAGCGGCTATCCGGACACGCGCGACGGCAGCGGCATCTACCTGCGCGCCGCCGCAGGCGAGACCACGGACAGGCGCGACGGCGCGGATGTATACCTGTCCGGTTCGTTCCCACTGTTCGGCCGCGACCACGACCTGGTCGTCGGCGGCAGCTGGCAGGACCTGCAGTCGGCCGCCTCCACCCTGGCGCTGCGCTATCCCGGCGACTGGGCAACGTGCGGGCGCGAGCGCTGCTACTACATTCCCAACGTCTACGATTGGGACGGCGACATTTCCGAGATCACCTACGCGCGCACCGGCGCCTCGCGCGTGGCCCGCACCACCCAGCGCGGCGTGTACGCGTCCACGCGCCTGCGCCTGGCCGAGCCGCTGTCGCTGATCGCCGGCGCGCGGCTCAGTTCGTGGACGACGCGCACGCACAACTTCAACGCCAGCGGCGTCTACACCGGCACCAGCGGGCGTTACCGGGTCAGCGACGAAGTCACGCCTTACGTCGGCCTGGTCTACGCGCTCACTCCGGACATCTCGGCCTACGCGAGCTACACCGAGATCTTCAATCCGCAGAACTACAAGGACAAGGACAACAACCTGCTGGCGCCGGTGCAAGGCTCCAACCGCGAAGCGGGCCTCAAGGCCACGCTGTTCGGCGGCCGCGCGCTGCTCGGCGCCGCACTGTTCGAGGCGCGCCAGGACAACTACGCGGTGCGCGACATGAGCCAGCCCGAGGCTTCGCTGCCCGACGGCAGTTCGGCCTACATCGGCATCGACGGCACCAAGAGCCGCGGTTGGGAACTGGACTTCAACGGCGAGCTGCGCCCGGGCTGGACGCTCAACGCCGGCTACACCCGCGCCAAGGTCACGCGTGCGCCGACCGACGCGATCTACGCCAACCTGCCGGAGGACTATCTGCAGCTGTCCACGCAGTTGCGTCTGCCCGGCGCCTGGCAGCGGCTGAGCATCGGCGGCGGGCTCAGCTGGCAGAGCGCGGTGCGCGGCTACAACATCCCGCGTCCGGTCGGCGACGGCAGCGGCGCCGAGACCGCGGTCACCGTGGTGCAGGACGCGTACACGCTGGTGCACCTCAACGCGAACTACCAGCTCGGCGCGCAGTGGACCGCGACGCTGGCGGTGCGCAATGCGCTGGACAAGAAGTACTGGGCGAATCTGGACTACCAGAACTACGGCGAGCCGCGCTTCGTCAGCTTCACCCTGCGCTGGCGTTACTGAGGATCGGCAAGGCGGTGGCTGTTCCTTCTCCCATCGGGAGAAGGTGGCCCGCAGGGCCGGATGAGGGTACGAGCGAAGCCTCGTGCACCACAAACGCCGCGAGACGCTTCGCGCCGCACCCTCACCCCAACCCCTCTCCCGACGGGAGAGGGGCTAGCGGCTTGTTTCCTTCTCCCCTCGGGACCATGGCCCCCTTTTCGGGGGAAGGTGCCCCGAAGGGGCGGATGAGGGTACGGGCGCAGCCTCGTACACCCAACTCCGCGAGACGCTTCGTGGCGTACCCTCACCCCAACCCTTCTTCCGGTGGGAGAGGGGCTAGCTCACTCCTGCTTCTTGCACGGATCGTCGCGGCCGATCAGGCGGCCCAGGCGCGAGCGCGGTTCGCACGGCGGCGGTGCCGGTTGCGCGGCCTTGGCCGCGGCCGCGGCGGCCGCCGCGCGCTGTTGCTGCAGCTGCGCCAGCTTGGCCTTGATCTGCGGCATCGCCGCCAGCGCGGCCTTCTCGCCTTCCAGGATGGCGGCGTTGCGCTGGGCGAAATCGGCGGCGCCGATGTCGTTGACCTTGGGCCGGATCACGATGTCCGCGCGCGCCAGTTCCTGCTGGCCCAGGCGCTGGCCCATGATCGCGATCGACTGGTTGACGATGCCGAGCATGCCGGCCGGGTTCTTGCCGCTGGCCTTGCTGGAGATGTCCACCGCGACCACGAAGTCGGCGCCGAGCTGGCGCGCGGCGTCCACCGGCACCGGGCTGACCACGCCGCCGTCCACGTAATGGAACTTGCCGATGGTCACCGGCTCGAACACCCCGGGAATGCTGCTGGAGGCGCGCACCGCCTGGCCGGCGTTGCCGCGCACGAACACGGTGCGCTCGCCGTCTTCCAGGCGCGTGGACACCGCGGCGAAGGGCTTGCCTAGCTTTTCGATCGGGCGGTTCTTGAGCTGGGCGTTGACGTAGTCCTGCAGGGCCTGGCCCTGCACCAGGCCGCCGGAGAACAGGCGCATGTCGCGGATGCTGGTCTCGTCCAGCGCCACCGCGGCCTGCTGCATCTGGAACGCGTCCATGCCGCTGGCGTACAGCGCGCCGACCACGCTGCCGGCGCTGGTGCCGGACACCACCACCGGCTCCAGCCCGTTGGCCTGCAGCATCTTGATCACGCCGATATGGGCGAAGCCCTTGGCCGCGCCGCCGCCCAGGGCGATGCCGATGCGCAGCGGCTTGGCCGCGGCGGTCGGTGCCGGCCCCACCACCACCGGTGCCGGCGTCGCCGGCTTGGGCTCGCCGCCGCACGCCGCGAGCAGGCCGAACAGGGACAGGGACAGGAGCAGGCGTGGGGAACGGAAGGCGGTCATGGATGCGGCGTCGTGGAAGGAGAGGGCGGAGCCGGCGCGAGCATACCGGGATCGGCCTGCACCGCCCACGACCGGAGGTCATGCACGCTGGCGCACGCGGCGGCACCGCGCGAACGCGGCGCCGGCTACCAGCGCAGCAGGCGCGGGCCGAGCGCGGCGCCGAGCGCGGTCGGCAGCGCCATCCCCAGCGCGTACCAGAGTGCCCAGAACGGGACCGCCATCTCCGGGCAATGGAGGCAATAGGCCATGGTCGCCAGCGCGCCGCCGAGCAGCCCGCCGACGGCGCCGGCCGCGCGCAGGCGGGTCGGCGCCAGTCCGCGCAAGGCCCAGAACACGCTGGCGAAGGTCGGAATCGACAGCAGCGCGATGTTGAACGGACAACTGTGCCAACTCTGGCCCTGCAGCAACGGCAGGCGCAGGTCCGCCGGTGCCGTCCACAGCGCGGCGATGGCGGCGATCCACACCGTTGCGACCGGGACGCCGATCGCGACGGCGGCTGCGCCGACCCGCCGCCCCGGCGTGGCCAGGCGCCAGGTCGCCAGGCCGGCGACGGCGGCCATGCAGGCGGCGAAGCCCAGCTTCGCCCAGAACGCCGGATCGACGGCCGCCGCGGCCAGGTCCGGGCGGACACCGAACACCGCCGCCGCCAGCAGCAGCGCCCCCAGCATCCCGCACGGCAGTGCCAGCGCGAACCGCCGGGCGGAGACATGCCGGTCCACGCGCAGCGGTTCCTGCGCCAGCAGCGCGATCAGCTCATCGGTCTTCATGTCGTACTCCTGATCTTCAGCGCCAGCGCCTTGAGTCCGCGATGCACGCCGATCTTGACCGCCGATTCGGACATGCCGGTCAGCCTGGCGGTCTCGCTGACCGACAGGCCTTGCAGCTTCACGTGCACGATCGGCAGGCGGTGCCGGTCCGGCAATTGTTCCAGCAGCCGGCCGATCTCATGGCGTGCGTGCGCCGGAGCGTCGTCCGCATGCGCGAACAGGTCGTCGGCGGCATCCAGCGGCAGATGCAGCGGACGCTTGCGCGCGTGCGCCCGGTAGAAGTCCAGCAGCTTGTACCGGGCGACCGCATATACCCACGCGGTCAACGGTTCGCTGCGGCGGTAGGTGTGGCGGCTGTTGTGGATGGCCAGCAGGGTCTCTTGCAAGATGTCCTCCACGTCATCGGGCGCGTGGGTCAGGCGTCGGCGCAGGAAGCCGCGCAAGTGGGCGCTGAGTTCGTCGAGGAAGGCGCGGTAGTCGCGCGCGTCGCCATCCAGGCCGGCCACGAACAACAGGCGCAGACGCACCTCCACCGCCTGCAGCGCGTCCAGGCGGCTCATTGCGCCACGCGGCCGGCGGCCGGGCGAGGGATGCGGCGGGAACGGCGGAGGACGGACATGCGGCGTTCTCCAGGGCGGCCTGGCGGACGCCGGCCAGGCAGGATACGACGGCGCTGTCCTGGCCGCAGGACCGGCCCCCCGTGCCCGCCCGTCATCGCTGCCGCCACCAGGCAGCGCCAGGCGCCGCAGCCGGTCGTGCAAGGCGGGCAACGCACGCGCCCGCCGCCGCAATGGATCGCGCTGCAGGCGCAGCCCGTCCGTCCACGGCCGCCACCGGCGTCTGGCTGTTCACGGTTGCTTCCCCGTCTGTGGTCATGTCAGCGGTAGTTCGCCGCATCCGCGGCGGCGGTTACAGCCGACGCCGCCTTCTTTCTTTTTCGCCCGCATCGGCGACCGGCTGTAACCGCGGCGGCGTTCGCCGCGAATGCAGAAGGGTTCCGGCCGCCGCGTGCACTCGCGGCCCGGTCCGTCCCTTCCCTTTTCCGCAGGAGCATTCCCATGAACGTACGCAACGCTGCAACGGCGGCCCTGACCCTGGCCGCTCTCGTCGCCGGAGCCGCGATGGCACAGGGTGCCGATCCCGCTGCCCAGCCCAAGCCGATGGAGAAGTGCTACGGCATCGCCAAGGCCGGCCAGAACGATTGCAAGGCCGGCGCGGGGACCAGTTGCGCGGGCACGTCGAAGCGCGACTACCAAGGCAACGCCTGGAAGAACGTGCCGGCCGGCACCTGCGTCGGCATCAAGACGCCGAAGGGCCATGGCACGCTGACCCCGATCGGCGCCTGAGCGCGGCGCCGCGGCCATGCAGCTCGGCGCCGGCATCGGCCTGAAGCCGCAGCACTACGCGCAGGCGCTGGACTGCACTGCGCCAGGGCTGTGGTTCGAGGTGCACCCGGAGAACTATCTGGTCCAGGGCGGGCCGCGGCTCGCCTGGCTCGAGGCGATCGCCGCGCGCCACCCGCTGTCGCTGCACGGCGTATCGCTGTCGCTGGCGGCCGATGCCGATCCGGACGCGCGGCACCTGCGCCGTCTGGCCGCGCTCGCCGAGCGGGTCCGGCCGTGGCAGGTGTCCGAGCACCTGGCCTGGTCGGTCTGGCGCGGCCGCTACCATCCGGACCTGTTGCCGGTACCGCGCAGCGCCGCGGCGCTGGCGCGCGTGGTGAGCAATGTCCAGCAGGCGCAGGAGGCGCTCGGCCGCCCCCTGGCGATCGAGAACCCGAGCCATTACCTGGCGCTGCCCGGGCACGCGTGGAGCGAACCGGAGTTCCTGGCCGAACTGGTGCGCCGCAGCGGCTGCCGGCTATTGCTGGACATCAACAATGTCCATGTCAGCGCGCACAACCTCGGTTTCGATGCCTACGCCTATCTGCACGCCTTCCCTGCCGATGCGGTGGTGGAAGTGCATGTGGCCGGCCATGCCGAGGATGCGGCGGACGAGCGGACCCTGCTGATCGATTCGCACGATGCGCCGGTGGACGACGCGGTCTGGGACCTGTACGCGCATTTCCTGGACCTCGCCGGGCCGCGGCCGACGTTGATCGAGCGCGATGGCGACGTGCCCGCGTTCGAGGCGCTGCTGTTGGAGCGCGATCGCGCGCAACGGCTGCTGGAGCGGGCCGCGACGCGTCGGCGGTGGGCGGCATGAATGCGTTGGCGCAGTTCCAGGACGGATTCGCGCGCGCGCTGTACGGCGATGGCGACGCCGGCGGCCTGGCGGCGCAACCGGGATTCCGCATCTATCGCAACACCGTGCTGCGTGCCTGCATCGACGCGCTGCAGGCGAATTTTCCGAGCGTGCAGCGGCTGGTGGGCGCGGCATGGTTCGAGGAGGCGGCGCGTGCCTATGCCCGGCGCTGCCCACCCGACGATGTGCGCCTTTTGAACTACGGCGGCGACTTCGATGCGTTTCTCGCCGCGCTTCCCGAGGCCCGGCAACTGCCCTACCTGCCGGGCGTGGCGCAACTGGATCGCAGCTGGCGCGAGGCGCATGTCGCGGCCGATGCCGCGGTACTCGATCCGCAGGCCGTGGCCGCCTTGCCGCGCGAGCAACTGGCCGGCGCGCGCGTGGCCGTGCATCCGAGCGCGCGCTGGCATTGGTTCGAGGCGCTGCCGGTGTACGCGATCTGGTGCGCGCAGCGCGATGCGGCGCCGGTGCCCGAACTTGCGTGGCGCGGCGAAGGCGCGCTGCTGCTGCGGCACGGCGGCCAGGTGCATCGGCAGGCGCTGGGCCTGGGCGGTTGCGCGCTGCTGGAGGCCTGCCGCGGCGGCGCCACGCTGCAGGCCGCCGCAGCGCAGGCGCAGCAGGCCGAGCCGGCGCTGGCCTTGGCGGACACGTTCGCGACGCTGCTGCGCACCGGCGCGTTTTCTTCCCTCGACCTTTCCTCCACGCAAGGAATTCCATGACGCCCCCTCTCGCTTCTTCGGACCCGCGCGCAGCGTGGAATCGTCTCGCCGCCGCGCTGTCGCAGCGGGTCGGCCACTCCGCGCTGGCCCTGCTGTTCCGGCTGTCGATCGCCGCGATCTTCTTCCTGTCCGGACGTACCAAGGTCAGCGGCGTGCTGACCATCACCGACAGCACCTACGCGCTGTTTCGCGAGGACTACCGCGTGCCGCTGCTTCCGCCGGAACTGGCCGCGCACCTGGCCACCTATGCGGAGCACCTGTTCCCGTTGCTGCTGGTGCTGGGCCTGTGCACGCGCCTGTCGGCGCTGGCATTGCTGGGCATGACCGCGGTGATCGAGATCTTCGTCTATCCCGATGCCTGGCCCACGCACCTGAGCTGGGCCGCGCTGTTGTCGTACCTGCTGGTACGCGGCGCCGGCACGCTATCGCTGGACCGTGTGTTGCGCATCGCCTGACACGCGTAGCGCGCTGTAACCGCAGCGACGCTTGCGGCGAAGTACCCGCTGCCAATTCGGCATCTGTCCATCCCCGAGGAACGTCCATGATCGCTACCCGTACCGTCACCGGTTTCGCCGCCACCGCCGCCCTGCTCGCCGTCGCCGCCGCCAGCGTCCCCGCTACCGCCAGCGCCGCCGCCAAGGGCGATGCCAAGCTCGTCGCCTGCTATGGCATCAACAGCTGCAAGGGCCAGTCCGATTGCAAATCCGGCAGCCACGAGTGCAAGGGCCAGAACGCGTGCAAGGGCCAGGGCTTCAAGGACGTGACGGTGAAGCAGTGCACGTCGGCCGGCGGCTCGCTGACTGCACCCGCCGCCTGAGGCGACGCCCCTGTTCCGGCCGGCGCCGCGCGCCCGGCCGGGACGACGCACGAGACCTTGCGCCAGATGGACACGATCGCCCCTTTCCACGGCTTCGGGCTGGGCCTGCGCCCGCCGCACTATCCGCTCTATCTCGAGGAACCGCCCGCGCTGGATTTCGTCGAGGCGATCTCGGAGAACTTCATGGTCGCCGGCGGCCGGCCGCTGCACGTGCTGGACCGCGTGCGCGAGCGCTACCCGGTGGCGCTGCACGGCGTGTCGATGTCGCTGGGCTCGGCCGATGGGCTCGATCGCGACTACCTGCTGCGGCTCAAGCGCCTCGCGCGGCGCGTGCGTCCGTTGTGGGTCTCCGATCACCTGAGTTGGAGCGCGGTCGGCGGGTTCAACGCGCACGATCTGCTGCCGCTGCCCTACGACGGCGAAGCGCTGGACGTCGTCTGCGCCAACATCGCCCATGCCCAGGACGTGCTGGAGCGGCCACTGCTGCTGGAGAACCCGTCCACCTATCTGGCCTTCGCAGGCGCCACCATGAGCGAAGCGGCGTTCCTGCGCGAAGTGTGCGCACGGACCGGCTGCTATCTGCTGCTCGACGTCAACAACGTCTACGTCAGCGCCAGCAATCACGGTGCCGACCCGCAGGCCTATCTGGATGCGCTGCCCTGGGACCGCGTGCGCCAGGTGCACCTGGCCGGCCACAGCCAGGGCCGCGAGTTGCTGATCGATACCCACGACCAACCCGTCTGCGATCCGGTGTGGGCGCTGTACGCGGCGGTGTGCCGCCGTATCGGCGCGATGGCGACGATGATCGAGCGCGACGACCGGATTCCGCCGCTGCCCGAGTTGCTGGACGAGCTACAGATCGCACGGCGTATCGCCGCCGACGTGGCACGCGCGGCCGCATGAGCCTGCTGGAGTTGCAGCGTCGCTTCTCGGGTTGGCTGCGCGATCCCGAGGCCGATGCGGACGCCTACCTGGATGCGCGTCAGCACCCGGGCCTGCGCGTGTATCGGCACGCTTACCGCGCGCAGCTCGGCGACGCGTTGCGCGACACCTACGCCACCACCCTGGCCTGGCTGGGCGAGGCCACGTTCGACGCGGCTGCGGCCGGCTACGTGGCGCGGCATCCTCCGTCTGCCTGGAACCTTGGCGCCTACGGCGACCGGTTCGGCGCCTACCTGGCGACGTGCCATCCCGAGCGTCCGGAACTCGCCGACCTGGCCTGGCTCGACCTGGCGCTGCGCCGCGTCTTCGATGGGACCGATGCGACGCCGGTGACGCTGGCGTCACTGGCCGGCGTGGACTGGGAGCAGGCGCGCCTGCGCTTCGTGCCGACCCTACGCCGCCGCCGCATGCGCAGCAACGCCGCGGCGATCTGGCTGGCCCTGTCGGAGGGGCGTGCGCCGCCCGCGGCGGTGCGCCTGCCCGAGGCGGTGACGCTCCGGGTCTGGCGCAAGGGCTTGTCGCCCTATTTCCAGAGCATGTCGCCGCTTGAGGCGAGCATGCTGCGCGATGCGCTCGCCGGGGCTCCGTTCGGAGTGTTGTGCCGGCACGCGCCTGGCGACGATCCGGCGGTGATCGGGCAGGTGCTGGAGCAGTGGTTGCGCGACGAACTGCTGGAGGCGGTCGCACCGGCGTAAGTGACGCATGCTTGCGCCGCCGCGACCGCGCCGGCGCGGCCTCAGAAGTTGTTGTCGCCGTCCAGCATCCGGCCCAGGCCGCCGAGCACCGAACCTTCGCCCCGGTTCTGCCCGCCGCCCTGCGGCGCGGCGGCGAACATGCGTCCGGCCAGGCGCGAGAACGGCAGCGACTGCAGCCACACCTTGCCCGGGCCGGTCAGCGTGGCCAGGAACATGCCTTCGCCGCCGAAGAACATGCTCTTGATGCCGCTGACCGCGCGCACGTCCATGTCCACCGTGGAATGGAACGCGACCACGCAGCCGGTGTCCACGTCCAGGCGCTCGCCGGCGGCCAGCTCACGCTCGACCACGCAGCCGCCGGCATGCACGAACACCCAGCCGTCGCCCTCCAGCTTCTGCATGATGAAGCCCTCGCCGCCGAACAGGCCGGTCATGATCTTGCGCTGGAAGTGGATGCCCAGCGACACGCCGCGCGCGCCGGCCAGGAAGCTGTCCTTCTGGCAGATCAGGCGGCCGCCGTGCTGGTCCAGCTTCATCGCCAGCACCGTGCCGGGATACGGCGCGGCGAAGGCGACCTTGGCCTTGCCCTGGCCCTGGTGGGTGAACACGGTGGTGAACAGGCTCTCGCCGGTGACCAGGCGCTTGCCGGCCGAGAACAGCTTGCCCATCAGCCCGCCGCCCTGGCTGTTGGAGCCGTCGCCGAACACGGTGTCCATCTGCACCACGGCGTCCTTGAACATCAGCGCGCCGGCCTCGGCGACCGCGCTCTCGCCCGGATCCAGCTCGATCTCCACGAACTGCATCTCGTGGCCGACGATGCGGAAGTCGATGTCGTCGGCGCGACCGCTGCCGCCGGGCGGGGGCGGCAGGTCCGGCGGCAGGCTGGCCGCGCTCGCGCCGCGCAGTTCGTCGATCTGGTCGGCCGGCTTCCAGCCGCTTTGGCCCTGGCGCCAGGCCATTGCGGCGGGGTTGTTGCGGGCGAAGGCGATGGCGTCGGCGTCGTCGAACGGACCGGAGCGGGTCTGCTCGCTGCCGGTCAGGAAATACCACTGGGTCATGGCTGCAGGTCCTTGGCGGAAATCTGCGGCGAGTCTAGCCCGCCGTCCCGGTCGGTTCGCATCTGTCCAAAGGCATGGGGCGGCGGCCCATCGTGAAGTCGGGGACGGCAGTGTGGGAGGGGCTCCAGCCCCGACGCGTCGGACAGTCCGGCGTCGGGGTCGAAGCTCCTCCTACACGATGCGCTCGTTCTGGTGCGAGGTGCCTATGTCTCGTGACGCCGGCAGCGATTCGCCGGCGTCGTGGTCTTACGGCGGCTATCGCTTCGCTTACAGCGCGCTCTCCGGTCGCACCTGCAGGGTCGTGGCTTCCGTGGCGCAGTCCTGGGCCGGCGTCAGGCCCTGCGCGCGCGTGGCGGCGATCTCCTTGCGCGCGCCCTCCAGATCGGCGCGGAACGCCGGGTCGGCATGCAGCCGCGCCACCGTCGCCGCGCCCATGAAGCGGCCGGCCAGCACGTCGCTCTGCCAGTGCACGTTGCACACCAGCCGGCTTTCGCCGTAGTTGCGGCCGCGGGCGATCAAGGCGTCGGCGCGGTCGGGCGCGAGCTCGCCGAGGATCAGCGCCCAGGCCCAGCCGATGGCGCTGTGCCCGGAGGGATAGGCGCCGCTGTGGCGCAGCCCCTCCTCGTCGTCCGGGGTGCAGACCGGCTGCTGGTTGAGCATGAACGGACGCGGCCGCCGGTAGTGGTTCTTGGCGGCCTTGGTCGCGGCGCTGGCGTCGATGCGGCTGCGTTCCAGCAAGGTGTACAGGTGCGGGGTGCGTTGCGCATCGATGGACACGCCCAGCGCGCAGGCGAACTGGCCGGCGCCGGCCGGGAAGCTCAGATCGGCGTCGCGTGCGGCCTGTTGCCAGCGCGCGCTGCCGCGCAGCGCCAGCGCCTCGCGGTTCACCGCCTGGTCCAGCGCCTGCCCGGGCGAACCCTCGGCCGGCGGTGCCGGCACCAGTTGCAGGCTGGCCGGGACCGCGGCAGGCGCGAGGTAGCCGACCGCCTTGCCCGACTCGGCCGCGGCCATCGCCTGGTCCGCTGCCGGCGCCGCCGGCGCACGCGCGGGCGACGTGCTGCACCCGGCGAGCGCGAGCGCCAGCAGGGCGAGGGCGGCAGAACGGACACGGAAGGCAGGGGACGCGGGCATGCGATCTCGGGCGGGCGACGAGGGATCGGCCAGTGTACGGCCGGTGCCGTGGCGCAGCCGGCTGCCATGGCGCGGGTCGGAGGGTCTGGAGCGGGACTGCCTGCGGTAGCCAGATCGATGCGTCCAGCGTGCGCGCGAGGCGGCGTTGGACCGGGATGGCAGCAATCATGCCGAGCGGGTGGCGCAACCTGTGGGAGCGACTTCAGTCGCGACGAGCCCTACCGGTAATGCGTCGCGACTGAAGTCGCTCCCACAAAAAGCCCACACCAGCCGTAAACAGCTGGGGCGCATGCTCTAGCGCTGGCCTCACACGACCAGGCGCAGCAGGCAGCCGCTGTCGTGCTGCGCAGCGAGGTCGCCACGCCCGTGGCGGAGGCCTCAGCCCTCGTCGCGTTCCTGCCGCGGCGGGAAGCGCAACACCACCCCGCGCGGCACCGACGGCGGTTGCCACAGCACAGGCACCTGCGCCGGCGGAGGCGGCTCCAACTCGTCGTGCAAGGGCACCAGGGTTTCCTCGTCCTCGTCTTCCCAGCTGTAGCGCTTGCGCGGCGGCAGCGGGTCGCGGTGGCGCAGCAGCAGGGCCGCGACCGCGCCGCCCAGCGCACCGCCCAGGTGCGACTGCCAGGACACACCGGCTTCGTGCGGCAGCACCGTCACCAGCATGCCGCCGTAGAACAGGAACGCGATCATGCTGGCGGCGATCGCGGCGCGGTCGCGGCGCAGCAGGCCGAGCACGAACACCAGGAACAGCAGGCCGTGGGTGACGCCGCTGGCGCCCAGATGGTGGCTGCCGGGCTCGCCCAGCAGCCACGCGCCCAGGCCCGAGCCCAGCCACAGCAACGGCAGCGCCGCCAGGGTGGCGCGCGGATACACGCTGCCGGCCAGGGTGCCCAGGATCAGCAGTGCGCCGGCATTGGCGGCCAGGTGTTCCAGCGACCCGTGCAGCAAGGGCGCGGTCAGCAGCCCGAGCAGGCCGTCGGCCTGCTGCGGCCCCACCGACCACGGCCGCCAGTCGAACAGGCCCTGGCTGGCGAACACCGCCACCAGCACCGCGATCAGGGCGAGGCTGGCGTTGAAGGCGCGCAGGATCCGGGCCCGGTCGAAGCGGTCCTGCGCCTGCGCATCGTCGGCAGGCGGGGACGGGGAGAGCGAAGAAGTGTCCATGGTCCCTGGATGGCGGCGCCCATCGCCCAAGGCAAGGCGCCGCCGGTGGGAGGGACTGGCCACGGCCGCGGGACAATCCCGCGGCCGTGGCGCGCCTCAGTGCGCCGGCTTGGCCGGGCGCAGCAGGCTCAGCGCCACCGTCGCGCCGATGATCAGCGCTACCGCCAGCAGCGAGACCAGCACCGGGATCTTGTACAGGTCGATGATCAGCATCTTGGTGCCGATGAACACCAGCACGATCGCCAGCCCGTACGGCAGCAGGTGGAAGCGGTCGGCCATGCCCGCCAGCAGGAAGAACATCGCGCGCAGGCCCAGCACCGCGAACACGTTGGAGGTCAGCACCAGGAACGGGTCGGTGGTGATCGCGAAGATCGCCGGGATGCTGTCCACCGCGAAGATCACGTCGGTGATGGCGATCAGCATCAGCACCGCGAACAGCGGCGTGTACCAGCGCTTGCCTTCCTGGGTCACGCTCAGCGCGTTGCCGTGGTACTGCGGGGTCAGGCGCAGGTGCTTGCGCATGAAACGCAGCACCGGGTTGGCTTCCAGGTCCGGCTCCTTGCCCGCCGAGAACCACATCTTGATGCCGGTCAGCAGCAGGAACGCGCCGAACACGTACAGCAGCCAGTGGAACTTGGTCAGCAGCACCGAGCCGGCGAAGATCATGATCGCGCGCAGCACGATCGCGCCGAGCACGCCGATCACCAGCACGCGCTGGCGCTGCTCCTCCGGCACCGCGAAGTAGCTCATGATCATCAGGAACACGAAGATGTTGTCGACCGCCAGCGACTTCTCCACCAGGTAGCCGGTCAGGAACTCCAGCCCGTACTGGTTGCCGGTGGCCACGTCGATGGTCTCGCGCAGGTACCACCACAGGCCGGCGTTGAACGCCAGCGCCAGCCCGATCCAGCCCAGGCTCCACCACAGCGCTTCCTTGAAGGTGACCTTGTGCGGACCGCCGTGGCGCATCAGCACCAGATCCGCCAGCAGCGCCGCGATCACCACGATCGCGAAACCGCTCCACAACCACACGTTGCCTATCGTTTGCATGGGGAATTCCCGTCAGTGAAGGTTGAACCTCGGGCCGCGGCGGCGAGGCGTCCTGGACGGAAACGATGGGGTTCGTTCCAGGGAATGCCTTCGCCACTGCGGCGAAGGTCTCGCTCGCAGCCGATGGTCTGGCTGCCGTTGCACCGGAGCCTGCTGGCTCGAATTGACGGCGACAACGTTGGGAGCTACTCCCCTTCTGCGCCCATTCTTGCGGCTGGCGGCGGTGGCGTCAATCGGGGCGGATACAATGGCGTTCATGAATACTCCCCTGCCCGTAGTCCGCCTCAAGAACGCCTGGCGCTCCAGCCATCCGTGGATCTTCCAGAAACTGGTCGAAAAACCCGCCGCCAAGCCCAAGCCGGGCAGCCTCGTCGATGTGGTCGGGGTGGACGGGGAGTGGATCGGCCGCGGTTTCTACAATGGCCATTCGCGCATCGCCGTGCGCATCCTGGAGATCGATCGCGAGGTGCCGGTCGACGAAGCCTGGTTCGCCGGCAAGATCGCCGAGGCGGTGTCGCTGCGCCGTGACGTGCTGAAGCTGGACGCGGTGTCCGACGCCTGGCGCGTGGTGCATGCCGAAGGCGACGGCCTGTCCGGGCTGGTGGTGGACCGCTATGGCGATCTGCTGGTGGTGGAGTTCTTCAGCGCCGGCATGTTCCGCTACCGCGACTGGATCTACGCCGCGCTGCGCACCCAGTTCCCCGGCGCGCGCTTCTACAGCTTCGCCGAGGAGCACGTGCAGAAGCAGGAGAGCTTCGACTACCGCCCGGTGTCCAGCAGCGGCGAGCGCCCGGAGCCGGCGATCATCAGCGAATACGGCGTGCGTTTCCGCGCCGACCCGGCCGGCGCGCACAAGACCGGCTTCTTCGCCGACCAGCGCGAGAACCGGCAGTGGCTGAGCCAGCAGGTGGCCGGCAAGCGCGTGCTCGACCTGTGCTGCAACACCGGCGGCTTCGCCGTCTACGCCAAGGTGCGCGGCGCCGAGGAAGTGGTCGGCGTGGACATCGACGAGGACGTGATCGAGATCGCCAAGGGCAACGCCAAGCTCAACGACGTGCGGCTCAAGTTCGTGCAGTCCGACATCTTCCCGTACCTGCGCGATGCCGCCCTGCGCGGCGACCGCTACGACGTGGTGATCCTGGACCCGGCCAAGATGACCCGCGACCGCGACCAGGTGATCCCGGCGCTGAAGAAATACCTGGACATGAACAAGTTGGCGTTGGGCGTGGTTGCGCCCGGCGGCCTGTTCGCCACCTTCTCCTGCACCGGCCTGGTCGCCGAGCAGGAGTTCCTGGACATGCTGCGCCGCGCTGCGTATTTCTCCGGCCGCACCATCCAGATCCTGAAGGTGGCCGGCGCTGGCGCCGACCACCCGTTCATGGCCCACGTGCAGGAATCGCGCTATCTGAAAGCGGTGTTCTGCCGCGTGCTGAACTGAGCCGCCGCGGCGCGCCGGCGTGCGCCGCGCGCCGCGAGATCGCGTTACCACGGACACGCCGGGTGGGTTGCCGACACACCGCTGGCACTGCTGCGGGCTGATCAGCGCCCGCACAGTTACGTGTGCCGAGTCGGCCACGCCTTCACGCCGCAGCGCGTACCGCGCTGCATCGCACGCATCACGCCATTGCCCACCCGGCAACGCGCCTGCGGCGCGCGGCGACGTGCGCAACGGCAACGACGTTCGTCGATCGCATACCGCGCGAATTGCGCAACGTCGGCACTGATAACGCTTACATCGTGGTCTGCATCCCAGCGGATGTACGCATAACGTAGCTTTGTTGCGCCGCACGGTGACAAACGCCGGCACGCGGGATTAGGTTTGCGCCGTCGGGTGATAGCGCTATCACTCTCGGCCAGGTGCCGGGATCTGGTGCCGTCGCCTCACTCGCCGCGGCGGCAGCGCCGCACGGATTTCGATTCGGGTTTGCATATCGGCATTCGCTGTAGCGGGCGGCTTGGTCAGCGTCCGGGTTGCAACGGGCAGCGATGGCGCCCGGCGCCCTTCGGGGGAAGGCGCGATCCATCCATCGATCGAGACGTAGGGGATCACATGCAGGCATGCAGCGATGCGTGTCACGTACCAGGGACCGCTTCGACGTAGGCATGCGCCGCGTCGTACGCCGCAGACGGCGTTGCCCGTCCGACTCCAGCACCGAGGACATTCTGATGCGTCAGCAGTTGAAGAAGTTCCGCTCCAAGGCCATGTTCACCTTCGTCGGCGGGGTGCTGGTGATCAATCCGGCGTTCGCCCAGCAGGCGCCGCAGACCCAGGCGCAGACCCAGACCAGCCAGCAGCAGTCCTCTCCTGACGCGACCACGCTGGACACGGTCAGCGTCACCGGCATCCGCAACAGCCTCAACCAGTCGATGGGGATCAAGCGCGACAACGCCGGCGTGGTCGATGCGATCAGCGCCGAGGACATCGGCAAGTTTCCCGACACCAACCTGGCCGAGTCGCTGCAGCGCATCACCGGCATCTCGATCGAGCGCCGCGACGGCGAAGGCGCGCAGGTCACCGCGCGCGGCTTCGGTCCGCAGTTCAATGCGGTCACCCTCAACGGCCGGGTGATTCCCGGTGCCGACGCGTTCGGCGCGCCGGGCGCGGTGCCCAGCGGTGGCGTGGACGGCGGCACCCGCGCCTTCAACTTCGCCCAGCTCGCCTCCGAGGCGATCACCGGCATCGAGGTGTACAAGACCAGCCGCGCCAATGCGCCCAGCGGCGGCATCGGCGCCACCATCAACATCCTCACCGACCGCCCGTTCAACCACAAAGGCCTGGTCGCCAGCGCCGGCGCCAAGGCCGCGTACGACGACTCGCAGCCGTTCGACAACAAGGTCACGCCGGAAGTGTCCGGCATCTTCAGCTACACCAACCCGGACAAGACCTGGGGCATCGGCCTGAGCGGCAGCTACCAGAAGCGCCGCGGCGGATCGGTGCAGGCGACCGAGAACGCCTGGAACATCCAGCCCTGGACCGGCACCGATCCGGCGCTGCGCCCGGACGCCAACGTGCAGAACGCGCCGGCGATCGGCCAGCTCTACGGCATGCCCAACGACCTGCGCTACGCCTTCTCCGACTTCGAGCGCGAGCGGCTCAATGGGCAGGCGGTGGTGCAGTTCGCGCCGACCGACAGCCTGACCCTGACCCTGGACTACACCTACTCGAGCAACGAGATCACCGAGAATCGTGGCGAGCAGGGCATCTGGCTACAGCGCGCCAACAGCTTCACCGACCTGGTGTTCGACACCGGGCAGGCGGTGGCCACGCCGGTGTACCTGCGCGACGTGCCCAACGGTGCCAAGGACTTCGGCATGGAGCAGCAGCGCAGCATGCAGAAGTACAAGCTCGGCTCGCTGGGCTTCAACGCCGACTGGCAGGCCACGGACCGCCTGCGGCTGACCTTCGATGCGCACAACTCCAAGACCCAGAGCCTGCCCAACGATCCGGTCACCGGCGGCAGCGCCACCTATTTCAGCCTGGCCGGCACCAACAATTGCACCGGCGGCACCCAGTGCGGCGGCCAGTGGGCGCAGGAACTCTTTTTCAACAACGGCCTGCCGATCGGCGCGCGCACCTGGTACCCGACCGCGGCCGATTCCATCGCCGGCACCAACGGCCTGGTCAACCAGGATTTCTCCCCGGCCGAACTCGGTTCGCAGGTGCTGCGCATCTACTACCAGAGTCAGGTGACGGAGGTGAAGGAAGGGCGCGTCGACGGCCAGTTCGACTTCGACAACGGCCGCTTCCAGTTCGGCGTCAACAGCGCCAAGACCACGATGAACCGGCGCATCAGCGACACCTATTCGACGCTGGGCGACTGGGGCGTGGCCAATGCCGGCAACGAGCCGGGCATGCTGGCGCTGCTGCAGCCGGTCGGCATCACCGGTCTGTTCGAGGACTTCAACGCCAACGGCGCCGCGCCGGGGGCCTGGCGCGGCAACGCCGACCAGCTGGCGTTGTGGGCGGGCAACGCCTATGGCGCGACCACGCGCTACAACCCGCAGTTCAGTTCCGACAACCAGGTCGAGGAGAAGACCCGCGCCGCCTACATGCAGCTGGAGTTCGACGGCGAGCTCGGCGGCATGACCACCAATACCCGCATCGGCGTGCGCTACGAGAAGACCGACGTGATCTCCTCCTCGGAGGTGGCCACCCCGGTCGCGCTGGAATGGCAGGCCAACAACGACTTCCAGCTGCTGCGCTCCGACGAGGTGCAGCTGTTCAGCGAGAAGCACAGCTACAGCTACGTGCTGCCGAACCTGGACTTCAGCATCAACCTCACCGACTCGCTGAAAGCCCGCGCTTCGTTCGGGCAGAGCATCGCGCGTGCGCCGTACAACAACCTGGTGGTCGGCTCGACCCCGGGCACGCCGGGCGGCTCGATCCTGATCAACCCCTCCACGCGCGCGTCCGGCAGCACCGAGAACCCGAGCCTGGACCCGCTGGAATCCAACAACCTGGACCTGGCGCTGGAGTGGTACTTCGCCGACGCCAGCTACGTGTCGCTGACGTTCTGGGACAAGCGCGTGTCCAACTTCATCGGCACCAGCGTCACCCGCGAAACCATGTACGGCCTGCGCGACCCCACCTCCGGGCCGGATGCGCAGGCGGCGCTGGCCTTCCTGCAGAGCGGTGCCTGCGCCGCGCAGGTCGGCGCCGCCGGCAACGACGTGGCGGCGGCCTGCTCGGCCAACGACACCTCGCTGTTCTCGGCGATGGCGCTGCTGCGCAACGCCGCGGCCACCGGTGGACTGGGTGCCTACAACGGCAGCTCGGCGCAGACCCTGGCGCTGGAGAACGCCTACGACCTGGTCGGCGAGGCGGACGATCCGCTGTACGAATTCGACGTGTCGCGCCCGGTCAACCAGAACAAGGCCAAGATCCACGGCTGGGAACTGGGCGGGCAGTACTTCCTCGGCGACACCGGCTTCGGCGTCTACGCCAACTACACCCTGGTCAAGGGCGACGTCGGCTTCGACAACACGGTGCTGGACCGCGACCAGTTCGCGCTGCTCGGCCTCAGCGACACCGCCAACGTCATGCTGATGTACGAGAAGTACGGCTGGAGCGCGCGCCTGGCCTGGAACTGGCGCGACGAGTACCTGATCGCGGCCAACCAGAACGGCTCCAACCGCAACCCGTACTACGTCGAGCCTTACCAGCAGTTGGACCTGAGCGTCAGCTACGCGATCACCGACAACCTGTCGATCGGCTTCGAGGCGATCAACATCACCAGCGAGGACGTGCGCTGGCACGGCCGCTCGGAGAAGCAGGTGATCAAGGTGCTGGACCAGAGCCCGCGCTACACCCTGGGCGTGCGCTACAACTTCTGAGCCCGGCAGGCCGCGCGCGGCGATGGCCGCGTGCGGCAACGGCGCCCACGCCGCAGCGCGTCTTGCGGGCGCGGCGCTTTGCTGCAATGGTCGCGTGGCGCCCCACCCAGTTCCGCCACCGATCCGCCGGAGTCCAGATGGCCCGATACGAATTGCTCAACAACGTGGCCCACCAGGACCTGCGCGTGATCCTGCGCTTCGGCCCGGAGTTCGGCGACGCCACCGGCGTGGTCCAGGCGTTCCCGACCGAATACGCCGAGTTGCAGCGCGAGTATCCGATCCTGCTGCGCAAGGACCCGGACGGCGGCGGTTTCCAGTCGGTGGCGCTGCTGGGCTTCGAGCAGCAGGAAAACCTGTTCCTGCAGGACGCGCACTGGAATGCGGCGTACCTGCCGGGCATCGTCGCCAAGGGACCGTTCCTGATCGGATTCCAGGAGCAGCACGAGGACGGCGTGCTGCGCCGCGAACCGGTGATCCACGTCGATCTGGACCACCCCCGGGTGAGTTTCGACGAAGGCGAACGGGTGTTCCTGCCGCAAGGCGGCAACAGCCCGTATCTGGAGCACATCATCACCGTGCTGCGCGGCATCCGCGACGGCGTGGAAGGCGGCGACGCCATGTTCGCCGCCTTCGATGCGCTGGGCCTGATCCAGCCGCTGCGCATCGACGTGCAGCTCGGGCAGGAACACAACGTGCATCTGGCCGGGCTGTACGGCATCGACCGCGAACGGCTGGCGGCGCTGGATGCGGCGTCGCTGCATGGGCTGCACCGCGCCGGGTATCTGGAAGGGGTCTATCTGCTGCTGGCGTCGCTGCACAACATGCGCCGGCTGATGGCCGAGAAGCAGCGCCGCCTGCAGCACGTCGGCGTGGACGCGGTCGCCTCCGGGCAGGCCGCCTGAGCGGCGTGGACGCGTTGGCGGCGATTGCCGAGCGCAGCGATTGCCGGGCCGGCGCAGTGCCGCTGGCCGACCTGCTCGCCGCCGGCGAACCGGTGGTGTTGCGTGGCGTGGCGCGCGACTGGGCGCTGGTCCAGGCCGGCCTGCGCGGCACGCGCGAGGCCATGGACCTGTTGCGCGGGCACAGCAACGGCCGCGCGCTGCAGTACTCCTACGGCGCGCCGGAGATCGCCGGCCGGCCGTTCTACAACGACGACTTCACCGCGTTGAACTTCGACGTGCGGCGCAGCGACCTGCACGGCCTGCTGGAGGCGATCGCCGCGCACCTGGACGATCCGCGGCCGCCGGCCTACTACCTGGCCTCGCTGCCGGTGGACGACAGCCTGCCTGGATTCCGCGACGGCAACGATGTGGACTTCGCCGCGCATGGCATGCAGGTGCGGCCGAGCATCTGGATCGGCAACCGCATCACCGCGTCCTGCCACTACGACGCGCCGAACAACCTGGCCTGCTGCGCGGTCGGCCGGCGCCGCTTCACCGTGTTCCCGCCGGAGCAGATCGGCAATCTCTATCCCGGCCCGCTGGAGCCGACCCCGGGCGGGCAGGCGATCAGCGTGGTGGATTTCGCCGCGCCCGATGTCGCGCGCTACCCGCGCTTTCGCGACGCGCTGGCGCACGGCCGCAGCGCGGTGCTGCAACCCGGCGATGCGCTGTTCCTGCCCAGCCTGTGGTGGCATCACGTGGAAGGGCTGGAGCCGTTCAACGTGCTGGTCAACTACTGGTGGAGCAGCGCGCCGGCCCATCTGCCGGCGCCGATGCAGGCGCTGTATCACGCGCTGTGGGCGATCCGCGACCGGCCCGAGGCGGAGAAGGCGGCGTGGCGGGAGGTCTTCGACTACTACGTATTCGGCCCGGCCGAGCGCGCCGGCGCGCACCTGCCGGCGCCGGCGCGGCAGCTGCTCGGCCCGATCGACGACACCCAGGCGCGGCAGCTGCGCGCGATGCTGCTGGCCAAGCTCAACCGCTGACCACGGACCCCATCCAGGGCCGCGTGCGCCGCCGCGCGCGCCACCATTCATCACTGCAGGAGAGACGACGCAATGGCCCAGATACGCAAGGTGGTGATCGCGGGCGGCGGCACGGCGGGCTGGATCGCCGCCTGCGCGCTGGCGCACCAGTTCCGCGAGCTGCTGGACATCACCCTGATCGAGTCCGAACAGATCGGCACGGTCGGCGTCGGCGAATCCACGGTGCCGCCGATCCGCAGCTTCCACCGTTTCCTGCAGATCGACGAGCAGGAGTTCCTGCGCAGCGTGGCGGGCACCTTCAAGCTCTCCATTTCCTTCGAGAACTGGCCACGGCACGGCGAGCGCTACATCCACCCGTTCGGCCTCACCGGGCAAAGCACCCTGGTCTGCGCGTTCCACCATTTCTGGCTGGAGGCGCAGCGGCGCGGGATGGTCTCCGACCTGGGCGACTACTGCCTGGAAACCGTCGCCTCGCGCGTGGACCGCTTCGCGCTGCAACAGTCGCCGCCGGTCAACTACGCCTACCACCTCGATGCCGGGCTGTACGCGCGCCTGCTGCGCCGCCACGCCGAGCGCCACGGCCTCAAGCGCGTGGAGGGCAAGATCCAGCAGGTGCGGCAGCACGCCGAGAGCGGTTTCGTCGAGGCGCTGCTGCTGGAAGACGGCACGCTGATCGAAGGCGACCTGTTCATCGACTGCACCGGCTTCCGCGGCCTGCTGATCGAGCAGACCCTGCACACCGGCTACGAAGACTGGAAGCAGTGGCTGCCGTGCGATCGCGCGGTGGCGGTGCAGACCGAGGCGGTGGCGGCGCCGGTGCCGTACACCCGCGCCATCGCCCATGCCGCCGGCTGGCGCTGGCATATTCCGCTGCAGCACCGCGTCGGTTGCGGGCTGGTGTTTTCCAGCGCGCACCTGTCCGACGACGAAGCGCGCGCCAAGCTGCTGCACGACGCCGCCGCGCCGCCGATCAAGGACCCGTGGCTGGTGCCGTTCCGCACCGGCCGCCGGCTCAAGGCCTGGAACAAGAACGTGGTTTCCTTGGGCCTGGCCAGCGGCTTCATCGAACCGCTGGAATCCACCAGCATCCACCTGACCATCGCCGCGGTGATGCGGCTGCTCACGCTGTTCCCCACCGACGGCATCGCCCCGTCGATGGCGGACATCTACAACGACGTCAGTCGCGCCGAGATGGAACACGTGCGCGATTTCATCATCCTGCACTACCACGCCAACCAGCGCGACGAACCGATGTGGCGGGCCTGCCGCGAGATGACATTGCCCGACTCGCTGCAGCAGCGGCTGCGCGCCTGGCGCGAGCGCGCGCACGCCTGGCAGGGCAGCGACGAACTGTTCCGGGTGGATTCGTGGATCCACGTGCTGCTCGGCCAGGGCATCGTGCCGGCGCAGCACCACCTGCTGGCGCGCGCGTTGCCGGACCAGCAGCTGCAGCAGTTCCTCGACACGATCCGCCAGCCCATCGACCGCGCGGTGGCGCAGATGCCGTCGCAGCAGGACTTCATCGCGCGCTATTGCCAGGCCGGGCCGGAGGTATGGGCGGGACGCGCTGCAACCGCGGCGCCGGTGTCGGCATGATGATGCGTGCCGCCGCTCGCGGCGTGCCGCGGCGCGTATCGCTTGCCGTGCCAGCGGACGACCGGTCGGTGGCATAGTGCGGCGCGGCCTCGCCGCGGATCGAGGGGAGGTCGTCGTGCACAGACCAGCAGCAACCGCTTGCCCGGACCCGGCGTCGCCGCTGCGCTACCCGCCCGGCTATCCGCCGACCGGCAGGCGCGAACGATTCTTCATCGGCGTCAGATGGCTCGGCCCGGATCTGTCGTTCTTCGGTCGATTGTCGGCGCAGCAGAAGGCGCGCAGCGTCGATCTCATGGAACTGTGGGGTGGCGGCACGCGGCAGCGGGCGGCAAGCGCAATCGGGGCGATCCTGGCGCGGCGGCTACGCTGGCCCGGTCCGTGTTTCCTGCCCGACGACGTGTTCGCCGTCGTCTGCGGCGGACCGCGCTTCGAGATGCTCGACACCGGCGCCGACGTGGAGGATGCGATCGGCGAGATCCAGACGCAGCTCGGGATCGCACTGCCGGCGTCCTTCTGGGAAGGCACGGCGACGTGGACCCTGGGCGAGGTGGTCGATGCGTTGTTGGCGGCGGGCGCGGCCTGCGCCGAAGCCTGCGCGTCGCCTGCGCCTGGCTGAGCGGACGCCGCCGCGCCGCGCGGCAGGTTCGATTGTGCAGGGCGACCTGCGCGCCACCCCGATGCACCCACCTACCCGTCGCGGGGCAACCCGGCAGGCGTGGCATGGCTATCATCGAATCGTCGCCCTGTTCGAGAGTTCCTGCGCATGAACCTGCACGCCCTGTGTCTTTCCGTGTCGTTGGCGCTGGCCGCGGCGCTGCCGGCGCATGCCGTCGACTTCACCAAGGCGGAACTGGCGCGCGCCACCGCGCTGCAGCAGCGCCTGCTGACGCTGGATTCGCATCTGGATACGCCGGCCAATTTCGAGCGCGGCGATTTCGACATGATGGCCGCGCACGCCGGCAATCGCCTGGCGCAGGTGGACTATCCGCGCATGGTGGCCGGCGCGCTGGACGGTGGCTTCTGGGCGATCTACACCGGCCAGGGCGACCGCAGCGCGCAGGCGCACCTGGACGATCGCGACGCCGGGCTGCAGCGCCTGATGGCGATCCACGCGCTGCTCGCGGCGCACCCGCAGCAGTTCGGCATGGCCACCACGCCGGCCGATGCGGCGCGGATCAAGGCCGCCGGCAAGCGCGTGGTGTACCTGAGCATGGAGAACGCCAGCCCGCTGGTCGCCGATCCCACGCTGCTGCGCTTCTACTACGCGCAAGGCCTGCGGCTGATGAGCACGGCGCATTTCCTCAACAACGAGTTCGCCGATTCGGCCACCGATCCGAAGGGACCGGAATGGCATGGCTTGAGTCCTGCCGGGCGGGCGCTGGTGCAGCAGGCGCAGAAGCTGGGCATCGTCATCGACCAGTCGCATGCCTCCGATGCGGTGTTCGACCAGCTGATCGCGTTGTCGCCGGTGCCGATCCTGCTCTCGCACAGCGGCGCGCGCGCGGTGCATGCGCATCCGCGCAACCTCGACGATGCGCGGCTGAAGGTGCTGGCCGCGCACGGCGGGGTGATCCAGATGAATTCCTACGGCGGCTACCTGATCGACAATGGCGCCAGCCCCGAGCGCAAGGCGGCCGAGCAGGCACTGATCGCCAAATACGGCGGCTGGGAGCATCTGCAACTGGCCGATGGACCCAAGCTCGGCGAAGAGATGAAGGCGCTGGATGCCAAATATCCGGTGCGGCAGGCGACGCTGGACGACTTCTTCGCGCACCTGGAGCACGTGCTGGCGCTGATCGGTCCCGAGCACGTGGGCATCGGCATGGACTGGGACGGCGGTGGCGGGGTGGTCGGCATGGAGGACGTGTCCGATCTGCCCAAGATCACCGCCTGGCTGTTGCGCAAGGGCTACAGCGAGCAGCAGATCGCCGCCATCTGGGGCGGCAACGTGCTGCGGGTGATGCAGCAGGCGCAGGAGTGGGCGGCGGCGCAGGCGCGCGCCGGGTCTTCCTGAGACCTTGTGCCGGCGCGGCCGTCTCGCGCGATTGCGCCTGGCCGTGGCGCTTGGCCTGGCGCCCGCCGAGGGCTGACGGCCGGCCTAGCCCGGTCGCCGGAGTGCGCGGTGCCGCACGCGCCGAACCGGTGCTGTCGCATCGGCTAGCATCGGGGCGACCATGAAGATCGTCATCGCCCCGGATTCGTTCAAGGAAAGCCTGTCGGCGCTGGAGGCGGCCACGCAGATCGAGGCGGGGTTTCGCGCCGTGTTCCCGGCGTGGACCTACCTCAAGGTGCCGGTCGCCGACGGCGGCGAGGGCACGGTCGCGGCGCTGGTCGCGGCCAGCGGCGGCCGCATCGTCGGCCGCACGGTGACCGGACCGCTGGGGGAGCCGGTCGAGGCCTTCTTCGGCATCGCCGGCGATGGCCGCACCGCCGTCGTCGAAATGGCCGCGGCGAGCGGGCTGGCGCTGCTGCCGCCGGTGCGGCGCGACCCGCTGGCCGCCACCAGCTACGGTGTCGGCGAGCTGCTCCTGGCGGCGCTGGATGCCGGCGCGCGCAAGCTCATCGTCGGGGTCGGCGGTAGCGCCAGCAACGACGGCGGCGCCGGCATGGCGCAGGCGCTGGGCGTGCGCCTGCTCGACGCCCAAGGCCATGCGCTGGATCCCGGCGTGGGCGGTGGTGCACTGGCGAGGCTGGCGCGGATCGATGCCAGCGGCCTGGATCCGCGCTTGCGACAGTGCGTGATCGAGGTCGCCTGCGATGTCGACAATCCGCTGACCGGGCCGGCGGGCGCCTCGGCGGTGTTCGGGCCGCAGAAGGGCGCCACGCCGGCGCTGGTCGCCCAGCTTGACGCCAACCTGCAGCACTACGCCACGGTGATCGAAGCCGACCTCGGCATCGCGCTCGCCGGGTTGCCCGGCGGCGGCGCCGGCGGCGGCGTGGGCGCGGCGCTGGTGGCCTTTCTGGGCGCGCAGCTGCGCCCGGGCGCGGACATCGTCGCCGAGGCGCTGGGGCTGGACGCGCTGGTGGCCGACGCCGACCTGGTGATCACCGGCGAGGGCTGCCTGGACAGCCAGAGCGTCCACGGCAAGACGCCGCTCGGCGTGGCCCGCATCGCCAGACGCCACGGCAAGCCGGTGGTCGCGATCGCCGGCGGGTTGGGCGTCGGCGCCGAGCTTCTGCACGCGCACGGCGTCGACGCGATGTTCGGCGCGGTGCAGAGGGCCTGCACGCTGGAGCAGGCGCTGGCCGAGGCCGCGGCGAACCTGCGCCTGGCGGCCAGGAACGTGGCCGAGGCGATCAGGATCGGGCGCGGCCTGGGACGCTGACCGAGCGTGGCGTCGCACGCATGCGGCGTCTGCCGCGTCCGCAGGCCGGGTTCCTGACGCGTAACGGCCCGATATCCATGGGGGCCTGACTCCCGTGTGGCCTACTGCATCGACCCACCATACGCACCACGATGGTGCCAGTCTGTGCCGAGGATGGTGCGTAGCGGGCCTATTCAGCTACAATGTAAACGATTACAAGAAAAGGAATTGCCTCTCCATGAGTACCCAGAACCTCCCCGAACGCGCGCCGCTCAGCCCCAAGTGGCAGTTCCGCTTCGACTTCTTCGACCGCCACGGCGGGCCGGCCTCGCCCGGCTTCAAGCCGGCGTTCAAGGCGCTGCCGTCGTTCGGCGACCGCCTGAAGATCAACATGAACTTCTTCGCGTTCTTCTTCGGCTGGATCTACTTCTTCATCCTCGGCCTGTGGCGCAAGGCGATCGTGCTGATCGGCATCTCGCTGCTGATCGGCGTGCTGTCGTTCTTCCTGCCGAAGATGGTCGTCAACGGCCTGGGCGTGGCGTATTCGGTGCTGGTCGGCATGATCGCCAACTACGCCTACTACCTGGAAGTGAAGAAGGGCAGCACCAGCTGGAACCCCTTCGAAGGCATGCGCTGGTGGTAACCCGCTCGCGCCGCGCCGGCTGAGTCCGCGCGGCGCGCGCCCAGGGCATGCCGCCGCTTCCCGCGCAGATCGCGCGGGGGCTGGGCACACGCCCTGGCCACGACGCAACGCTGTGTCGTGGCGGGACGGCTTGAGTCTGCCGGCGTCGGCGCCTACCGTGGCGCCTTCGCTGCCAGGCTCCCCCATGTCCCCACACGCTTCCCAGGCCGATGCGGCACCCGCCGGCCTGTCCTCCGGCCTGATCGCGCTGTTCGCCGCCGCCTGCGGCCTGGCGGTGGCCAACATCTATTTCTCGCAACCGCTGATCGGCATCATCGCGCCGGAACTGCGCCTGCACGCGGGCCTGGCCGGGCTGATCGTGGCGCTGACCCAGCTCGGCTATGGCGCCGGCCTGCTGTTGCTGGTGCCGCTGGCCGACGTGGCCGAGAACCGGCGCCTGGCGATCCTGCTGCTGGGCGGGGTGGTGCTGGGCCTGCTCGGCATCGGCCTGTCGCAGTCGGCGGCCGGGTTCCTGATCGGCTCGTTCGTGGTCGGCGTGTGCGCGGTGGCCACGCAGATCCTGGTGCCGTTCGCCTCGCACCTGGCGCCGGAGGCCAGCCGCGGCCGCGTGGTCGGCACGGTGATGGGTGGGTTGCTGGCCGGGATCATGCTGGCGCGGCCGTTTTCCAGCTTCGTCGCCGCCAGTCTGGGCTGGCGCGCGGTGTTCTTCCTGTCCGCCGGCATGATGCTGCTGCTGATGGCGGTGCTGCGCTGGCGCCTGCCGCAGCGCCGGCCCGCGCAGCGCGCGTCCTACGCCGCGGTGCTGGCCTCGCTGCCGCGCCTGTACGCCGCCACCCCGCTGCTGCGCCGGCGCGCGTTCTACCAAGGAATGATGTTCGCTGCGTTCAACGTGTTCTGGACCGGCTCGCCGCTGTTGCTGGCGCAGTCCTTCGGCATGGACCAGCGGCACATCGCGCTGTTCGCCCTGGCCGGCGCCGCCGGCGCCCTGGTCGCGCCGCTGGCCGGGCGCATGGCGGACCGCGGCTGGACCCGCCCGGCCACCGGCTGGGCGCTGGCCGCCGCGGCGCTGTCGTTCGGCATCGGCGCCTGGGCCGCGCACGCGCATGCGCTGCTGTGGCTGGTGATCGCCGCGCTGGTGCTGGATGCGGCGGTACAGGTGTGCCAGGTGCTGAGCCTGCGCAGCATCTACATGCTGGCCCCGGAGCAGCGCGGCCGCCTCAACGGCCTGTTCATGACCTCGGTGTTCGTGTGCGGCGCCGCCGGGTCGTTGCTGGCCGCGGCGGTCTTCGCCTATGCCGGCTGGCCGGGGCTGTCGTTGCTCGGCGCCGGCTTCGGCACGGCCGCGCTGCTGTTCTACTTCAGCGAATTCAGGCGCGCGGTGGTGCCGGCGCGTTGAGTGCGCTTCTGCCTGGATCGGGTGACGCTCGCATCCGTTCCAAGGCATGCATTCATGGCAACCGGCAGGACCCGGCGCAGCGCAATTTGTCCCTTCTCCCGTTGGAAGCAGGCCCCGCAGGGGCGGACGAGGGTACGGGCGCAGCCTCGTGCATCCACACTCGGCGAGACGCTTTCGCGCCGGACCCTCACCCCAACCCCTCTCCCGAGGGGAGAGGGGCGATGCGTGGCGGTCGTTATTTTTTCCAGAACTGCCATTTCGGCGCCGGCTTGCTCGTCACCGTGGGGGTTGATTGCGGGGCGAGGCTGCCTTGCAATTGGGTCAGGCGATCCAGCGCATCGAAGCCAAGCGTGATCCGGCTGCCGCCGCGCGTGGCGACGGTCTGCCCGGGTTCGCGCTGCAGCGCATAGCCCTGGTCGTCGAGGAAGCCTTCGGTCATCGCGCGGTGGTCGAGCGGGAACTGCGCGACCAATTGTCCGAGCAGGCTGAGTACGCGCGGATCGTCGCACGGCGCGAACACCGCGGCGGGGACGTCGTCGAGCAGGAAGAACAGCGCACCGCCGCGGTACGGGCCACGGTAGTAGCAACGCGCGCTCAGCGCGGCGGCGAGCAGGGCAATCGTATGGCCTTCGTCGTCCAGTGGCAGCGACGCCGTGGCCAGTTCGGCCGGACCGTCGCGCTCGCCACGCTCGCGCAGCGCGTTCGCCGCGACCAGCAGGTTCTCCGGCAGGTTGCTGGCGGTGTTGGCCCAGGCCCACAGCCAACTGGCGCTGTCCTCGGCGGCGCTGCCCAGCAACTGCACCGGGAAGTGCAGGTCGTCGCCGAAGTGCGCAATGCCCTCGGCCAGATCCAGGCGCCAGCCGCGTTCGCCGAGCAGGTCGGCCAGCGCCATCTGCCGGGCGAAGGCGCTGCCGATATGGCGCGCCAGCAGGGCCTGGAAGGCCGGCGTCACGGTCGCGGTTCCCCGCGCTGCAACAGGCTGTGACGGCGCCCGTAGAGCAGGTAGGCGACCACGCCGATCCCGTTCCACAACGCGAACCACTTCTGCGTGGTGTGCGGCAGGCTCCAGAACAGGTACAGGCAGCCGCCGATCGCCAGCGGTGCCACCACCCACGCCAGCGGCGTGCGGAACTTGCGCACCCGGTCGGGCTCGCGCACGCGCAGCACCAGCAGGCACGCGGCCACCGCGATGAACGCGGCCAGGGTGCCGGCGTTGGCCAGCGCGGCGATTTCGTCCAGCCGCGCCACGCCGGCCAGCGCCGCCACCAGGATCGCGGTGAACAGCGTGGTCGCCACCGGCGTACCGGTGCGCGCGCTGACCTTGGACAGGCCGCGCGGCAGCAGCCCGTCGCGCGACATCACGAAGAAGATCCGGCTCTGCCCGTACAGGAACGCCAGCAGCACCGTCGGCAATGCGATCACCGCGGCCGCGGCGATCAGTGTCGCCGCCTTGCCCTGGCCGAGTTCGCGCAGGATCAGCGCCAGCGGTTCGGCGCTCTGGCCGAACACCGTGTAGCTCATCGCGCCGACCGCGGACAGCGCCACCAGCACGTAGATCAGGGTGCAGCCGACCATCGAGCCGAGGATGCCGATCGCCAGGTCGCGCTCGGGCTTCTTGGTTTCCTCGGCCGCGGTGGAGATCGCGTCGAAGCCGTAGAAGGCGAAGAAGATGATCGCCGCGGCGGCCATCACCCCGCGCTCGACGCCGTCGGCGCCCATCGATTTGGCGAAGCCGAACGGCATGAACGGCTCCATCCGCGCGCTGTCGAAATGCGGCAGCGCGATCACCACGAACACGGTCAGGGCGACGATCTTCACCGCCACCAGCACCGCGTTGACCGTGGCGCTGGCCTGGGTGCCGAGCATCAGCATGCCGGCGACGACGAAAGTGATCAGCACCGCCGGCAGGTTGACCACGCCGCCGGCGTGCGGCCCGGCGGTCAGCCACAGCGGCAGGTCCACGCCTAAGCCCTTGAGGAAGCCGACCGCATAGCCCGACCAGCCCACCGCCACCGTGCTGACCACCAGCGAGTACTCCAGGATCAGGCTCCAGCCGACCACCCAGGCGATGCTCTCGCCCAGCGCGATGTAGCTGTAGGTGTAGGCGCTGCCGGCGGCCGGCATCAGCGTCGCCATCTCCGCGTAGGCCAGCGCGGCGCAGGCGCAGATCGCCCCGGCCACCGCGAACGACAGCAGCACCGCCGGCCCGGCCAGGTGCGCGCCGACCCCGATCAGGGTGTAGATGCCGGTGCCGACGATCGCGCCGATGCCCAGCGCCACCAGGTGCGGCCAGCTCAGCGTGGGCACCAGCCGGCGCCCGGCTTCGTGGACGGTGACCAGATCGAGCGACTTGCGCCGGAACAGGAACGACATGCGGGCCTCGGGGAGCGACAGGACAAGCCCGCGAGTGTCGCCGAATGCGGTGCAGCAATGCTATGCCCGGCCGCCTTGCCCGCCGGCGGGACGGTGGCGAACGCCGCTGGCATTGCGATGCGCGGCCACCGTCGCCGTCGCTACAACCCGATCCGCTCGGCCAGCCGCACCAGTTCGGCGAGCGAGCCGGCTTTCATCTTGCGCATCGCCTGGCCGCGCCGCACCTTCACCGTGATCTCGCTGAGCTGCAGCCGCGCGGCGACCTGCTTGTTCAGCAGCCCCTGCACCACCAGCCGGGTCACCTCCTGCTCGCCCGGGGTCAGCGTCGCCCAGCGGCCGCGCAGTTCGGCCAGCGCGGCCTCGCGCTGGCGGCGCTCGCGGTCGCGGGCGATGCCGTGCTGGATCACGTCGAGCAGATCCTGGTCGCGGAACGGCTTGGTCAGGAACTCGATCGCGCCGTTCTTCATCGCTTCCACGCTCATCGCGATGTCGCCGTGGCCGGTGATGAAAATGGTCGGCAGGTTCAGTCCGGTCTCGAGCAGCTGCCGGTGGAATTCCATGCCGCTCTGCCCGGGCATACGGATGTCCAGCACCATGCAGCTGGGCGCGTCGGCCAGCGGGTGCTGCAGGAATTCGCGGCTGGAGCCGAACGCGTGCACCTGCAGGTCCACGGAGGCGAACAGGTCTTCCAGCGCGGCGCGGATCGAGGCGTCGTCGTCGATCAGATACACCACCGGGCGCCGTTCTGACAGCGGCAGGTTCATGGGCGGGCTCCTGGTTTTGCAATCGGCAGGCACACGCCGAACACCGCGCCGCAGGGGCTGCGCGGCGCGGCCCAGATGCGCCCGCCGCTGGCTTCGACGATGCTGCGGCTGATGCTCAGGCCGATCCCGATGCCGTCGGGCTTGGTGGTCCAGAACGCGTCGAACAGGCGCGCCTGCGCCTCGGCCGACAGGCCGACGCCGGCATCGGCCACGGTCAGCCGCACCGAACCCGCATCCTCCTGCGCGGTGCCGATCAGGATCGACCGCGCCTCGGCCGGCGTGTCCGCCATCGCCTCCATCGCGTTCAACAACAGATTCACCACCACCTGCTGGCTCTGCACCCGGTCGGCCAGCACCGGCGGCAGCGCCGGCGCCAGTTCCACCCGCACCGCGATAGCGTTGCGCTCCAGCTCGCCGCGCGACAGCGCCAGCACGTCCAGCACCGCGGCGTTGAGGTCGAACGCGCTCTTGCGCGGCGCCTCGCCCTTGCTGAGGCTGCGGATTCGCGCGATCACCTCGCTGGCGCGGTTGGCGTCGTCGAGGATCCGCTGCAACGCCGCCTGCGCCCGCTCCAGGTTCGGCGGCTGCTGGCCGAGCCAGCGCTGGCAGGCATTGCCGCTGGTGACGATCGCGGCCAGCGGCTGGTTGACCTCGTGCGCGATCGAGGCGGTCAGGCTGCCCAGGCTGCGCGCGCGGGCCAGGCGCAGCAGCTGCGCCTGCGCGGCGTGCGCGGCCGCCTTGGCGCGCTCCATCTGCACCGCGATGGACGTGGTCACCGCCACCACCACGATGCTGATGGCCGAGTTGATCACCCCCACCCGGTACGCGCCGGCGGAGCTGAGCTGGAAGCTGAGCACGATCAGCACGATGCACGCGCCGGCGAGCAGCAGCATGCCCATGCGCGTGAGCAACCGCACCGCGAACAGGATCACCACCGTGTAGAACAACGCGGCGGCCACCCCGTAGTCGGTCAGCGTATCGGCGGCGAAGATCGCGCCCAGCGCCAGCAGCAGCGCCGCCAGCGCGAGCAGGCGGCGATGCGGCGAGGGCGAGGTGAAGCAGCGGGTCATCGGCGTCATGGCGGTGGGCGAATGCGGGTGCGGGGCCGGGCGATCAGCCTTCGGCCCCGGCGTTCCAGAACGCCTGTTGTACACCGGGTTCGCCTTCCAGGTGCTGGATCACCGTATCCAGCTCTTCGGCGCGCACCGCGGTCGCGTACAGCGTCGCGGCGATCTCCACGTCGTGCTGGCCGAACGGATGCTGGTCCACCTCGCGCGCCGGGTAGTGGGCGGTTTCCAGCAGCTCGATCAGCCGCTCGCGCACCTCGCCGTGCACGCCGCGGGCGCAGATCACGTAGAACACGTAGGTCGCCTCGATCGAGGATTCCTCCAGCGGCCGGCGGTTGATCCGGTTCACCACCGGGCGCAGCAAGGTGTTGCTGAGCAGCACGAACAGCGCCGCCAGCACCGCCTCGGCGACCAGCCCGGCGCCGGCGCAGGCGCCGACCGCGCCCGAGCCCCACAGCGTGGCCGCGGTGTTCAGGCCGGTGACGTTGGCGCCTTCCTTCATGATCGCGCCGGCACCGAGAAAGCCGATGCCGGAGACCACGTAGGCCACCACCTGCACCGCGCCCTGGGTACCGCCATGGATTTCGAACAGGCGGTCGCCGAGCGAGACGAAGATGGCCGCGCCGACGGCGACCAGGGTGTTGGTGCGCAGGCCGGCGGTGCGTTGCCGCACCTGCCGCTCGAAGCCGATGAGCGCGCCCAGCGCGAAAGCGGTGGACAGGCTCACCAGGGTGTCGAGCAGCGAGGCGAGATTGAACAGGCGCAGCGCTTCCATCAGCGCGGCGACCGGTGGCGGAGCGGAGGGGTCATCGCAATGCCTGCGGAGATGTCGGACGACAGGGACCGGGCATGATGCGGCAGATGCGTGGCAATCGCGCGTCGCAGCGCCGCCACCGAATCCGACCACCACTCCAGCATCCTCTGCCGCCAGCCCGGCAGCATCGCCACGGCGGGACCGGGCTGGCACAGGCGCCGCCGCGCTGGCCGCGACAGACGCACCAGCACGCGGATGCGGTCCTCGCCCGGCAGCAGCGACAGCGCATCGGCGAGCACGCGCCCGGGGAAGCCGGACAAGGCCTTGGCAAACGCGCGCACGCCATGGGCGGCGAGCAGCTGGCACAGGATATCGGCGCGGTGCATGGCCACCGCCGCGCGCAGCGCGCGTTGCAGGGTGCGTTGGAAACGGGACGTGTACAGCAGCATGAGAACCTCCTTCCGGCGCGCTGCCGGAAGGGGCGCCTCACCCTTGCGGATGGGCGGACGTCTCCGGGGCGGGACCGGGCAAGCGTGAACAGGACAGCGCAGGCGGGAGCGTGGCGATGGCGCCACGCGGATGCGGGTCGGGGTCCATGGCGGTCTCCTGATGAGGGCGGAACGTGCGCGGTTGCGGCGTCGGCGGCGGACGCAGGCGTTGCGGGCGTGGACGCGGCGGCGGCGTTGGCGCTGCGACAAGACACGGCATCCGCACGCCGCCAACGCGGGCGGCAGTGGGGACGCACGAGGTCTTGCCGCGCTGGCCGGGCTGCAGCTTCGCGACGCGGCAAAGCTTGGCATACGTGGCCTGGCGACGGCCACCGCGCATGCGGCGCTTTTTCATGGCCATGCGCATCGCCCGCCTATACCAACGTATCGCCATGGGCAAAGGCAGCGCCGCGGCGGCACGCGCTGCGCAGGAACGGTTACGGCATGCCGTTGCGGCCGTGCGCCAGAAAGCCCGGGCGTGCCGACAGGCGTTCGTAGTACGCCGCCACCGCCGGCAGCGGCGGCCGCTGCATCGGCGTGGCCATCCAGCGCTGGGTGGACAGCCCGAGCACGATGTCGGCCAGGGTGAAGTCCGCGCCCGCCGCATAGGCGCCGGTGCGCTGCAGCTGCGCGTCGAGAATGCCCATGTGCCGGTGCCAGCCGGCCATGCCCTGCGCCAGCGCCTGCGCATCGCGATGCGCTGGGCTGTCGCGGACCAGCGCCATGAACGCGTAGCGCCACGCGTTGTTGAGTTCGGTGGCCTGCCAGTCCATCCACTGCTCGACCGTTGCCCGCGCCTGCGGCGCGGTCGGCAGCAGGTCCGCGCGCTGCTGGCGCGCCGCCAGGTAGCGGCAGATGCTGTTGGACTCCCACAGCACGAAGTCGCCGTCGCGCAGCACCGGCACCAGCGCGTTCGGGTTCAATGCGCGGAACGCCGGCGTGTCCACCGCGGCGAAGCCGGTACCGTAGGGCAGCTGCTCGATCTGCAGCTCCAGTTCCGCGCACAGCCACAGCACCTTGCGCACGTTGATCGAGGACGATTTGCCGTAGAGGGTGAGCATGGAAATCCGGGCCAGGTTGGAGCGATCGAGCCTGCATCACTACGTCGCCCTGTGCAATGCAGCCGCAGCGCGGTCGCCGAGATGGCGCGGACCGTGGCGCGCCTGGCTTCCACCATCGGCAGGCCATCCGCGCAGGTAAGGTAGTGCGAAGGTCGCCGCATGGCGCAGCGCCTGAGACGCGGCCGGCTACACTGGCGGCATGCAAACCGATCCCCATTTCCTGATCCTGGCCGGCCTGCTGTGCGCCGTGCTCGTGCTGCTGCTGGCGTTGTTGCTGCGGCGGACCAACCACACGGCGCTGGAGCAGGCCCTGCGCGAGGAACAGCGCGGCGGCCGCGGCGAACTGCGCGAGCAGCTCGACAGCCTGGCGCGGCAGCAGGATGCGCGCAGCGAAGGTTTCGCCCGCCATCTCGCCGACCTGTCCACCCGCACCGACCAGCGCCTGGACCTGCTGCGCGAGGCGCTGACCGAAGACGCGCGGCGCGGCCGGGTCGAGGCCGGCGAGGCGCAGCAACGCGTGGCCGAACTGCTCAACCAGCGCCTGGTCGAAATGCGCAGCCAGCTCGACGCCTTCGGCCAGCAGCAGGACGCGCGCATGCTGCACTTCGGCCAGCAGCAGAGCGAGCTGATCGCGCGCATCGACGCGCACCTGACCGCGCTGCGCGAGACCCTGGTCGAGGACGCGCGCAAGGGCCGCCTGGAAGGTGCCGAGTCGCAGCAGCGCTTCGCCGACACGCTCGGCCAGCGGCTCAACGAACTGATCCAGCGCAACGAGCAGCGCATCGGCGAGATGCGCAGCACCCTGGAAGAGCGCTTGAAGGAACTGCAGGCCGACAATGCGGCCAAGCTCGAGCAGATGCGCGGCACCGTCGACGAGAAGCTGCAGACCACCCTCAACACGCGCCTGGACGCCTCGTTCAAGCTGGTCTCCGAACGGCTCGAGCAGGTCCAGCGCGGGCTGGGCGAGATGCAGCAGCTGGCCACCGGCGTCGGCGATCTCAAGCGTGTGCTGAGCAACGTCAAGAACCGCGGCGGCTGGGGCGAAGTGCAGCTGGAGAACATCCTCGAGCAGACCCTGACCCAGGAACAGTACGCGCGCGGCGTGCGGGTGCGTCCAGAGCGCAACGAGGCAGTCGATTTCGCGGTGCGCCTGCCCGGCCGCGGCCACGAGGACACGCCGGTGTGGCTGCCGATCGATGCCAAGTTCCCGCGCGAGGACTACGAGCGGCTGCTCGACGCGCAGGAGCAGGGCGATGCGGACCAGGTGCTGGCGATGGGCGCGCAATTGGAGCGCGCGATCCGGGTGCAGGCCAAGTCGATCAGCGACAAGTACATCGCGCCGCCGCACACCACCGATTTCGCGGTGATGTTCCTGCCCACCGAGGGCTTGTACGCCGAAACCCTGCGCCGGCCCGGCCTGGCCGACCTGCTGCAGCGCGAGCACCGCATCGTCATCGCCGGCCCCACCACCGTCACCGCGCTGCTCAACAGCCTGCAGATGGGCTTCCGCACGCTGGCCATCGAGAAGCGCTCCAGCGAAGTGTGGGGCGTGCTGGCCGCGGTCAAGAGCGAGTTCGGCAAGTTCGCCGGCATCCTGGAAAAGGCCGAAAAGCAGATCAGCACCGTCGGCAAGAGCCTGGGCGATGCCAGCCGCAAGACCCGCACCATCGAGCGCCGCCTGCGCGGGGTGGAGACGCTGGCCGATGCGCAGTTCACCCCGCTGCTCGATCTCGAGTTGCCCATCGCCGATGCCGAGGCGGACGAGGATCCGGCGCGCGACGAGCAGGAATAGGCGGTATCGGGCACGCCACACACCTCGCCGCGCGCGCTGCTTCGAGTTGCCCATCGCCGATGCCGGCGACGACGATCTCACGCGCCAGGACAAGGACGCGGCGCGATCGCGCACGCCCATGCACCCGCTCGCCACAGGCGCATTGCGATACTGCGCGCCGAAACCTGGCCGAATGGAGACGCCGATGTCGATGCGATGGTGCATGCCACTGTTGTCCTGCCTGCTGCTGGCTGCCTGCAGTAGCGGTCCAAGCCCGCAGGCGACCCCCGTGGCATCCGCGCCACAGGCGGGCGGCGATGGCAGCGCTGCGGCCGACGCCGCGGCGTGCACGGCACAGGGCGGTAGCCTGCGCCCGCTCGGCCGGCGCGGACTGCTCAAGTGCGTGATCCCGTTCGCCGATGCCGGCAAGACGTGCAGCGACAAGAGCCAGTGCCGCGGCGACTGCCTGGCGGTCACGCCGGTGCCCACCGGCGCCGCCGCGCAGGGCGTATGCCAGCGCGACATCAGCGAGAACTACGGCTGCCGGCAGGCCGTGCAAGGCGGCGTGGGCGGATCGCAGGTCTGCATCGACTGAGGGCGCGCGCTCCAGCGCCGAGCGGGGCGCGCTGGGTCTGCCATCACCAACCCGCAGGGCCGCTCCTGCGTGCGCGGGGGCAGCGTCATGACTCCGGCGTGGACGCATGCGCGCTTCCTGCCCCATGCACGGACAGGAGCGGCACGGTTTGCCCGGATGAAGCACACGCCCAGGTCGACGCGCGATAGCCGCTGCGCGGCCAGGCGCCTATGCTTGCGCTCCATCTTGTTGCAGGAGCCGCACGTGAATCAATCGATCTACGACATCCCGTTGACCACCATCGATGGCCAGCCCGCATCCCTGGCCGCGCATCGCGGCAAGGTGCTGCTGGTCGTCAACGTCGCCTCCAAGTGCGGCCTGACCAAGCAGTACGAAGGGCTGGAAGCGCTGTACCGCGAAAAGCACGCCGCCGGGCTGGACGTGCTCGGTTTCCCGGCCAACGACTTCAAGGGCCAGGAGCCGGGCAGCGAGGCGGAGATCCAGCAGTTCTGTCAGCTCACCTACGACGTGACCTTCCCGATGTTCGCCAAGATCGCGGTCACCGGCGAGGCCACGCATCCGCTGTACCGCGCGCTGATCCAGGCGCAGCCGCACACCGAGGGCGAAGGACCGATGCGCGAGAAGCTGGTCGGCTATGGCATCGAGCCCAATCTGGCGCCAGGCGTGCTGTGGAACTTCGAGAAGTTCCTGGTCGGCCGCGATGGCCAGGTGCTGGGCCGTTTCGCCCCGGACGTGACCGCCGAGGACTCGCGCCTGCGCACGGCGCTCGAGGCGGCGCTGGCCGCCTAAACGCCCGCGGTGTCCGCAGCCTGCTGGATGCCGCAGGCGCTGCTGGCTATCCGGATGCACTGCAGGAGGGGCTTCAGCTCCGACAATTCGCCGAGCGCGTAACGATTCCTGGCTCCGTTCGTCGCGGCTGAAGCCGCTCCTACAGGAGCGCGGCTGGCTTGCCGAGTGCACGATAGGAGGGATGCTGGTTATCGGCTCCGGGATCGATGGAGGTCGGAGCTGCTTCCATGCGTTCATCGCTTCGGAAGGCCGAACGCATTCGGAGTCGTCTCACGGCGGCCGTCAGGGCATTACAGCCAGCGATCTGATGCGAAGGCGTCCCGATGGTCGCCGCGATGGCGCTCAGTCTGCTGCGGTTCTTGCCGGCACTTTCGCCGCCTCCGCCTTTGCAGTTGCAGTTGCTTTGGCATTGCTGTTGCTTTTGACTTTCCGGGTTCCCTTCCGCAGCGGCGGATGGACCGGGGAAAAACCCGAAAGGCGGCGCACATGGATGTGCGCCGTTCGCGGCAGGGGCAGGATGCCCCTTCCGCGAATCCCCGGTGCATCCGCGGACCCGGAGCGCGCAGCGCGGAGGGCGCAAGGCAGGGCGCGCTTTCTTTTGGTTACTTTTCTTTGCGCGAGCAAAGAAAAGTGACTCGCCGCAAGGCGAAAGCTTTTGCCATTGCCTTGGTTCTGGCATTGAGATTTTGAAGCTTTGGAGCTTGAAGCTTGAAGCTTTGAAGCAAGAGCAACAGCTTCCGCTGGCGCGGGTCACTTTTCTTTGCTTGTGCAAAGAAAAGTAACCAAAAGAAAGCACCCCCCGCAGCGCGCCTTCCGCGCTGCGCGCTCCAGGTCCGCAGCCCCAACGGGCATTTTTCGATGGCACTTGTCCGCTACGCGGCCAAGCCCGGGGCAGGCGCCGCGCGGCGCCGGCCCGTTCGCCGGGGCGAAGCAGTGCTTCGCCTTTATCCGGCTTACCCATGTGCCAACGAAAAACGTCGCGCATCCTGCGCGCCGCCCTTCGGGTATTCGCCCGCCGGGTCTGCCGCGCTGAGGGGACCCGGTAGATCAAAAGCAGAGCAACAGCAGGAGCAACAGCAGGAGCAACAGCAGGAGCAACAGCAGGAGCAACAGCAGGAGCAACAGCAGGAGCAAGTACGCTGGGGGCGGGACATTCGTCGTGACCATCGCGTGCCGCAATATCTGGCGTCCACCAATAACCGCTGGGGAGCGCGATGCCCCTACCTTGGCGGTGACAGGAAAAAACCAGCCACAAAAAACCCGGCCGAAGCCGGGTTTCTTCAGGGTCGCCCGAATCGGCGCGACTCAGCGGCTGCCGCCGCGCCATTCCGGGATCGGCATCGCGTCCACCGGGACGGTCGGATTGGTCTCTTCCTCGCGCAGATAGTCGGGCAGGTCGTTGTCCTGGCGCTTGTTGTGGCTGCGCAGGTCGCCTTCGATCTGGTAGGCACGGCGCTGCATCCACGCGTCGCGGGTCAGCTGGTACTCGTCCGGCGCGTTGTCGCGCATGCTGTCCAGCGACAGCAGCTGCGCGCGCGTATCCACCAACTGCAGGCCCTGCAGACCGATGCGCACCGTGTCTTCCTCGATCTGCCGCAGCGGCGACAGCGGCGCGTCGCCGGCCAGGCCGAACACGTCGCGGACCGTGCGCGGCCCGAACAGTGGCAGCTCCACGTAACGCGAACGGCGCCAGCCCCAGGCGCCCAGGGTCTGGCCGAAGTCCTCGCTGCGCCGCGGCAGCTTGGCGTCGCTGGCCGGATCGAAGATGCCGCCGATGCCCAGCGTACTGTTCATCACGAACCGGCCCAGGGTCTGCCCGGCCTGCAGCGGACGGCCCTGCAGCAGCTGATTGACCATGGTCAGCGGCGAGCTGAGGTTGTCGAAGAAGTTGGTGACGCCCAGCCGCACCGGCCGCGGCACCACGTTGACGTAGGCGCGCGCCAGCGGCCGCGCCACGGTGCGGTCGACCACGTTGTTGAACTTGTGCACCTTGCGGTTGAACTTCTCCCACGGATCGTAGCTCTGCGGCACGGCGACGCCGGCCGGCAGGGTCGGATCGGCCACCGGGTTGTACGGGTCGCCGCCGTACAGCGCGGCGTAGTCGTCTTCGGCCGTGGTGGCTGCGCCAGCGGTCGGCGGCACGCTCGCCGGTGCGGCCAGCGTGTCGCCGGCGACGGCGGCCGGCGCGGCCTGCGCATCGGCCGCTGGCGCCGCGTCCACGGCGCCGCTATCGGCCACGGCGGCGTCGGCCGGCGTGGCCGGCTCCACGGTCGCGGCCGGCGGCGGCGGGGAACGCTTGGGGGCACCGGCACAGGCGCCCAGGGCGGCGGCCAGGGCCAGGGAAGTGAGGATACGCAGCACGTTCATGGGGTCAGCTCGCCGCCAGGGGAGATTGGAAATCCAGGGTCGGCGCCAGCCGGTAGGCGGCGCTCAATTCGGTCAGGCCGGCCGGGGCGCCATGGATGGCGACCTCGGCCTGGCCCTGCGCACGCAGGCGTGCGGCCAGTTCGGCGAGCAGCGCCAGGCCGGCGCTGTCCACCTGCGCCACCTCGCGCAGGTCCAGCGCGCGCGCGTCGGCCAGCAGCGGCAGCGCCGCCGGCCACAGCGCGGTGGCCGCGGCGCGGTCGAGCACGCCGCTCAGCGCGAGCGTGTCGCCGTCGCGACGCAGGCGTGGCTCACTTGCCACTGTTGCTCGCCGGTGCCACCTGCAGCGCGCCGTTGCGCAGATCGGCCGCGACCTGCGGGATCGACTTGGTGCGCAGCGGCGTGTCGAACTGGTTGCGGAAGGTCTGCACGTACGACACGCCTTCCACCATCACGTCGAAGATCTTCCAGCTGCCGCCGACGTTGCGCACCAGGTAATCGACCGGGATCGGGTCGCCGCCGCTGCGCAGCAGTTCGGTGGAGACCTTGGCGCCGCGGCCGCCCGGCAGCGGGGTTTCCGACTTCACCCGCACCTGCGGCTTGCCTTCGAAGGTCAGCAGCGAGGTGCCGTAGCGCTGCATCAGGTTGTCGGCCATCGCGTCGGCGAACAGCTTGACGTCGGCATCGGAGGCGCCGCGGCCGTGCACGCCGAGCACCAGGCGCGCGGCGTAGTCGCGGTCGAAGGACTTGTTCATCTCGCTGTCGATGAACTGCTTGAGCGCGGCGTTGTTGTTCTTGAACTCGGCGCGGCGCTGTTCCAGCGTGGTCAGGATGCGGGTGCTGTTGTCGAGCACGACCTTGCTGGCCGACCCCTGCTGGGCGGCGGCAGCGGCAGGCGCGGCCTGGGCCAGCGCGATGGCGGGTGCGGCGGCGGCCAGGGCGGCGGCGAGAGCGGCGGAAAGCAGTTTGTTGGTCATGGCTTGGGTTCCGTTTCCGTAGAGGGAGTGGCGGTGTTCGCGGAGGATGCGGCAGCGGGCGTCGCGCCGGCGTTACCGCCGCTGCTGCCGCCGCCGAACATGTACTTGCCGACCAGTTGGATCAGGTCCACCGCCGGCTGGGTGAAGGCGATCTCCTGGCCGGGCTTGAGCGTGTCGGGGTCGCCGCCGGGCTGCAGGCCGACATAGCTCTCGCCGAGCAGGCCGCTGGTGAGGATGCCGGCCGAGGTGTCCGCCGGCAGGTCCTTGTAGCGGTCGTCGATGGCCAGGGTCACCACCGAGTCGAACTTGGCCGGGTCCAGCTCGATCTTGGCCACCTGGCCGATGATCACCCCGCCGATCTTCACCGGCGCCTGCTGGCGCAGCTGGCCGATCTGCGAGAAACGGGCGGTCAGTTCGTAGCGCCCGCCGCCGAAACCCCACTGGCGGTTGGTGGAAGCGAGCGCCAGCACCAGCAGCGAGGCCAGACCCAGCAGCAGGAAGGCGCCGACGGCGAACTCGAGACGGGGACCACGGATAGCCATAACGTGTCTACCTTGTTGATTCATCTGGGCCGCGGCGACAGTGCCGCGGCCGGTGTTGCGCAAGCGCCCGCCGGCGAGGGCGGACGGTGGCGCGCGGTCCCTACTGGAACAGCAGCGCCGACAGGACGAAATTGAACATCAGCACCAGCAGCGAGGCGTTCACCACCGCGCGGGTGGTGGCTACCGAGGTGCCCTCGATGGTCGGCTCGGCGTGGAAGCCCACATACGAGGCCACCAGCGCCGCGGTGCCGCCGAACACCGCCGACTTCAGCATCGCCACGCCGAAGTCGTCCCAGAAATCCACGCTGCTCGACAGCGCCGACCAGAACGTGCCCTTGTCCAGGCCCAGCACGTGCACCGCTTCGAAGTAACTGGCGCTGATCGCCAGCGAGCAGAAGATGCCGGTCAGCAGCGGCACGGTCAGCACCGCCGCCCAGAAGCGCGGCGCCACCGCCTTGGCCACCGGGTCGATCGCCATCAGCTCCAGCGCCTTGATCTGATCGGTGGCGCGCATCAGCCCCAGTTCGGCGGCGATCGAGCTGCCGGCGCGGCCGATGAACAGCAGCGCGGTCAGCACCGGCGCCAGTTCGCGGTACAGCGACAGCCCCAGCAGCGTGGACAGCGCATCGGAGGCGCCGTAGGTCTGCAGCGTGCGGTAGCCCTGCAGGGTCAGCACCAGGCCGACGAAGGCGCCGCCGACGGCGATGATCGGCAGCGAGCGCGCGCCGACCTTGTAGATCTCGCGGACCAGTTCGGCCAGGAAATCGCGGGTCGGCAGCGAACCGCGCAGCACGGTGATCGAGAACAGCCCGGCGCGGCCCAGCGCACGGATCGAGGCGACGGCGCCCATCAGGCGGCACTCCGCGGGCGCGCCGGCGCATCGAACGGGATCGGGCCGTCCGGGCGGCCGTGCAGGAACTGCTGCAGCAGCGGATCGGCGCTGGCCTGCAACGCGTCCGGGGTGCCGGCGAAGACCACGCCGCCATTGGCGATGGCCACCGCCTGGTCGCAGATCGGCAGGGTCTCGTGAACGTGGTGGCTGACGATGATGCTGGTCAGGCCGAGGGTGTCGTTGAGGCGTTGGATCAGGCTCATGATCACCCCGGAGGCGATCGGGTCCAGGCCGGTCAGCGGTTCGTCGTAGATCATCAGCGGCGGGTCCAGGGCCAGCGCGCGGGCCAGCGCCACGCGCCGCGCCATGCCGCCGGACAGCTCGCGCGGCCAGGCATCGGCGGCGGCGAGCAGGCCCACCGCATGCAGCTTCAGCGCCACCAGCCGTTGCAGCACCGGCTCGGGCAGGCGGGTGTGGGCGCGCAGCGGCAGCGCCACGTTCTCGGCCACGCTCAGGTCGGTGAGCAGGCCGTTGCCCTGCAGCAGCACGCCGATGCTCTTGCGCGTCTCGCGCAGCGCGCGGCTGCCGCGCGGCAAGGGCTGGCCGAAGACCTCGACCGTGCCTGCGACCGGCACCAGCTCGCCGGTCAGCGCCGCCAACAGGGTCGACTTGCCGCTGCCCGACGGGCCGAGCACGGCAGTGATGCTGCCGCGCGGCACCGCCAGCGAGACATCGCGCAGGATCGCGCGGCCGCCACGGTCGATGCGCACGCCCGACAGCTGCACCACATTGGATTCGGAAGACGCCATCGCGGCCTTTAACGAAAAATCAACACAGGATTGAACCAGTCCGCTGAACTTAACCGAACTGGGCCGTGCAGTATTGTCGCATCCGTGAAGCCCGTGTGCGCGTGGTCCGGGGATGCCGTACATGCAACAGCGTGTATTGGACCTGGGGCTGTCCGGTTTGCCGGTGCGGGTGACACAGCGCCGGCGGCTCCGGCGCGGGTGTCTGCAGGCCGTGCGATCCCGCGTCGCGTTAGGAACCGCATGGCCGCCGCCGCCGCCGCTGCGCGCGGTCCGGTGCCGCTCAAGCGAGGCCGCCTCCATCGCCGAATCGCTGGATCCGGGTGCCGTCGCGGTGCCGGTCTTGTGCGCAGTGCCGGGTCGCGCCACGATGCAGGGCGGCGATGGCGCCGCGACAGGGAGTCGTGCATGGAATTGCTGACGTTGGAACATTTCGCCGGGAGCGTGAACGAGACCTTCGCGGCGGAGTTGAACGAGGGCGAGATTTCGTTCGTGCTGGTCGAAGCCCGGCCCCTGCCGATCAAGACGGCCGCGCCGCGCGCGCCGTTCTCGCTGCTGTTCCGCAATACCTCCTCGTTCCTGTTCCCGCAGCAGACCTACCGGATGCGGCACGCACGGCTGGGCGAACTGGGGATCTTCCTGGTGCCGGTGGCGCGCGAACGCGACGGCTTCCTGTACCAGGCGGTCTTCAACTGAGCGCCGGCGCCGCGCAGGCGGCGCGCCAATGCATCTCCAGGTGGGTGTCGCTGGCGTCGCCGGCGACGAAGCCCAGTCGCGCATACAGGCGCTGCGCGTCGGGATTGGCATGCAGCACGTGCAGCGACAGCGCGCATCCGGCCGCGGCCGCAAGTGCCTGCGCCTGCGCGATCAGCGCCGTGCCCATGCCTTGCCCGCGCCAGGCCGGCAACAGGCTGATATCGACCAGCACGTGTTGCGCCGCGCCGCGCTGCAGGTAGAGCCTGCCCAGCGGCGCCTGCGCGGTTTCCACGATCAGGAAGTCGGCGTCGGCGAAGTGGCGCAGGTAGTGCGCGTGCTGCAGCGCGAACTGCTGGTCGAGGAACGCGCGCTTGGCCGTTTCTGGCCATGGCACTGCCGCCAGCTCCGCGCTGCGGGTGCTGGCGTACAGGTCGCGCAGCCAGGGCAGGTCGGTCTCGACCGCGGCGCGCAGGCTGATGCCGCGCGCGCGCAGCGCCGCCGGTGCGGCGACGTTGGCGCACCGGTCCGGGAAGCCGGCCATCTGCACGGCGCTGGCCTCAGTCGAACGCCGGATAGGTTCCCGACAGCGCGATGCAGAAGTTCACCGCCAGGTAGGGCTGTTGGTTCGCGTGCGCCACGCCGTTGCCGGTGGGCAGCAGCGCCGTCGGCGAGAACTGCGTCTCGGGCTGCGCCACCGTCGCGAACGGACGCGCCGCGCTATTGCCCAGCGACGACAGCGCGACGCCGTTGGCGGGCGTGCCGCTCTTCTTGGCCGGATCCGATTGCGAGAACGCGGTGATGCCGTGCTGGTGCGGCGGAATCTGCGTGGGCAACAGGCTCACTTCGGCCGAGCCGAAGGTATTGCCCAACTGCCGGCTGCTCAGTCCTGGACCCAGTCCCTGCTCGCAGCCGGCGCGTCCGCAGAAGTTCGGCAATTGGAACGTGGTCGTACCGTTGCCGCCGTAGGCGACGCCGAGCAGCGAGTACAGCGTGGTGTTCTGCTGCAGAGGCAGCGTGGCACCGTTGCACAGTGCCCAGCCGACGGGATTGAAGTCGAAGCCGAACAGCTGGATTTCGCCGATATAGGGTTCGGTCATGAACGCGGTCCTCCGGTGGAACGGGCAGGCGCCGCGGCGAGCGCGGCGCGGCGAATGGGGTCAGCTCTGCTGCGGAAAGATGCCGGCGGTGGAGATGCAGTACTGCACCGTCAGCGTGGGCATGACGTTGTCGTGCGGCAGGCCGCCACCGGTGATCGTGGTCGATTGCGTGGCCATCGGCAGCGCCGTGGCGCCACCGGTGTCGGTCGCGTAGAACACGTCGCCGGCGACCGTGCCGGGCAGCAGGCCGGCCGGCGCGGTGGCGGTGGCGGCAGTGGGCGTGGCCACCAGCGTGTGCGTGTGCGCAGGCATCTGCAGACCGGTCAGCGTGACCGTCTCGGTGCCGGAGGTCTGGGCGATGACGTAGTTGCTCAGGCCCGGCCCCTGGCCCTGGTGCAGCGGCAGGCGCCCGCGCAGGTCCGGTACCGCGAAGGTGTTCTGCCCATCGCCGCCGTAGGTGGTGCCGATCAGCATGAACAGGACTTCGTACTCGGAGATCGACAACAGGCTGCCGTCGCAGGCCTGCCAGCCCTGCGGGGTGCGGCCGAAGCCGAACATGCGGATCTCGCCGATGAATGGAGTGGCCATGGTGTCCTTCCTAGTCGTGGTGCGCCGCGCGCCGCTGCCGGCACGCCGCGTGTATGAAGTGTCGGCGCTAGCTGCGCGAAGGGAAGATGCCGGACAGCGCGATGCAGAAATTGATCGTGGTGTACGGCTGCAGATTCGGATGCGGCTGGCTGCCGCCGGCCGGACCCACCGTTGCCGGATTCATCGCCACCAGCGTTCCCGGCGCCGCATACAGCGGCGTTGCAGGCCCGGAGGTGCTGGCGTTGTTGGCGAACGAGCGGCCGGAGGGATTGCGGTTATTGCCCGCAGTGCTCGAGCACTCCAGCAAATGGTTGTGCGCAGGCAGATTGCTGGGCAGCAGCGAGACGTTCTCGGCGCCGGCGCTCTGGCCCATCGGCAGCGGCGAGGGTTGCCAGCTCGGATCGGCCGAGGGCGAAAAGCCCAGCGGCGTCCGCCCACGCATGTCCGGCAGCGCGAAGTTGGTGCTGCCATTGCCGCCGAAACGGGTGCCGAGCAGGCTGAATAATGCCTGGTTCTGATTGATCGGCAGTAACTGCCCATTGCACTGCGCAAAATACTTAGGCGCGAAAACGAAACCGGTCATCATGATCTGACCAGCGAAGAACTCGCTCATGCGGATCTCCCCCCGAATTGTTTGACGCCGACATCGTGCCTGGCGCAGACCTACTTAATCACGTCTTTTGCGGCGCGCAAGACTTGATAATGCTGTACCAGTCAGTCTCACGCGATTTGTTGCTTTACCAAAGCGTGAATTTGTTGTTCAAATGTCCCCCGCAGCGTGGAGGGGAATACGCCTTTGCAGGCTTATTTCCACGCTGTCTGAGGCACCAGGAGCGTTGCCAGCGCCAGTGGGATGGCGCGATCTTTCGGGGAAATCGAATATGTCTACGAATTGCACCGCGGCGTACGTCAGTACGCGTGCCTTTGTGCGCTTGCCGCTAATTTTTGCGCTGTTGTTGCTGGCGCTGCTGTATTCCGGCCTGGCCGCCGCGGCGCCCTCGGCGGTCTGCCCGACCGTGAGCAGAACCGTCGTGCAGGGCGGTTCGGTGGTCATAGACGTCAGCAACTGCGACGGGCCGTTGGATCTCGGACTCGGTTCGGACAGCAGTCAGCCGGCGCACGGCACGAGCGTGCTCAGCAATCAAGGCGCGGGTGGGGCGCAAACCGTTACCTATACCCACAACGGCGATTCTGCGACATCCGATAGCTTCTATTTCTTCGACGAGGATGGCGACACCATCACCTTCAACATCACCATCACCCCGGCGCTGTCGGCCAGCATCGCGGTGAGTCCGGCCAGCCGCAACGAAGACAGCGGCGCGGCCTTCACCTACACGGTGACGTTGAGCCAGACCAGCAGTTCGGCGACCACGGTGAACATCGCCTCCAGCGGCACCGCCACCAGCGGTGGGGACTACACCGGCGCGGTGGGCAGCGTCGTGGTCCCGGCCAATACCACCACCGCCACCTTCGCCATCACGCCGGTCGCCGACGGCACCGTGGAAGCGGACGAGACAGTGATCATGAGCGTGGCCAGCGGCAGCGGCTACGGCATCGGCAGCCCGTCCAGCGCCACCGCCACCATCCTCGACGACGACGTGCCCAGCGCGTCGATCGCGGTGTCCCCGGCCAGCGTGTCCGAGGACGGCGCCACCAATCTGGTCTACACCGTCACGCTCGACCAGGCACCGGTGAACGCGACATCGGTCGCCTTCAACGTCGGCGGCAGCGCGACCTCGGGCACCGACTACGCGGCCGTGAGTTCGCCGCTGGTGATCGCCGCCGGCCAGACCAGCGGCACCATCACCATCAATCCGACCGCCGACAGCACCGTCGAACCCGACGAGACCGTGGTGATCAGCCTGGCCTCGGGCAGCGGCTACAGCGTGGGTTCGCCGGATAGCGCCACCGGCACCATCCTCAACGACGATGTGCCTTCGCTGAGCATCAACGACGTGAGCCTCAACGAAGGCGATGCCGGCACCAGCAACGCGACCTTCACCGTCTCGCTCAGCCAGCCGGCCGGCGCCGGCGGCGTCAGTTTCGACATCGCCACCGCCGACGGCTCCGCCACCGCGGGCGTGGACTACGTCGCTTCCAGCCTCACCGGGCAGACCATCCCCGCCGGCAGCAGCAGTGCCACCTTCACCGTGCTGATCAACGGCGACACGCTCAACGAAGCCAGCGAGAACTTCTTCGTCAACGTCAGCAACGTCAGCGGCGCCAGCGTCAGCGACGCCCAGGGCCAGGGCACCATCGTCAACGACGATGCGCAGCCGACGCTGTCGATCGACGACGTCAGCGTCAACGAAGGCAACAGCGGCACCACCACGGCCACCTTCACGGTGAGCCTGAGCGCGGCCAGCGGCCAGACCGTGTCGGTCAACTACGCCAGCGCCGACGGCACCGCAACCGCCGGCAGCGACTATGTCGCGCGCTCCGGCACGCTGACCTTCGCGCCGGGCACCACCGCGCAAGGCGTTGCGATCACCGTCAACGGCGATACCGCGGTCGAGCCGAACGAGACCTTCAGCGTCGATTTGTCCGGCGCCAGCAACGCGGGCATCGCCCGCCCCACCGGCACCGGCACCATCCTCAACGACGACGCGGTAGTGACGGTCGGTCCGGCGTCGCTGCCATCGGCGACGGCGGCCAGCGCCTACAACCAGACCCTGACCGCCAGCGGCGGCACCGCGCCCTACTCCTTCGTGGTCAGCGCCGGCGCGTTGCCGGCCGGCTTGACCTTGAGCGCCGCCGGCGTGCTGTCCGGCACGCCCACCGCCAGCGGCAGCTTCAACTTCACCGCGACCGCCACCGACAGCGGCGGCAGCCCCACCAGCGGCAACCGCGCCTACGCGCTGGTCGTGGCCAGCCCGACGCTCACCCTGCCGGCCACCACCCTGGCCGGCGGTACTGCCGGCCAGGCGTACACGGCCGCCATCAACCCGGCGACCGGCGGCATCGCGCCGTACACCTATACGCTCAGCGCCGGTGCGTTGCCGGCCGGCGTCACGGTCAACAGCGCGACCGGTGCGCTCAGCGGCACGCCCACCGTGGCCGGCAATTTCAACTTCAGCCTGACCGCGACCGACAGCACCACCGGCAGCGCCGGGCAGGCGAGCCAGAGCTACAGCCTGAACATCGTGTCGCCGACGCTGACCATCGCACCGCCGACCTTGCCTGCCGGCGCCATCGGTACCGCCTACAGCCAGACCCTGAGCGCCAGCGGCGGCACCGCGCCTTACAGCTATGCGATCAGCGCCGGCGCACTGCCGGGTGGCCTGACCCTGACCACGGGCGGCGTGCTGTCGGGCACCCCGACCGTCGCCGGCAGCTTCGCCTTCACCGTCAGCGTCACCGACGCGGGCGGCTTCGGTGCGGCGCAGGCCTACACGCTGGCGATCGCCTCGCCGACGCTGAGCATCGCGCCGGCGACACTGCCTGCCGGTACTGCCGGCAGCGCCTACAACCAGACCCTGAGCGCCAGCGGCGGCACTGCGCCGTACAGCTACGCGCTCAGCGCCGGTGCGTTGCCGGCCGGTCTGAGCCTGACCACGGCAGGCGTGCTCTCGGGGACGCCGACCGTCGCCGGCAGCTTTAGCTTCACCGCCACCGTCACCGACAGCACCGCCGGCGTCGCCGCGCAGGCAAGCCGCAGCTACACGCTGACGATCGCTTCGCCGACGTTGGTCATCGCGCCGCCGACGCTGCCGTCGGGCAAGGTCGGCAGCGCCTACAGCCAGACCCTGAGCGCCAGCGGCGGCACTGCGCCGTACAGCTACGCGGTCAGCACCGGCACCTTGCCGGCCGGGCTGGCCCTGGCCGCGAACGGCGCGCTGTCCGGTACCCCGACCACGGCCGCCAGTTCGGCGTTCACCGTCAGCGTCACCGACGCGCACGGCTTCACCGCGGCGCAGGCCTACACCGTGGCGATCGCCGCGGCGGTGCCGGCACCGGTGGCGGTGGACGACACCGGCGCCACGCTGGTCGAGACCGCGCTGACCCTGGCGGTGACCGGCAACGACACCGGCAGCATCGACACGATCGCGGTGACGACGGCGCCGACCCACGGCACCGCAGTGGTGACCGGCGTGGAGCTGGTGTACACGCCGGCGGCCGGCTATGTCGGCGCCGACACCCTGAGCTACACCGCAACCGGCGCAGGCGGCACCTCGGCGCCGGCCACGGTCACCATCACCGTCAATGCGCGCCCGGTCGCGGCGTCGGCGACGATGCAGGCGGTGTCCGGCGAAGCGCAGACGGTGGACCTGACCCGCAACGCGACCGGCGGGCCGTTCGTGGCCGCCGCGCTGGTGGCGATCATGCCGGCCAATGCCGGCACCGCGACCATCACCCGCAGCGGCGGCGCGGCAGCGGCCGGCGTTCCGACCGCGGCCGCGGCCGATGGCCCCAGCTTCATCATGACCTTCACCCCGAACCCGGCGTTCTCCGGCCAGGCCACGGTGCGCTTCACCCTGTCCAACGCCTATGCGACGTCGGCCGAAGCGGCCATCGTGTTCGTGGTCGCGCCGCGTCCGGATCCGACCCTGGATGCGGAAGTGCGCGGCCTGATCGATGCGCAGGCCGAATCGACCCGGCGTTTCGCCAAGGCGCAGATCGACAACTTCCAGCGCCGGCTGGAGGCCACCCATCGCGGCGATCGCAGCTTTGACAACAGCCTGAGCTTCCAGTCCACCTCGCACTGCCGCCAGGCCGAACGTGGCATGCCCGCGCAGCCGTGCAGCCAGGCCACCTGGGACAAGGATGCGGATCTGGATGCCGACGACGCGGCGGCGACACCAACCGCCAAGACCGCGGTCAACGGCGAACTCGGCCTGTGGGTGGGCGGTGCGATCCGCTCCGGCAGCCTGGACAAGCAGAGCCAGCGTGCCGGCGTGGACTTCCAGACCGACGGCCTGAGCATGGGCGCCGACTACCGCGCGTCGGATGCGCTGGCGCTGGGTGCGGGCGTGGGCTGGGGCCGCGACGACAGCGATGTCGGCAACAACGGCAGCCGCAGCAAGGCCACCGCGTACACGCTGGCGCTGTATGCCAGCTTCCACCCGGGCCGGCATTTCTTCTTCGACACGTTGGTCGGCTACCAGCTGCTGTCCTACGACCTGCGCCGCTACGTGACCGGCAACGGCGAACTGGCCGAAGGCCGCCGCGACGGCAGCCAGTGGATCGGCTCGGTGTCCACCGGCGCCGACCTGCAGCATGGCGATTGGCAGATCACGCCGTATGCCCGCGTGGACATGGCCCGCGCCACGCTGGACGCGTACAGCGAAGCGGCGATGGCGCCTTACGCGCTGCACTACGCGGACATGGACGTGTCCACCACCACCGGCAACCTCGGCCTGCGCCTGGAGTGGCGTCGCGAGATGAGCTGGGGTCAGTTCACCCCGCAGCTGCGCGTGGAATACCAGCGCGACTTCCAGGGCCGCGGCGACGCCACGCTGAGCTATGCCGACATCGTCGACGCTGGCCTGCTGTACCGCACCGGGCTGAGCGTGTTCGATCGCAACCGGCTGATGCTGGGGCTGGGCGCGGTGTTCACCACCGAGCAGGGCCTGTCCACCCGCGTCGAATACCGCGGCGTCACCGACGGCGACAGCGGCAACGACCAGACCTGGATGTTCAACGTCGAGAAGAAGTACTGACCTATAGCCCCTCTCCCGTCGGGAGAGGGGTTGGGGTGAGGGTCCGGCGCGAAGCGTCTCGCGGAGTTCGGGTACACGAGGCTGCGCCCGTACCCTCATCCGCCCCTTCGGGGCACCTTCTCCCGAGGGGAGAAGGAACAGCCGACTAGCCCCTCTCCCCTCGGGAGAGGGGTTGGGGTGAGGGTAAGGCGCGAAGCGTCTCGCGGACTCGGGCGCACAAGGCAGCGCCCGCCTGAACTCCACTTACGACTACGGCTATCAGCCAACCCGCATCTCGCATCCCGCAACGACGCCGCACCCGCGCATCCGGCACAATGCCGCACGCATGCACGCCCCTTCCGCGCCCGATTTCCGCCTGTACCCGTCCAACGCGCTGGATACCCTGGCCGCCCTGCTCGCCGAGGAACTGCGCCGGCCGGTGCCGGAGCAGCCCTTGCTGGCGCCGGAGGTAGTGCTGATCCCGCAGGTGGCGATGCGCCGTTGGCTGCAGTCCACCCTGGCCGCCGCGCACGGCGTTGCCGCGAACCTGGAATTCCTCACCCCCGGCGAATTCGTCGCGCGCGCGCTGGACGCCAACCTCGGCGCGGCCGCCGACGATCTGGACATGGCCACCACGCAGTGGCGGCTGTACGCGGCGTTGCAGGCCGATCTCGGCAGCGACGCGGCGCTGGCGCCCTTGGCCGGCTACCTGGCCGACGGCGACGTGCTCAAGCCCTGGGCGCTGGCCGGCGAACTGGGCAACGTGTTCGAGAAATACCAGGCCTGGCGCCGCGACTGGCTGCTGCGCTGGGAAGGCGGCGCCGACGCCGACGACCCACAGGCGCGCTTGTGGCGCAGGATCGCCAGCGGCCGCCAGTACCGTGCGCGCCGCATCGGCCAGTACCTGGACCGCTACGCGCGACCCGACGGCCCGTTGCCGCAGGGCCTGCCGAAACGGCTGTTCGCCTTCGCCATCCTCAACATCTCGCCCGACGTGCTGCGCGTGCTCGCCACCCAGGCGCGGGTGGGCACGCTGCATTTCTACCTGCCCACGCCGACCCAGGGCTACTGGGGCGATCTGCAGACGCTGTGGCAGCGCCGGCGCGAGGACGGCGCCGTCGACCTGTTCGCCGCGCAGGTGCAGGAAAACCCGCTGTTGCAGGCCTGGGGCGCGGCCGGGCGCGATTTCATGGCGCTGGTCGGCGATTACGAAGTGGTGCACCCGCTGGCCGAGATCGCGGTCTACGCCGACCCGCTGGCCTCCGGCCAGCGCCCGCTCGCCGGCGGCGGCCTCGGCGACAGCCTGCTGCGGCGCATGCAGAGCGACCTGTTCCACCGCCGCGCGCCCGCCGTGCCGCCACCGTTGCCGCAGGTGGACCTGGCCGATCCCAGCCTGCAGATCCACGCCTGCCATACCCGCCTGCGCGAACTGCAGGTGCTGCACGACCAGCTGCGAGCGCTGCTCGACGACCCGCGCTTCGACCCGCCGCTGCAGCCGCGCGAGATCGCGGTGCTGTCGCCGGACATCGATCCCTACGTGCCGTATTTGGACGCGGTGTTCGGCGGCCACGGCCGCGACGACGCGCTGCCGTATGCGCTGGCCGACGCCAGCCCGCTGGCCAGCGAGCCGCTGGCCGAAGTGTTCCTCAGCCTGCTCGGCCTGCCGTTGTCGCGCTTCGGCCTGCACGAGATCCTCGACCTGCTGGCCAGCGCGCCGATCGCCGAGGCCGCCGGGCTGGACGAGACCGGGCTGGAGCGCCTGCGCGGCTGGCTGCACGCCGCCGGCGTGCGCTGGGGCCTGGATGCGGCGCACCGGTTCCACCACCAGGCGCCCGCCGACGACGCCTACACCTGGCGCTTCGCACTGGACCGGCTGCTGCTCGGCCACGCCAGCGGCGCCGAGGACGATATCGCCGGCGTCGCGCCATGGCCGCAGCTGGAAGGCAGCGCGCTGGTGGCGCTGGATACGCTGCTGCGGCTGCTGCGCGTGCTGGACCGCCACCAAGCCATGCTGGCCGAGCCGATGGCCCCGGCCGACTGGCGCGAATGCCTGCTCGGCCTGCTCGATGCGTTGATCCCGCAGGCGCCGTCGGCGCCGCGTGCGCAACGCGCGCTGGACCGGCTGCGCAGCGTGATCGACCAGTTCGCCCGCGACGCCGCGCGCGCCGAATACGCCGGCAAGGTGCCGGCCGAGGTGGTGCGCGCGCATTTCGCCGCGGTGCTGGGCGAATCGGACACGCGCGCGCCGCTGCTCACCGGCGGCATCAGCTTCGGCCGCATGGTGCCGATGCGGCTGCTGCCGTTCCGCGTCATCTGCCTGCTCGGCATGAACGATGGCGACTTCCCGCGCCGCGACCCGGCCGCCGGGCTCAACCGCCTCACCGCCGAACTGGGCAGCGCGCGCCGCCGCCACGGCGACCGCTCCACCCGCGAGGACGACCGCTTCCTGTTCCTGCAGCTGTTCGCCTCGGCGCAGGACGTGTTCTACCTCAGCTATCTCGGCGCCGATGCGCGCGACGGCAGCGTGCGCGAGCCGTCGGTGCTGGTCAGCGAACTGCTGGCGAGCGCTGCGCAGTACCACGCCGACCCGAAAGCCAGCGAAACCCTCGTGGTGCGCCACCCATTGCAACCGTTCGCCGCCGCCGCGTTCGGCGCGCTCGGCGAGGACGGGGCCGATCCGCGCCGCTTCAGCTATCGCCGCCAGTGGCGACCGGCGGTGGACAGCCTGGCCGGACAGCGCCAGGCGCTGCTGCCGTGGGTCGCCGCGGCATTGCCCGCGGATGACATGGCCGTGCCGACCAGCGTTTCGATCGACGACCTGCGCCGCCTGTTCGCCGATCCGGCCGGGCAGTTCCTGCGCCATCGCCTGGGCATGCGCCTGCCCGACCCGGCCGGCGAGGACAGCGATCTGGAACCGTTGCTGGCGCCGGGCAGCGGGCTGGAGCAACACGACTTGCAGCAACAGGTGCTGGAGGCGGTGCTGAGCGGCGCCACCGATGCGCTGTACGCCCGCCTGCGCGCGCGCGCGCTGCTGCCGTCCGGGCCGCTGGGCCGGCGCCTGCTCGACGAACGCCTGCGCCAGCTGCGCCCGTACGCGGAAGCGTTCGCGCAGTGGCGTGGCGACGCGCCGGCGCAATCGCAGCGGCTGCAGCTGCACCTCGACGGCGTCGATCTGCATGGTCGCCTGCCCGGCTGGTATGCGAACGGCGTGGGCCGGGTGCAGGTCGGTGCGATCGGCGGCCGCGCCGCGATCCGCCACGGCCTGGAATGGCTGCTGCTGCGCGCCGCCGGCGAGCGCGCACCGTTCGTGCGTTTCTTCGAAGCCGACGACGGCCTCGGCCCGCATCCGATGGACGCGACCGCGGCCGAACCGCTGCCGCCAGCGCAGGCGCAGGCGGCGCTGGCCGACCTGCTGCGGCTGTATCGGCGGGGCCTGCAGGCGCCGCTGGCGTTCGCGCCTTACAGCAGCTGGAAGTATTACCAGGCCGCGCGCAACGGCGACCTCGACAAGGCGATCAAGGACGCCGCCGCGCAGTGGCAGGCCAGCTTCGGCTGGAGCGAAGCGGCCACGCCGGAACTGCGTCTGGTGCACCGCGGGCGCGACCCGTTCGCCGATGCGCAGCGCTTCGCCGAGTTCGCCGCCACCAGCCACACGCTGTACTCCCTGCTGGAACGCGGCAGCGCCGACAGCGCGCTCGATCCGGCACGGCTGACCGAAAGCTGGCGGCAGTGGCGCGGCGCGCAGGAGGACGCCGAATGAGCGCCCCCGCGCACGACCCGTACCTGGCCCTGCCGCTGCACGGCGTGCGCCTGATCGAGGCCAGCGCCGGCACCGGCAAGACCTTCACCCTGGCCACCCTGTTCACCCGGCTGGTGGTCGAGCGCGGCCTGCGCATCGGCCAGATCCTCGCGGTCACCTTCACCGAAGCCGCCACCCAGGAACTGCGCCGGCGCATCCGCGAGCGCCTGGCGCTCGCGGCGACGCTGGTGCCCGACGCTGCCCCGCTTCCTGTAGGAGCGGCTTCAGCCGCGACAGAGAGCATGGACGACCTGTCGCCGTCCCGGAGCGCAGACACCCTGTCGCGGCTGAAGCCGCTCCTGCAGGAAGCGCCGGACGCCGTTCTCACCCGCGCGATCCTCGCCGCGCACCTGGCCGCCAGCGACGAAACCTCCGCCGCCCTGCGCCGCCGCCTGCAACAAGCGGTGGAGGAAATCGACCTCGCCGCCATCTTCACCATCCACGGCTTCTGCGCGCGCGTGCTGCGCGAGCACGCGCTGGAGAGCGGCCAGACCTTCGCCGCGCCGGAACTGCTGGCCAACGACCGCGACCTGCTCGGCGAAGTCGCCGCCGACCTGTGGCGCCAGCGCGCCGCCGACGCGGCGATGGCCGACGACCTGGTCGCGCTATGGCCGGGCGGACCCGACGCGCTGGCCAGCGACCTGCGCGAACTGGTGCGGCATCCGCACCTGCTGCCGGCGGCACCGGTGCTGGCCGACGATGTCGCCGCAGCCACGCAGCAGGTGCAGGACGCGGCCGCCGCGCTCGCCGCCGCGTTCCACGCGTACGGCACCGCATTTTTCGAAGCGATCGCCGCCGCCATCGAAGACGGCGTGCTGAGCAAGGTCAGCTACAAGCCGGAATGGCTGGCATCGCTCTGGCATTGGTGCGACGGCTTCGCCGCCGCGCCTGCGGCGGGCCTCGCGCCGCATGCCAAGCTGATCAAGCTCACGGCAGCGGAGCTGGCATCCGGCACCAACAAGAAATTCGTCGGGCGCACGCCGGCCTCGCCGATGAGTCACGAGATCGACGGCTATCTGGCCGCACTGGCGCGGTTGGAAGAAGCGCGCGCCAGGCGCCGCATCCGCCTGCTGCACGCGCTGCGCGGCGATGCAGTGAAGCGGCTGGCCTTGCTCAAGCGCCAGCGCCGCGTACAGACCTACGACGACCTGGTCGATGGCGTCGCGCACGCGTTGCGGCCCGACAGTGCGCAGGCCGACGCGCTGGCGCGGCGGCTGCGCGCGCAATACGCCATCGCGCTGGTGGACGAATTCCAGGACACCGACGATCGCCAGTGGGCGATCTTCTCCAACGTGTTCGGCGAAGGCGCGCTGGCGCGCGAGGCGAGGCTGGAACCGGCGCTGTTCGTGATCGGCGATCCCAAGCAGGCCATCTACGGCTTCCGCGGCGGCGACGTGCAGACCTACCTGGCCGCGGCCGCCGACGCCGAACCGGCGCCGCCGCTCGGCCACAATTTCCGCTCGCGCCCCGCGCTGCTGGCAGCGATCGACGCGCTGTACGCGCAGGCCGGCTATGCGCAGGCGTTCCTGACCGACGGCATCGCCTTCCATCCGGTGCAGCCCGGCAGCAAGCGCCACGATGCCGAGCTGCAGCGCGACGGCGCCACCGCCCCGGCGCTCACGCTGTGGCGTGCGCCGCAACCGCCGCCGCCGCCGGCCGCGTCTGCGGCCAAAAACACATCCGCAGGCAAGCCCAAACCGTGGAGCGCCGGCCGCGCCCGCGCGCTGTGCACCGCCGCCTGCGTCGCCGCGATCCGCGACTGGCTGGCCGGCGGCCGCGCCGGCACCGCCATGCTTGGCGGCCGCGCGGTGCAGGCCGGCGACATCGCGGTGCTGGTGCGCAGCCACGGCGAGGCCACCCGCATCCAGCAGGCACTGGGCGCGGTCGGCATTCCCGCGGTGGCCGCCGGCCGGCAGAGCCTGTTCGCCACCGACGAAGCGCTGGAGCTGCTGACCCTGCTGCAGGCGCTGCTCGACCCGGGCGACGACAGCCGCCTGCGCGCGGCACTGGCGACGGTGCTGATCGGCGAAGACGCCGCCGCGATCGCCGCACTCGAACACAACGGCGACCGCCACCGCAGCTGGCAACAGCAGGCGCTGGACTGGCGCGAGCGCTGGCAGCGCGGCGGGCCGCTGGCGCTGATCGGCGACCTCGGCGCCGCGCACGCGCAACGCCTGCTGGCGCTGGTCGATGGCGAGCGCCGCCTGACCAACTACTTGCAGCTGGCCGAAACCCTGCAGGAAGCCGACACCCGCGCGCTCGGCCCGCACGGCCTGGTCGATTGGCTGTCGCGGCGCATCGCCAATGCCGACGACAACGACGAGACCCAGCAGCTGCGCCTGGAATCGGACGCGCGCCGGGTGCAGATCGTGACCCTGCACAAGAGCAAGGGCCTGGAATATCCGCTGGTGTTCCTGCCCTACATCGGCATCGGCCGCAGCGACCGCGGCGCCGGCCGCCACTGCGTCGTGCACGCGCCGCCGCTCGGCCGCCAGCTGCACTGGAACACGGGCAAGGACGACCCGGCCTGGAGCGCCGCCGAGGCCGCGTGGAAACAGGAACAGCGCGCCGAGGACGCACGCCTGCTCTACGTCGGCCTGACCCGCGCCGAGCACGCGCTGTGGATCGCCACCGGCCCCTTCCACCAGCACGAGCGCACCGCGCTGGCAGCGATGGTCGGCGACCTGGACGCGTTGCAGGCCGCCGCAGGCGAGGGCGCCATCGCCATCGACACCACGCCGCCGCCGGCCACCCTGCCGCGCCTGCCGCTGGCCGACGAAATCCAGGTGCCGCCGGCGCGCGTGCCGCAGCGGCATGTCGTGCCGGAGTGGTGGGTGTACAGCTTCACCCAGCTGGCCAATGCCGATGCCGGCGCCGCCGCCGACCCGATGGCCAGCGCCACCGTGGTCGGCAGCGGCGGCAGCGACGAGCCGTCCACCAGCGAGGCGGTCGCGACGACGCTGGACGTGGAAGCGTTCGACCGGCGCTTCACCGGCAACCGTTTCGGCGTGGCCATGCACGACGTGTTCGAACGCTGCGACTTCGCCGCCTGGCGCGATTGGCATCCCGGCCAGCCGGCGCCGGACGGGCAGACCGCGGCACTGCTCGAAGCCCTGCAACGCGGCGGCTACGCCCAGGACGAACTGGAGGATGGCGCGGCCATGCTCACCGCCCTGGTCGGCCACACCCTGACCGTCGCGTTGCCCGAAGGCACCCACCTGGCCGCGGTGCCCGAACCGCAGCGCCGCAACGAAATGGAATTCCACTTCACCATGCGCCCGACTCGCGTCGACGCGCTGCTGGCGCTGCTGCACCGCCACGGCGTGGTCGGCGAACGCCAGGCGTTCGGCGCGCGCCAGCGCCTGGAAGGGCTGATGACCGGCCTGATCGATCTCACCTACCAGCACGACGGGCGCTGGTACGTGCTCGACTACAAATCCAACCGCCTGCCCAGCTACGACGCCGACGCGTTGGCGCGGGCGATGGCGCACAGCGAATACGAACTGCAGGCGCTGATCTACACCGTCGCGCTGCACCGCTGGCTGCGTTTCCGCCTGGGCGACGCCTACGACTACGCCCGCGACTTCGGCGGCGTGCGCTACCTGTTCTGTCGCGGTCTGGACGCCACCCGCGACCCCTCGCCGGGCGTCCACGCCTGGCGCTTCGACCCCGCCCTGGTCTCGTCCGTCGACGCCCTCTTCGCCGGCGCCCCGCTCGAGCCCCTCTCCCCTCGGCGACCGCAGGAAGTCCCCGTGGGAGAGAGGGGGTGGGGTGAGGGTACGTCCGCCCACGGAACCCCCACCCCGTGAACCGACCCAAGCTCCTAGCCGCCCTC
>NZ_JACSQX010000011.1:112255-158988 GCF_014836395.1 Xanthomonas bonasiae
CATCGCAGCGGCACGCTAAGTCCCCTCGACCACGCCTTCAAAGCCGTCGACGCCCTGTCCGCCGGCGCCGCGCTCGAACCCCTCTCCCCCCGGGAGAGGGGTTGGGGTGAGGGTACGTCCGCCCACGGAGCCCCCACCCCGTGAACCGACCCAAGCTCCTAGCCGCCCTCCATCGCAGCGGCACGCTAAGTCCCCTCGACCACGCCTTCAAAGCCGTCGACGCCCTGTCCGCCGGCGCCGCGCTCGAGCCCCTCTCCCCCCGGGAGAGGGGTTGGGGTGAGGGTACGTCCGCCCACGGAGCGCCCACCCCGTGAACCAGCCCAACCTCCTGGCCGCCCTCCACCGCAGCGGCACCCTGCGCACGCTCGACCACGCCTTCGCCCAAACCCTGAGCCGCCTGGACGCAGAAACCCCCGACCTGGTCCTGGCCGCCGCCGCCCTGGCCTCCCTGGCCGTCGCCAGCGGCCACGCCGGCCTGGACCCCGCCCACGCCAACGTCCTGCTGGACCCGCGCGACGGCCCGCCGCCGCAACTCCCGGACCCCACCGACTGGCACCGCGTCCTGGCCGCCTCGCGCTGGATCGCCCAGCCCGCGCCCGAAGAACCGGCGGCTGCCGACTGCCCGCTGGTGCTGGAACACGGCCTGCTCTACCTGCGCCGCTACCGCGAATACGAGCGCCGCCTGGCGCAGGGCCTGCGCCGCCTCGCCGCGCAACCGCTGCCGCCCTTCGACGTCGCCGCACTCGCCCCGCTGTTCGCACAGTTGTTCCCAAAGGCAGGTGTTTCCCCGCTCCCATCGGAAGAGGGTGCCCGAAGGGCGGGCGAGGGTACGTCCGCCCCCGACCACCCCACCGACCGCCAAGCCCAAGCCGCTGCACTCGCCCTGCGCCGCGCCCTGCTGCTGGTCACCGGCGGCCCCGGCACCGGCAAGACCACCACCATCGCCCGCCTGCTGCTGCTGCGCATCGCGCAGGCGAGCACGGCCACCGCCCCGCGCATCGCCCTGGCTGCCCCCACCGGCCGCGCCGCCGAACGCATGGCCGAGAGCCTGCGCGCGGCGGTGACACGCGCGCTCGACCACGGCATCGACCCGGCCCTGGCCGCCGCGCTACCCGCCGGCGCCAGCACCCTGCACCGCCTGCTCGGCGTGATCCCCGACCTGCCGCGTTTCCGCCACGACGCCGACAACCCGCTGCCGTTCGACCTGATCGTGGTCGACGAAGCCTCCATGGTCGACCTGCCGCTGATGTGCAAACTGGTCGAAGCCGTCGCCGACGGCACCCAACTGATCCTGCTCGGCGACGCCGACCAGCTGCCCTCGGTCGAAGCCGGCGACGTGCTCGCCGCCATCCTGCAGGCCGCCGGCCCCGGCGATGCCCTGCAGCCGGACGACGCGCAAGCGCTGCACCCGCTGCTCGGCCATACCCCCAGCGACACGCACAGCGGCGGCCTCGCCGGCCACCGCGTGCACCTGCTGCGCGGCTACCGCCAGGCGCAAGGCTTCGCACTCGCGCCACTGGCCGACGCCGTACGCGCCGGCGACACCGACACCGCGCTCGCCCTATTGCGCAGCGGCGAACTGGCCGGCGTGCACTTCCACGAAGACAGCGAGGACCCGCTCGCCACCCGCCGCGACGCCCTGCTCGCGCACTGGCGCGCCCTGGCCGACGCCGAAGATCCGGCCGCCGCCCTGCGCGACGCCGCCCGCCTGCGCCTGCTCACCGCCGTACGCGCCGGCGCGCACGGCGCGCGCGGCCTCAACGCCCGCATCGAACAACTGCTGGCCGACAGCGGCGCCGGCGCGCGCCGCCTGGGTGCGGCCTCGCCCTGGTTCCACGGCCGCCTGCTGCTGATCACCGAAAACAGCTACCGCCACGGCCTGTTCAACGGCGACGTCGGCATCTGCCTGCGCGACGCGCAAGGCGCCCTGGTGGCCTGGTTCGAAGGCGAGGGCGACGGCCAGGTCCGCGGCTTCCACCCCGCCGCGTTGCCCGCGCACGAAAGCGCCTTCGCCATGACCGTGCACAAGGCGCAAGGCAGCGAGTTCGACGACGTCTGGCTGCAACTGCCGAGCCGCGATGCGCGCGTGCTCAGCCGCGAACTGGTCTATACCGGCATCACCCGCGCGCGGCAGCGCCTGCACCTGGCCGCCAGCGAAACCGTGCTGCGCGCCGCGTTGGCACGGCACGCCGCGCGGATCTCGGGGTTGGCGTGGCGGTTGGGTAGGGTGGAACAGGTTTCTGCATCGCCGTCGTTAACACTTCAAACAGAAGGCCAGCCGTTCCCCGTCCAAGGCGCATTGTTCTAACCTATTCGGGTGAGCCACAACGTTGATCTGATCCGCGTGCCGCAAGCGTTATGGAAACACTCTCATCGCACAGATCAGCCGGCTTCCCACGGCGGACGGGGCATCAGCGACAGGTCGCGCGCGCCATGCACGATGGCGAGAATTTCGACAACTGCCGCGTGCGAGCGATAGATGATGCGGTAACTCTGGAAAAGCAACTCGCGCACTGCAGGGTTGCCGGCCTCAGGCACTTCTCGGCCGCGCTCGGGGAACGCTTGCAGCGACTCCGCTGCGTCGATGAGGCGATTGACGAAGAGGTCGGCGTAGAAAACGCTGTCGTGGGCGACATAGTCGCGGATGGCTTGCAGGGAATCGACGGCAGGTTCGGTCCAGACGATGTTCATCGGTCGAGAGCGAAGCGCCTTCTGACTTCATCATGCGGTACCACACGACCTTCTTCGGCTGCACGCAAGCCTTGTTCGATCTTCTGGCGAACGTAGATTTCGTACATCAGGTCGTCCCAACTGGCCTGTTCCGGCAGGCTGCGCACTAGCTGTTCGGCTTCGGTTTTCATGCTGTTGGGCATGGGTGTGCTCCGCTACAGGGACAGGCCTACTTTAGCGAAGAACGGCAGAGGGGAGAAATGGAGCCCCGGCGCAGTTAGCCGCGTTACCCGAGGCACACCCGTCGCACGGTGCTCCATCGCGACGCGTGGAGCCGCCGCGCCGGCCCTAGAGGCAGCGGCGCGGCGTTCTTTCCAGGCCTAGTGCCCGGGTGACGCGCTCACTTGCCCGGAACGCGCTGGTACTCGTCGCTGCCGGTGCGCAGGTGGCCATTGGCCTGGTCGATGGCGAAGTTCACCGTTTCGCCGTCGTTGGAGACCTGCAGCACGTCGTCCTTGTAGATGGCCGGGTAGCTCTCGGTCTTGGGCTTGCGGCTGAAGAACCGCGGCGTGGTGTTGCGCACCATGAAGGACTCGCCGTTGCGCTCGATGTCCATCGTGTCGTCCTGCGACTGCACGTTGACCCAGTGGCCGACGAACTTCTCGCCCTCCACCTTGGCGCAGCCGGTCATCAGCATCGCCGCGGCCAGCGCGGCACCCATCCACTTCGTCATTTCCAGCGCTCCGGTATTGAAGTCGGGGCAAGGATGCGCAGTGCTGGATGTATGGGAGGTCAAAATGCCGGGAGCACGCCGCCCGCCGCCCATGGCACTGTGCCGAACAGCAAGGCCGGCCGCCCTGCCATCCCGTCGGCCTCGTCCACGGCACGCCCGACGGCGCATTGTCGGGATCCTGTCGTGCCCGTGTCGCACCGCCGTCGTCACGGGAGGGCGCGATGCGGCAGGATGATGGCTGCACCCAAGCCCGATGCCGAGACGCCCATGTTCCTCGATGCTGCCCGACTGCGCGCGCTGCGCACCGCCCGCCACTGGTCGCAGGAGCAGCTGGCCACGCTGAGCGGCCTGAATCTACGCACCATCCAGCGGCTCGAATCGGGCGCCAAGGCCTCGGCCGAGTCGGTGCAGGCGTTGGCGGCCGTGTTCGAGGTGCCTGCGGAGCGCCTGCTGGCGGACCGCTCGACGCCTGGCCAACCGGCCCTCGGCGCGATCCGCGAGGGCGTACTGCGTGGTCTGGACTTCGGCGGCACCACCGCGCGGACGGATTTCTGGTGGTTCGCGCTTGCCGTGGCCATGCTGCTGGCCTTCGCGCAACTGCTCGCCGACGCGACCGGGCCGCTGCCGGCGCAGTTGGCCGGCCTGCTGGTCCTGCTGCCCTGGCTTGCGGCCTGCACCCGCCGCCTGCGCGACGCGGGACTCAGCCCGTGGTGGCAGCTGATCAGCCTGGCGCCGGTCGCAGGCATCCTGGTCCTTCTCTACCTGCTGACTTATCCGACCAAGCAGGGCGAACCAGGCAAGGCGGTGACGAACTGAGCCGGTATCGCCGGCAGATGGGCATCGCCACGTCGTGACCCGGGCGAGGTCGGCTGGTGGCGGGCGGTGAACCTGACCGGGCGTCGTCCCATCATCGCCCGATGCGTCCCGCGGGAATGGCGACCCCATGTGCCAGGCCGCGGATGGCCGGCGAGTTGGCGCTGATTGATCGCCATCGGCGCGCGGAGGAATGGCCTGCGTTTCCATTGCACCAGCGCGGCGCCTTCACTGCCGGGCTTGCTGGCGCGCCTCGATCAATTGCGGACGCTCGGGGCGGTCCGCGCGCTGCGCCATGGCCAGCAGCTTCTGGAAATAGACGTGGGCCTTGGCGCCGTCGCCCGCCTGCCTGGCCGACGCAGCCGCGCCGTACAGCGACCAGAAGCGGTTGGGCTCCTGCACGAGCGAGGCTTCGAACGCCGTCAGCGCTTCGGCCGGTTGATTCTGGGCCAGCAACATCTCGCCCAGCATTTCCCGGGCCGGTGCCAGCGGGCCGGGCGTGACCGAGGCCAACTGCGTCTTGTCCTCCAGATCGGCCGCCTGGCGCATGCCCGTCAGCGCGTCGGCGACATGCCCTTCCTGCAGCGCCAGGATCGCGGCCACTTCCCGCCGCTGAATATCCGTCTGCTCGGCCCAATAGTCCTCGCCCTGCTTGGCCAACGTGGCGTGGAGTTGGTCCAGCGACGCGATCGCCGCGCGTGCGCCGTCGCCGTCGTTCAGATGCGCCGCGCCCAGGCCGCGGGCGAAATAGGTGATCGAATCGGCATAGGGAAAGCGGCTCGGCACGGGTGCGAGTTTGGCCGCCTGCGCCCAATCGCGGCGCTCCAGTGCGTAGCGCGCCGGAATCGCGGCGCGGGCGAAATAGGCGGCCGAGGCCGGCGCCGCGCCGTTCGCCTTGGCCGGATCGAACCGCGCGAAGACCTGCGCCGACGCCTCGGCCAATTGCCCGGCGGCCCGATCCTGCCCGGTTTGCAGATAGCCATAGATCATGTAGTCGCTGGCATGCAGTTCGTCGGCCGGCTGGCCTGCGGCCCGCGCCGACGCGGCCGAGGCCCGATTGGTGTCGATGGACGCCTGCCAGTCGCCGATCCGGGTGAAGGTATGCGAGGGCATGTGCAGCGCGTGCGGCGTGGAGGGCGCGATCGCGCCGTAGCGCTTCGCGGCGGCGGCGGCGCGCGATGCCAGGGCCGGCTCGTCGTAGGCGTGGATGATGTAGTGGGCCAGGCCGGGATGATCGGGATACTTGGCGAACAGCGTCTCCAGGATTGCGCCGGCCTTCAGCTGTTTCGCATAGGTCTTGTCGGTGGGATCGGCGGCCGCTGCCAGCGCCAACGCGTAGAAAATGCGCGCTTCGATGTCCTTGGGGTAGGCGGCGGCCAGCCGCGCCATCGCCTGCTCGTAGGCCAGGGCGCGCGTGTCCTGGTCCAGACGGTCGGCGTCCACATACAGATGCGCCACCGCCTCCAGATAGGCCTGCTCGCGCGGGGTCTTGGCCTTCAGCGCCCGCCCCGCGTTGACCGCGTTCAACCCCTGCTGCAGTTGCGCGGGAGATTTGAACCCGGCGAACGGATTGCTCCAGCTACTCAACGCGATGCCCCAATAGGCGATGGCGCAGCCGGGGTCGGCCTCCAGCACCGCGCGATAACCCTCGATCGCCGGGCCGAACTGGAAGGAGTGCATCAACGCCACAGCACGATCGAACCGCGGCTGCGCCGCCGCATTGCACGAGGTCGCGAAGCTGACGCTGCCCAGCCGCTCCATCGCGGCATGGTCGTGTATGGGGTCGTGGGCCGATGCATCGGCCGCAACCACGATGGCCAGGAGGGATGCGACAACAAAGCGTTTGGCGCTCATGACACCTGGCCGTTGAGAGACGGAGCTCGCTGCATCTTTCCCCTGTCCTGTTCGAAAGTCCATCGCGATGCGCCTGGCAGGCAGCAGCGCCGACCCCGCAGTGCGCACATCGGGGGCGGAGCACCGGAGCGCGCGCAAAACCCGCTCCTGGCGCATTGCCATCACGTCGAAACTGGCGGCAACCGGCCACGGGAAGAGCGCGCTGCGGGACACGTGGCCCGCCGGTTACCGAGGAGGCACGCCCTGCGCGGCGTCAGCCGGCGAGCGGCGTCACCGCGTAGCCATGATGTTCCAGCACGCGCCGGCACAGCGACACGAAGTCCGGCACCACCAGGGCGGGCACGCTACGGCAAAGCAGCCCGGAGACGTGCGGCCAGCGCAATGCGTTGCTCGGTGGCGTAGCGCACTTTCTGCCCCCCATACAGCCCGTCGTTCGTGTAGCGCGGGAACACGTGCAGATGGTAGTGCCACACATCCTGATTGCCGGCCGGCCCGTTGTGTTGGCGCGTGGAGATGCCTTCGCAGCCGAAGGCCGCCAGCATCGCGTGCGCCAAGCGCCGCGTGGCGCGGAAGACTTCGCGGCCCAGCTCGTCCGGCATGTCCAACACGTTCTCGTAGTGGCCACGCGGGATCACCAGGCAGTTGCCTTGGATGCCGGCGTAGTGGTGCGTCGGCACCAAGGCGAACACGTTGGCATCCACCAGGACAACGGCCGATTCCGGCGCAGGCGAGGGCAGCGTGGCGGCGATACCGCAGAACGGACAGTCGTACCCGGGGGGAGCGTGCTGCATGAGGCGCAACGGCGAAGAGAACCCACTGTGGGGCGGGAGCGGATTCTGGGGCGCGACTTGGCGACGCGTCAATCGGGCAACGCGGTTTTGGAGGCTACAATAATTACGTAACGAATCACGCTTTCTGATCATGCGCTAGACACGACAGCATCTTCTACTTACTCTTTCAACCAAGGGTGGATCCAAAGCAAGGCATGGCTTAAAAAGTAAGTATCGGATGCCTCGCTTCTCAAGGAAGTTCTCAAGGAGAGTAAAAGATGAAACTCAGGACAAACCCGAACCGGCTTACATTTCTATTGACTGTCGCTCTTTCCTTACTGGCCGCCCCTGGAGCTTCGTTTGCACAACGATATGCACCAGCATCAGACGGAGTCAGCACATCGCAATTGAGCGCAATCGATAAAGCGGGTATTGAGAAGTCATTATCTGAGGAGCTCCAGAAAACGGCTGCGCAGGTTGCGAAGGTGCCAGGGCAGAAGAAGTTCAATATGTCCGCTCGACTTTCACCAAAGAAAAGCTTGCTTCAAATTGATCTTGGCAAAGATGCCATCCCGGATCAAAACGGGGCTGACTACGAAGAACAATGCAGCCTCTTCATCGAAGCTGCACGACCACTCCTGGTTGGAATTGTGAGTGTGGAAAGCTACGAGTGCACGTTCGGCGGAAAGGATATCTATTTTTATCATCCAGAGGCCAGCATTCCAGCCCCAAAAAAAAACTAACCGCTCCTAGCCAAGAAGATCCACTACCGCTCGTGATGCTCTCTGCAGGGCATGGTCTTTATCTAGACTACCCAGTTGGAAAGCCGACAGTTTGGCTTCCACAGCGCCCATTGCCGTCAAACGGGATCACTGAGGACTTCATTACACCCGGATACGTGAGTGAAATTAGCTCAGCACTTACCGAGCGTGGCTCTCAGGTAGCCATAGTCAAGCCAAGATCGGACTCCACGGCAATTCACACGCCTTCAGGTGAGCCTTGGTGGAAAGTCTCTGCGAAGTACAATTTACAGAGTATATTGCCTACTCACGGAGCCGACATTTGGGACACGCTCCCCTACGACACTTCTAAGCTGCGGGAGTACAATGAAGATATCCGGGCAAGACCACTTTACGCAAATTATCTAGGTGCTGATTATCTGGTCAGCATTCACACAAATGCCGGAACTAACACGGCATCTCGCGGAACTACCGGTTGGTATCACAACGGTGATTACGCAGAACCAAGTCGCTTATTGACCAGTAACATACTTTGCTCGATGAAGGAAATTATTCAGGCGAATTCAACGTATGCAAATTGGACCATCGATACTGTACCGCGCGGTGTGACAAATAAAGGTGAAAATACTCTTGCGCGCCTCCCTGCGACAATTATCGAAGTTGCATTTCATACAAACGCGGATGATGCAATTGCCCTGCAAGATGCAACATTCCGCACCTTGGCCGGTAAAGGCATCGCCAAGGGAATTGAAATCAACAAGGACGGAAAAACGTGTTCCAAGTTCAAGATTGATTCCATTCCGGCTTCAACTGGCCCCCAAGGCTCTCAGGTGCCATATAAAGTCAATTATTCTGGGAACCCCACATTTCCCGTGACCATGTACTTCGAGCCTGTTAAATGCGCTCCAGGTTGGACCTGCCAGACGGGTACGCGGACAACCACGTCTACATCATCGCCGCTCACTTTTCAGTTCAGTTGCGGAAGCGGTACTGATGCGTCGTCAACCTCAGTCTTTAAGCGCTGGCTGGTAGATGCCGATGGTGTAAAGACAGATCCTGTTGAGGCAACTCACACTTGTGTTAAGTCGAGTTCAAAGACAACGCCACTCATCAACGATGGCATGGCTGAGGCTACGCAACTCTAAGAGCTATTTTTTCTTATACCTACGTAAGATTTTCCTATAGCGACCTCTTCGCTGTAGGACGAAAGTGCACTTGGGATGTCTAGCCACCTTGTGTTGTCAGGGCGATGGCGGTTTCACCGCTCGGAAGCTATGTGCTGACACTCAAAAGCCGCCGGGCGCGCACCGGCGGCTTTTCTATTAGCCTGTATCCTTATGCCAGGGGGCTTCTACGCATTGGGCCAGTAGGAAGTGAAGGCTAGAATCGCCAGATGGCCACATTGCATCAGCTTCCAAAGCCCGAGATTGCGCATCCGTTTGTCTGGCGTCCTGGCGACGGGCTGAATTCCGGCTGTGTCCAACGCATGCGCCATCAGGTGCGCCGCCCTGCACATCCGATGGGCGAAGCGTGGTTCATGGGTGAAGAGCGGCGCATGTTCGATTTCCTTCTGGCTGATCTTGAATGCTTCTCGCTCGAGGAGCTGCGCGTACCGCTTGAGGAAATCGCTTCCGGAAATTCCAGCTTCGGCCCCAGGGACGAGTGGACCAATTGGTATCGCTACTTGTTGGCTCGGCTCGTTCCCCGCCACTTGGAACAGTCGTTCGACAGCTTATATCAGCACCTCGTCACGGCGTTCATGGCCGTGCATCCGCGCGGTATCGATGAGCCATACCCTGGGTTCGCCGACGATGCGAGGCAGACGTTGGGCCGCTGTCTGATGGACCCCGCTCGCTGGGCAGGAGAGCGGCTGGCGGTCTCTGCGCCGGAGGATCCGTTCACGGGTGGGGAGCGCATGGCGTGGAGCGTGGCGTGTGGCGACTTCTCGGCAGGCATGTTCTTCTGTGCGAAGTACTTGGCCAACCACGAACTCGCTGACTGGCTCGATTCGGTATTCGCCATCCGTTGCCCGCTATGGACCACGCAGTTGTATGGCTGGTTATTAGCCGCCCATCCTTTACTGTCGGGGCGTGTGGTGGAACTGGCCGATCTAGATTCCGGTACGCCAGCAGAGGTTCTGTGGCATGGAGCGCACACGTTGAAGGGCGATTTCTCGGGCGTCTACGAGCCAGAGCCGCCACCACTGCCATTCTTGTCACCGGATCGCTGTCAGGCGGTACTGGCCGGTGTGCGCAGGCACGTGTCGGAGGCAAGCTATTTCGCCTGGCTCGATGCGATCAAGCCCTACGTCTACTTGGACGCGCTGCTTGGCAGCATGCCGAGTCGCTTTGCCGAAACTTTCGATATCGACTAGAAGCTCCGCTTCTGTCCGAAGCGGAGCGGGGCAACGGCCACAGGACGTGAACTTGACCCCGTTTACCCGGCCTGGATGGCCCGACGGTGGCCTGGAAGTGGAACTACAGCCTATCGGCCAGGCGAGCCATCAAGTCCATGCGTTCGTGAAAGATCGCCACGATCAACGCCGGGGCGTTCTCACGTGGCAAGCAGAAGACGTAGTGGTGTGCGCAGTGCGCCACCCGCAGCGCCGGGTAGAGCGCGCCAAGCTCCTTGAAAGGTCCGTCACCCTCTGCGAGGCGAGCAATGCCCTGTTCCAGGTCTGCGACGTACCGCCGCACCTGTGGTTCGCCCCAGCGTTGCATCGTGTAGCGGACCACCCCACGCAGATCGGCCTCCGCCGCCTCGGTGAGGACGTAGCGCTTGCTCAAACGCGGCGGCCCTCGGCCAGTTCCTCATCGAGAATGTCGCCGACGCTCTTGGCGGATACCTTGCCCGCAAGTCCCTCGTCGATGCGCGCTCCCAACACGGCTTTCAATTCCTGCCACGTCTGATCGGCGTCCACATCGCCGGGGAACAAGCGTTCGAGCGCGTATTGCTTGATGGTCTTGCCCTGCAAAGCGGCCAGCGCCTTGAGGCTCTGGTGCTGCTGATCGCTGAGATCGATGGTCAACCGGCTCATGGAGGCCTCCAAAAACACACAAACCCACATTAGCACATGGGGGTTCAGTACCTATCGACAACCACCCTGCTGCTGGCCGACAGGCTCTGGTGGCCCATCGCCGGGGCACTGGCCATCGCCTTCCTGTCGTCGCATGCATCCGCGGCTTCCAGCGGCACTATCTGAATGCGTTCCACCAGCCCGTGATGCAGGGCGGCACTTGGTTCGGCAGCCTAAGCGTGCGACTCGATCTGCATAGCGGACTGGCAGCTGAAAGTGGTGGGGTCGTTTGCGTAAGCGCATTCTGACCCCCGTGTGTCAGTTAGTTCTGGGCCAGGTGTTGATAGTGCATGCGCAACTCCACTTGGTGATGTAGCAGCTCAGGCTACGACAGCTGACCCGCTACCGTTTGGGAACATCGCGCCTCACGGGAAAATTCACCTGGGCTCAAGATAATTTTTGAACCGCCGCTAACGTTCTGTTGATCCAGTATTTGCATAATCCACGAGATTTAAATGAATAAGACTATACACAGCGTGTACCTGGTATTGGTAACGACATTTTTGATGCTGGCCACCGTTGAGGCAGCAGAAGCACCTTTAGACCTGCAGCAAAAAGCACGCTTGCGTCTCTTTGCATCCAGCGATACCCGCATAAGTCTGCGGACAAACGCAAGCAAGTCTGGAGCGGGTGAGCTGGTTACATTAGAGGACCCAAGAGCCAGGGGAAATCGCTGGTTTATGCATCAAGAGGAAAATGTATCAATTGGTATGCCCGAAACGCTGGCCACTCAGCAGTTGGATGAAAGCGTTCGTGTCAAACCTTACTACCGCGAGTTCTGGCTTGCACCAGGCCAACTCGTCAACGTATACGCGGATCTCAATGGGCACGCGAAGTGCGTGCCTGCCGAGCAAGCCCGCTTACCGGAGAGGGAGAGAAAAATCTCTTTGCCGCCCAATGTTGGCTGGACTCCAGAGCCAGGAATTGACTATGAGATGGAATTGATAGTCGAGGGCGGCCGGTGCAAAGTGGATGTAAGGCAAGTCTTGCAGGGCGGGCGCACGATACCTCTGCCCCGCGAGATTGAACGTGAGCGCTTACGCGAGAACGACTATAAAGTAGTAGGGCCGCACTTATTCGTGTTCCTACTCAAGCCCGGTAGCGTCTTCTATCGCGTTGTGGGCGAGTCGAAAGACTTGCAAATGATGGTAGATGGTCCTAAAGACGCTGACTTCTTTGAGACGAGCATGCGTGAAGTCGCGACAAAAGGTGCGCAGGCCTGCATCGTGCTACCAAGCTACGACTACGAGAGTCCACTACTTGCACGGCTTAAGCACGTAATGGACGAAGGTGGCGACACGTTTCCCGCTATCTACGAAAGAGAGGCTGGTTTGCGTCAGGCTATGAAGATGGAGGACGACATGCCAACGACGTTTGCGGCGGCAGCATCCTATTGCCAAATAGCAGCACTTGTCGCTTTTCGCCAACTGCCTCCCCAGATTCCTGGAAAAGTTACACCGCAGTCATCGCAAGGTGACGTGCCAACCCATTGAGATGAGCAACGGGGATGGGTTGAGCCACGCCGGTTTTGTGGCAAATGGGGGGCGAGCGCCAGAGATGGATGCATGGAACGCCCAAACCCTGGATGTGCAACCAGCGCTATGCCAGCATGTCCATGCGGGATTCACATCCAATAGCCAGGCAGGGGGCATGGCGATGCAGCAGGACAGGGAGCGTTGCGGCCGGTGCCGGCAGCGGGGGTGCACCGTGGCGCGCCATGGCGCCGGCCGGTGCGGGCGGAGTGGCGCATGAACCGCACGCAGCTCGCCGCGCTGGAGCGGCTCGGCGTGGCGCAGGACGCCGACGAATCCGCGATCAAGCGGGCCTATGCGCGCCTGTTGAAGCTGCACCGTCCGGATACCGACCCGGCCGGATTCCAGGCGCTGCACGAGGCCTATCAACATGCCCTGGCGTGGCGCCGCCAATCCGGCGGCAGCGTGGAGCCGCGCGACGCCGTCGCGGTGATCCAGGCACCTGCCGTGCTGGAACAGGCACCACCGCCGCGCGACGCCATGGGCGAGGTGCCGCTGCCACTCGCGCCATCGCCACCGGCGCCACCGCGTGCGCAGGCACCCCGAGAGATGCCGCTGCCCGCGGCGCCACCACCCCGGGAGGCGCCCTGCGATCCGCACGCAGTAGCCCTGGAGGTCGTCTCGCACGCCGTCGACGGCACCGCGGCCGCGCTGCAGCACTGGCTCGAGCAACATCCCGTGATGTGGTCGCTGGGCGACAAGGTGCGCGTGGGCCAGGCCGCGTTCGGCCTGCTGGAGCAGGAGCCCCGGCCCATCGAGAACACCCGGTTCGACGTGCTGCAGCGGTTCTTCGAGTGGGATGCGATCGGCGGCAACGTGCACCCGCTCCAATTGGAAGATGTACGGCACAAAGCCCATGTTTCCTGGAAGCTGAACTCGCCGGCATCGAACAATGCCCACAGCTGGAGGTTGAACAAAGATCTCCAGCACCTGTCGCGCCCGTTCAAATGGCGCAGCGCACTGTTCAATGCGCTGCCGATGGGCGAGGCGGATCGAATCTGCAGCTTGCTGGACATAACGCTGGCTGTGCCAGATGGAACGCCGGTTCCCCCCATCGACGAACGCAACCAGGAATTCTGGCGGGCTGCCGCCGATCCCAGCCGGTTCACCCTCGACAGGACGATGGTCTACGCCGCGCGCTGCGTGTTGGTCACCGCCATTTTCTCGACGCTGGTCGTCCCAATACTGGTCATCCGTGCCGCGCCGTCCACCTTGTTGGATGTCGCGCTGCACGCCGTGCTGGCGTGGCTCTATGTGAGCGCCGCCGTGGTCGCCTGTGCGGCTGCCGTCGAGCTATGCCAATGGCAGATGTTGCCGGATGCCGCCGTGCGGCATGGGCGCTGGGCGCATCGGCTGTGCATTCCCATCCTGTCGGTAACCACGCTACTACTGGCCGACAAGCTCTGGTGGCCCTTCGCTTGGGGACTGGCGATCACCTTGCTGATCGCCTCGTGTATCCGCGGCTTCTATCGGCACTATCTGCACCCTTTTCATCAACCCGTCTGGCGAGCCGCGCCGTTCCTGCTACTGGCCTGCTTTGTCTCGGTGAATTCGCGCGTGATCGAAATTCCGTTGGTCGTGGCGATGCTGTACTGGCTGTTGGATGTCGGGCGGCAGGTGGTTCGGCAGCGCAAGCGTTTGGCGCGATCCGCCTAGCGGGCGGCTAGTTGAAAGTGGCGAATGTCGCCCGCGTAAGTGCACACTGACCCCAGCTTTCGCCGGAGAGAAGTGCACTCTGACCCGGCCTCCAGATCCTGGCTTCCGCCGGCTACAAGGAAATTCGATCTTCTGCTGCTCGCTGGTCGTGCCACTCTGCATGGCGAATCCACTGCTTTGCATTAGCTCGAAGTAAGCGGGCTGTGCGAGGCCACATCGAAGCTAGTTGCTTCGCAGCCTCTTCGGACGCCGCCGCCAACTCTCGCTCCGGGCTTCCGCTTCCATCCGAGGGTCGCCAATGCGCGCCCCGCTTATTGAATAGCTCGAGAACGATACCCGACTCCATTTCCTCGTTCTCCAACTTCTCAATCACCAAGCGCACCTGCCGACACGGCCAGATACCATCATCACGATCTTCAGGCGCATATGCCAAAAGCTTACCTATCTCGCTGGCCGCAACCTTGCCTCTGCGCACCTCCTGGGCAGCATCCAATACAGCACCGACCCAGTTCAGAATAGCTTCCGCATCTAGCTCTCCATCGCTGTTCTTCCAAGGAAGCACGCGCCAGGAATCCAGAAGCTTATAGGCGCTAGAAGCTTTAGCGCGCGCGAGCTCAAGCTCCCCAGCGCCCTTAGCGTGCTGAGCATCTTCAGACTCGTCCACCCCAATTTTTGCTTCGGAACGATACAGATCGCTCAAGACCTCGACAAAGAAGGCGGGTGACTCCGCCATGTATTGATGAAGCGCAAGCTCTTGTGTCGCTCCGTGGCTATGCAAGGCTGGGAGCCAGCTATACTCCAGTTGTAGAAGACGATTACGGTCGGCATCTTCGCGATCACGGAGCTCGTTGAACACTTCCCGCAGCCAGTAGCTGCTTAGTAGGCCTGCATTTCCGGGTTTCGTGGCAATGCTTTCCAAGGCGCCAGCAAGTAGATCAAGCAGCAAAGCAGTCTCGAATTTACTTCGACGGCCGCCGACGAATTCGATCAGCGAAACGCTTCTACCGTGTCGCATGAGTTCGCACACAAAATCGCGTACTAGATCATCGTCCGGTGTACGCACATACACGTCTCTATGGCACCAATATTCGGCCTGAACGTCTTCCGGCAACTCGTTTACTAGATCAAGAAGCTCTCGCGTGTCCCCCCAAGGCACCACTAGTGAAGCGACCTGAGCCGCGCTTGCTCCACCTTCCTTGGCGAACTGAAGGATCTCAAGTCCCCAAAGGGTGCCTAGGCTGCTAACGCTATTGGCTAAAACACAAGCACCCAGCCACGCAACGGCACTACTTCTATCAAGCGAAGTCAATGCGATCTGGCGCCATTGATCCGCATTGCACACCCGCATGATTGAAGGGAGCATGGTCTGCGGAAACTGAACTCGTGTAGCAAAGTCGATCAGCTCCTCTACACCCAAGGCCACAACATCGCGAATAGCAGCGTCACGCTCGGCCAATACACGCTCTTGAAGTGAATCAAATGTTTCGTCCGGCCGTTGTCTTTCCGGCATGTGCTGTTCGAAAAGGGCTTGATGTAGAACCAACGGGTCTGACGGCGCAAACAAGTCAGCGACCCGATCTATAGGATCAAGAGCTTCACTTGGCATGGCCCATTCTGCGTCCGCATATGACCTGTGCTTGTCCACGAGGCTGCGTAGCCCTCGCCAAAGCGCATGGCCAGTACCTGCCTCAAAAAACGCTTCTCGACGCGATTCAACGAGATTGATGTACTTGCTGGAGGCCTGTGGAGGCATGGATTTCGTGGCCGCCTCAATAACAGCTACCCACTTTGAAGGATCTATACCGGCCTCTTGTGATGCCATGTCTATGATGAACTCATGATCCCGCCGAATCGAACCGTAAGTCGTGACAGCGCGCTCCGATGCCCCGAAGTCTCTCCACTCAGGCTCAGAAGTGCCAAACGAAATGTCCTCCTCTCCGGGTAGTAGCTTGCTGATAAGAGCCCATGCGACATCTGGAACCATCTTGCAAACTCTATCTAGCACCCGATGACGAATCGCGGATGCCGCGTTTGTGTGTAAACTCCAGGGCAAGAAAATTTGAACGAGCGACTCAATGGGTCGATTCGATAGCCTGCCACCCGGATCGATCGCCGCCAATCGTGCCAGCAGCAAGGCCACACGCGACAATCTCTCTGGATCCCACGCAAGAACTTCGAGCGCTCGTAACATGCCCAAGTAATAGACGTGCCCAAACATTGCATCGTCTCCGCCCTCAAAGATGGGCAACAACAGCGACGGATCAGTCGCTAGCAAGCCTTCGAGAGCTGACAGAAAAGGATCTGGCGCAGCTTCTGCGAGGGCCGGCAGAAGCGGGTCCAAACTCGCAAGCATTTTGTAGTCGTCTGCGAGGCCGGGAATTTTCCTCAAGACGTCATTTACGAAATTCTGCGCCGAGAAGTCAGTAATGTAATTAAGGTTATCTTCATTAATTGCGATCAGTCGTAATATCTCTGAAAGGCCTGAGCGAAGAGATTGCGACCAAGCTCGCGACTTGCCATAAATGTTCGCGTAAGCCCGCTGATCTAAAGGCATGTCAAGCGCGGGATCTAGCTCCGAGAGAACTCTGACGGCGGCATCGCTAAAGCGGTTTAGCTCAATCTTACCGATGGCGCGATGTTCGATGCTCAACTGCCAGATGTCAGCTGGCGCACTGAGCGCCGTCACCGAACCTTCTCTTAAAACGGGTGCATCGTCGATCCGGAGCACATCCAAGATCGCGTCATCAACATTCTGATAGTCAGAAGCGCCCGCCAATTCCTTCAAAATATCTTGATCATGAACATTGTCGTGCGCGTATGCTCCCGCGAGAATGATTCCTGAGAGGTTCTTCAGGGTCGTTCGACTTGCCCAAACAGGCTGTTCCGAATGTGCTCCATCATTCTGGCGACGGAAGATCGAGACGCTAGAGTGGCACGCAGCTGCCAGCTTCTTGGCACGAGCCTCATCCATATCATTTGCAACGAGGATATCGACAAAACTTTGTCTTGATGCGCGTGGAAGCGCGATCAACTGACTATTGCCCGACTTCGCATGTGATGTCCCATAACAGGTAATTACAGCATGGCCATAATTAGAAAGCTCCTGCGCGACATCATTCGCGGCATTAACGGTCACAACAACAAGCTTCAGACCTTTTACTAGGAGTTGCGATTTAGAGCTTGGATCGGCGATCACGACAGTCTTTGCTAGCAACGCGCCTCTCATTGGATCGCCTTCATTCATGCCGAGCAGCGCAGCTGCCACAAACGAAACAGCCTCCCTTGGGCTATCAGCTTTAACCCGCGTCAACTCTGCGCTCAATGCTGCTTTCCGAACCTTCTCGGCCGCCGCGTCACGATTAGCTAGCAGTAAATCAACGGGAATGACGGGAGATGCACTGTTCAGAAAGCTGGCTAATGTCCCCTCAACGTCTCTCATGTCCGCTGAGGCCTTATACATCTTTAAAGCTAGCCAACTTCGAACAGACGGCTGACTATCCAGCCAGTCCTCAAGGGAGTCGGCATCGAGAATTTTAACATCCCTCCACACTCCTCTATCGCGTAGCGAAGATTCCAGCTGGGCGATGCTTCCAGCTTTCGTTGCATTGACCCTACGAAGGCTCACCGCAACATAGACGATTTCAGCGCGCACCTGGCCTGCATAGTCGTCGTGGTCGCTTGGCCCACTGCGCTTGTCGAAGTCTGAGCGTATCTTCTGTGCAGCTTGGTCATTAGTGCCCACCTCCCACAGTGAGAGACCGGCAGGAATGTAAGGGGGCATGGGGGCAGCTTGCACAATCCCATCAACGCCCGGCCGGAAAGTTGACTCTCCGCTTGGGAAGTAGACGCCGGTCACCTCAGGACTTGTCGCACGAATCAGCCTTCGCAACAGCTCTGGCAGCAAGTCCCTTGCTAGATGTGTGTTCGCGAACTGCTCCAACTCTTCCGCTGTGATCTTCACTGCCATCTCTTCGCCTATATTTTTGCTGTCGTGTCATCCGCATTGATTGAAACTGTGAAATCAACCAGCAACTGATGCGAATTGGCTATCCCGGCCCACTACGCTTCGAGAACTAGCTACACCCCCACGAAGCCTCACTAGCTAGCTGATTGGTCTTACAGACTAATGGTCCATGCCCAGTGCATGACCGCTTGACACCCTTCGTGCCGCTTGATCTTAGTCCCGCTACGCCAAGCTAACAACAGGTCGTAGAACGGACCCAAAGCGGCCACGGCAGTGTCGCGGGACACGCTGGTGCGAGCGAGGTCGGCTTGGATCAAGAGCCATCGCTCATGCTTACTGGATGAATCGACAGACGGCAGCGCCACAGGCACTATATGTGGATGGATCTCCGTCAGCAGCATCTCAAACGGTACCTCCGCGATATCCTGGGCGATGACCAAGTAGATCTGTTCCGATTCAGCCTAAGATCCCTGTGCGATCGGATTGACTACGCTCAGTACCACCTCGATGAGGCGATGAGGTTGATGTCGCCTTATACCTTAGGCGACGGCCCTCAGCCCGGCGATGACCCTCAGCCCTTCAAGACGGCCATTACGCAAACTGCTGCTCATGTGCTTGGCTGCCTACAAAGTCTCCATGCCTGCGCAGACATATGCGCGCACGTCGCATACTTCGGTCTCGGTCTAAACCTTGAGCTAAAGCCAATCGAAGAGCACCGCATTAGTATGCGTACCATTTTAGTGCGGATCGCGGACGATGCGGTTTCTCAGGCGCTACGGAATCTGGTGGAGAATTCTGAGTTCGAATATCTGGAAGCAATAGTGAACCGTTCGAAGCACCGATCCGTAATTTACACTGCTTATACCTTCGAACACAGGAGTTTGGCGGACGAGCAATCTTGGCACGGCGTCGTGCTTTGGCGCTTTGAGCGGCTCGGGAAGGCCTACCCAGTGCGACGTTCGGAAGAATTTCTAACTGCAGAACTCGACCGTCAGCGCTCTGCACTAATTGTGGTCTCCGCGGCCCTTGAGGAACACCTGCATGCCAAGTGGAATGAGCAGAAAGAGCTCCACGAAGCAAGAGGCGAGCGATGGCCTCCAACAAGGAAAGCGAACGATGGTGAGAATGCCTGATCCCAGGCGGCCATTAAGAGATGTCAGCTATCGCTCATAGGCGGACGTGTTGGCACATGCAGAAACGGTCAGCTCGTTACGATCTGCGCGTGGGGCGGCTGTTAGTGCACTTCCCGTTCGAATTGAGCGACGAACGTCGTGAGCGTTGATCCGCAGGCATTGCAGAAATCCCGCAACTGGAGAAGATCCATCCGGCGCTCGCCTCGCTCGACGTCACTGACATAGGACTGCGGACGGCCCAACGCCGCGCTCAGACCAACTTGGGTCAGCCCGGCAGAAAGACGAAGGTCGCGCAGCATTTGCAGCAAAACCGCATAGTCCTTCTTGTGAATCGACTTGGTTGGCATGTCTGCAAGCTTTGAGGCCCGCAACAAATCTATATCCCCTTTTCAAATATCCGAAAACGGGATATTCTGGAGCTGCGGACACCCCGTTCGCCCACGTCGAGGACGGATGCCATGACGACTTCGAAAGCCCGCACCACCGCCGCATTGCGGCACACCGCGCCAGCGGCCACGCTGCCCAAGCAGGAAGAGCCCTTCACCTTCGGCGTCACCCTGCAGCAACTCGACCAGTTCCACGCGCTGTTGCGCACCATCACCGCGCAGAGCGACATGGTGGCGGTGTGCAGCGGGGCGCCGCTGGACGACAAGAGCGTGTCGATCCTGGGCGAGAGCATCTTCACGGCCGCCCGCGCGGTGCGCGGGATCGTGGACGAGATCCACGCACAGCGGCTGTGCGGCGATGGCCTGGCGCCGGTGTCGCACGGGGAGCCGCGCCATGCGTAAGCCGCCTTCCCGCACAGCCGCCTCCTCGCGCAAGCGTGCGCCGCGCCAGACAGCGCAATTTCGCGACTGGACCATCGTGGAGCCGACGCTCACGCCGATGCTGACGCCCGAGCAGATCGCCGCCGAACTTGCCGCCGAGGAGGCCCGCACGCCGCGCGCGCCCCGTCGCCGGCGCCCGCCGCAGCGCTGCAAGATGGGCTACGGCTATTACCCGGCCAGCAACCAGGTGGTGCCGTCGCTGCGCCTGCGTGGGCGCTGGCTGGAACAGTTGGGCTTTGCCATCGGCAGCACGCTACGCATCGAGGTGCGCGCCGGCGAACTGGTGGTGCGGGTGAATGGTGCGGAGTGACGCGGTAGGCGGCCAGCGCATGCGAGGCCGCTGCAGGGTTTGCAGGATGGGCTTGGGGAGCGGGGTTGCCGCTGCTCCTCCGTGCCTCGCCCTTCCCTACCGTTTGCGTTGCGCTTCTGAACGGCCAACGCCGTTCATCCTCGCGCTAAGGAGCCCGCTCCGCCATCAGATCAGGGACGGGGCCACGACGCTGACTGTATGCCCAAGCGCCAGTTCGCTGATTGACCGCTGTTCAAGGAAGTCCATCCTTTCACACGCGATGCATAACGCAGTCAACGTGTGCCTTCTATCCGCTGGATGGCAAGCCTGATGGACTTTTGACTCGTGTCATTGCCGATCATTGTCGTGGCGCCAGCCTCGGCTTCTGCGGCATGCAAACTTGGCAGCGCTATCGTGGCCCGCTTCCCCATCGCGCCAAGAATCCGAACTGCCCTGAATCTTTTTGCATATTTCTCGTTTTTCAACAGTTCCGCGATTGCCAAGATCGCGCTGTCATCGATCTTTTCCGATAGTTCGGATTCGTCCATTTCATAAATTTTGTCAAAATAATCATCTAGTCTTTCGTAGCACGACGTTTCGGGGTTGCGAGGCTTCTCGCAGAAACTTGCAGAAGTGGCCAAGAGGTCCGCGAAGACAGGGGTGGAACTTCTTTCGGAAGCGCCAGCGCTTCCCGAGACGATCAAGGCAAGTAGAACTAGATGGACTGTCATTGCTCTCATGGCCAGCTCAGGCAAAGGTGCAATCGACATGCTAGCGTTTCTATGCCGAGAGCAGGCAGGCCGAAGGAGCGGGGAAATGCGGGTCGATCCGATACGCGAGGGTGTCGCGGTGCCGCGCGGCAGGCCTGCCGCCCGCGTGATGTGGGCGCTGCTGTGGCTGGCGCTGGCCGCGTTCGCGGCCGAGTTCGTCCGTCACGTGTATCTGAAATATGCAGCGCTGGATTCGCCGGCCTATGCGATGTTCCTGACCCGCCGCGGCTGGCTGTGGTGCCACCTGGGGGGCGGCGCGGTCGGCCTGTTGCTCGGCGCGCTGCAGTTCGCGACGCAGCGTTGGCGGCGTTGGCCGCGGCTGCACCGCTGGGTGGGGCGGGTCTACTTCGCCGGTATGGCGGTGGCGATGGTCGGGGCGGTCGGCTTGATCGCCACGTCGCCGGCGCCGCTGTCGATCCGGCTGGCGTTTTCCGTGACGGCGCTGGTGTGGCTGGTCACCGCGTCGATGGGGTTGCTGGCGATCTTGCGCGGCCAGGTGCTGCGCCACCAGCGCTGGATGGTGCGCGCCTATCTGGCGACGCTGGCCCCTGTGCTGTTCCGGCTGGCGCTTCCCACGGCCATCGGGTTGGGCATGACGCCATCGCCCGGCCTGATCGCGCTGTTGCTGTGGGCCAGTTGGATGGTGCCGTTGCTGTTGTATGCGGTTGGTGGTGCGGTGGTGCATGTGCTGCGCGGTGGCATGCAGGCAGCGCCGGTTGCGGGAGCTGCCCGCATCGGGGGCGATGCCGGTTGATCGAGGCGCGCGTGCTGGGAGTGCGGTGGTGCGTCGTGCTTGCGCGGAAGGTCCGCGCCTTGTTGGTCCGCTTTCGCGACACGCCGGTTCGGCCACACCCGCTAGCCGCGATGCGCGATCGCCGCATTCCGCGCGGCCATCGCCCCGGACGCTGCCGCGCCGATGATCAGGCGCGGCAGCGTTCGCTCGCTGGCGATCGCAAGGGCATGGGGGAGGAGGCTGCCCCTGCGATCCTCTGCGGCGAACTCAGCGGCGCTTGTCGAACAGCTGCTGGCGCACGGCGACGGTGCAGGCGTCTTCTGTCAGCAGGTGCTCGACGGCGCTGTTGTCGCTGGGCTTGCCGCTGCCCAGGTCGAGCACGGACACCTGGTTGCTGCCGCGGGCCTTGAACGCGGCGACGGCGGTGGTGGCGTTCTTCAGCGGCACGGTGGCGTCGTTGTCCGAGCCGCACAGCAGGGTCGGGGTGCGCGGCGCCCAGTCGAGCAGGTCGTTGCGCTCCAGGTCGCGCAGGAACGGGTCGTTGGCGTTGCTGGCGAAGTCCTTGTAGAAGCCGAGCTGGAAGTACTGGCGGATCTTGTCGACGCCGGGCAGGGTGTCGCCGAGCACCAGGTCGGTCAGGCTCTGCGTGCCGGGGAACAGCGCTTCGACCTGTTTGGCCCACGGATCCTGGAACACCTGCGCCGGGTCGAGGTAGAGGTTGTGGTAGGTGTGCTGCATGCCGACGATGGCGTAGCTGGCCAGCACGATGCCGAAGGTGTTCTCACCCACGGCGCTGTGGCCGCTCCAGCCGTCGCGGAAGGTCTGGCTGAGCGCGTACGGGCCGGAGATCGGCGCGCTGGCGACCAGGTGGAATTCGTTGGACAGGTGCGCTTCGATCTCGCGCTGGGTGGCCATGGCGGCATGCCCGCCCTGCGAGAAGCCGGTCAGCATGACCTTGCCCGACAGGGGGGTGTTGAGCCGCTGCAGCACCTGGCGCGCGGCGCGCAGGGCGTCGATGGTGGCGCTGGCCTCGGACGCGGCGTGCAGGTAGGGATGGAACGGATAGTTGGACTGGCCGATGCCGAGGTAGTCGCTGCTGACCACCACGTAGCCCTGGGTGGCGAGGTGGGTGACCATGGTGTCGTCGCCCTTGGCATCGCGGATCTCCTTGGCCTGCTCGGCGCGGCGCAGCGACTCGGTCCCCTGGCTGTAGCTCAGCAGCGGGAACGGCCCGGTGCATTGGCTGCCGCCCGGTACCAGCAGCGCTGCGGAGGCGGTGGCGGGCTCGCCGTCGACGCCGATGGTGGCGTAGGTGAACTCGGCGACGCGCACGTCGCACTTGGCCTGGTCGGTGGACTGGTCGTTGGCCAGCAGGGTTCCGATCGCCTGGTGGGTGTAGCTGGTCAGCACATTGCTCTTGAGCAGCGTGCCGCGCGCCGGTGCGGCCGATGCGGCCAGGGGCAGCAGCGCGCCCGCAACGCCGATGGTGGACAGTACGCGCAGCGCCAGCCGATTCCGCAGTGTGACCATGAACAACGTCCTCGCAATTGAATCCCGGTTGCACGGGACGGTGGGGTGGGGCCAAACGCTACTACGGCGCTTCGACTGTTTTTCTGACAATGCGCGGCAATGTTTATCTGCAGTATGGATTCGCGCGGCAATCGTGCGAATATCGAGACACGCAGCGAAAATAAATCCTGTAGCGCGTATGTATGACAGCGTGCGGAGCGGCACACTGGCGCAGAAATTCGCTTGAAATCCGCATGCTTTCGATGGATTTCTGCCTGTTTCGCCAATGGCGGGAAAATCAGATGGCGTCGCGCTTCATTCAAAAATGGATCTTTCGGTATTCGATAATCTCGAGATAAAGGTGATCGCCACGCGTTGAAAGATAATCCGGCATGCCTTGCATGTCGGGAATGGGCCATCGCATCGATTGGGTGGCGCGAAGCGGCAAGGCAGCGGCGTCGGGGGGCGCCTGGTTTCGCCGTAGGTCATGGCGCATGCCGCGCGCGTGGAGGCGTCCAGCAGCGCGCGCGGCTTAGACGAAAAAAAGCCGGCTGCCCCATCAGGGCATGCCGGCCGGGTGTAGCGGCCGGCGCGGCGGCGCCGGCCGGACGCAGCGGATCAGCGCACCTTGTACAGCACCGCCGCACCGGGCTTCGGTTCGAACATGGGCACGGTCTGCTGCTTGAGTGCGTTGCCGTTGGCGTCCCACACCAGGGTCTCGGCGGGGTATTCCTCGTTGCGGGTCATAGCGCCGATCTGCTTGACGATCACCGTCGAGCCGGCCTTCACTTCGGGGTTCCAGGCGAACACGCCGAGCCTGCCGTAGAACACGGCCGGCGCGTCGGCGTCGAGGCGGCGGTCGGGGCACATGACCAGGCCGCGATCGAGCATCACGCGCAACGCGCCAACGGGGACGACTTTCACGGTGGGCGCAGTGCGGTCGGTGCTGTGGCCGGGGCAGACGTTGGCCGAGCGGAGCAGCATGTCCTCGACCACTTGCCGGTCGGGCTGGGCGAAGGCCGGCAGGGCGGCGGCGGACAGGGCGAGCATTGCGACAGTGGACTTCCAGTGCACGTGACACCTCCTATTGAATGAATTGCTCCGGCGTCGCGGTCGGCCACGTTGCACAGGTGGGCCGCCCGCCAGGGACGCGCGGCGACTCTATCAACAAGGCCGATGGGCAATTGCAAATGAAGCGTGATGGCGCGTGACCTCGTGCACGCTTCCATTCACGTTGCATGTGCTGATCGATGGCGGCGGCGAAAAGCACTGGCCCAGTGGCGGTAGGTATGCGGGGAGCGCGGCGACACGCGCGTGCGCATTGCCTGGCGCGCTCACGTGTCGGCATCGCTGCGGAAGGTGAGCGAACGTTTCGAGCTGCTGCACTGCGCATCGGGGCGGAAGCGCTGTCGTCTCTGTGCAGCCACGCCGGATGCAGGGACGGGCGAAGCCTTGCGTATCCAACTCCGCGAGACGCTTTCGCGCCGGACCCTCACCCCAACCCCTCTCCCAGGGGGAGAGGGGCTTTGGCTGTTCCTTCTCCCACCGGGAGAAGGTGGCCCGCAGGGCCGGATGAGGGTACGGGCGCAGCCTCGCGCGCCCGAACTCCGCGAGACGCTTCGCGCCGTACCCTCACCCCAACCCCTCTCCCGGGGGGAGAGGGGCTTATTTGTACGGCCCCGGGCCGCGCCAGACCAGTTCGCCCTGCTTGTAGACCTGCAGCATGGTGATGACCTCGCGGGCGTCGCCGATGGCCTTCAGTTCCGGGGAGTCCGGCGGCAGCGCGCGGCATTTGCCGGAGCCGCGCTTCATCGCGATCTCCAGCGGGCAGGCCATGCGGTACTGGGTGCCGGGCAGCAGGATGAAGAATTCCTTCATGCCCTGGTCCATCCACGCGCGCAGCAGGGTTTCGCTGCGCAGGTCGTAATAGACCAGGTAGCCGCCCAGTTCCATGCTGGGGCCGGCGTCGCTGGGGTCGCCGCGGCGCCCGCCGCGGCCGCCGCCGTCGCGCACCAGCCCGGCTTCGTTGGGGCCCAGGTCCTGGTCGATCGCGCCCGGCGGCCGCCCGGTCCAGGTCTCGCGGCGCTGGGTCGGTTCGGGTTCGCTGGCGGCGGCCTGGGCCTGCTGCTGCGTGGCGGGGTCCGGCTGCGGCGGCGCCGGTTGCTCGGCGGGGGCGGGCGCGGGCGGCGCCGGGGTGCTGGCCGTGGCGGCCGGATCGGGCGGCGGCACCGGATGGTCGGACTGCGCGACCAGCGTGGATTGCACCGGCGAAGTGGCGCGCCGTTTCTTGGCCGCCACTGGCTTCTGCGCGGGGGTGGGCGAGGGCGGCGTCTTGGCCGGATGCACCGGCTGGCGGGTGGCGCCGATGAAGTCCACCTTGGTCCGGCCGCCGCTGGCCGCGCCTTGCGGCGTGCTCATGGTGGGCGGGTCGGCCAGCAGCAACAGCAGCAACATCAGCAGATGCAGCACGGCGCTGACGATGGCGGCAATCCACGGGTCCAGGCGTTCGACCCAGGATTTGGCCCGGGGGTCCGCGCGATGCGACGCGTTGCTCATGCCGCCGCGGCTGCGTCGGGAGTGCGGGCCTTCATGGGGGGTCTGCAGGGTGCGGCCGGTGGGGGCGCCATCGTAACGCGTGCGAGGGCCGGTTCATTTGTCGGGCCACACCACGCTTAGGGTCTGTTGCTGTTGGCGGGACAGGGGATGCGTCCAGGCCGCGCCTGCCTGTGGTCGACGGCGTACAGCATCAGCGGGAACTGCGCGCGGATCGGGCGGCCACTCCGGCGGGACGCTCGGCACGGGGATGTGCCCGCGTGCAGGCAGGGCGCCGCCGCCCAGTGCTATCGTCCGCGCCATGTCCAAGGCCACCGCCACCCTCCGCTTCGAGGCGACGTTGCTGCGGCCGGCGACGCCGCCGGACGCGGCCTGGACGTTCCTGGTGCTGCCCGCCGAGGCCAGCGCCAAGCTGCCGACGCGCAGCATGGTCAGCGTGGACGGCACGTTCGCCGGGCAGCCGTTCCAAGCCACGCTGGAACCGGACGGGCAGGGCAGCCATTGGCTGAAGGTTGAAGCAGCGCTGCGGGTGGCGGCCGGGGTCGCCGCGGGCGACAAGGTCGCGCTGGCGATCGCGCCGATGGCGGTGGAGCCGGAGCCGGTGTTGCCGCCCGACCTGGGCGCGGCGCTGGCCGCGCATCCGGCCGCGCGTGTGACCTGGGACGCCATCACCGCGCTGGCGCGGCGCGACTGGATCTTCTGGATCGTCTCGGGCAAGAAGGCCGACACGCGCGCCAAGCGCATCGCCAGCGCCTGCGACATGCTCGCCTCGGGCAAGCGCCGCGCCTGTTGCTTCGACCGCTCGGGCATGTACAGCCAGTCGCTCGGCGCGCCGAAGGCGGCGCAATGACGCGCCGCAATACGTTGCAGCGCTAGCGCAGCGCGAGGGCCGCCGCTGCCGCGACATCGTCCTCGCAAACCGCCACCTATACTCCGGCGGTGTCCATCTGCTGAAGGGTCTCATCGCATGAGCGCACCCGCATCCCCGACCACCGCCGCTTCCGGCGCCGCACCCGGCAGCCTGCGCCGCTCGGTGTCCAATACGCTCAAGGGCTCGGCCGGCAACCTGGTCGAGTGGTACGACGTCTACGTCTACTCGGTGTTCGCCACCTATTTCGAATCGCAGTTCTTCTCCAAGGAAGACAATAACGCCACGATGTTCGTGTGGGCGATCTTCGCGATGACCTTCCTGATGCGGCCGATCGGCGCGTGGTACTTCGGCCGCTTCGCCGACCGCTTCGGCCGCCGCCTGGCGCTGACCATCTCGGTGTCGCTGATGGCGCTGTGTTCGTTCGTGATCGCGGTGACGCCGACGGTGGCCACGATCGGCATCGCCGCGCCGATCGTGCTGCTGCTGGCGCGGCTGCTGCAGGGCTTCGCCACCGGCGGCGAGTACGGCACCAGCGCCACCTACATGTCCGAGGCGGCGATCCCGGGCCGGCGCGGCTTCCTGTCCTCGTTCCACTACGTGACCCTGGTCGGCGGCCATGTGCTGGCGCAGACCACGCTGCTGCTGATGCTGCATTTCGCCGACAAGGGCTGGGTGTCCGAATGGGGCTGGCGCCTGGCGTTCGGCCTGGGCGGCATCGGCGCGCTGGTGGTGTTCTGGCTGCGCCGCACGATGGACGAGTCGCTGGGCTCGGACTCCATCGCCGAAGCCAAGAAGGGCGGGGCGCGCTCGGCCGGTTCGCTGCACGAGCTGTTCGTGCACCAGTGGCGGCCGCTGCTGCTGTGCTTCCTGGTGACCGCGGGCGGCACCATCGCCTTCTACACCTATTCGGTCACCGGGCCGAAGATGATCCAGACCGCGTTCGCCGGCGACGACGTGATGGCCGGCACCATCATCAACCTGGTCGCGCTGACCGTGCTGATGCTGATGCAGCCGGTCGGCGGCTGGCTGTCGGACATCATCGGGCGCAAGACCCTGCTGGTGTTCTTCGGCATCGGCGGCGTGCTCTACACCTGGTTCCTGGTGCTGGAGCTGCCCAAGCAGAGCGATTGGCTGACCGCGTTCGCGATCTTGACCGGCGGCTTCGTGATCCTGACCGGCTACACCTCGATCAACGCGGTGGTCAAGGCGGAGCTGTTCCCGACCCACATCCGCGCGCTGGGCGTGGGCCTGGGCTATGCATTGGCGAACTCGGCCTTCGGCGGCACCGCGCCACTGCTGTACCAGGCCTCGCTGAAGACCGGCCATGTGACCACCTTCGTCTGGTACGCCACGGCGGTGATCGCGGTGTCGCTGGTGGTGTACATGTTCTTCCTGACCAACAAGGGCGCGAACTGGCTGGACGACGAGCGCGCGATGCGCGAGCGCAAGGCCGCGAAGGCGGCGGCCGGGCGCGGCTGAGGCCGGCGGCGGCACGGGCGCGACCACCGCGCCCGTGCCGCGGCAAGCGCCGCGCTCCCGGCGGGGCGTCGGCCTGCGGGTTCGGCGGCGCGCGTGCGACTCGGGTACCATGCAGCCCCCCTCACGGGCGTTTTCGCTCATGGCCGACTCCAAGAAGACCCCCGAATCCCCTGTGACCCAGGACCAGGCCGAAGCCGCCGTGCGCACCCTGCTGCGCTGGGCCGGCGAGGACCCGGACCGCGAAGGCCTGCTGGACACGCCGCGGCGCGTGGCCGAGGCCTATGGCGACTGGTTCAGCGGCTACAAGGCCGATCCGCGCGAGTACATGCTGCGCACCTTCGAGGAAGTGGCCGGCTACGACGAGCTGATCGTGCTGCGCGACATCGAATACGAAAGCCATTGCGAGCACCACATGGCGCCGATCATCGGCAAGGTCCATGTGGGCTACCTGCCGCGCGGCAAGGTGGTGGGCATCAGCAAGCTGGCGCGCGTGGTCGAGGCCTATGCGCGGCGCTTCCAGGTGCAGGAGAAGATGACCGCGCAGATCGCGCAGTGCATCCAGGACGTGCTGCAGCCGCTGGGCGTGGGCGTGGTGGTGGAAGGCGCGCACGAGTGCATGACCACCCGCGGCATCCACAAGCGCGGCGTCAGCATGGTCACCTCGAAGATGCTCGGCACCTTCCGCGAGGATGCGCGCACCCGCGCCGAGTTCCTGCGCTTCATCGACGGCGGCGTGCGCTGAGCGTGCGGATGGGGCGGTCGTCGGTTCCTGCATGAAGCACCGTGTCCGGATCGCCGGCTATCGCCAGTTGCGCGAACAGCCGTTGTGGAAGCTGCTCGCCGCCGACCATGCGCCGGAACTGATCGGCCTGCTGCAGACCCTGCTGGGCGATGCGCAGCGGCGGTTGCCGTCGTCGGTGCTGCACGAGCGCCTGCAGCGCCAGCTGGATGCGCTGAAGGACGACGAGCTGTCGCGCGAGTTGCCGCGCACCGCGCAGGCCTACCTGGCGCACTGGCTGGCGCAGGGCTGGCTGGAACGGCGCCTGCCCGAAGGCGATGCCGAGGAAGAGTACGAGCTGTCGCGCCAGGCCGCGCAGGCGATCCGCTTCATCGCCGGGGTGCAGGGCAGCGCCAGCGTCGCCACCGAGAGCCGCTTGTCGCTGGTGATCGAGCAGCTGGTGCAGCTGGCCGGGCAGACCGAGACCGATCCGGACGCGCGGCTGGCCGCGCTGCGCGCCGAACGCGCGCGCCTGGACGCGGAGATCGAGCGCGTGGCCGCCGGCAAGCTGGCCGCACTGGACGGCAAGCGCGCGCTGGAGCGCACCCGCGACATCATCCGCCTGTCCGACGACCTGGCCGAGGATTTTCGCCGCGTTCGCGACGATTTCGAACAGCTCAACCGCGATTTCCGCGAGCGTATCATCGACGACGAGGGTGCGCGCGGCGACGTGCTGGAGAAGCTGTTCGCCGGCATCGACGTGATCGGCGAGAGCGACGCCGGGCGCAGCTTCCAGGCGTTCTGGAGCCTGCTCAACGACGCCGAACAGAGCGTGCAGCTGGACGCGGCGCTGGACACGCTGCTGGCGCGCGGGTTCGCGCGCCGGCTCGACCGCCAGGAACGCGCGTTCCTGCGCGGACTCACCGGCACCCTGCTCGAGCGCGGCGGCCAGGTGCACGAGGTCATGCAGCATTTCGCGCGCAGCCTGCGCGGCTTCGTGCAGAGCCGCGGCTACCTGGAGCAGCGCCGGCTCAACCAGTTGCTGAAGCAGGCGCAGGGCGAGGCGCTGCAGTTGCGCGACCGGCTGCACGCCACCGCCGCCACCGGCTACACGCTGCCGCTGAGCAGCGCGCGGCTGCGTTCGCTGTCGCAGTGGCGGCTGCACGACCCGCGCAGCCAGCAGGTCGATGGCCGGGTGCAGGCGGCGGAGGCGGCGACGATCTCGCTGGACAGCGTCGGCGACCTGGTCGCGCAGTCGGAGATCGACCTGCGCGGCCTGCGCGAGGACCTGCACGCGCTGCTCGGCCAGCAGCCGCAGCTGACCATCGGCGAGGCCTTGCGGCAGCGTCCGGCGCAGCAGGGGCTGGGCAGCGTGATCGGCTACCTGGCGCTGGGCACGCGCCACGGCGTGGTGGTCGCGGACGAATGGGAGGCGGTGCAGTGGGAAGGCAACGATGGCCAGCTGCGGCGCGCCCGCATCCCGCTGGTGTGGTTCACCAAGGAAAAACGCAATGAACTGGTCTGACGATGTGCCCGGCGGCGACGCCGACGGCTTCGACCCCGCGGCCGCCGCCGCGACCCAGGCCGACGGCCGCAGCGAGCTGTTCGCCGGCGACACCGGCACCCTGCCGCTGGAGGCGCGCCGCGCGCTGTGCCAGCTGCTGTCCGGGCCGAGCATCGACGCCTACCGCCACGGACCGCTGTGGCCGGCGCTGCTGCGCCACGAGGCCGCGGTGCGCCGGGTGCTGTGCGAACTGTTCCTGGAGCTGGTGCTGGACCGCGACGGCGGCGTGGCCTTCGCCCGCCAGGCCGAGACCGCCGAGCTGGAGACCCCGGCGCTGCTGCGCACCGCGCCGCTGACCTTCATCGAGTCGGTGCTGCTGCTGTTCCTGCGCCAGCAGCTGGCCGAAGCCGATACCCGCGGCGAACGCGCGGTGGTGCAGGAGGCGCAGCTGCTGGAAGTGCTGTCGGTGTACGAGAAGAACGTGTCCACCGACCGTGCCGGCTTTGCGCGACGGGTGCTGGCGGCGATCGCGAAGATGCGCGACAACCACCTGCTGTCCAAGCTGCGCGGCAGCGAGGACCGCTACGAGGTGTCGCCGGCGCTGAAACTGCTGTTCTCCGCGGAGGACGTGCAGGCGCTGGCTGCCGCCTACCGCGGCCTGCGCGAGGGCGCGGCGGCGGATGCGCCGCCGTGAGCGCCGCAGCCCCCGCTTTTCTGTAGGAGGGGCTTCAGCCCCGACACAGCGCCGGCCCGCCCCAGTCCCCCGCCAGGCGCCCTGGCGATCTCGATTTTCCGATGAGCACCCGATGACCTCCCTGTCCGATCCGTCCGCATCCGCATCCGTCCCCGCGCCGTCGCTGTTCGCCGACACGCTGGCCGAGCAGCGCGCGCAGCAATACCGCATGCGCCGCCTGCAGGTGCACAACTGGGGCACCTTCAACGGCCTGACCGATGTGCCGGTCGCCGACAAGGGCTTCCTGTTCGTCGGCCGCTCCGGCTCCGGCAAGTCCACGCTGCTCGATGCGATGTCGGCGCTGCTGACCCCGCCGAGTATCGTCGACTTCAATGCCGCCGCGCGCGAGGCCGAGCGCAGCGGCCGCGACCGCAGCCTGGTGTCGTACGTGCGCGGCGCCTGGGCCGACCAGCAGGACAGCGCCTCGGGCGAGATCGCCACCCAGTACCTGCGCAAGGGCGCGACCTGGTCGGCGCTGGCGCTGGAATACCGCAACGCGCACGGCCAGGCGGTGAGCCTGGTGCGCCTGTTCTGGATCGCCGGCAGCGGCACCGCCGCGGCCGACGTGCGCAAGCACTACATGGTGGCGCCGCGCGGCTTCGACGTGGCCGCCGAGCTGGACGGCTTCGACCTGGACCTGCGCCGGCTCAAGCAGCGCCTGGGCGAGGAGGTGCACCATTTCGACAGCTTCGCCGGTTATGCCGAGCGCTTCCGCCACCTGCTCGGCATCGGCAACGAGATGGCGCTGCGGCTGCTGCACAAGACCCAGTCGGCGAAGAACCTGGGCGATCTCAATGCGTTCCTGCGCAGCTTCATGCTCGACGAGCCGCGCACCTTCGAGGCCGCCGACCGCCTGGTCGACGACTTCGCCGAACTCGACGGCGCCCACCATGCGGTAGTGACCGCGCGGCGCCAGGTGGAGACGCTGGTCCCGGCGCGGCAGCACTATGCCGAGTTGATGGCCTTGCGCCGCAGTGTCGGCGAGTTGCGCGAGCTGCAGTTGGGCATCGACGGCTACCGCGAGCAGCGCCGGCTGGCGCTGCTGGACGCGCGCCTGCAGGAACTGGACACGCAGGACCGCGGCCTGGCCGGCGAGGAAGGGCAACGCCGCGAGGCGCTGGACAACCACGAGCAGAAGCTGGCCGAACGCGAGACCGAGCAGCGCGCGCAAGGCGGCGAGCGGGTCGAGGCGCTGGAGCGCGAACGCGGCCGGGTCGAGCGCGAACGCGACGAACGCATGCGCCGGCGCAGCCAGGTCGAGCAGGCCTGCCGCCAGCTCGGCATGGGCCTGGCCGGCAGCGCCGTCGGCTTCGCCGAGCAGGTGGCGCAGGCGCGTGCGCTGCGCGAGGGCGGGGCCGGCGACGCCAGCGCGCTGGACGAGGCGATCGCCGAGCGCATGGCCGAGCGCCGCGAGGACGAGCGCCGCTTCGCCGCGATCCGCACCGAGATCGACGCGCTGCACAAGGCACCGTCGAGCATTCCCGCGCCGATGCAGGCGCTGCGCGCGCGGCTGTGCGCCGACACCGGCCTGGCCGAGGCGGCGCTGCCGTTCGTCGGCGAGCTGATGCAGGTGGACGAGGCGCAGGCCGCCTGGCGCGGCGCGATCGAGCGCGTGCTGCACGGCTTCGCGCAGTCGCTGCTGGTCGACGACCGCCACCACGCCACGGTCGCCGAGTGGGTCAACAAGACTCAGCTCGGCATCCGCCTGGTCTATTTCCGGGTGCGCCACAACGACGCCCTGCACAGCCGCGAGCCGGAGGCGCAATCGCTGCTGCGCAAGCTGCAGTTGCGCGACCACCCCTACGCGGCATGGCTACGCCACGAACTGGCCCGGCGCTTCGACTACGCCTGCGTCGACAGCGCCGCGCAGCTGCGCAACGCCGAGCGCGCGATCACCCGCGAAGGCCAGCTCAAGCATCCCGGCGACCGCTACGAGAAGGACGACCGCCACGCCGTCGGCGACCGCAAGCGCTGGCTGCTCGGCTACGACAACCGCGACAAGCTCAAGGTGTACGAGCGCGAGGGCCAGGCCCTGGCGCAGCGCATCGCCGCCTGCGACGCCGACGTCGCCGCGTTGCGCAAGCAGCGCGAGCTCGACCAGGGCCGCCAGCTGGCCGCGCACACCCTGGCCGAGCGCGACTGGGACGAGATCGACGTGGCGCCCAAGCTGCAGCGCCTGAGCGATATCGCCGAGCAGCTGCTGCAGCTGCGCGAAGGCGACACTGCGCTGCGCGCGCTGGGCGAGCAGATCGCCGTGGCGCGTGCGTTGCGCGACCAGGCGCGGCGCACCTACGAGGACGTGCGCCTGGAGCGCGCGCAGCTGGGCCGCGAGCGCAGCCGGCTGCAGGCGCAGCGCGAGACCTGCGCCGCGCGCGTGGCGACCGCGGCGATCACGCCGGCGCAGGCGCAGGGACTGGACGCGCGCCTGGCGGCGTTGCCGCCGCTGAGCCTGGACAACCTGGAGGCGCACCTGCGCAGCATCGAGCGCGGCCTCGGCGAGCAGCTGGCGCAGAGCCAGGGCCAGGACGCGCGGCTGGGCCAGCAGCTGCTCGACTGCTTCCGCCGCTATTGCCAGCAATGGCCGGAGGACAGCGGCGACTTCACCGTCAGCCTGGCCAGCGCCGACGATTTCCTGGCGCGCCTGCAGCGGCTGGAGAGCGACGGCCTGCCGCGCCACGAGGGCCGCTTCTTCGACCTGCTGCAGACCCAGAGCAAGAACAACCTGCTGGCCCTGCAACGGCACACCGCCGAGGCGCACAAGGCGATCAAGCAGCGCATGGACGAGGTCAACGCCAGCCTCGAACAGGTGCCGTTCAACCGCGGCACCCTGCTGACCATCGAGGTCAGCGACCGCCGGCTGCTCGAGGTGCAGGAATTCCAGCAGCAACTGCGCGAGGTGCTGGGCCACCAGCAGACCGAGGACCGCGCGCTGGCCGAGGCGCAGTTCGCCACCTTGCGCACGCTGGTGCAGCGGCTCGGCGCGCAGGACGCGGAACTGCGGCGCTGGCGCGAACAGGTGCTGGACGTGCGCCAGCACGTGGAGTTCGTCGGCGTGGAGCTGGATGCGCACAGCCGCGCGCAGGTGGAGATCTATCGCAGCGGCGCCGGCAAGTCCGGCGGCCAGCGGCAGAAGCTGGCCACCACCTGCCTGGCCGCGGCGCTGCGCTACCAGCTCGGCGGCGAGGACGGCGAACTGCCGCGCTACGCCGCGGTGGTGCTGGACGAGGCGTTCGACAAGGCCGACAACGAGTTCACCGCGCTGGCGATGAACATCTTCGAGAACTTCGGTTTCCAGATGGTGGTGGCCACGCCGCTGAAGTCGGTGATGACGCTGGAGCCGTTCATCGGCGGCGCCTGTTTCGTCGAGATCAGCGGCCGCCACACCTCCGGCGTGCTGCTGATCGAGTACGACGAGCAGCAGCACCGGCTCAAGTTGCCGGAACGCACGCGCGGCGACGAGCCAGCGCTGCACGATGTGGCGCCGGCGCAGGAGCCGCACGCGAAGACGGTACCGGCTGCGCCGATGGTTGCGAAGGGCGCTGCCACTGCGGTTGCGCGTGCCGCTGCGAATGTCGGAAGCGTCGCTTCCGTGCCCGCGGCGACCGACATCGCCGATGCCGTGCACGCTCCCCACGGCGACAAGCGCCCGGCCGCGAAGCGCGGCACCGCTGCTGCCGTCGCGGCGGCCGGTGCCAAACCCGCGAAACCGGCGCGTTCTGCCAAGCCTGCCCCCAGCGGCACGCCGGCAAAGAGCGGCAAGGCGGCAACCTCGGCCAAGCCGGTACCGGCGAGAGCAGTTGCCAAGCCCGCAAAGGCGACCGCGGCGACCAAGCCTGCTGCAGCCAAGCCTTCCGCCGCCAAGCGCACGGCACTGGAGCGCGCGGCACCGCCCGTGAAGGCAACGCCGCCGGCATCCAAGACCAAGCCCCCGGCCTCGCCCAAGGCGCGCAGCCGCCGCTGAGCGCGACCGGCCGCACAGGGCCGGCGCGTCCGGCCGGTCGCGCTCACGAACGGCGTGGCCGCCGCGCGGGTGCCCGCCCGCGCCGACACCGATCGCGGCAGCGGCTCGGCGACGGCCGCAATCGAGGTTGGCGCGGCCGCATGGCCTCAGCGCAACAGATCCCAGCCCATCTTGCCGATCAGCACCACCACCAGCACCAGGAACAGCTGCCGGATCAACGGCGTGCCGCCGCGCAGCGCCAGCCGCGTGCCGGCCACCGCGCCGGCGATGTTGGCCACGGCCATCGGCACCGCCACCGCCAGCAGTACCTGGCCGCTGGGCACGAAGAAGCACAGCGCGGCCAGGTTGGTGGCTAGGTTCACCACCTTGGAGGCGGCCGAGGCGCGCAGGAAGTCCAGGCCGAAGAAGCGGATGAACAGGAAGATCAGGAAGCTGCCGGTCCCCGGCCCGAAGAAGCCGTCGTAGAAACCGATCGCCGCACCCATCGCCAGCGCGATGGCCAGCTCGCGGCGGCCGATGTGGCGCGGCCGGTGCAGCGCGCCGAAGTCCTTCTTGATCAGCGTATAGACCAGCATCGCGATCAGCAGCGCCAGGATCAGCGGCCGCACCGCCTGTTTCGGCAGCAGGCTGACCGCGGTGGCGCCGAGGAAGGAGAACGCGAACGCGGCCGCGGTGGCGTACAGCACCGGCCGCCACGGAAAGCGCACGTTGCGCGCATAGCGCCAGGCCGACGCGCCGGTGCCGGCCATCGCGCTGAACTTGTTGGTGCCCAGCAGTACCGCCGGCGCCTGCTGCGGCAGGGTCGCGAACAGCCCCGGCAACTGGATCAGGCCGCCGCCGCCCACCGCCGCATCCACCAGCCCGGCGACGAAGGCGATGCACAGCAGCCACGGCAGCTCGGTCGGGATCAGTTCCAGCAAGGCGGCGCTCCGTGCGATGGGCGCGCAAGCATAGCCGGGGCCGCGGCGCAGGGCAGCGCAGGCGTGCGCCGCGGCCCAGCAGCCGGCACAATCGGTGCATGTCCCCGTCCGCTCCGCGCCTTGCCGATCCCTGTCCCTGCGGCCGTCCTCGCGATTACGCGCAGTGCTGCGGGCTTTACCACGCCGGCGCCGCCGCGCCCGACGCCGAAACGCTGATGCGTTCGCGCTACAGCGCCTACGTGCGCCGCGACGCCGACTACCTGCGCGCCAGCTGGCACCCGTCCACGCGCCCGGCGGAACTGGAACTGGATGCGCACACCGCCTGGCTCGGCCTGACCGTGCAGCGGGTCGTCGCCAGCGGCGCCGACCGCGCCGAGGTCGCGTTCCTGGCGCGTTATCGCATCGGCGGCGGCAGCGCCGTGCGCATGACCGAGCACAGCCGTTTCGTGCGCGAGGACGGCCGTTGGTACTACCTGGACGCGCTGGACTGAACCGATGGACAGGCCCGGCATCAGGTTTGCGCGGCGCTGGCCGATGATGTTGCAGTGTCCGCCGTCCCTGCAGTCGTGATGTCCTTCGTGTTTGCCGCGCTCTTCGCCCGGTTGCGCCGTTGGCGCAGCCATGGCCGTGCGTTGCTGTGGTGCTGCCTGCTGCTCGCCTGCGACGGCGCCGCGGCGGCGCCCGCGCCCATGCCGGCGTTGGAAGGCGCCTGGCGCCCGGTCGCCGCCGCCGACCGCGGGGTGCCGCCCTCGCGCGCCGATCCCGCGCTGCGTCGTTTCGATCCGGCCCGGCTGACCAAGTTGCGTGGCGGCGAGACCGGCGCCTGGGTGCTGCTGTGGCCGGCGCAGGAGCGGTGGCCATCGGGGCCGTGGGTGCTGGAGGTGCCAAGTCCGGCGCTGCAGCGGGTCACGCTGTTGCCGCCGGTCGCTGGCGCGGCGCCGCAGCAGCGCTGGCTGATGCGCGACGACCCGCAGGCGCTGCCCGGCAACGGCCGCGTCGGCTTCCGCATCGACGTCGCGCCGGCGGCCGGGCAACCGCTGCGGCTGTGGCTGGACCAGCGCGGGGTCATGCCCGCTTCGCTGCGCTTCCAGCTGCGCAGCGAGTCCGACTACCTGCGCCAGGACAGCCGTTGGCTGGTGGTCGCCAGCCTGAGCTTCGCGATCATGCTGAGCATGGCGGCGATGGCGCTGGTGTTCGCCTGGCGCCTGCGCGAGGCGACATTCCTGTACTACGCCATCTACGTGCTCGGCTACGGCCTGGTGATGGCGCTTGAGACCGGCTACGTGGTGCATCCGCTGGGACTGGAGGCGATCGGCCAGGCAGCACGATTCTGGGGCCGCCTGGGCACCACCACCTCGATCGTGGCCGCGGTGCTGTTCCTGGAGCGCTTCGCCGACCTGGCGCAGTACCTGCCGCGCGCGCGACGCTGGCTGCGCGGCTATGCAGCCCTGGTCCTGCTGATCGGGCTGCCGGCGCTGCTGCCGCTGCCGTGGTTGGATGCGCTCGGCCGGGCCCTGGTCAACCCGCTGCTGATCCTCGGCGGGCCGCTGCTGCTCGGCATCGCGGCGGCGGCGGCGTGGCGCGGTTCGCGCTATGCCGGGCTGTTCCTGCTCGGCTGGACGCCGCTGTTGCTGGTCACCGTCGTCGGCAGCCTGCAGGGCTTCGGCATGGCTGCGGGTTGGACCTGGAGCGACGAGGCCGCGCTGGCGGCCGGCGCGTTCGAGGCGCTGGTGCTGTCGCTGGGCCTGGCCGAGCGCAGCACCTCGCTGCGCCGCGACCGCGACCAGGCGCGGCAGTTGGCCGACCTGGATCCGCTGACTGGCCTGCTCAATCGCCGCGCCTGGCACGAGCGCGTGACCGCGCTGAAGCAGGTCACCCGGCGCCGGCGGCAACCGTTGGCGCTGATGTTCCTGGACGTGGACCACTTCAAGCGGCTCAACGACCGCTACGGCCACCGCGCCGGCGACGACGGCCTGCGTGCGCTGGCCCAGGCGCTGCGCGAGGAACTGCGCGGCGACGACCTGATCGGCCGCTACGGCGGCGAGGAATTCGTGATCGCGCTGCCCGGCATCGATGCGGCGCAGGCCACCCCGATCGCCGAACGCATCCGCGAACGCTTCCGCGCGCAGGCCGCGCTGGCCTTTCCCGACCTGCAGCCGACCGTGAGCATCGGCGTGGTCCAACTGCGCCCCGGCGACGACGCCAACGGCCTGGTGCAGCGCGCCGACGAGGCGCTGTACGCGGCCAAGAGCGGCGGCCGCGACCGCGTGGTCGCCGTGCACTGAGCGGGCGACAACAAGCCGCCCGGAACCCCTGTAGGAGCGCCTTCAGCCGCGACAGGATCTATCGGTAAAGCCTGTCGCGGCTGAAGCCGCTCCTACAAAAGCGCCGGACTCCCGCGACCCCGCCACCCCGCGTGAGCAGCCATTACCGACGGTTGTTTATGATGTCCGGCCTGCTGTTGGCGAGGAATTCCGATGATGCGTTTCGCCTGGGCCCTGCTGCTGGCCGTGCCCTGCGCCGCCGCGCAGACCCCGCCCGCGCCGCCCATGGCGCCGGACCCCGCGTTCGTCGGTTGCCTGTCCACGTTGCGCACTGCCGCCGCCAAGAGCGGCGTGACCGCCACCGCGTTCGACCGCTTCACCGCCGGCGTGCAGCCGGACATGAGCGTGCTGCCGTTGCTCGACGCGCAGCCCGAATTCACCACGCCGATCTGGGACTACCTGGCCGGGCTGGTGGATACGCAGCGCGTCGCCGACGGCCGCGCGATGCTGGTCACCCACCGCGAGTTGCTCGCGCGGGTGGCGCAGCAGTACGGCGTGGACGCGGCGACCGTGGTCGCGGTGTGGGGCGTGGAGAGCGACTACGGCCGCGTCTCCGGCAAGCGTCCGCTGCTGGTGTCGTTGCTGACCCTGTCGTGCAACGGCCGCCGCCAGCCGTTCTTCCGCGGCGAACTGTTCGCGCTGCTGAAACTGCTGCAGGCCGGCGACCTGCAGCCCGACGGCCTGACCGGTTCCTGGGCCGGCGCGTTCGGGCACACCCAGTTCATGCCCAGCACCTATGCCCGCGTCGCCGTGGACGGCGATGGCGACGGCCGCCGCGACCTGGTCGCCAGCATCCCCGATGCGCTGGCCTCCACCGCCAACTACCTGAAGCTGGCAGGCTGGCAGAGCGGGCAGCCGTGGGGCATGGAGGTCAAATTGCCGGCCGGGTTCGACCCGGCCCTGGCCGGCCGCACCCAGCGCCGGCCGCTGTCCGACTGGCGCACGCGCGGTGTGACCGCCATCGACGGCAGCGCGCTCGACCTGCCTGCGCTGGCGCCGCAGACGCCGGCCGCGGTGCTGATCCCGGCCGGCACCAACGGCCCGGCGTTCCTGGTGTTCCGCAACTACGACGCGATCTACGCCTACAACGCCGCCGAAAGCTATGCGCTGGCGATCGCGCTGCTGTCCGACCAACTGCGCGGCAAGCCCGGCCTGGTCACCGCCTGGCCCACCGACGATCCCGGCCTGGGCCGTCCGGAGCGGCGCGAACTGCAGACCCTGCTGCTGGCGCGCGGCCACGACATCGGCCAGGCCGACGGCATGATCGGCAGCGCCAGCCGCCGCGCGATCCAGGCCGAGCAGCTGCGCCTGGGCCTGCAGCCGGCCGACGGCCGCGCCGGGCAGCGCATCCTCGATGCGCTGCGCCGCGAGGCGTCTGGGGCTCCGGCCACTGCACCCGCGGCGCCGACCACGCCCACACCCGCGCCATCCACGCCGTTCGGCGGCAAGCCCGCGACCGCGTTCCGCGTGCCGGCGCGCTACCCGGCCTTCGTCCAATCCCCCGCGCCACGGAGCATCACCCCCATGTCCGAGATCCCCGGCCTGAGCACAGGCGATTTCCACGGTTACCCCTCGCTGTTGGTGGAAACTCCGCACTCCACCGCCGCGATCAGCCTGTTCGGCGGCCAGTTGCTGTCGTTCGTGCCCAAGGGCGGCACCGAGGTGATGTGGCTGTCGCCGAGCGCGCAGCCCACGCCCACCCCGATCCGCGGCGGCACCCCGGTGTGCTGGCCGTACTTCGGCCGCCAGGACCAGAGCGCCGATGTGCCGGCGCACGGCTTCGTGCGCACCGTGCCGTGGCAGCTGCAGGACGCGCGTCGCGAGGCCGACGGCAGCATGTTGCTGACCCTGGCGCCGCCGGACTTCGACGACCTGCCGCTGCGCCTGCGCATGCAGCTGCGCATCGGCGCGACCCTGGAGCAGCGTTTGATCACCGACAACGTCGGCCGCGAACCGGCGCGCTTCACCCAGGCGCTGCACAACTATTTCCACGTCGCCGACGCCACCCAGGTGCGGGTGCAGGGCCTGGACGGGCTCGACTACCTGGACAAGTTCGAAAACTACGCCACGCCGCACCGCCAGCACGGCGACTGGAGCCTGCAGGATCCGCGCGATCCCGGCCGCAGCGACCGCATCTACACCGGCGCCGGCGGCCGCTACACGCTGCTCGATCCCGGCCTGCAGCGCCGCATCGAGATCGCCACCGCCGGCAGCCGCACCCTGGTGGCCTGGAATCCGGGCGAAGCCGGCGCGCAGAAGATGGTCGACGTCGGCGCCCACTGGCGCCAGTTCGTGTGCCTGGAAGCGGCCAACGCCGGCCCCGAGGTGATCGAACTGGCCGCCGGCGCGCAGCACGTGCTGCAGCAGACCATCGCGGTCGCGCCGCTGTAACGGCGCGCGCTGCCGCGAGGGTTCGCCGCGGATAGGCGGCGGCCTCAGGCCATCAGTCGCAACCGCGTAGTCGACCGCTACCAGATCGACCGGCACTAGAAGGAGTAGACGGCCCAGGCCGATCCGCTCCCCTGTGGGAGGGACTTCAGTCCCGACGCGCTGTACCGACAATGCGTCGGAGCCCATCTTCGCCGCCGCGCTCGCACCCTTCGCAAAGACGCTCTGCGGGTGGCGCGTCCAGGTGGGGGCTTCGGCGGTTTCAGGCCATCGGCCCCAGCCGCTCTATCGACCAGGCATCAGGCCGCCTCGACCCACCTGTGGGAGGGACTTCAGTCCCGACGCGCTCTACCGACGCGGCGTCGGGACCGAACCTTCCCGCATTCTTCGCACGCCTGCACCTGCGGGTCCGCGGCAACGACGGCTGACACCATCGGGATCAATGAGCCCTGCGCCATCGGCGCCGGTCCAAGGTCCTGGCGCCGGGCCATCGCCCGTCTCCCGGTCGCCACCGCCGCCATTCGCGCCGCCACAGGTCCAGCCCCATCCCGAAATCCCACCCCTGCCGATTACACTGCCGCCTCCACCGGGAGACCATGCCGTGCATTCATCGCCCCCTGCCGCGCCCCCTGCCGCGCGCACGCGCAACGCCGCCCTGGTCTTCATCTTCATCACCCTGCTGATCGACGTGCTGGCCTTCGGCGTCATCATTCCGGTGCTGCCGGGGCTGGTGCGCGGCTTCACCGGCGGCGATTTCGCCGCGGCGGCGAAGTGGGTCGGCTGGTTCGGCTTCCTGTTCGCCGCGCTGCAGTTCGTCAGCTCGCCGCTGCAGGGCGCGCTGTCCGACCGCTACGGCCGGCGCCCGGTGATCCTGGCCTCGTGCCTGGGCCTGGGCGTGGACTTCGTGGTGATGGCGCTGGCGCAGAGCCTGCCGCTGCTGCTGCTGGCGCGGGTGGTGTCGGGCGTGTTCTCGGCCAGCTTCACCACCGCCAACGCCTACATCGCCGACATCACCACGCCGGACAAGCGCGCCCAGGCCTACGGCATGATCGGCGCCGCGTTCGGGCTCGGCTTCGTGATCGGGCCGCTGCTCGGCGGCTGGCTCGGCAGCTACCACCTGCGCGCGCCGTTCTGGTTCGCCGCGGCGCTGGCGCTGCTCAATTTCCTTTATGGCCTGTGGGTGCTGCCCGAATCGCTGGCGCCGGAGCGGCGCACCCCGCGCCTGGACTGGAAGCACGCCAATCCGTTCGGCGCGCTGCGGCTGCTGCGCAGCTACCCGCAGGTGTTCGCGCTGGCCGCGGTGATCTTCCTGGCCAACCTGGCGCACTACGTGTATCCGAGCATCTTCGTGCTGTTCGCCGAGTACCAGTACCAGTGGGGACCGAAGCAGGTCAGCTGGGTGCTGGCCCTGGTCGGGGTGTGCAGCATCGTGGTCAACGCCTTGCTGGTCGCGCGCGTGGTGCGCCGGCTCGGCGAACGCGGGGCGCTGCTGTTCGGGCTGGGCTGCGGCGTGGCCGGCTTCGCCATCTACAGCGTCGCCGGCAGCGGCGCGATGTTCCTGCTCGGGGTGCCGGTCAGCGCGCTGTGGGCGGTGGCGTCGCCGTCCGCGCAGGCCATCGTCACCCGTCACGTCGGTGCCGATGCGCAAGGCCGCGTGCAGGGCGCGCTGATGAGCCTGGTCAGCCTGGCCGGCATCGTCGGGCCGCTGCTGTACACGTGGGTGTTCGCGCTGTTCATCGGCACGCATGCGCCGGCGCATCTGCCCGGCGCGCCGTGGCTGCTGGCCGCGCTGTTGCTGGCTGCCGGCTGGGTCGTGGCCTGGCGCCGCGCGCGCCTGCCCGACGGCGCCACCGCTTAGCACGCCGCACCGCGCTGCGGCGGACCGCTGCCCGCCTGGAGGGCGTGGCGCCCGCCGCTGGCGGATGAATTGCTCAGCTTGAACCGGCGCGCAGCCGCGCGTGGCCGCCTTGTCGCCCGGTGCCACGCGTCCACGATGCTACGCTGTACGGCCTATCCGCCGTCGCGGCCGGTCCGGCTGCTGTAGACCGCACGCCCTCCATGATGTCGCCCCCCGACGGTTCCGCCGCGCCCCTCACCGCCTCGCGCCTGTTGCGCGAAGCCACCGCGCAACAGCATCTGGCCGTCGAACAATTGCCGGCGATGCGCGCGCTGATGCGCGATTCCCTGTCCGTGCACGACTACGTCCAGGTGCTGCGCCGCCATCACGCCGCACTGGCCGGCTGGGAGCAGCGCGAGAGCGCCTGGCTGCACGCCATTGGCGACGCCACCTGGCGCTACCAGCTGCGCAGTCCGCTGCTGGAACAGGATCTGGCCGCGCTGCGGGCCACGCCGCCGCTGCCGGCGCCAGCGCCGCCAGCGCCCGACGCCGACAGCCGCTGGGGCATGCTGTACGTGGTCGAAGGCTCGCGCCTGGGCGGGCGCCTGATCGCCCGGCAACTGCGGCAGAGCCTCGCCGCCGCCGCCCCGGCGCTGACCTATTTCGAGCTCGGCCATGCCGATCCGGCCTGCTGGCGGCGTTTCCAGCAACGCCTGGAGCAGGCCCTGCCGACGCCGCAATCGCGGCAGGCCGCCGTCGCTGGCGCACGCGCGATGTTCGCGCACTTCCACACCCACTTCGCCCTGGAGACAGTCGCATGAGCGAGACCGCCGTGCCCTTGGACATGGACGCCTGCGCGCGCGAGCCGATCCATATTCCCGGATCGATCCAGCCGCACGGCGCGCTGCTGGTGATCGAACCCGGCGACCGCCGCATCGTGCAGGCCAGCACCAGCGCCGCCGACCTGCTCGGCGTGCCGCTGGCGGAGCTGGTCGGACAGCGCTACGACGCGCTGCTGACGCTGCAGGAACCGCGCCTGTCGGCGGACGCCTCCGAACGCACCCAGCTCGCGTACGTCGACGTCGGTTTCCCGCGCCGCGCCACGGCTCCGCGCCAGCGCTGGGTCGGCGCCTGGCATCTGTACCCGGAGCAATGGCTGCTGGAACTGGAGCCGCGCGATGCGCCGCTGGCCGACGCCACCTTGCGCGAGGCATTGCCGTTGCTGCGCCGGCTCGAGACCGACAACAGCATCGACGAAGCCTGCCAGCGCGCGGCCAAGAGCCTGCGCACGCTGATCGGCTACGACCGGGTGATGATCTACCGCTTCGACGACGAGTGGAACGGCGACGTCGTGGCCGAGGCGCGCACGCCCGAGCTGGAGTCCTATCTGGGCCTGCACTATCCGGCCAGCGACATCCCGGTGCAGGCGCGCACGCTGTACCTGCGCAACCGCGTGCGCCAGATCGCCGACGTCGGCTATGTTCCCTCGCCGATCCAGCCGACCCTGCATCCGCGACTGCGCGCGCCGGTGGACCTGAGCGACGTCAGCCTGCGCAGCGTCTCCCCGGTGCACCTGGAATACCTGGCCAACATGGGCGTCACCGCCACCCTGGTGGCCTCGATCGTGGTCAACGACGCGCTGTGGGGGCTGATCGCCTGCCACCACTACCGCCCGTACTTCTGCAACCACGAGATGCGCGACGTCACCGACGCGGTCAGCCGCGCCCTGGCCGGGCGCATCGGCGCGCTGACCGCGGTGTCGCGCGCGCGCGTGGAAACGGTGCTGCTGACCGTGCGCGAGAAGCTGATCACCAACTTCAACGAAGCCGAGACGCTGACCGGCGACATGCTCGACGACATGGCGTCGGACCTGCTCGACGTGGTCGATGCCGACGGCGTGGCGGTGTTCCACGGCGACCACGTCACCCGCCACGGCACCGTGCCGAGCGCCGCCGAACTTGCCCGGATCCGCGAACAGATCGAGTCCAGCCATCATGAAGCGCTGCGCCACGACGCGGTCGGCGCCTTGCATACCGACCAGATCGGCGCGACCTTCCCGGAACTGGCCGACCTGGCGCCGCTGGCCGCCGGCTTCATCTTCGTGCCGCTGATGCCGCAGGCGCGCAGCGCGCTGCTGTGGACGCGGCGCGAGCAGGTGCGCACGGTCAACTGGGCCGGCAACCCGCAGCTGTCCAAGCTGCAGGACATTCCCAACTCGCGCCTGTCGCCGCGCAAGAGCTTCGACCTGTGGCAGGAAACCGTGCGCGGCCGCGCGCGGCCGTGGTCGCCGCTGAGCCTGGAGTCGGCGCGCAGCCTGCGGGTGCTGATCGAACTGATGGAGCGCAAGCGCTTCCAGCAGGATTTCGCGCTGCTGGAGGCCTCGTTGTCGCGGCTGCGCGAACCGGTGGCGATCATCGAGCGCGGCAGCGACGGCCGCCCCAGCCGGCTGGCGTTCGTCAACGACGCCTTCGCGGTGCTGTACCAACGCGAGGTCGCCGAGCTGATCGGCTGCGAACTGGATCAGCTGTACGCCAGCGACGCCGCGCCCGCCGAAATCCAGCGCATCGCCACCTTGCTGCGCCAGGGCCGCGCCGCCTACGTGACCTTGCCGCTGCGCATCGAAGCCGCCGCGCCCGTGCATCGCCAGTTCGATTTCGAACCCTTGCCCAGTCCGTCCGGCGTCTCCACCCACTGGCTGCTGCAGCTGCGCGATCCGCGCTGAGCGAATCCGTGGCGGCGTACGCTCAGCGCGTGCGCCGCCACAGCAGCGACGTCGCCGCGCCGGCCAGCAGGCCCCAGAACGCGGCGCCGATGCCGAACAGCGACAGCCCCGAGGCGGTGACCAGGAAGGTGATCAGCGCCGGCTCGCGTTCGCCCTCGTCCTTCAGCGCCATCGCCAGGCTGTTGCCGATGGTGCCGAACAGCGCGATGCCGGCGATCGCCATCACCAGTTCCTTCGGGAATGCGGCGAACAGCGCGGCCACGGTCGCGCCGAACAGGCCGATCAGCAGATAGAACAGGCCGGCGAACACCGCGGCCACGTAGCGCCGCTGCGGATCCTCCTGCGCTTCGCGGCCCATGCAGATCGCCGCGGTGATCGCCGCCAGGTTCAGGCCATAGGCGCCGAACGGCGCCAGCAGCGTATTGACCACGCCGATCCAGCCGATCGTCGGCGAGATCGGCACCGCATAGCCGGACGCGCGGATCACCGCCACCCCGGGCAGGTTCTGCGAGGCCATCGTCACCACGAACAACGGCAGCGCGATGCCGAACAGCGCCTGCCACGACAGTGTCGGCCACACGAACACCGGCCGCGCCAGGCTCAGCTGCGCGGTCTCCAGATGCAGCGTGCCGCTGCCGGCGGCGATCGCGATGCCCACCGCCAGCGTCGCGATCACCGCATAGCGCGGGAATGCGCGGCGCCCCAGCAGATAGACCGCGAACATCGCCAGCGCCATGCCCAGCCGGCTCTGCATCGCCACGAACACGTCCAGGCCGAAGCGCAACAGCACCCCGGCCAGCATCGCCGACGCCAGCGACACCGGGATGCGCCGGATCATCCGCTCGAAGACGCCGGAAAATCCGGCTGCGGTACCGAGCAGCGCCGCCACCACGAACGCGCCGATCGCATCGGACAGCGGCAAGCCGCCGCCGCTGATCAGCATCGCCGCGCCGGGGGTGGACCAGGCCGTCACCACCGGCATCCGGTAGCGCAGCGACAGGCCGATGCAGGTGACGCCCATGCCCAGCCCCAGCGCCCACATCCACGAGGCGATCTCCGCCTGCGAGGCGCCCAGCGTGCGCGCGGCCTGGAACACGATCACCGCCGAACTGGCGAAGCCGACCAGGACAGTGACGAAGCCGGCGACCAGCGCCGGCAGCGAGGCGTCGCGCCATAGGGAGCGTCCGGCAGTGGAGGGCATTGCGAGATCCTGCAGGGGGTGAACCCGCATTCTCGGCGAAGCGGCCGCCAACGGCAGCAGCGGCATGGGGTCGCCGCCGCGCGCGGACGCGGCGCGTGCGCGTTCTACTGATGGGAACGCTGCCGGAAGCGCCTGCAATGGCCGCATACGCACCGCGGGCAAGAAAGCGGTTGACGTTTTTTCCTGGCCCGGTAGACTGCGCGGCCCGCTACGCAGCTGCCGATCTTCGGCTCGACAGAAGCGAAACGGGCCGGAAACACCTAGCGAACATCGGGTGTTGACGGCGTGAAAAAAACGGCTAATATGGCCGGCTCGCTTCAACGAAAAGACCTCAGGGTCTTCCGCAAGAAGCGGCGTCAACCTCCTGATAAATCAGGGTATTGACGGCAACAAAAAAGCCGCTATGATGGGCGGCTCGGTTCAGCGAAAAGCCTTCGGGGTTTGAGCGGAACC
>NZ_JACSQX010000012.1:0-148215 GCF_014836395.1 Xanthomonas bonasiae
TCGGGACTAAAGTCCCTCCCACAGTGCACCCAGCCGGTCGGCCGCAAGCCACTGTAGGAGCGGCTTCAGCCGCGACGGGCGGAGCCATCCAGCCTCCGGCTTCGGAAACAGTCGGGACTAAAGTCCCTCCCACAGTGCACCCAGCCGGTCGGCCGCAAGCCACTGTAGGAGCGGCTTCAGCCGCGACGGGCGGAGCCATCCAGCCTCCGGCTTCGGAAACAGTCGGGACTAAAGTCCCTCCCACAGTGCACCCAGCCGGTCGGCCGCAAGCCACTGTAGGAGCGGCTTCAGCCGCGACGAGCGGAGCCATCCAGCCTCCGGCTTCGGAAACAGTCGGGACTGAAGTCCCTCCCACAGTGCACCCAGCCGGTCGCCCGCAAGCCACTGTAGGAGCGGCTTCAGCCGCGACGAGCGAAGTCGGCGTCTGCCCGGTCGAGGAACCGATGGGCTGATGGGCCGAGGCATGCTGAGTCGCTCCCGCAACGGGGGCGACCAACCGCATGAAGACCGCTCAAGCGTCCATCAATTCGGCAATCCCGCACCGCCGCTCTCACAGCGGCCGCTATCCCGCCGATGCTGCGACCGTCAGGGAATCACCCGCTGCGCGCGCAGCCGCGCGAACAGCTCCAGGAACGACGCGCGGCTGTCGTAATAGCCCAGGAAGCCCAGGTCGCGGCTCTTGGTCATGTCGTTGACGCACTCGATCTCGCGGCCGAGGTCGGCATCGGTGTGCCACCACGACGCCAACTGGTCCACGTCCGCCTGCACCAGCCCATGGCGTTCGGCGATCTCGCGCCACTGCGCCGGTGCGGTGTGCTGCAGGCGCGGCTGCAGCGGCATCGGCGCATCCGGATACGGTGCCGCCTCCAGTCCGAAGAACGCGGCGATCTCGCCCCACATCCAGCGCCAGCGGAACACGTCGCCGTTGACCGTGTTGAACGCCTGGTTGCGCGCAGACGGACTGGTCGCGGCCCAGGCCAGTTGGCGGCCGAGCAGGCCGGCGTCGGTGAGATCGGTGAGGCTGTCCCATTGCGCGCGCGAACCGGGAAACACGAACGGTTGCCCGCTGTGCTTGCACAGCGTCGCGTACACCGCCAGGGTCACGCCCATGTTCATCGCATTGCTGCCGTTGGCCTGGCCGATCATGGTGTGCGAGCGGTGCACGCTCCAGCCGAAGCCATGGCGCGCGGCGGCGTCGAACAGCAGGTCCTCCAGCGTGTAGTAGAAATTCTCGCCGGGCTGGCGCGGCTCGCTCTCGCGGAACGGCGTCTCCGCCTTGCCGCTGCCGTAGTGCTCGAACGACCCCAGGTAGTGCTTGGTGCCGGTGACCAGCGCCATGTGCTGCAGCGCTGCGCTGTCCAGGCCCTCGCACAGATGGCGCAGCATCGCGCCGTTGGCGGCGACGTTTTCCTGCTCGGTGTCGCGCCGCGTCCAGGTGCAGAAGAACACGTGGGTGATCGGCAACCCGTGCAGCGCGGCGATGGTCGCGTCGCGGTCGAGCAGATCGGCCGCGACCGGAATCACGCCTTCCTGCGCGACCGGACGGCGCGCCAGCCCATAGACGGTCCAGCCTTCGGCAACGAGAACGTTCGCCAGGTTGTAGCCGGAGATGCCGGTGACCCCGACCACCAGTGCGGTGCCCTTGCGCATGCGCAGAATTCCTTCGCCATAAAAGGCACACGCTAGCCGCAGGCCGATGAACATGCGGCGAAGTCGTCGGTACTTGCGCGTCGCAGTCGCGAGAAGAGACGTGGGGTCTTGCTGCTCCGATGCGGTGCGGACTTCGGTTACGACGATGCGGGACGATACGCAGGCAGGAATGCCTCGATGGCGCTCAGCACGGCGGCATGGCGGCTCTCGGCATCGGGCGGCGGGTCCAGTCCCCACAGCTGCCGTTCCAGCATCCCCGCTTCGCACAGCGACTTGAAGTACAGGCCGGTCTGCCGCGGCGCGGCGCGGCGCAGCAGGCCGCGTTCCATCAGGCTTTCCAGTACGTCGCAGATCGTGAGCAGGGTCTGCTTGGGGCCGTTCTCGTAGAAGATGCGGCTCAGCTGCGGCTGGCGTCCGGCTTCGCCGATGATCAGCCGGTTGAGCGCGACGACATCCGGGCGCATCACCAGCTCCAGGTAGGCCGTGCCCAGATGCAGCAGGCTCTGCTGCAGATCGGTGTCCTGTTTCGACGCCTCGAGCGCGGCGAGGCCGCCGCGGCCGGCTTCCACCACGAACGCTTCGAACAACGCGTCCTTGCTCGCGAAGTAGCCATACAGCGTGACCTTGGAGGCGCCGGCTTCCGCCGCGATCGCCTCCATGGTCACCGCGCCGAAGCCGCGTTCGATGAACAGCTTGCCGGCGGCATTGGCGAAGCTCAGGCGGCGGACTTCGGTTTTCTTGCGCATCGTGCAGCGGGTCTCGTCGATATCCGGAAGGGAAGAAGGCCGTGGCGCGCTTGGCGGCCGGTGCACTCTTCGCCGATAACATAGCCGATAACTGAACGACATCGTAAAGAAATGTTGACGTGACCCTTTCCTGGGCGGATAACTGTACGAATTAGTTCAGTTAAGAAGTGCCCGTGGCCAATCCGATGCTCGTTTCGCGACAGATACCTGGCCTGGGCATGGATGGCCCGATGGCGTGGGCGTTGCGCACGACGCTTGCGGCGTTGCTGGCGCTCGCGATCGCCGCGGGCTTGGGCATCCAACATCCGTGGTGGGCGGCGATGACGGTCTGGCTGGTCGCCCAGCCCACCCGCGGGCTGTTGTTGGAACGCGGCGTGGCACGGTTCGTCGGAACGGCGCTTGGGGCCCTCGTCGGCGCCTTGATCCTGCGCACGCTCGGTGGCGTTCCGGCCCTGTTGCTTGCGGCGATCGCCGTGTGGCTGGCGCTGTGCGCGGGCGTCGGCAGCCTGTTTCGCCATTTCCGCAACTACGGTTTCGTGCTGGCCGGCTATACCGCGGCGATCGTGGCGCTGTTCGGCCTCGGCGATGGCGCGTTCGACGCGGGGCTGGCACTGGACCGCGTGGTCTGCACCGTGCTCGGGATCGTCTGCGTAAGCCTGGTATCGCTGCATGGGGCAGCAGCGGCGCGCGGCGAGCACGTGGCGGTGCGCCTGGAGGCGGTTCTGCAGCGTTGCCTGCGCAGGGTGGAGGCGCAGCTGCGCGGCGCCGCACCGGCGCCGGCCGGGGCCGCCATCGCGCAGATCCAGGCGCTCGATCGGGACATCGAGAGCGACGCGGCCGGTTCGCTGAGCGGGCGTTGCGTCGCGCTGCGGGTGCGGCGCATCGCCGGCCCGTTGCTGGAGCTGATCGCGCTGACGCTGCAGCCACCAGCCACCGTTTCCGAGCTGCCGGCGATGCCGCACAAGGCCGACGATCGGCTCGTCCTGCTTGCCGCGCACGCCGCATCGGCCGGACAGCCGGCGCTGGCCGCGACGCTCGACGAACTGCGACAGGCGCTGCGCGGACCCGCGGCCTCGCTTCCATCTGGCCTGGCATGGGACATCGATGTCGCCGCGATGTCGCGCGCGGCCTTGCGCCCGGTGGTCGCGCTGGCCATCGCCGCCGCGCTGTGGTGGGGCACGGGCTGGCAAATGGGCGCGACGATGGCGATGACCGCCGCGCTGTTCGCCTCGCTTTTTTCCAGCAGCGACCAGGGCAACCAGGCGCTGCTGCAGGTGCTGCTCGGTTCGCTGTCGGGCGCGCTCCTCGGTGCCGGCGCGCGCCTGCTGGCGCTGCCGCATGCCGAGGGCCTGCTGCCGGTGCTGCTGTGCATCGCGCCGTTCCTGCTGCTGGGCGCCTGGCTGATGCAGCGACCGCGCACGGCCAGGATGGCGATCGATCTGACCCTGACCTTCCTGCTCGTGGCCCAGCCCGGCTCGCCGCCGGTGCCGGCCGCGGTGGCGCTGCACCAGGCGGCGGCGATCGTCGCCGGCGTGCTGCTGGCGGTCGCGACCTACTGGCTGATCCTGCCGGCCACGCCGGCGGCACGGCGCCGCCTGCTGCTGCGGCGGATCGCGCGCCTGGCCTCACGCCTGGAGCGGGCGCCCGATGCGGCGGCGGCACTGCGTGCGCATCGCCGCTTGCGCGCCGCGCAGGTCCGGTTGCTGGCCTGCAGCGATCCGCGGCAAGCGACCGCCGACACGCTGCCGTGCCTGGCGTGGGCGCGCCGGCGGATGACCAGCGGGTCGCTCGCCGAAGCCGCCATGCCGCCTTCCACAACCGGCCGCGCCGCAACCGCCGCGCATGCCGAACGCGTGCCCACCTCCACCAAGGACAACCACCGTGAGCGATAGCCGATACCCGAACGACTTCACCGGGCAGTACATCGCCGGCCAGTGGCGCCCCGGCAGCGCCGGCACGCTGCTGCAGGACCGCAATCCCTACGACCAGTCGCTGCTGACCGAGATCGCCAATGCGTCGCGGGCCGACCTGGACGCGGCCTACCGTTCCGCCGCGGCGGTGCAACGCGACTGGGCCCGCGCCCTGCCGCGCGAACGTGCCGCGGTGTTCCTGCGCGCCGCCGAGGTCATCGAGCGCCGCCATGCCGAGATCGTCGATTGGCTCATCGCCGAATCCGGCAGCACCCGGCTGAAGGCCGAGATGGAATGGGGCGCGCTGCGCGCCGACGCGCTGGCCGCCGCGACCATGCCCAGCCGCGTGGCCGGCCGCATCCTGCCGGTGGACATCGCCGGCAAGGAGAGCCGCGTGTACCGCAGCCCGCTCGGCGTGGTCGGCGTGATCAGCCCGTGGAACTGGCCGCTCCACCTGTCCAGCCGTTCCGTCGCCCCGGCGCTGGCGCTGGGCAATGGCGTGGTGCTCAAGCCGGCCGAGGACACGCCGGTGACCGGTGGCCTGCTGCTGGCGCGCATCTACGAGGAGGCAGGGGTGCCGCCGGGCCTGTTCAACGTCGTCGTCGGCCAGGTCGCCGAGATCGGGGATGCCTTCACCCTGCATCCCATCCCGAAATTCATCTCCTTCACCGGCTCCACCCGGGTCGGGCGGCGCATCGGCGAGCTCGCCGTCAGCGGGCCGCGGCTCAAGCGCGTCGGCCTGGAGCTGGGCGGCAACGCGCCGTGCGTGGTGCTGGACGATGCCGACCTGGAGCGGGCGGTGACCGGCGCGATCGTCGGCCGTTTCCTGCACCAGGGCCAGATCTGCATGAGCAGCAACCGCATCATCGTGCAGGCGCCGCTGTACGACCGTTTCGTGGAGGCCTTCGTCGAGCGCGCGCGCGGGCTGAAGGTGGGCGATCCCAATCTGGCGGACACGGTGATCGGCCCGCTGATCAACGCCCGCCAGCTGCAGGCGGCGACCCAGCGCCTGGCCGCCGCGCAGGCCGAGGGGCAGCGCCAGGTGCTGGGCGGCGCGCCGATCGGGCAGGTGCTGCCGCCGCAGGTGTTCGTCGATGTCGCCAACGACTCGGCGCTGGCGCAGACCGAGCAGTTCTGCCCGATCGCGCCGCTGATCCGCGCCGCCGACGAGGAGGACGCGCTGCGCATGGCCAACGCCACCGAGTTCGGCCTGTCCAGCGCGGTGTTCACCGGCGACGCGGCGCGCGGTCTGCGCTTCGCGCAGCGGATCGAGGCCGGCATGACCCACATCAACGACATCAGCCCGAACGACGACGCGTCGGCGATGTTCGGCGGCGAGAAGAACAGCGGCATCGGCCGCTTCAACAGCGACTGGATCATCGACGAGTTCACCACCGACCACTGGATCAGCGTGCAGCACCAAGCGTACGCCGCTCCGTTCTGACCCATCCGCCGGCACTCCCGCTGGCTCACCCCGCGCCAGGCCCTACCCAGCAAAAGGACAACACCATGAGCATGCTGTTTCCGCAAATCCCCGAATTCACCGGGCTGTACAAGCCCAGCCGCGTCGAAGCCGATGTGGTCGACCTGCAGATCGAAGGCGAGGTGCCGGCCGCGATCGACGGCGTCTTCTTCCAGGTCTCGCCCGATTCGCAGTACCCGCCGATGCTGGGCAAGGACATCTTCTTCAACGGCGACGGCCTGGTCAGCGCGTTCCGTTTCGACGCTGGCCGGGTCAGCCTGCGCCGCCGCTATGTGCAGACCGACCGCCTGCTGGCGCAGCGCCGCGAAGGGCGTTCGCTCAACGGCGTCTATCGCAACGTGCACACCAACGATGCGCTGGCCGCCGCCAACAACACCACCGCCAATACCACCGTGCTGTTCCATGGCGGCGTGCTGCTGGCGATGAAGGAAGACGCGCTGCCTTACGCGCTCGATCCGCACACGCTGCAGACGCGCGGGGTCTGGGACTTCGGCGGGCAGATCACCTCGGCCACCTTCACCGCCCATCCCAAGGTCGATCCCGACAACGGCGACCTGCTGTGCTTCGCCTATGAAGCCAAGGGCGACGGCACGCCGGACATCGCCTATTTCGAGCTCGACGCCCAGGGCAAGCTGAAGCAGGAAGTCTGGTTCGAGGCGCCGTACGCGGCGATGATCCACGACTTCGCGGTCACCGAGCACCATGTCGTGTTTCCGCTCATTCCGCTGACCGTGGATGTGCAGCGTATGCGCCAGGGCGGGCAGCATTTCCAGTGGCAACCGGATCTGCCGCAATTGTTCGGCGTGCTGCCGCGCGGCGGCGGTGCCGAGGATGTGCGCTGGTTCACCGGCCCCAAGGACGGTTTCCAGGGCCATACCCTCAACGCCTATGAAGAGGGCGACAAGCTCTATCTGGACATGCCGGTGACGTCGGGCAACGTCTTCTACTTCTTCCCGCAGGCCGATGGGTCGGTGCCGTCGCCGGAGACGCTGCGCTCGCAGCTGATGCGCTGGACGTTCGACCTCAGCGCCCAGGGCGGCGCGATCGAGCCGGTGGCGCTGACCGAATTCCCGTGCGAGTTCCCGCGCTGCGACGAACGCTACAGCGGCAAGCCGTATCGGCATGGTTTCGTGCTGGCGTTCGATCCGACGCTGCCGTTCGATGCCTCGCTCGGCGCGCCGCCGTTCCAGTTCTTCAACCAGCTGGCGCATGTCGATGTGGTGGCCGGCACCAGCGAGGCCTGGTATCCGGGCGATGCGCAATGCTTCCAGGAGCCGGTCTTCGTGCCGCGTTCGGCCGACGCGGCGGAAGGCGACGGCTATGTGCTCGCGCTGCTGAACCACCTGCACGGCGAGGATACCGAGTTGCTGGTGTTCAATTCGCTGCGCATGGCCGATGGCCCGGTGGCGCGCATCAAGGTGCCGTTGCGGATGCGCATGTCGTTGCACGGCAACTGGACGCCGGCCAGGGCGTTGGCGCCAGCGCCGGTCTGATCGCACTGCCGGGCCGGGCGCGGCAGGCGTCGACGCAGGCCGCGTCGACGGGCGTGCCGGGTCCGGGCGAGATTGCGTGCGTGCCCCTGGCACGGTTGCCGTAGCTGCGCTCGCCTGGCGCTGCTGCGTGCCGCCGCAACGACGATCGGGACGCTGGCGCAGATGCGTAGCGACGGCACTGCGGCCATTTGGCGGGGATGTCGAGCGTTCCGGCCTGCCTCGCCGCGGTAGCGATGTCGGTGCGCCTCGCCCACCGCGTTGCGGTCGGGCAGGGGATGCGGCCCAGCCACCGACCGATGCGGCGGCTGAGGCGAATTCCTACGCACTGCCCTGGACTTGGCCGATAGCGGTCGGTCGATCGGCGCGCGACGCTGGCGATGCGGTTTCCGTCGTGCTGGTCGCCACCGGTCGCGAACCGGGCCGTCGCATTTCCATCCGCACGTTAGTGCCCCGCCAAGGAGTGGCGATCGTATGCAGCAATGCCGCATATCCGCGAGTGGCCATGAGCGCGTGGCGCCGGCGTCCGCGCCGACGTCTGCGCCGTGGCACGGCATTGCGGTCGCCCCGTTCGGCATTGCCGTCGCCGCCAGCCTCGCCGCCGGCGTGCTGGCCGCCTTGTGGCTGCCGCGGTTGGCGCCGTGGCCGTTGTCGCTGGCGCTGCTGCTCGGCGGCATCGCGGTCTGCGTCGGCATGCCGCGCTGGCGATGGCTGGGCGCCTTCGCCGTGGGCTGCGGCTGGTTGGGGCTGATCGCCGGCATGGTGCTGGCGCGGCAACTGCCCGCCGACTGGGAGAAGCGCGTGGCGACGTTGCAGGGGCAGGTGGTGGAGCTGCCGCAGGCCGAGGTGCGGCGCACGCGGTTCATGTTCCGGGTGGACGCCGATCCGGCGCAGCCGGCGCCGTTGCGCGGGCGTTTGTTGCAACTGGCCTGGTACGACGACTTCGGTGCGCACGCGCCTGGGCCGCGCACGGCGCTGCATGCCGGCGCGCGCTGGCGTCTGAGCGTGCGCCTGCGCGCGCCGCGCGGGCTCAGCAATCCCGGCGGTTTCGATGCCGAGGCGTATGCGCTGGCGCAGCGGATCAGCGCCAGCGGCTATGTGACCGCGCCGCACGCGGCCGTCGAACTGGCGCCGGGACACGGCATCGATGCCTGGCGCGAGCGCCTGGCGGCGCGGATCGCGGCAGCGGTGCCGAATGCGTCCGCGCGCTATGTGCAGGCACTGGCGCTCGGCGACACGCGCATGCTGGACGACCGCGACTGGCGCATCCTGCGCGCCGCCGGCCTGACCCACTTGATTGCCATCTCGGGCTTCCATGTCGGCCTGGTCGCCGGCGCGTTCGCGTTGCTCGGCGGCGGCCTGTGGCGGCTGTGGCCGCGGCTTGGGCGGCATTGGCCGCGCCGCCAGGCCGCTGCGCTGCTGGCGGTGCTCGGTGCCGGCGGCTACACCGTGCTGTCGGGGATGGCGCTGCCCACCGTGCGCACCGCGTTGATGATCGCGGTGGTCGTGGCGGCGCGGCTGTGGCGGCGCCCGGTACGCGTGGTCGATGCGCTGGCGCTGGCGGCGATCGTCATGCTCGCGTTCGACCCGCTGGCGGTGCTGTCCGCCGGCTTCTGGCTGAGCTTCCTCGGCGTGGCCTGGCTGGCATGGTGCATGCCGGTCGCGGGCAGCGGCTGGCGCGACAAACTGCGCGAATTCCTGTCGGCGCAGGGCGTGGCCACGCTGGGTCTGCTGCCGCTGAGCACGATGCTGTTCGGCCAGGCCTCGGCGGCCGGGCCACTCGCCAACCTGCTGGCGATCCCGTGGTGGAGCCTGGTGGTGGTGCCGCTGGCGCTGCTCGGCAGCGCGTTGGAGGCGGTGCACGCCGGCGCCGGGGTGTGGGCATGGCGCGCGGCGGCGGCGTGCTTCGACCTGAGCTGGCCGCTGTTCACCGCGCTGGGCGAAAGCCGCTTCGCGCTGTGGTGGCTGCCGGAGGCGCGCGACTGGGCGCTGCCGCTGGCGTTGTTCGGTGCGTTCTGGCTGCTGTTGCCGCGCGCGGTGCCGGGCAAGCCGCTGGCGGCGCTGCTGTGGTTGCCGCTGTTCTGGCCGCCGCTGGAGCGGCCGGCGGCGGGCGAAGTGGAACTGGTGATGATCGACGTCGGCCAGGGCCTGTCGGTGCTGGTGCGTACCGCACGGCATCAGGTGCTGTACGACGCCGGCCCGGCGATCAAGGACGGCTACGACGCCGGCGAGCGCGCGGTGGTGCCGACGCTGCACGCGCTCGGCGTGGCGCGCCTGGACCGGGCCGTGATCAGCCATGGCGACAACGACCACGCCGGCGGCTTCGAGGCGGTGCGCGCGGCGCTGCCGGTCGGCCTGGCCGAGGCGCCGGCCGGCGCGCCGGTACGGGTCGACCGGCCGTGCCTGGCCGGAGCGGCGTGGGAATGGGACGGGGTGCGTTTCCGCTTCCTGCATCCGGCGCCCGGCTTTCCCTATCTCGACAACGAGTCCAGCTGCGTGCTGCGGGTGGAAACCGCGCATGGCGCGATGCTGCTGACCGGCGACATCGGCGATGTGATCGAGCGCCGGCTGCTGCGCCAGGCGCCGCAGGACCTGCGCGCCGACGTGGTGCTGGCGCCGCATCACGGCAGCGCGCATTCCTCGCAGGCGGCCTTCGTCGCCGCCACCGGCGCGCGGCTGGTGCTGATCTCGGCCGGCGAGGGCAACCGCTTCGGCCATCCGCGGGCGGCGGTGGTGGCGCGCTGGCAGGCGTCCGGCGCCGAGGTCGCCACCACCCCGCACGGCGGCGCGCTGCGCGTGTGGCTGGGACGCGCCGGCCTGCAGCTGCGCGAACGGCGGCCGTGGCGGGCGCGGCTGTGGGATGCCGCGGAGCGGGCGCGGGCGGCTGCTATCCTATCGGCCAGTGAACGAACGGCCGAACGTGCCGGAGGGTTGCAACGTGTGGGAACTGGTCAAGGCCGGTGGCTGGCCGATGGTGCCGTTGCTGCTGTTGGGCGTGGTCGCGCTGGCGATCGTCCTGGAGCGGTTCTGGAGCCTGCGCCGTAGCGAAGTGCTGCCGCCGGGGCTGGGCCAGGAAGTGCGCAACTGGGCCACGCGCGGCAAGCTCGACCCGACCCACATCGAGTCGCTGCGGCGCAATTCGCCGCTGGGCGAACTGCTCGCCGCCGGGCTGGACGTGCGCAGCCGGCCGCGCGAGATCGTCCGCGAACGCATCGAGGACACCGGCCGCCACGTCGTGCATCGCATGGAGCGGTTCCTGAACGCGTTGGGCACGGTGGCCTCGGCCGGGCCGCTGCTCGGCCTGCTCGGCACCGTGGTCGGCATGATCCAGATGTTCCTGGGCATCCTCGACCACGGCGTCGGCGACGTGAACCAGCTCGCCGGCGGGATCGGCAAGGCGCTGGTGTGCACCGCTACCGGCATGATCATCGCGGTGCCGGCGTTGGTCTTCCACCGCTATTTCAAGAGCCGCATCGCCGGCTACATCATCGAGATGGAGCGCGAAGCCACCGCCCTGAGCGACGTCCTCGACGGCCACGGCCGTGCGGGTGCGGCGACGCCGGCCGCGCCGCGTCCGGCTGCGCGCGGCGGCGCCGCTGCGCCGGCCAAGGGCTGAGCCGGTGCGGATCCGCGACGACCGCGGCCAGGACGAGCCGCATATCGACCTGGTGCCCCTGATCGACGTCATCCTTGTCCTGATCATCTTCTTCGTAGTGACCACCACCTTCGACGCCCGTTCCACGCTGCAACTGCAACTGCCCAACGCCAGCGACCAGCACAACCCGGCGCCGCCGCGTGCGCTGAGCGTGCTGGTCAACGCCGACGGGCACTATTTCATCAACGACCAGGAAGTGCTGCGCACCGACGTGGAGTCGGTCAAGCGCAGCATCGCCCAGGTCGCCGGCGACGACCGCGAGCAGCCGGTGCTGCTGCGCGCCGATGCGCGCACTCCCTACCAGGCCGTGGTCACCGCGCAGGACGCGCTGGGCCAGCTCGGCTTCCGCCGCATCGCCATCGCCACCGCGCCGGAAGTCAAACAGTGAGCGGCAAGATGGCACCGGTCTGGCCGATCTACCGTCGGCTGCTCGGATATACCCGCGCCTATTGGGTGATGCTGGCCGCCGCGCTGGTGGCGATGGTGGTGGAAGCCACCGCCGGCTACTTCTTCACCCGGCTGATGGACCCGTTGGTCAATCGCGGCTTCGTCAATCCGGAGCCGCGCATGGCGGTGCTGCTGCCGCTGGCGATCCTGGGCCTGTTCGTGATGCGCAGCTTCGCCACCTTCGTCGGCGACTACTGCATGGCGCGCACCGGGCGCAGCGTGGTGCGCGACCTGCGCGAGCAGGTGCTGGCCAAGTACCTGCACCTGCCGTCCTCGCACTTCGACGTGGAGGCCACGCCGGTGATGGTCAGCCGGCTGAACTTCGATACCGAGCAGGTCACCCAGGCCGCCGCCGACGCGTTGAAGACCATCGTCGCCGACACCCTGACCATCTTCTACATGCTGGTGGTGATGCTGCAGATGAGCGTCAAGGTCACCCTGGCGCTGCTGGTGGTGGCGCCGTTGATCGGGGTCATCGTCTCCTACGTCGGCAAGCGCTACCGCAAGATCAGCCGCGGCATCCAGGACGGCATGGGCTCGATGGCGCAGAGTGCCGAGCAATCGCTGAGCGCGCAGCAGGAAGTGAAGGTGCACGGCACCCAGTCGCTGGAGATCTCGCGTTACGCGGTGCTGGCCAACCGCATGCTGGGCCTGAACATGAAGGTCGAGACCACCCGCGCGCTGGCCTCGAGCATGGTCCAGTTCCTGGCCGCGGTGGCGCTGGCGGCGATCGTCTGGGTCTCCACCCGCGAGGCGCTGGCCGGGCGCCTGAACCCGGGCCAGTTCATCGCGCTGATGACCTCGATGATGGCGATCATCCCGTCGCTGCGCCGGCTGACCAGCGTGCAGACCTCGATCTCGCGCGGCGTGGCCGCGGCCGAACGTCTGTTCTCGATCCTGGACACGCCGGAGGAACGCGACAGCGGCAGCGTGTCGGTGCAGCGCGTGCGCGGCGAACTGGCGTTCGACAAGGTGATGCTGCGCTACCGCCAGGACAGCGGACTGGCGCTGGACGACATCAGCTTCACCGCCAGGCCGGGCACGGTCACCGCCATCGTCGGCCGCTCCGGCAGCGGCAAGACCAGCCTGGTGCGGCTGGTGCCGCGCTTCTACGAACCCAGCGGCGGCAGCATCACCCTGGACGGGGTGCCGCTGCACGACTACCGCCTGCACGACCTGCGCCGGCAGATCGCCCTGGTCGGGCAGCGGGTGATGCTGTTCGACGACACCATCGCCGCCAACATCGCCTACGGCACGCAGGCCAGCGACGCGCAGATCCGCGCCGCGGCCGAGGCCGCCAATGCCTGGGAGTTCATCGAGCGGCTGCCGCTGCAGCTGCGCACCCCGGTCGGCGAGAACGGCGCGCTGCTGTCCGGCGGCCAGCGCCAGCGCCTGGCGATCGCCCGCGCGATCCTGCGCGACGCGCCGATCCTGATCCTGGACGAAGCCACCGCCGCGCTGGACAACGAATCCGAGCGCCTGGTGCAGGACGCGCTGCACCGGCTGATGCCCGAGCGCACCACGCTGGTCATCGCGCACCGCCTGTCCACCATCGAGCATGCCGACCAGGTGCTGGTGATGGACCACGGCCGCATCGTCGAGCGCGGCACCCACCACGCGCTGCTCGCCCAGGGCGGCCTGTACGCCCACCTGCACAGCATGCAGTTCCGCGAAAGGCAGCCCTGATGAGCGGTCGCGGGCCACACACGCCTGGCTACTGGTATGGCCAGGGCACCCCGCCGCTGTACGCGCAGTTGCTGACACCGCTGTACGCGGCGGCGATCGGCCTGCGCCGCGCGCTGTACCGGCGCGGCTGGCGCAAGCGCTACAGCATCGCGGTGCCGGTGGTCGTGGTCGGCAACCTCACCGCCGGCGGCACCGGCAAGACCCCGCTGACCATCGCCCTGGTGCGCAAGCTGCAGGACGCCGGCTGGACGCCGGGCGTGGCCACCCGCGGCTACGGCCGCAGCCAGGACCAGGTCGCGCGCTGGATCGAACCCGGAACCACGCCGGAACTGGGCGGCGACGAGCCGGTGCTGATCGCGCACAAGACCGGCGCGCCGGTGCGGGTGGACCGCGACCGCGTCGCCGCGGCGCGCGCGCTGCTGCAGGCCGGCTGCGACATCGTGGTCTGCGACGACGGCCTGCAGCACTACCGGCTGCAGCGCGACATCGAGATCGAAGTGGTCGACGGCCACCGCCGCTACGGCAACGGCCGCCTGTTGCCGGCCGGGCCGCTGCGCGAGCCGGTGGCGCGCGGCCGCGAATGCGATTTCCGGGTCATCAACCTGGGCCAGGCCAGCGATGTCGGCGAAGTCCAGGCCGGTTTCGGCGAATGGGCGATGCGCCTGCGCATCGACAGCGCGCAACCGCTGCAGGGCGGCCGCGCGCGCGCCTTGCGCAGCTTCGCCGGGCAGCGCGTGCACGCCGTCGCCGGCATCGCCCATCCGCAGCGCTTCTTCGACATGCTGCGCGCGCACGGCATCGGCGTGGTGCCGCATGCGTTTCCCGACCATCACCGCTACCGCGCCGCCGACCTGTCGTTCGGCAGCGAGTTGCCGGTGCTGATGACCGAGAAGGACGCGGTCAAGTGCGCGGCGCTGGTCAACGACTGGTGCTTCAGCGTGCCGCTGGTGGCAGAGTTGCCGGCCGCGTTCTGGATCGGCCTGCTCGACCGGCTGGACAAGCTGCGCGGGCGCAGCGGCGACACCATCGAATAGCGGCGCTGGCTGCGCTCAGGCGCAGTCAGCGGAGACTGAGAGTGGCGGTGCAGGGCGCCGAGACCCTGTTGCATGCGGCCAGCCCGACGGCCTCGGCTGTCGGGGGGGGGCGCCTGGTTCGGTCGCGAGCACACCTCGATTGGGACCACAGCTCGCTGTGTCGCGGTGCGTCGCAAGGGCTGTCCCGATCGCGCGCAGTAACGGACTGTCCGCAGGTGTGCACGCAGCTAGATCCTTGTCATATTCGCGATCGCTGCCACGCGCAGGCCGCTGACGTGGCGGCCGTGCGCAACTGCTGCCGCATGTTCCGCCTGTAGGCAGGCCTGCTGTTCGTTTCCAGGCCGTGGCCGACTTGATGGCCGCCGACCTCGAACACGCCTCCGCCGCTGAAGCGCCAGCGCTTGGTCGCGTGCCGAGGAGCGGCTTGCAGCGCTCGCCGGCGCCGTTCGGCAAGGCGGACATCGCCGCATCGCGATGTCCGCCGCGCACCCCCGCTCAGAACTTGTAGTTCAGCGACAGCGAGGTATTGCGCGGTGCGCCGTAATAGCCCTGCGCCCAGTACAGGCTGTTGATGTACTTGCGGTCGGTGACGTTGTAGACGTTGAGCGTGGCGCTGAACTGCGGGGTGAAGTCGTAGTGCGCCATCAGCCCGAGCAGCGCATAGCTGTCCTGGCGGGTGAAGATCTCGTTGCCGCTGGTGTCCAGCGCCTGTTGATCGCGGTAGATGTCGCCCTGCCAGGTCAGCGTCGCGCCCAGTTTCAGCGCTTCCCACTGCGGAACCGTGTAGGTGGTGGCGAGCTTGAAGGTACGGCGCGGCACGTAGGTGCGCACGTTGCGGCCCGCGTCGTCCTTGAGGCTCAGCTGGGTATAGCCGGCGTTGAGCTGCCAGTGGTCGCCGAGCCGGCCGGCGAGGTCGAACTCGTAGCCGGTGGAGGTCGCGTCCACCGCCTTGTAGGTCTGCACGTTGCCGATGTACAGGTCGGTTTCGGCGGTGTTGTCCTGCTTGGCGCGGAACAGCGCGAACGAGGCGTTGACCCGCTGCTGCAGCCACTGGCCCTTGATGCCCAGTTCGGCATTGCTGCCGGTGATCGGATCCAGCACCTGCAGGTTGCGGTCCAGTTCGGTCTGCGGATTGAAGATCTCCGCATAGCTGGCGTACAGCGCGTAGTTCGGATCGAAGTTGTACACCGCACCGACGAAGGGGGTGGTCTTGCTGTCGTCGTAGACGTGCTGCACGCCGTAGTTCTGGCCGCGGCTCTCGATCTGCGTGTGGTTGACGCCGGTGATCAGCTTCAGCGCGTCGCTCAGATTCCAGCGCGCGGTGGCGTAGGCGCTGCGGCGGATCATGTCGAATTCGGCGCCGGTCGGCGCGGTGGTGAACGCCGGCAGCGCGATGGCGCCGGTCCAGTCCTCCAGGCTGGGCAGCGCGAACCAGGCGCTGCTGTCGCTGGAATCGGGATAGGTCGAGATCTGCGAGACGTCGATGCCGGCCCATTTCACGCCCACCACCAGTTCGTGTTCGCGTCCGCCCAGAGCGAACGGACCGCTGGCGTAGAGGTCGGCGTACTTCTGGGTCTCGTGGCTGACGTAGCGCGAGGGATAGGAGTACAGCCCCAGCCCGGTGTCGCGGTCGGGCGTGCCGTAGACATAGAACAGGTTGCCGTCCGACTCCAGCTTGCGGTAGTTCAGTGCGGCCTTGAGCTGCCAGCCGCCGCCCAGCGCCTGCTGCAGTTCCACGAACGCGCGCTTGTCGGTGCTGTTCCAGTACGACCAGTCGGCCGAGGTGCTGGTCGAGCGCGCGTAGTGGGTGGCGCTGCCGTCGCTGTAGTACAGCGGCAAGGCGCCCCACATGCCGCCGTGCGGCTCGTTCTTCTGGTAACTGGCGCCGACGCTGAGCAAGGTACTGTCGCTGAGATCGGCCTCGACGATGCCGTAGACGCTGCGCTTCTTCAGCGAGTAGCGGTCCAGATAGCTGTCGCCGTCCTGGCCGGCGGCGACGATGCGCCCGCGCACGCGGCCGCTGCGGTCGAGCTTGCCGGACAGGTCGGCGTCCACGCGCCGCGTGTCCCAGCTGCCGGCGGTGACGCCGACGCTGCCCTGCAGTTCCTCGGTCGGGCGCTTGCGCACGAAGTTGACCGTCGCCGACGGGTTGCCGGTCGAGGACAGCAGGCCGTTGGCGCCGCGCAGCACCTCCACTCGCTCGTACATCGCGGTGTCCAGGTCGCCCTCGGCGCCGCCGTTGGTGAACGGCAGGCCCAGCCCGTCGACCTGGAAATTGATGATGTCGAAGCCGCGCGCGGTGTAGTAGGTGCGGTCGGTCTCGATCTTCTCGACGTTGACGCCGGTGGCCAGCGCCAGCACCGCATTGGCGCTGTCCAGGCCGAAATCGTCCATCTGCTCGCGGCTGATCGTGCTCACCGACTGCGGCGTCTGCAGCGGACTCAACACCAGGCCGGTGCCGGTGGCGCTGGCCGGCGGGGTATAGCCGTCGCTGCGCTGCGCCACCACCTGCAGCTTGTCCAGCAGCTTCGGTGCCGTGTCGCCGGCCGTGGCCGCATCGGCCGTGGCCGCTTCCGTATCGGCCGCGCTGGCGGCCAGCGGCGCGAGCAGGGCGGCAAGCGCCAGGCACAGGGCCTGGCGGCGGACGGGGAGGCGGGCCGGCGCGGCGGCAGACCAGGCGGAACGGGCAGGAAGGTTCATCGGGCGGGATCTATAGAATGGTGGGGGAGGGCGAAATGTCACGCGGCCGGCAGCGGACTGGAAACGGCGTGCAATGGACGCCATCTGGTAGCCGCAGGTCGTCGCCGTTCTGGCGAATACGAACTATTCTCAATAAACGACAGGGAAAGAGCAACGCATGTTTCGGTTTGGTGAATTCCAGCGTTCAGCTATCGCCTCCGGCGCGAGCGCCCCATGAGCGCACCGCACGCGGCGCCGCCGCCCTTCGTCGTCGCCATTCCGGCGCGCTACGCCGCCTCGCGTCTGCCCGGCAAACCGCTGCGCCTGCTCGGCGGCGAGCCGCTGGTGCGGCATGTGGCGCGGCGTGCGCTTGGCGCCGGCGCGCAGCAGGTCTGGGTGGCCGCGGACGACCCGCGCATCGCCGCGGCGGTGGCCGATCTGGAAGGGGTGCACGTCGCGCTGACGTCCGCGGCGCATGCCTCCGGCACCGACCGCCTGGCCGAATGCGCCGACATCGCCGGCTGGGACGACGCCACCCTGGTGGTCAATCTGCAGGGCGACGAACCGTTCGCGCCTGCCGCCGGCATCGTCGCGGTGGCGCAGGCGCTGGCCGACAGCGGCGCGGAGATGGCCACGCTGGGCACGCCGGTCGCCTCGGCCGACAGCCTGTTCGACCCGAACGTGGTCAAGCTGGTGCGCAGCGCGCGGGGCGATGCGCTGTATTTCAGCCGCGCGCCGATCCCGTGGCACCGCGACGCGTTCGCCGCCTCGCGCGAACGGTTGCCGCCGGGTCCGTGGCTGCGCCACATCGGCATTTATGCCTACCGCGCCGGGTTCCTGCGCCGTTTCGCGGCCATGCCGCCGGGCGGGCTGGAACAAGTGGAGGCGCTGGAGCAACTGCGGGTGCTGGAGGCCGGCTTCCGCATCGCGGTGGCGCTGTCGCCTGAGCCGTTCCCGCCCGGGGTGGACACGCCCGAGGACCTGGCCCGCGCCGAGGCGCACCTGCAGGCCCTGGCATGAAGCTGCTGCTGGTGTGCCTTGGCAATATCTGCCGCTCGCCGATGGCCGAAGGCGCGCTGCGCCACCATCTCGAGCGCTCGCCGCTGGCCGGCCAGGTGCAGGTGGATTCGGCCGGGACCGGCGACTGGCACAGCGGCGAGCCGCCGGACCGGCGCGCGATCGCCTGCGCCCGCGGCCATGGCGTGGACATCGCCGGGCTGCGCGCGCGGCAGCTGCGGGCGGCCGACTTCGCCGCCTTCGACTGGATCCTGTGCGCCGACGCGGCCAACCTGCGCGACGTGCGCCAGCGCGCGCCGGCCGCCGCGTTGGAACGGGTGGCGCTGTGGCTGCCGTGGGCCGGGATGGACGGTCGCAGCGAGATCCCCGACCCGTACACCGGCGGCAGCGACCACTTCGAGGACGTCTGGCGCCTGGTGGACGAAGCGGCGGCGCGCAGCGTGGCGCGACTGTCCGCCGACGGCGGCTCCGGCATAATCGGCCGATGAACTCGATCGCCGCCCTGGAACTGCCGCAGCCCGGCACCTGGCTCAATGCCGCGCCGACCACGCTGCGCGAGCAGCAGGGCCGCGCGCTGGTGCTGGCCTTCGTCAACGCCGCCTCGGTGTGGTGCGCGCAGCGCCTGGCCGAACTCAGCCAGTGGCAGGCGCGCAATCCAGGGCGCCTGCAGCTGATCGTGGTGCAGGTGCCGCGCTTCGACAGCGAGCGCGAACCGCAGCGGGCGTTGAAGCTGCTGCGCAGCCAGGGCGTGTCGGCGCCGATCCTGCTCGACGCCGACTGGGCCGCCTGGCAGCGTTTCGACGTGCAGGCCTGGCCGACCCTGGTGCTGCTCGACGCCGGCGGTTACGAGCGCGAGCGCCTGGTCGGGATCGGCGGCGCCGATCTGGAAAAGGCGCTCAACGCGCTGTGCGCCGGGCAGTCGCTGCCGCTGGACGAGGAACTGCGCGATGCGCGCGAGACCCAGCCCGAGCCGCGCCTGCCGCTGCGTTTCCCGGTCGGCCTGGCGGTCGCCGAGGATCGCCTGTACATCGCCGACAGCGGCCACCACCGCATTCTCGAATGCACCACCGGCGGCCGCGTGCTGCGCCAGTTCGGGCTGGGCACCGCCGATTTCATCGACGGCGGCATCGGCGAGGCGGCGTTCCACCGGCCGCGCGGACTGGCGCTGGAACGCGGCGTGCTGTACGTCGCCGATACCGGCAACCACGCGCTGCGCCGGATCAACCTGCTCAGCGGCCACGTCGATACCCTGTGCGGCAACGGTCGCGCCGGCGAACCGGTCGAAGGGCCGGTGCAGCACGCGCAGCAGGCGCCGCTGAACCACCCGCAGGACGTGGTGGTGGCCGACAACCAGGTGCACATCGCGATGGCCGGCGACAACCGCATCTGGAGCTACGAGCTCGGCAACCGCACCCTGCGCTGGCGTGCCGGCGCAGGCGCGCTGGAACTGCGCGACGGCAGCGGCCACCTGGCCGCGTTCGCGCAGCCGTGCAGCCTGGCCGCGGTGCAGCAGGCGCTGTACGTGTGCGATGCGCTGGGCTCGGCGGTGCGTTCGCTGCAGCTGCGCGGCGACCTGGTGCAGACCCTGCTCGGCGGCCAGGGGCCGTGGGATTTCGGCAACGAGGACGGCCCGCGCAGCCGCGCGCGGCTGCAGTTCCCGCAGGCGATCGCGCTGAGTCCGGAATCGCCGCTGCTGTGGATCGCCGACAGCGGCAACGGCAGCCTGCGCAGCCTGCGCCTGGGCGGCGGCGAGCTGTCGACCACCGCCCTGCCGCGGCGCCTGCACGGCCCGGCCGGGCTGGCGGTGAGCGCCGGCACGGTGTGGATCGCCGAGACCGACGCCCACGCCGTGTTGCGCTACGACATCGCCAGCGGCGAACTGAGCGACGTGCCGATCAGCGAATGACCGCATCCGCACTGCCCCCGTTCGACGGCAAGGCCTTCGCCGCCAACCTCAGTACCGCGCCCGGCGTCTACCGCATGTACGCGGCCGACGACACCTTGCTCTACGTCGGCAAGGCCGGCGCGCTGCGCAAGCGCGTGTCCAGCTATTTCAGCGCCTCGCCGAAGAACGCGCGGACCATGGCGATGCTGGCCCAGGTCGCGCGCATGGACGTCACCGTGACCCGCAGCGAAGGCGAGGCGCTGCTGCTGGAAAACCAGCTGATCAAGTCGCTGGCGCCGCGCTACAACGTGTCGTTGCGCGACGACAAGAGCTATCCCTACGTGCTGCTGACCCGCGAGGAATGGCCGCGGATCGCGCTGCACCGCGGCCCGCGCGCGCTGCCCGGACGCTACTTCGGCCCGTATCCCGGCGTCACCGCGGTGCGCGAGACGCTGAACCTGATGCACAAGCTGTTCAAGCTGCGCAGCTGCGAGGACAGCGTGTTCCGCAACCGCTCGCGGCCATGCCTGCAGTACCAGATCGGCCGCTGCAGCGCGCCGTGCGTGGCGCTGGTGCCGGCCGACGAGTACGCCGAATCGGTGCGCCGCGCGACGATGTTCCTGGACGGCCGCAGCGACCAGCTCGGCGAGGAACTTGTGCAGGCGATGCAGGCCGCCAGCGAGCAGCTGGAATTCGAGCGCGCCGCGCGCCTGCGCGACCTGCTCGGCTCGCTGCGCAGCATGCAGAGCCGGCAGTACGTGGACGGCCGCGCCGCCGACCTGGACGTGCTCGCCTGCGCGATGCAGGGCGCCAACGCCTGCGTGCTGCTGCTGGCGTTCCGCGACGGGCGCAATCTCGGCACCCGCGCGTTCTTCCCCAAAACCAACGGCGAGGACAGCGCCGCCGAGGTGCTGTCCGCGTTCGTGTCGCAGTACTACGCCGAGCACGCGCCGCCGCGCGAAGTGTTGCTGGATCGCGAGATCGCCGATGCCGAGCTGATCGAAGCGGCGCTGAGTTCGGCCGCCGAGCGCAAAGTGCAATTGCGCTGGAACGTGCGCGGCGAGCGCGCCGGCTACCTGGAACTGGCCAGCCGCAACGCGCAGGCCACGCTGGCCACCGAACTGACCAGCCGCAACGCGCAGCACGCACGCAGCGAGGCCTTGCGCGAGATGCTGGGGCTGGCCGAGCCGGTCCGGCGCGCGGAGTGCTTCGACATCAGCCACACCATGGGCGAGGCCACCGTGGCCTCGTGCGTGGTGTTCGACGCCAGCGGCCCGGTGCGCAGCCAGTACCGGCGCTACAACATCAGCGGCATCGAGCCGGGCGACGACTACGCGGCGATGCGCCAGGCGATCGAGCGCCGCTTCCGCCGCGCCGCGGAAGGCGAGGGCAAGGGCGATGCGGTGCTGCCCGACGTGCTGTTGATCGACGGCGGCGCCGGCCAGCTGGCGCAGGCCAACGCCGCACTCGCCGACCTGGGCGTGGACGGCATCCTGGTGATCGGCGTGGCCAAGGGCGCCGAGCGCCGCGCCGGCCACGAGACGCTGGTGATGCCGGACGGGCGCGAACTGCGCCCCGGTGCGGCCTCGCCGGCATTGCAGTTCATTCAGCAGGTGCGTGACGAGGCGCACCGTTTCGCGATCACCGGCCACCGCGGGCGGCGCCAGAAAGCGCGCATGACCAGCAAGCTGGAGGACATCCCCGGCATCGGTCCGCGCCGCCGCGCCAGCCTGTTGAAGCATTTCGGCGGACTGGCCGGACTCAAGGCCGCCGGCGAAGCGGAGATCGCGCGCGTGGAAGGCATCAACGACGCGCTCGCTGCACGAATCTACGCTAACCTGCACGGGCTGCCGGTGCCCGATCCGGCAGGCGAGTAGAGCAGCGCAATGAAGTTGACCATCCCCACCTGGCTGACGCTGCTGCGGATCGTGATGATTCCGGTGCTGGTGCTGGTGTTCTACCTTCCCTACACGTGGACGAACTTCGCCTCGGCGGCGATCTTCGGCCTGGCCGCGTTCACCGATTGGCTGGACGGCTGGGTGGCGCGGCGCTACCACCAGTATTCCGCGTTCGGCGCGTTCCTGGATCCGGTGGCCGACAAGCTGATGGTCGCGGTGGCGCTGTTCCTGATCGTGCAGGGCCACCCGACGCCGTGGATGGCGTTCTGGGCGGCGGTGATCGTCGGCCGCGAAATCGCGGTGTCGGCGCTGCGCGAATGGATGGCCGAGATCGGCCAGCGCGCCAAGGTGCGGGTGGCGATGATCGGCAAGGTCAAGACCACCGCGCAGATGGTCGCGCTGCTGTGCCTGCTGTATTCGGTGATGCCCGACGGCTCGCCGCCGGAGAGCGTGTGGATGGGCCTGTTCATCTTCCACATCGGCGACTGGACCCTGGCGATCGCCTCGATCCTGACCCTGCTGTCCGGCATCCAGTACCTGCATGCGGCCTGGCCGAGCCTGCGCGCCGACGAGCGTGCCGCGGTCGCGGACAAGAATGCGAAAAAAATCGAAGGCAATGGTTGACAGCCTGCCGGTTCCCGGTAAAATTCGCGGCCTCAAGCGGGAATAGCTCAGTTGGTAGAGCGCAACCTTGCCAAGGTTGAGGTCGCGAGTTCGAGTCTCGTTTCCCGCTCCAGACGGTTTTGCAGGCATCCAGCGGATACCGGCGAAACGATGAAATCAGGACCTTCGGGTCCTTTTTTCGTTTCTGGCCGATGGCAGCGCAATGCGCTTGCGCGACGATGCTCCGCCCATCGGCACGGTGCTGCGCCTGGCGGGCGCCATCGCGCGAGCGGACGCGCCGTCCGCTACGGCGTCGATGCGGTCGTCGCGTCGATACGCCGCACCGGCAGCGCTTCGCGCAATTGCCGGAAATAGTCCAGGCCACCCCATTGCTGCACATCGCCCAGCACATACAGGCGGCACTTGGCGCGCGTGATCGCCACGTTCAACAGGTTGGGCTTGCCTGCGGCCCAGGCACGCGCGCCTGCACCCTCCGCGCCCGGCGCGGTGCCGAGGACGAAGAACACGATATCCGCTTCCTTTCCCTGGAACGTATGCACGGTGCCGCATTCGATGCCGCTGAAGCCGGCCTGCTTGATGTGGCTCCTGCAGGCCTGGGCGATCTTGCGGAAGGGCGAAATGACGAACACCTTGGCCTGCGTGTCCGGCTCATCCGGCGATCCCGACAGCACGCGTGCCGGCGTCTGCCGCAATTGCTCCAGGCATGCGAGCAGGTGAGCGATTTCGTCGCTGCAGACCGGGTGCTGGATCTGGCTGGATCGCACGTCCAGCCAGGCACTCGCGCCCAGCACGCAGGAGAACGCGATGGGCTGGGGTTGCCCGTGCTTGTCCACCCGGCCTTGCACCATCTGTCCTGCATAGGCGATGTCGTTGGCAACGGAAAACATCGGGTCGTCGCAGCGGCGATGCGTGCGCAACGGCATACCGGTCCACAGGCGTTCCGGCGCATCGGCTGCGGCCGGATCGGATGCCATCGCGACCCATGAGCCGAAGGGCGTGATGCGATCGGCCAGCGTCTGCACGGATTCGTCGACCGGCGACCAGGTGCGGTCGACGCCGTGCCGCTGGCGCAGGTCTTCGGCGAGGCTGAGCGGCACGGTGAAGACGGGTTCGATCTGCAGCGGGTCGCCCACGATCACGGCGCGGCGGCTGCGCCACAGGGCGCCTGCCGCCGACTGCGGCGTGGCCTGGCCGGCTTCGTCCAGCAGCAACCAGCCCAGGCTGTCCTGGCCCATGCCCAGGAACAGGCGGTCGAAGGAGGCGAGGGTGGTGGACACCACCGGCACGGCGAAGAAGAACGCGTCCCACAGTGCGGGGCGTTGTTCGACGGGGAGCTTGTCCCGCAGCGTGCCCATCAACATGCCGTTGACCGCGCGCAGATTGGCGATGAATTTGCCGGCGTTGGCCAGGATGCTCAGCCTGTGCAACTCCATCGCTTGCAGGAAGACCCGCGCACGCAGCTGGTCCAGCTCCGAATAGACCGCCACGCTGGCGCGTTGCAGGTCGGCGGGCTGCAGTTCCCACAGCTTGCGGTCCGGGAAGTGGCGGGCGCCCAGCGCGTAGCCGGCGTCCAGCGCCTGTCTGTGCCGTTGCAGGTCCTGGTCCAACCTGGCGCGCTCGGAGGACAACAACTTCAGGCGCTCGTGCCGATGATCCAGCTCTGCCTGGCGTTGGGCGACCTCCTTGGCTTGCTGCGCAAAGGTCTCGGCGGACTCGGCCAGACGCCTGGCGGGCTCTTCCAGGGCTTGGCGCAATGCCGCCATCCGCTGCGTCTGGCGGCCGAACAAGCCCGATAGGCGATCCTGCAGGTTGGGCGTCGCTGCCGCTTGCCGCTGCGCGAGCAGGGCTTTGTGGGCATCCAGCATCGCGCGTTGATCCGACAGCGCTGCCTGCTGTCGGGAGAGGATCAGTGCGCTCTCGGCGATGTCGCCGGTCACGCGATCGATGTCGGCCTGGAGCGCAGCCAGGTGGCCATGCTCGGCATCCAGCACCTGGGCCGCTCGCTCTGCGCGCAGCAACGCCTCGCGGTGTTGCTCGAACTCGGACAGCAGTTGCAGGAAACCGCGTTTGGCGGTTTGCCATTCTTCCTGATGGCGTCGGTAGTCGGCATCGGCGGCGACCTCGAGCAGCTGCTTCATCGACGGCGGCAGTGCTGCGGCCGGAGTGGCGCCAGCTGATTCCTCGGCTTGCTCTGCGTCGGTTCCGCATCCTCGCCGGGCGCCTCGGCGGTCTCGACCCGCGGCACATAGTCCTCGCGGAAGAACCCCTGGGCGAACGAGCGCCGATTGCCGGCGTTGCCCAGCGCCGCGGCGATCACGCCCCAGCCTTGCAGCGGCCGATCGTTGTCGTCCACGACCTTCTGCGCCTTGAATATCTCTGCCATGACCCCGGCGAAATAATCGACAGGGCCATACTCGTCCGCGATTTTCTTGCGTGCCGGCAACTCCTGGGTGATGTTCTTGACCGCGTTGTTGTTGGTGCTGGCGACCACGATGGAGGTGCCTGCGACCACCGAGGCCTTGAGCGGAAAGAAGCTCTTGCCGGCCACGCCGATCTTGTCCTCGAACAGGGCCGCAGGCCGGTCGAGCGCGGCGATCCGACGGGCGCGTTCGGTGATGATGTCGGCGACCACATCGCACAGCAGGGTGGTCTTGCCGGTGCCGGGAGGTCCATTGACGCCGATGACGCCATCGGCCGTTCCGAGCGTATGCAGCACCTGCGCGACTGCGGCTTGCTGCGCCAGTACCAAGGGGTGCCGCGACGACGCGGGCCAACGTGCGCTGGGCAGATGCGCCGCGCTCACCAGCTTGGCCATTGCGGCATGCTGTACCAGGATGTCGGTACGCTGGCGCTGCTCGAGCGCTGGTCCCAGGTAGGCGCTCAGCGCCGCGCCGAAGGGGCGGCCGTTCTGTGCCTGGGCAATCAGGCGATCGAGGTCGTCCAGGTAGAACGAATTCAGGAAATCGGTGGCGGCCTGCAGGCTGTCGCTCAGGTAGCGGCGTTTGACCCGGCTGCTGCGCACAACCACCCGCCAGTCCAGGGCTGGCTCGTCGGTGTCGTTGCCGAGCAACTGGCGCACCAGCTGCAACTCGGTCTCCAACTCGTCCCAGGTCAGCGACAAGGCCGTCGCGCTCTCGCTCGCCGTGCGCGGAGCGGAGGCATCGTCGATCTCTTCGAGGCGGTGGCAGCGCTGGGCGAACTCGTCGCGCGCACGGCCCAGGCGCGCATTGACGTTCTCCAGCGTGTTGCTTTGCCGCAATGCCTGCACGCCGTGGGCGAAGCTGGCAGCCAGGTAGCTGTCAGGCTTGGGACGACCGTCCTCGTCGACGACGAAGGCGGCCAGCCAACCGTTGCCGGTGACGCGTTGACGCTCGCGCTCGCTCAGGTCGCGACCGGGGAAGAGCGCGCGCAACAGCAGGCGAGAAAGAGCATCGGTATCGGCGACGCCGAGATAGACCACATGGACGTAGCCGTGTTCTGCCGTGGGCCTGAAATCGTGGCGATGCCAGGGCAGCGACTGGCCGTGGCGAAGGGTGGTGATCTTGGTCTGGCCGGTGGCATCCCGGGCCGAAGGCGCGGTGGGGATGTTGAAGACTTCCAGGTCGCGCCAAAAGCCGAGGACGCGAAGGGGTTCGCTGGCCGAATTACTCAAGGTCTCACTCCATTCAAGACACATCGGCGCGTTTCCTGCGCCTGCACGGGTCCTTGCCGGTCCCGCCGATGACAAAAGCAATGCGCTTCGAGCATAGCGCTTCCGAATTCGCCCCACCATGCAGTGGTCCGCAGGATGCCGTGCGCAGCATCGCAGTCTGGAGCGGTGCGGCGCCGGATTGTGGCGTCTATCACGCCGGCTATCGGCATGTGGTGCCGCGTGGGGCGCCGGTCGCATGGATGGTTCGATCCAGACGCGGTGAGTTTCTCCATCGGCGGCGCCTCGGGCGCGGCCTGGCGCCAGCTGCGCGCGAGGCCCGCCGTGTCTACTGGACGCCAGTTGCGCGGGCCGAATCGCCTGTCGCGCGTGCGGCGGCCGGGTGTGCTTGAATCGGAATGCCCGTGCGCGATCGCAGTGTGGTCGGCGTGTGTCCTTCGTTCTTTCTTCGTTCGCATGGCATGGGAACGGTGGCGGTCCGAAGGCGGCGGCCTGTACCGCCATGTGTGGCTGCTCGAGCGCGCGCCGTAGTGATGGCGTGCACGCCGATCCGCGCCTGGGCGAGGGCGGCAAGGGCGTATCCCGGCCAACGTCGCGCTGAACAGCATCGGCGATGCCGCGGCGCAGGCGCAGCTGGTGACCTTGGCTACTGAGGCTGGCGGCGCCGGCCCGCATGCGCGCCGGCTTCGCGACTGGGATGCCTGTTCCGAAGCCGCGCAGTGTCGACCGCGCGTGCCGCGATCTGCGCTAGGTTCGGCCAGGCGGCATTGCATCGCGTGCAGGCGGGTGGAGGAGGCGGCGGCGTTGCAGCCGCAGCGACCGGGCACGAGCAAGACACGACAGACGTTTGCATCGGGACCGGAACGGTCGCGGCGGCAAGCGCATGCGCGGATGCCGGTCGCCCGGCGCACATCCATCTCACCGCTGCAGGAGCCACCATGAACTTCGAGATCGCGACCTGGTACGACACCTGGAACGGCACCGGTGCCGACAATCTTGCGCAGGGCAAGGTGCCGCTCGGCTATGCCAGCCGCTACAACCTGGCCTTCGGCATATTCGTCGAGACCGGCAACGGCTATACCCTGGACCTCAACGCGCAATTCGCCGCGCAGAACCTCGCTCAGATCAAGACGCAGGCGCCCGGCGCGCTGATCTATGCCGGCGTCGGCGACACCGGGTTGGTGGCGACGGTGGCGGACAATCGCGACAACGCCAACCGTTCCACCGCCAACATCGTGGCCTATCTGCAACAGCAGGGCCTCAACGGCATCAGCATCGATTCCGAAGGCGACGGCATGTCCTCGGTGGTGGAGCTGGTGACGCAGCTCAGCCCGAGCTTCAAGGCGGCCGGGCTCGGCATCGCGGTGTCGGTGCCGTGGCCTGCCGGTGGGCCGGTCGCGCTGTACGGCGACGGCGCGGTGGCGGCGTTCAATCAATACGTGGATGCCGCCGAATTGCAGGACTATTCGTCCTCCGGCACGCCGCAGGATGCGCAGGTGTGGATCCAGGCCGGGGTGCGCGCCGACATCCTGATGGGCGGGGTGGCCACCGAGAACGGCAACGTGCAGACCTCGCTCGAAGACACCGCGGCCTGGACCAGCTACGCGTTGCAGAACGGCTTGCGCGGCATGTTCAGCTGGAGGCTCGACAACGACCATGGCCAGGACGGCCAGGAAGAGGACGTGGACCCGACCTTCACCGGCGCCAAGACGATCTACGACACCGTCCATGCGCAGCGCGGCGCCGCGGACCCGGTGCGCTAGCGCGCTTCGGCACGGCGGCAGTGCGCCGCCAGGCCTGGGTGCATGCGTGGCACGCTGCACGCCGCTTGCATCGTCGCGCGCACGATCGGGGCGTCATGCGTCGCTGGATATACTCCAGCGGCGCAGACGAGAGAGAAGACCGAGGACGTGAGTGCCAGCCATGACGCCTACGCGGATCAGATTCGCTACCTGACCGAGCTAGGGCCGCGTGCGTCCGGTACGCCGGCCCACAATGCGCTGATCGACCATGTGGCGACCGCGTTGGCCGAGCTCGGCCTCGACGTGCAGCGCGATCCGCACACATTCGAACGCTGGGAGGTCGACCGGGACGCGCTGGCGCTGCAGGTGGGGGAATGCCGCATCGCGATCGCCTCGGCGTGGCCTTATTCCGGCGAAACTCCGCGCGAAGGCACGACCGCGCCGCTGGCCCTGCTGCGCGGGCGACGCAAGCACTGGCGAGCGGCCGCCGGCAAGATCGCGGTGATCGAAGTGCCGCACATCGCGGTGCCGACGACGCTGTTGGTCGAGGCCTGGGACGGGCCGCTGCCGTTCGACAGGGTCTCCAACCCGATCATCAGTTCCGAACTCGCCGGCACCGATCTGGCCAAGGCGAAGCGCGCGGGGGTGCTCGGCGTGGTCGCGGTCTGGCGCGGCCTGCCCGATGCGGCCGCTGCGGGTCAGTATCTGCCTTTCACCCGCGGCTATCAGGGCCTGCCGGCCGTTTGGGTTGCCGAGAGCCAGCGCGCGCAGCTGCTCGCCGCCGCCGAACGCGGCGCTGTGGCCACGCTGACCGTGAGCGCGAGCAAGACCGCGAACGCGCGCATGGACACGCTCTGGGCCGTGTCGCCGGGAACCGGTCCGCGGGCCAGCGAGTCGGTGCTGGTCGTCACCCACAGCGATGGCGGCAACGCGGTCGAAGAGAACGGCCACATCGGCTTGCTCGCGCTGGCGCGCGACGCGGTCGCCGCGCCCCACCAACGCAGCATCGTGTTCGTCTATACCGCAGGCCATCTGCGCATGCCTGCGGTCACCGCGCATGGCCAAGCCACCACGGCCTGGCTGGATGCCCACCGCGAGCTGTGGGCCGGAACCCCCGGCGGTTACGCCGCGGCCGCCGGCCTGGTCATCGAACACCTCGGCGCAAGGCATTTGCGCATCGATTCGGACACAGGGCGCTACGCGTCCGACGGCTCGCTCGAGCCCGAATTGCTGTACGCCACCACGCCCGAACTCGCCCGACTCACGCGCAGGCTATGGAGTGGCGCCGTCGTCGACGCGGCGACCCCGGTCAAGCCCGGCGCGTTGCTGCACTTCGGCGAAGGGGAACCGCTGTTCGAGCGCAGAATTCCTGCGGTCGCGCTGGTTACCGGTCCGGAGTATCTGCTCGCCGAGTGCGAAGGCGACCTGGTCGATATCGACGCGCTCGCGCGGCAGGTCGACAGCTTCCGCCGCCTGCAGCAGCACCTGGCCGGCAGCGCCGAGCGGGCGTCCTTCGGCAAGGTCGCACTGCCCGGCAAATTGAACAAGGCGCTTGCCGCCATCCGCGTCGCTCTGTTCCTGCTCCGGCGCCGTTGAACGCGCGCCGGCGGCGGAGATACGGAGCGTTCGCGGCGGATGCGGCCTGTCGATGCACGTGACCCTGTAGGAGCGGCTTCAGCCGCGACGGGCGTTACCGGTACGCCCGTCGCAATCGCAGTACCCGACCGCTGCGTCAGGGCAGCGTCGCAGCCTCGCGGAAGCCCGCCCGTCCGCAGGCGGCATCGTAGGCGTAGTCCGTCGCAGCGAGTACGTGGCGGCCGCTGTTGATGTGCGCCGGCGGTGCGTCGAGCGGTCCGCGCCATTGCACACTGTCCGGTGTCGCCGGTGCGGTGCCCCCGACCTTGAAGCCGTAGCTGAAGACCGGATGCCCGGCCGGACCGATGGCGAGCGTCATCTGCGTTCCTTCCGGTACCACCAGCGAGGTGGCCGCAGTGGCGTCGGAGGCGCGGCCGGACGTTGCGCTTGCAGGCTTTGCGGGTGTGGTCAGCTTCTGCTGCAATTTCGCCGGGGCAGGCGGTTGTTTGGTTGGGGTCAGCATCATGTAAGCGATGCCGGTATCCGGCAGCAGCTTGCCGCAGACCTGGTAATCGCTGCCGCTGGCCGGAAAACCGGCGCATGCGTTGGGCGCCTGCCAGTCGGCGCCACCGGCGGCACTCGCCGCGGCGCGCTGCAGCGGAATCAGCGAGAAGCCGCGCAGCGCCTGCGCGCTGACGCCCAGGGTGATACCGGACGCGCTGACGATGTAGCCCGGACTCATGCTGCCGGCACGCATCTGCGTGAGGTTGAGGAACGGATTGCGCGCCGCATCGACGCCGCGGTCGTAGCCCACGCCCATCATGCCGAAGTCGGGAGAGATCGTTTTGCAGTTCTTCAACGTCTGCGTGCCGCCGCTGCTCAGGGCGAGGGTGTTGTTGTAGGCCGCGCAGTTGTCCGGCGCCTGGCTCAGCGTCTTCGCCGACCCGGGCGGCGTTCCCTTCGGAATCGTGGCGACGTCGCAGGTGCATTGCGCCGCCAGGACCTCGATCGCGTCGATGCGTGCCGCGGCGCTTTTGCCGTCGGCCGATACGCCGAGCCGCATCGGCACCTGCACGTATTTGCCGGGGTGGTACTGGCTGTTGCTGGAATAGAAGATGTAGCCGAGCTTGGTCGAGGCGTCCCAGGCCTGCTGGATCGCCGCGCTGAGCGGCACCACCACGCCGGTGGAGCCGGTGTCCACTTCCAGGACCTGGCTGGCGGCAGCGGCGGAGGTCGCCGAGGCCGGCGGCGTGCCGACCTGCACCCGCACCTGGTAGGCGTATTTCGGCATGTTCTGCGAGACCAGCGGCAAGCGCAGGGTCTGCGTCTGCAGCCGGCAGGATTGCGCCTGCGCGGCGCCGGCCGCGGCCAGGCAAACCACTGCGGCGCTGCAGCGTGTCCATCGGTTCATGGCGATCCCTCGTATGGATGTCGCTGCGATGCTAGGGGCATGGCCGGCGCAGGGCGCAGCGACGCATGTTCGTCCAGGCACTTGTCTACCTCGATGGGCGAGGCGCTGTGGTGGAGATTCCAGTCCGCACTCGCGCCGGCGCCGCCGCCGATGCGGCAGCGGTCTTCGCCCGGACAGGCGTCGCCGCGCGCGGCGGATCCGGTGCGGATGGCCCGTCGCGCCGTGGGCCATGCCACGCGAACGCCACCGTCGTATTTTTTTGTCGGAAGACTGGCGCAATGCCCAGGAGGGCTGTAGAATGGCTGGCTCCCAAGCGGGAATAGCTCAGTTGGTAGAGCGCAACCTTGCCAAGGTTGAGGTCGCGAGTTCGAGTCTCGTTTCCCGCTCCAGATTCAGACAGAGCCCCGTCAGCGGGGCTTTGTTTTGTCGGACACCGCTGTTGGCGGTTTCGGCTAGAATTCAGTCCACCGGCCTGGTGGCAGAGTGGTTATGCAGCGGACTGCAAATCCGCGTACGCCGGTTCAATTCCGACCCAGGCCTCCATCTGCACTTCGACGCCCGGTAGATCCACGATCTACCGGGCGTTTGCGTTCGTGGCTGCCCGATCTGGCGGGCGCTCGCCGCGGTGGATCGCCGCCGCGCTTGCCCGGCCCTTTTGCTGCGCGCCTGGAATGCCTGTCGTTCCCGTCGCCGACGGCGTGCCGGTCAGGCAGCCGCGAACAACGCCGCCAGCAACGCGGCCAGCAGCAGGGCGGCGCCGGTCAGCAGCCGCGGCCGCAGCCTGCGTGGCGGCTGGCGCTCGATCGCGTTGGCGCTGGCCCAGCGCAACAGGCCGTGGGCGAAGCCGTGGCTGTCCATGCTGCGGTCGCAGGCGTCCACGCAGGCGCCGCAGGCGGTGCAGGCGTAGTGCGGGCCGTTGCGCAGGTCGATGCGCGCGGGGCAGGCGTCCACGCAGGCGCTGCAGTCCACGCAGTCGCCGAGGTGCGCGTCGGTGAACTTGGGCAGGGTGCCGGCGTAGGTGGCCAGCGCGTCGCCGCGGTGGCCGCCCTGGCCGGCGAGCCGGGCGATGCTGGCGCGCAGCGCATAGTCGCGCGCGGTGCCGGCGTCGAGCAGGCGCCGCCCGCGCTGGGCGACGCTGCCCTGGCCGCAGGCGCGCCCGCCGCGCGGCTCGCCGCGCATCGCGTCGTAGCCGATCAGGGGCGTGTCGCGATCGCACAGCAGCGGCTGCAGCCGCGCGTAGGGGCACAGGTAGCGGCACACCTGGCTGCGCAGGAAGCCGGCATTGCCCCAGGTGGCCAGGGCGTAGAACAGCACCCAGAAGCTTTCCCAGCCGCTCCAGGCGAATGGCCGCAGCCGCGCGACCAGGTCGGCGATCGGTGCGAAGTAGCCCACGAAACTGATCCCGGTCCACAGCGCCAGCGCCGCCCAGACCACATGCCGCGCGGCCGCCGGCCACGCGGCGAAGCGCCGTTCCAGCCAGGCGAATGCATGGCTCCAGACCGATTGCGGGCAGGCGAAGCCGCACCACACCCGTCCGGCCAGGGTGGTCGTCACCATCAATGCGGCGGCCGCGGCGAACAGCGCCAGCAGCAGCCAGCCGACATCGTGCGGCCACAGGGTCAGGCCGAACAGGTCCAGGCGCCGCGCGGGAAGGTCGAAGCGCAGCGCCTGGCGGCCGTCCCAGCGCAGCCACGGCAGCAGGTAGAACGCGGCGAACAGCAGCCACAGGCTGCAGCGGCGCAGGCGCGCGTAGCGGCCGCGCGGCGGTGCCGCGGCATCGGCGGCGCCGTGTGCGGCACTGGCGTCGTGCATGCGCAGGGGAATGCCGCGGGGCATCGGCGTTCCGCTCACGACAGCGACTCGTCGTCGTCTGCAGCGGCATGCGACGCCGGCCGCAGCAGGAACCCGGTCAGCACGCTCGAGCTCAGCGTGGCCAACCAGAACATGAAGAAGCCCAGCGTGTAGCCGAGTTCGCGGCTCAACGGGCGGCCGGGGAAGGTGATGTCGCGCAGCGCCAGCGGATCGACCAGGGCGAAGAACAGCACGCTCATCGCGCCGGCGACCAGGAAGCTGGGCCACAGGATCACGCCCAGCCGCTGCACCAGCGGGCGCGGCGCGGCGGCATCGAGCGGATCGAGCAGGGGGTCGTCGCTGGGCGTCATGACGGGCGGGCTCCATCGCGGAAGGGGAGGTGCGGCATGCGCCTGGGTGGTGCCACGCATGGGCTGGCGCCGCCCGCACGCGGTCGCGCCGCCGCTCCCCGTCGGCGTCGGCGCAGGCGCATGCCGCCCATGCAGACTAGGCAGTGCAGCGCGTGGCGACATTGATCCTGATCAAGGCCGGGCCGCGGCGGCTGCGGATACTGGCGCCATCGAGCAGGAGCACCGACATGCATGACCACATCGCCGCGTTGCCGTTGCCCGGGCCGGACCTGTGCAGCGAAGAGGAAGTGAGCGCGCTGGTGGACGCGTTCTACCGCCGCGTGCGCGCCGACGCCGACCTGGCCGCGGTGTTCGCCGCGCATATCGAGGACTGGGACGCGCACCTGCTGCAGTTGACCGATTTCTGGTCGGCGATGCTGCGCGGCACCCGCCGCTTCCGTGGCGCGCCGATGCCCAAGCACATGGCCATGCGCGAACTCAGCGACGTCCTGTTCCAGCGCTGGCTGGGCCTGTTCCGCGCCACCACCGCCGAACTGGACAATGCGCCGATGCGCCTGTTGGCCGACGACATCGCCGCGCGCATCGCCGACACCTTCTGGCGCCGCCACCAGATGAGCTGGCGGCCGTTCGAGCCGGCGACGCCGTTGTCGCCTGTCGAGTGACGCAGCGGATCGATCCAGCGGATTGATCCAGGTCAAAGCGGCCTGCCGCCGCGCCGCGCATGCTGGCCGCCATGGACATCCTGACCGCCTCCGATCCCGCCGCCACCTGGACCTTCGACGCCGAGCTGCTGCGCCGCTACGACCGTCCCGGCCCGCGCTACACCTCGTATCCGACCGCGCCGCATTTCCAGGCGGGCTTCGGCCCGGCGCAGCTGTTCGCGGCGGTGCAGGCCAGCGATCCGACGCGGCCGCTGTCGCTGTACGTGCACGTGCCGTTCTGCCGCAACCCGTGCTTCTACTGCGGCTGCAACCGGGTCATCACCCGCGACACCGGCAAGGGCCGCGCCTACGTGCAGCGGGTGTTGCGCGAGGCGGCGATGATGGCCGCCTGCCTGGACACCGAGCGCGAGGTGGTGCAGTTGCACCTGGGCGGCGGCACGCCGAATTTCCTGGCGCCGGACCTGCTCGGCGAACTGCTGCAGGGCCTGCGCGGGCTGTTCCGCTTCAGCCAGGCGCCGGACCGCGACATCTCCATCGAACTGGATCCGCGCACGGTGACGCCGCAGGACATCGCCGCGCTGGCGGCGCTGGGGTTCAACCGCGCCAGCCTGGGCATCCAGGATTTCGATCCGCTGGTGCAGCAGGCGATCAATCGCCGCCAGGGCGTGGCCGAGACGCTGGACATCCTGCGCGCCTGTCGCGTGCAGGGCATGCGCTCGGTCAACGTGGACCTGATCTACGGCCTGCCGCGGCAGACCCTGGCCGGCTTCGAGCGCACCCTGGACACGGTGATCGCGGCGCGCCCGGACCGCCTGGCGGTGTACGGCTATGCGCACATGCCGCACCTGTTCAAGGCGCAGCGGCGCATCGCCGATGCGGACCTGCCCGACGCCGAGCACAAGCTCGCGCTGCTCGGATTGGCGGTGCGCAAGCTGTCTGCGGCCGGCTACCAGTACATCGGCATGGACCATTTCGCGTTGCCGCACGAAGACCTGGCGCGCGCGCAGCGCCAGGGCGGGCTGCACCGCAATTTCATGGGCTACACCACGCATGCCGACACCGACCTGCTCGGCCTGGGCGTCAGCGCGATCAGCCGCATCGGCGACAGCTACAGCCAGAACCAGCGCGAGCTGCCGGCCTGGGAAGCGGCGGTGGATGCCGGCGACAGTCCGGTGCTGCGCGGCCTGCGGCTCAGCGCCGACGACGCGCTGCGCGCGGAGCTGATCCAGCAGTTGATGTGCCAGGGCCGCGCCGATGTCGCGGCGCTGGCGCAGCGCCATGGCATCGACTTCGCCAGCTATTTCGACGAGGAGCTGCAGGCGCTGGCGCCGCTGTGCGCCGATGGCCTGGCCGACTACCGCGACGGCACGATCCAGGCCACCGCGCGCGGGCGCCCGCTGCTGCGCCTGATCGCGATGTGCTTCGACCGCTATCTGCGCCAGCCGGCGCAACCGGCGCGCTATTCGCGGGCGATCTGAGCGCCGCGCGGAGTCACCAGGTTCACCGTTGCCGAATGGCATCCCCGGCGCCGTCGTGGCGGCGACGCCGGGGTTCTTTTCGGTTGCCGCGCAGGAGCCTGCTGCCTGCGCCGCGGTTCACAAGCGGGCTGCAATCAGGCACGCTAGCGGCACCAGGCCCGGATGGCGAAACTGGTAGACGCATCGGACTTAAAATCCGCCGGGGGCGACCCCATGCCGGTTCGATTCCGGCTCCGGGCACCAGTGGCGTCGTTGACGCCGGGAATGGGGAATGGAGAGTAGGGAATGGGGAAAGGCGGGTCGGCTTCCGCGCATTTCCCAGACTGCACGCTCGTGATGCCGCAGCTGTAGCGTGCGCCGACATGGCGCATCTTTGCGGGCTGCGCCGATCTGCATGAAGTACAACGTCATTGGGCCGGCGCCGGCTCGGCATCGCCGGAGCGGTCGCTCGTTGCGCCGACGGCAAGCTCCTTATCCAGCCAGCGCGCCACCTGCTGCAGCAGATTGCGTTGCAGATCGCGTTCTTCCGGCCAGTGCGTGCTGCGCGGGTAGGTCACCATCTGCACCGGCGTGCCGTTGGTTTTCAGCGCCTGGTACAGCATCTGCCCTTGCGCCAGCGGCACGCGCTGGTCCTGTTCGCCGTGCAGGATCAGCACCGGCATGCGCACGCGTTCGGCGTAGCGCAGCGGCGAGCGCTCGTCCAGCATGGCGCGTGCGGCCAGGGCGTCGCGTCCGAAATAGCCGGGCAGGAAATCGTGCACGTCGGTGGTCAGCGCCATGCTGTACAGGTCGGTGACGCCGGCGCCGACGATGGCGGTGCGGAAGCGCCGCTGCGGGTCGTGGGTCGCGGCCCACGCCGCCAGGTAGCCGCCGTAGCTCCAGCCGCCGATGGCCACGCGCGCGGGATCGGCGATGCGCTGGGCCACGATCGCGTCCAGGCCGTCGAGCACGTCCTGGTAGTCACCGCCGCCCCAGTCGTTGTTGGCCGCTTCGGTGAAGGCGGCACCCTGGCCTTCGGAACCGCGCGGATTCGGCAGCAGCACGGCGTACCCGTGCGAGGCCAGCAGCTGCGCCCAATCGTGCCAGGAGCCGAGCCAGCCGGACCACCACGCCCATGCCGGCCCGCCGTGGATCTGCAGCAGCGTCGGCAACGGCGTGCCGGCTTTCCATCCTGGCGGCAGCACCAGCACGCCGTCGATGCGGCGTCCGTCGCGCGAGCTGCGCCAGCTCAGTTCGCGCAATGTGCCCAGCGCCCATTGCCGTACCTGCGGATTGCTGTCGGTGAGCGCGTGCGTGCGGCCGTCGCGCAGCAGCCAGATTTCCGCCGGGGCCGTCGGCGTTTCGCCGAGGAAGGCGACACGGCCGTCGCGGGCGAGGGTGAACGCGGCCCAGGCCGCATGCGTGGCGGCCAGCGTGCGCGCCTTGCCGCTATCGGCGTCGACCTGCAGGAATTCGGCGCGCAGCCCGCGCTGGCCTTCGACCACGATGTGCGCATCGTCGCGCCATTGCGCATGCCACAGCGTGCCGTCCCAGTCCGGCGCCAGGCGCACCCGGCGATCGTCGGCCAGGCGGTGCGCGAGCAGGGTCGAGGTCATCTTGCCCCGGCTCAGCGCCGCGTACAGCAGCTGGCTGCCGTCGGGCGACCAGCGCGGCGGCTGCGCGCCCACGTCGGTGGCGACCACGTGCAGCAGGTGGCCGTCGGCGGCATCCACCAGCAGCAGCCGCGAGCGGTTCCAGTAGCCGTTGAAACCGGGGGCGTCGGCCACGCGCAAGGCCAGCTTGGTGCCGTCCGGCGACCAGGCCAGTTGCGAGACCTGCAGGCCGGGCGCGGTCAGCGCGCGCGGCGCGCCGTCGGGCAGGTCGCGGACCCAGACCCGGTCGAATGCGGCGTCGTGGTCCACCTGCTGCGCATCGTCCTTGCGCTGCAGGTGTGCCTTGCGCTCGGCGGACGGCGGATCGGTAGCGATCCAGGCCAGGCGCTTTCCGTCCGCCGACCAGGCGAAGGCGCTGACCGCGCCTGCGGCGGCGGTCAGTTGCTGCGGCGCGCCGCCGCCGCGGGCGATGCGCCAGACCTGCATGCTCGGCGCGTCGGCGTCCGCCGCCGCGTCGCCGGGAGCGCAGGCGGGGCGCGGGTCCTGGGTCTTGCCGCGATCGGACAGGAAGCCGATCCAGGCGCCATCGGGCGACCAGCGCGGAGACGTTTCGCCGGCCGCGGAGCTTCCCGCATCGGTCAAGGCATGCGCCGACGCCGCGCCGGCGGCGGTGTCCACCAGCCACAGCCGCGACAGCGGCGGCTTGCCGTTGTCGCGCGGGGTCTTCAGCACGTAGGCGACCTGGCCGCCATCGGCGGAAATCTGCGGATCGTCCAGATGGCGCAGGTCGACGATGTCGTCGGCGCTGATCGGACGCAAGCCCGCCGCCGGCGTGGCGACGCTCCATGCCGACACCAGCAATGCGGCGCACAACCGCCATGGCAACAACGTTCGGGTCATAGCGGGGAATCTCTTCGAAGAATGCCGCCGTGGGACGCACGGCGGCAGGTGCGCGGCCGGTGGCGGCCGCGCAGGATGGCAAACGCAGGCTGCGGATGCCGGCTCAGAAATCGATCTTGACGTTGGCGGCGTAGGTGCGCGGCGCGCCGATCGCGAACTCGTAATAGCCCCCTTGCCAGTAGTCGCGGTCGAACAGATTCTGCACCTCGGCGCGCAAGGTGACGGGGCGGCCGCCGATCCGGGTCTGGTAACCGGCACCGGCGTTGACCACGGCATAGCCCTTGGCATAGACGGTCGTCTGCTGCGCGGTATTGTTGTAGATCGCGGTGCGCCCGTACCACTTCAGGTCCGAATGCAGCGCCAGGCCGTCGATGCCGGGCACCTGGTAGTCGGCGTCCAGGGTCGCGGTCAGCCTGGCGGTGCCTTCCAGTTGCTTGTCCACCAGCCAGGCGGTGCTGGTCTGCTGGTAGTAGGCGTCGAGCAGCAGCAGCGAGGCGCCCAGGCCCAATCGCGCGGTCGCTTGCACGCGGCCTTCCAGTTCCAGGCCGTCGTAGCGCAGGTTGCCGTCCTGCACGTAGTAGTTGGCCGCGTTGGCGTATTCGGCGCCGCGGTCGATCCGGAACAGCGCCGCCGCGGCCTGCCAGCCCGGCTTTTCGATCTTGTAGCCGAGCTCGTACTGCTTGCTCTGCAGCGGATCCAGCTGCGCGCCGGCATTGGCGAAGCTGTTGCCGACGCTGCTGCCCTGTTCCAGCGACTTCACGTAGCTGGCGTAGATCGTGGAGTCGGCGGCGGGCTTGAACAGCAGCGCCACGGTCGGCGTCCACACCGGCTTCTTGTAGATGTCGGTGACCTCGCCGGTGCCCCAGGCGTGGTTGGTCTGGGTGTAGTCGGTGAAGCGCGCGCCGAGCAGCAGCGACCAGTGCGGCGAGAAGGTCAGGGTGTCGCTGGCGAAGCCGGCCAGTTGCTTGACGTCCGAATAGCGGAACAGCGCCAGGTTGTCGGAACTGGGATTCCAGGCGAAGCGCACCGGCACCGACAGATAGCCCGAGCCGATCACGTCCCAGGAACTCAGGTTGCCGTTGCCCAGGTCCTGCGCCATTTCCTGCCAGGACGCGCCGACCACGACCTTGTGGCCGATCGCGCCGGTGGCGAAGCCGCCTTGCAGCATCGCCTGCGCGTACTTGAAGGTCCACAGGTCCAGGCCGTTGAACACCCAGTCGTCGTAGTAGCCGTCGGCGCCGTCCAGTTCGAAGTATTCCTGGCGCAGCCGGTAATCGTTCTTCAGGTAGCCCAGCGACAGCGTCGCCTTCCAGTCGGGCGAAATCTCCCAGGCCAGGCCGGTGGAGAGCATGCTGAACTTGTCGTGGTTGAGCGTGGCCGGCGAGGAATAGTTGGTGTTGCCGCTGATGCCGTCGGGCAGGTACTTGAGCGGGTAGCTCCAGGGATAGAAGTAGGGCGTGGGCGCATCGATCTGCTTGTCCTGGTACAGCAGGTCCGCGGTCCAGGTCACCGCCGGGGTCAGCTTGCCGACCAGCGACAGCGCGAACGCGTTGCGGTCGACGTGGCCGCCGGAATAGAAGTTGCCGGCTTCGTGCACGGCATTCATGCGATAGCCGAAATCCTTGTCCTGCCCGAGCCAGCCGCCCACATCGACGTGTTCGCTGACGACGCTGTCGGAGCGGTAGCCGACGTCGAGGCTGGCGATGTCGCCGCCGTCGGCAGGCGGCTTCTTGGTGATGTAGTTGACGATGCCGCCGGGCTGGCCGAACCCGTACATGAAGCCGCTGGCGCCCTTGAGCAACTGCACCTGTTCCATCGCCTCCAGCGGCAGGTTGACGCCGAACAGCGCGGTCGGCTGGCCGTTGACCTTCATGCTGTCCTCGAAGCTCAACGGCAGGCCGCGCACGATCAGCCGCGAGGCCCAGCCGTTGTAGTCGCTGCCGGCGCTGCGGCTGACGCTGGCGTCGCGCGAAAACACGTCCATCAGCGATTTGGCCTGGCGCGTTTCCAGTTGCTCCGCGTCCACCGTGCTGACCGAGAACGGCGTGTCCAGGTCGGATGTGTCGCCGAGCGCGCCGTTCTGCACCTGCTGTTTCTGTTTCTTGGCGGTGACCTCGACGCTGTTGAGATCGGTCACCTGGGTGCCGTCATCCTCCGCGGCGAACGCATGCTGCGTCAGCAATGCCAGCGCCAGGGCGACGGAGATCCGGCTGGACACCGCGGCGCGGCGGGGCAGGGCGTGGGAAACGGCACGGACGGGTATGGCGATCATGGCGGTCGAACCTCGCGAAAGTGGCTAGGCGAATGCCTCGACGCCGGGTCCGGCGAGCGTCGGCATACCGGCGCCCACGCACTGACTGCGCCGGTACGGGCGATGACGACGATCCGGCGAGCGGAAGGCAGAAGCGGAGGCCGGGCAGGATGGATCCCGCTCCAGCAGTGCAAGGCGGGCCTGTCCCCGGCCGGAAAGCGCATCCCCACTTTCTCTGCCTTGCTGTGATCCTATGTAGCGCGGCGCCGCGCTTGCGGCAATGCAGCATTTCTAGCGAATCCAATAGCCAGGCTGATAGATCGTGTTCACCGATGCTCCAGGGCCGCCAACGCGCGCTGCTGGGTGCGGCGCATGCTGCCGATCAGCCACTCGGTGAAGCGTGCGGCCGAGCTGCCTTCCCGGGCCGGCAGCAGCGACATCAGCCGGTAATGCGCGCTGGGCACCGGCGGCCGATCCAGCGCCGGCACCAGCAGGCCGGAATCGATCAGCCGCTGGATCCCGACCGAGCGCGCCATCGCCAGGCCGTCGCCGTAGATCGCCGCCTGGTAGGCCAGATAGGCCAGGTTGAAATGGCGTTCGGCGGTGATCCGCCAGCGCGGTTTCTCGGCCACGTGGTCCAGCCACTCGCGCCACTCCGCGCCGGCCAACTCGCCTTCCAGCCAGACCGCGTCGTCGTGCATCAGCAGCACGTCGCGCACCTGCGCCGGCTGCGCGTCCAGGCGTTGCCGCGTCGCCGGCGAGCACACCGGAAAGATCGTCTCGGCGAATTCGGCCAGCTGGCACAGGCCGGCGATCGGCGCATGCGAATAGCCGATCACCACGTCCACGCGCTGCTCTTCCATCCAGTACGCATGCGGCGCCACCATCTCCGCGCGCACATGCAGCTCGATGCCCTGGCATTCGCGGTAGAAGTCCGGCAGGTGCGGCATCAGCCATTCGATCGCCAGCGATGGCGGGCATACCACGACCAGCGCGCCGCCCTGCGAACGGGCGATGCGCGACAGCGCGTCGTTGAGGCCGGCCGACGCGCCGTTGACCGCGCCGAGCAGGGTCATGCCGGCCGGGGTCAGCGCGATCCTGCGCTGGCTGCGGCGGAACAGTTCGGTGCCCAGCCGCGCTTCCAGCCGCAACACGCGCTGGCTGACCGCGCCCTGGGTGACGTTCAGCGCCGCCGCCGCGCCGGTGATGCTGCCATGGCGGGCGGCGGCGCGGAACACCCACAGGTCCGACAGCAGTTGCGCGTCCAGGCGAAAGGCGTCCTGCTCGGCGCAGGACGACAGCACGGCGTCTTTCATTGAAACAGGCCCCCGCTACCGCCGATGAGCCCCCCCCTGATGCGAATCTAGCCTTGCGCCTGGCCGGATGTGTGTCAAGGCGCGCAATACGGCGACGGCCGCCGCCCGATCGGGCGCAGACGCGATGCGTGCCGGGGTGCGCGAAGCGCTTCGCCCAGCCGCCGCTGCCGCCTGCCGGTCGGGTCCGCCGGCCAGGCCCGCGTTGCCGGGCGCTGTCCGCGCGCGGAAAGGAGCACGAAAGACAGCCCGCCTAGGCTCTGCCCGAATTAGCCGGAGAGCCGCCTTGCGCGTCCAGTGGAAAATTCTTTGCGATTTCGACGGTACCGTGTCGCTGCAGGATGTGACCGATACCTTGCTCGAGCGTCTCGGCCAGCCCGGCTGGCGCGCGTTGGAAGACGATTGGGTGGCCGGGCGCATCGGTGCGCGCGAGTGCATGAGCGGCCAGGTGGCGCTGCTCGACGGCGACGTCGACGCGCTGCACCGCGTGCTGGACGAGGTCCGCATCGATCCGGCGTTCGTGCGCTTCGTCGATCTGGCGCGCGACCTGGGCATGCCGCTGAGCATCGTCAGCGACGGCCTGGACTACCCGATCGCGCGGATCCTGGCGCGGCACGGCCTGCATCAGCTGCCGATCATCGCCAACCGCCTGCTGCGCACCGACGCCGGGCAATGGCGCATGGCCTCGCCGCACGCGCAGCCTGGCTGCGCCAGCGGCACCTGCAAGTGCGCGGTCATGGCCCAGCAGGAGCCGGCGCGCGCCACCTTGCTGATCGGCGACGGCCGCTCCGATTTCTGCGTGGCCGGCAAGGCCGATCTGGTCTTCGCCAAGGACGGCCTTTTGCGCCATTGCCGCGCCAGCGGCATCGCCCACCGCGCGATCGGCGGTTTCGACGACGCCATCGCGCTGCTGCACGAGCTCGCCGCGCCTGCCGCCGCCAGCGCCCGCTTCCCACTCCCCGTTCCCCAACGAGCCTGATCCCCATGAATCGGAATGTTCCGCTCCCCACCGCGCTTGCGCCGCTCCACGGCGATCTCGAGACGCTCGATCCGGCCGCGCACGACGGCCTGCAGCCGGCCTCGCCCGATCCGGACGCGCTGCTGCGCACCGGCCCGGCCTACCACGCCGCGCTCGGCGATGCGCAGATGCTGGCCGACGAGGCCGAGTACTGCTCGTTCGGCGACACCGTGCACTACAGCGAGCCGCCGCGGATCTTCGCCCACTGCGACGGCAGCTATCTGTACGACACCGAGGAGGTGCCGTACCTGGACCTGCAGATGTGGTATTCGGCGGTCAATTTCGGCTACGCCAATCCGCGCCTGAACGGCGCGCTGAAGCGGCAGATCGACACGCTGCCGCAGGTGGCCAGCCAGTACCTGCACCCGACCAAGATCGAACTGGCCAAGACCATCGCGGTGGATGCCGAACGCAAGTGGGGCCGCAAGGGCCGCGTGCACTTCAACGTCGGCGGCGCGCAGTCGGTGGAGGATTCGCTGAAGCTGGTGCGCAACGCCACGGGCGGCAAGAGCCTGATGTTCGCCTTCGAGGGCGGCTACCACGGCCGCACCCTGGGCGCCTCGGCGATCACCTCCTCGTACCGCTACCGGCGCCGCTTCGGCCACTTCGACCGCGCCCAGTTCATCGAATTCCCGTACCACTTCCGCGGCCCCAAGGGCATTTCCAAGGAAGAGTACGGCGAGCAGTGCGTGGCCAAGTTCGAGCGCCTGTTCGAGACCGAGTACAACGGCGTGTGGGATCCCAAGGCCGGGCAGTGCGAGTACGCCGCGTTCTACGTCGAGCCGATCCAGGGCACCGGCGGCTACGTGATCCCGCCGCCGAACTTCTTCACCGGCCTGAAGCGGGTGCTGGACAAGTACGGCATCCTGCTGGTGGTGGACGAGATCCAGATGGGCTTCTTCCGCACCGGCAAGCTGTGGGCGATCGAGCATTTCGGGGTGACCCCGGACGTGCTGGTGTTCGGCAAGGCGCTGACCAACGGCCTCAATCCGCTGGCCGGCATCTGGGCGCGCGAGGAATTGATCAACCCGACCGTGTTCCCGCCGGGTTCGACCCATTCCACCTTCGCCTCCAACCCGCTCGGCACCGCGGTGGGCCTGGAAACGATGCGCATGCTGGCCGAGACCGACTACGAGTCGATGGTCATGGCCAAGGGCGCGCATTTCCTCGACGGCCTGCGCGACCTGCAGAAGCGCCATCCGGAAATCGGCGACGTCGACGGCCTGGGCCTGGCGCTGCGCGCGGAGATCTGCCAGGCGGACGGCTTCACCCCGAACCGCAAGCTGCTCGACACGATGGTGGACATGGGCCTGGAAGGCGAGCTGCGCCACAACGGCAAGCGCATCGGCCTGGTGCTGGACGTGGGCGGCTACTACAAGAACGTGATCACCCTGGCGCCGTCGCTGCACATCAGCCACGACGAGATCGATCTGGGCCTGTCGCTGCTGGACCAGTTGCTGACCCGCGCCAAGCGGGTGGCATGAGATGGCGGGAGACAGCGCGTTGGCGCCGCGTTGCCTCCCGTCGTCCGCCGCGGCATCGGCCTCAGCGCGCCTCGCGCAACGCGAGCACCGCGTTGAGGCCGCCGAAGGCGAAGGAATTGCTGAGCACCGTGCGCACCGGTTGCGCGCGGGGTTGGTTGGGCACGTAGTCCAGGTCGCAGTCCGGATCCGGATCCAGGAAGTTCGCGGTCGGCGGCACCGTCTGCTCGCGCAGCGCGCCGATCGCCGCGACCAGTTCCAGCGCGCCGGCGGCGCCGAGCGCATGCCCGTGCACCGCCTTGGTCGAACTCACCGCCAGCGCATCGGCGTGACTGCCGAACACCTCACGGATCGCCTGCGTCTCGCAGCGGTCGTTGGCCAGGGTGCCGGTGCCGTGGGCGTTGATGTAGTCGATCTGCTGCGGCTGCAGGCCCGCATCCTGCAAGGCCAGGCGCATCGCCGCGGCGGCGCCGTCGGCGCTGGGCGCGACGATATCGTGGGCATCGGCGCTCATGCCGAAACCGGCCAATTCGGCCAGCGCCATGGCGCCGCGCGCGGCCGCATGCGCGGCGCTTTCCAGCACGAAGATGCCGGCGCCTTCGCCCAGCACCAGGCCGCTGCGCTGCGCGCAGAACGGCCGACAGGTGTCGTCGCTGACCACGCGCATCGCTTCCCAGGCGCGGATCAGCGGCAGGCTCAGGCAGGCTTCGCTGCCGCCGGTGATGGCCACGTCGGCCAGGCCGTGGCGGATCAGCAGCGCCGCCTGCGCCAGCGCGTGGTTGGCCGAGGCGCAGGCGCTGGAGACGGCGAAGGCCGGGCCGCGCAGGCCGAAGGCGATGCTGATCTGGCTGACCGGGGCGTTGTTCATGCTGCGCACGATGGTCAGCGGATGCAGGCGCTCGGCCTGCTCGCGGTACAGCCGCCGCGACTGTTCGTCGCGGCTCAACTCGGCGCCGACGCCGGTGCCGATCACCACCGCGCCGCGTGCGGCGCCGGTGCCGTCCACGTCCAGGCCGGACTGGGCCACGGCCTCGTAGGCCGCGACCAGCGCCATCTGCGTCATCCGGTCCAACTGGCCGGGCGCGATGCCGCCCAGTTGCGCCGCCTGCGGCGCGAAGCCGGGCAGGGCGGCGGCCAGGCGCATCTTCAGGGTGGCCTGCGGATCGGGCGAGGCCAGCGCGGCGATGCCGCTACGGCCCTCGCACATGCCGCGCCACAGGGCATCGGCACCCAGGCCGAGCGCGCTGACCGCGCCCATCCCGGTGACGACGACGCGGTGTCCCTGCGCCGAGCGGTCCATGCCGGCTCAGTGCGCCGGCGCCAGCGCAGCGGCGGCCTTGGCGGCCAGCGCCTGGTGCACCGCTTCGGCCAGCTTGCCCAGCGAGCCGTCGTCCAGGTTCGGATCGCGCTGCGGGAAGGTGATGTCGAAGTGCTCCTCGATGTCGAACAGGATTTCGATCGCCTCGAGCGAATCCACGCCCAGGTCCTGCAGTTTGGTGTCGGCGGTCAGGCCGGCGGGATCGATCTCGCCATGCTTGGCGACGATGCTGTGGATCTGTGTCTCGATAGACGGGGTCATGGCAGTCCTCCGCGAAATGAATGGCCACCGCGCGGCGCGTGCCGCCGGTGGAAGGCATGCCACAGCCCACGGCGGCGGCATCCATCCTCCACGCTAGCCGGTCAATCTTGCAGATGCCTTTCGTAAGCCAACTCGAACCGCGGGCGCTGCAGCAGCAGTTCCTCGCGCATCCCCCGCAGGATTTCCAGGCGCAGACCCTGGAGCATGGCGTGCCCGCGTTCGACGCCGTGTTCGACCTGCTCACCACCGCCGATCCGGCGTTGCGCGCGCGCGTGGCCGGCTGGCCGCTGCAGCGGCTGTGGCGGCGCTGGCTGCGGCCGCGCACCAGCTTCGTCGGCAGTACCGTCAGCGAATACGCCTGGCTGCCGCGCGCGGCCGACCCGGCGCAGTTGCCCGGCCAGTGGCGAACGCAGCTGGGGCGCAAGCGCCCGCTGCTGATCGTCAAGGACATCCCGCAGCACTCGCCGCTGCTCGATGCCACCGACAATGCCTGGGCGCACGTGTTCCTGGAGGCCTGCGAACGCAGCGGCTACGTGCTGCTGCGCGGGCAGGCGCTGGCCTGGGTGCCGATCGATTTCGCCTCCACCGACGAATACCTGGCGCGCCTGTCGCGCGGCCGCCGCCGCAACATCCGCCGCAAGCTGCGCTCGCGCGCCGACCTGGAGATCGAGGTACTGCCGACCGGCGCCGCCTTCGCCGACCCGGCGCTGCGCGCGCACTGCTACGCGCTGTACCTGCAGGTCTATGCGCAGAGCGAGGTGCATTTCGACCTGCTGACCGAAGCGTTCTTCGACGCGCTGCTGACCGATGCCGATTCCGGCGGCCTGGTGTTCACCTACCGCCACCAGGGCCGGCTGATCGGCTGGAACCTGTGCTACGTGCACGACGGGCGGCTGCTGGACAAGTACATCGGCCTGCACTATCCGGACGCGCGCGAACACAACCTGTACGCGCTGAGCTGGATGCACAACCTGGACTACGCCTGCCGCCATGGCCTGCGCGCCTATGTCGCCGGCTGGACCGATCCGGAAGTGAAGGCGCAACTCGGCGCCAGCTTCACCTACACCTGGCATGCGGTGTACCTGCGCAATCCGCTGCTGCGCATCGCGCTGCGGCGGCTGCGGCCGCTGTTCGAAGCCGACGATGTCGGCACTCCAGACCCTGACGCCGACGCGGCGGAATGACATGAGCGCACCGGTACTGCTGGATCTGGACGACTCGCTCGGCACGGTGCCGGGCGCGTTGCGCCTGCCGCTGCACGAGTGGTGCGACGGGCTGCGCTTCGCCTGTTCGCTGCGCCGGCTGCGGCGCTTCGGCGTCGCGCTCGACGGCGTGCTGCCGGCGCGGCATGGCACCGTGCTGCTGGGCAGCGGCGATTTCCACCACCTGAGCCTGCCGCTGATCGTGCGCCAGGCGCAGCGCGCGCAGGCGCCGCTGCGGGTGGTGGTGTTCGACAATCATCCGGACAACATGCGCTTCCCGTTCGCGGTGCATTGCGGCTCGTGGGTATGGCGGGTCGCGGCGTTGCCGCAGGTGGCGCGGGTGGAAGTGGTCGGCATCACCTCGGGCGATGTCGGCGCCGCGCACGCCTGGGAAAACCACCTGCGCCCGCTGTACCGCGGCAAGCTGCGCTACTGGTGCAGCGGCGTGGACGTGGGCTGGGCGCGGCGCCTGGGCCTTGGCCGCGCGGTGCGCGGCTTCGGCTCGAGCATGGAGATGATCGACGCCTTCCTGCAGCAGCTGCGCAGCACGCCGATGCCGACCTACCTGTCGCTGGACAAGGACGTGCTGGATCCGCAGGACGCGCGCACCAACTGGGACCAGGGCGAACTGCGGGTGCCGCACCTGCTCACCGCCATCGCCTATCTGCACGGACAACTGCTCGGCAGCGACATCACCGGCGAGGTGTCGCAAGCGCGCTATCCGCAATGGTGGAAGCGGCGCCTGGCGGCGCTGGATGCGCAGCCGCCGCCGTCGCCGCAGGCGCTGCCGGCATGGCAGGCGCAGCAGCACGAGGTGAACTTGCGGCTGCTGGACGCGCTGGCCGAGGCCGGGCTGCGTCGATAGCGCATGCCCGTGCAGGAGCGGCTTCAGCCGCGACCCGCGTTACCGATGGATCCTGTCGCGGCTGAAGCCGCTCCTACAGGATTGTGCAGGGTGCGATGGTGTTGCGGGATCAGCCCAGCCGCTCGGCACACACCTGCCGCAGCACCGTGACGATCGCCTCGAAACCCTCTTCGTCCAGCCAGGGGCTGTTGCTGATGCTCAGGCAGCGCGCGGCGAAGTCGCGCGCGTTGGGCATCGGTGCGGGATCGACGATGTCGCGCAGATAGGCGTAGTCGGGCAGGGCGTGCACGAACAGCAGGCCGACGCCGAGTCCGCGCGGCCACAGCTGCGCCAGCGCGCGTTCGCGCGCGGCCGCGTCCGGCAGCAGCACCAGCAGCGCCGGCCAGCTGCCTTGCGCGCCGGCGCTGTCGGCGACGACGCGCAGCCCGGGCAGAGAGGCCAGGCGGGCGCTGCGGCGCCGGCCCTGGTCGCGCGCCTGCGCCAGGAACGCCGGCCAGCGCGCGCTGGCGCGCACGCCGACCGCTTCGCGCCAGGCGCCGACCGCGTGTTGTGGGATCGCCGCATCGAAATGGTCGCCGGCCGCGGCCACGCGGTCGCCGCGACGCAAGGCGCGACGCAGCGGCGCGCCGTAGGCCCAGCGCAAGGCGTGCGGCCGGTACAGCGCGGCGTAGCCGAGCAACTGCAGGCTGCGCTGCAGTTCCCAGCGCCAGTCGCGCTGGCCCAGGCGCGCCGCCATCGCGGCCAGGCTGCGCCGCAATGACGCGTGCGGCGACATCAGCAGGCCGCCTTCGTACAGGGTCGGGCCCTTGCCCACCGCCAGGCTGCAGAAGCCGATGTCGCCGCCCAGGCCGGCCGGCCGGCCGTCGGCGTGCACGCCGCCCAGCGCCTGCGCGGCGTCTTCGATCAGCATCGCGCCGCAGGCCGCGGCGGCCTGGCGCAGCGGTTCCAGGTCGGTCAGGCGCCCGCCCAGGTGGGTGGCGACGATCGCCAGGGTGTCGCTGCCGCAGCGCTGCGCGAGCTGCGCCGGGTCGGGTTCGATCGCATCGGGCAGCAGATCGCACAGCACCAGCTGCAGGCCGCAGTGGGCCACCGCCAGCGCCACCAGCGGACAGGTGTAGGCGGCCACCAGCACCTGCCGGCGGCGGCTGCCGGCGGCCAGGGTGCGCAGCGCGACGACCAGCGCGGCGGTGCCCGAGCAGGTGAGCACGGCATCGGGGAAGCCGAGCTGCGCGGCCAGCCGCTGCGGCGTGCGCGCCGGCCACAGGTCGCGCCAGCGCAGCGGCAGGCCGGCGGTGGGCGGAACCTCAGTGCGCATCGGCCGGCGCGGCGCGCTCGCCGAGCGCGAGGCAGACGATGCCGGCCACGATCAGCGCCGCGCCGAGCGCCTGCAATGCGCCGATCGGTTCGCCGAACCACCACGCCGACAGCAGCAGCACGCTGACCACCTCCAGGTGCGAGGCGGCGAACGCCGGGCCGATCGGCGCGTGTTCGAGCAGTTTCATCCAGGTGAAGAACGCGCCGACATAGCCCAGCAGTGCGGCGTACAGCCAGGGACTGGCTAGCAGGCGCAGCACCCAGGCCCACTCGGCCTGTGGCGGGAACGCATGCGCGCCGCCGAGCTTGAAGCCGAACTGGGCCAGGGTGTCGAAGCCCAGCAGCAGGGCGAAGCCCACGGCGTAGCGGTGCAGCGGCGGGCGGCTCATGTGCCCAGCCCGACCACGGCCACGCCGGCGCTGACCAGGCAGATCCCGGCTACCTGCATGCGTCCCAGCCGCTCGCCGAACAGCCAGCGCCCGGCGAGCATGATCGCCACGATGTTGATCGAGCCGAGCAGCACGCCACGGCCCAGCGGCACCAGCGACAGGAACGCGGTCCAGGCCAGGAATTCGAACGCGTAGCAGGCCATGCCCAGCCACAGCCACGGTTGCCGCGCCATGCGCCGCCAGCGTGCCGCGCCGCTCGCCAGCGGATCGCTGGCGACGTGCTTGAAGGCCAGCTGGCCGACCGTGTCCAGCGCCACCGTCGCCAGCCACACGCCGACCACGGGCGCCTGCAGCGCCATCAGGCGGCCTGGCGCGGCGCGCCGGCCTGGGCGGCGAAGAACTGCGCCAGCCGCGCGCCGAGCACGCGGCGTTCGCGGTCCAGGGTGATCATGTGGTAGCTGTCGTGCAGCAACAGCAGTTCCACCGGCCCGGACACGCCGGCGACCACCAGCTGCGCATTGCGCAGATGCGCGATGTCGTCCTCGGCCGCATGCGCGACCAGGCACGGCGCGGTCACCTTGGCCAGGTTGCGGCGCACCCGCCGCGACAGCAGGTGCATCTCGGCCAGCGCGTGCCACGGATTGCCGGGCAGGCCGGCGGCGCTGCTGTCGCCGCCGAGCATCGCGCCGCTGATCTGCGCGCGGATGCGCTCGTCGCGCAGGCCGTACGGCGGTTCTTCCAGGAACATGCGGCGGCGGCCGATGCCCAGGCGCTTGAACCACGGCAGCAGGAACGCCAGCCGCGCGCGCCGCGGGATGTTCCAGCCGTCGTAGCGGAAGGTGGCGCCGAGCACGCCGACGCCGTCGACCCACTCCGGCCGCTCTTCGGCCAGTTGCAACGCCAGCAGCGCGCCCATCGACAGGCCGGCCACGAACAGCTTGTCCACCTGCGGGCGCATCTGCGCCGCGGCCTGCTCGACGCTGGCGCTCCAGTCGCGCCAGCCGGTGGCGATCAGGTCGTCCTCGTTGCCGCAATGTCCGGCCAGCTGCACGCCATGCACGCTGAAGCCTTCGCGGTGCAGGCTCTTGCCGAGCAGGCGCATCTCGCTGGGCGTGCCGGTCAGGCCGTGGAGCAGCAGCACGCCGTGGCGGCCGCCCTGGAAGTGGAATTCGGCGGATTGGATCATGGCGGCACGGCGTCGGCAGCGAAGGAACGCGCGCAGCGTGGCGGACAGGCGTTTCAGCAGCCTTTCGTCAGCGTTGCGCGGCGGCCGGGTTGCGGAAGCGCACCAGCACGCGCTGGCCCAGGCGTAGCGCCGACGGCTGCCGGAACGCCAGCACGCAGGCCACGCTGCGGTCGTTGCCGGCGCTGGCGCCATCGGCGTCGTCGTGCAGCTGCGCCGGGCCGAACGCCGGCGCCAGCCAGCGCACCACCGCGGTGCCCAGTGCGGTCTGGCGGCCGTCGTCGCTGATCACCTCGGCCTGCATGCCGGGGCTCACCGCGCCGGCGTAGCTTTCGTTCAATTCGGCGCGGACCAGGCGCGGCGCGTCCGGCAGCAGGGTCAGCAGCGGCGTGGCGCCGCCGTCGCTGCGCGCGCCGACCGCGGCGGCCAGTTGCAGCACGCGGCCGTCGGCCGGCGCGGACAGGCGGTACTGGTCGCGCTGCAGTTGCGCCTGATGCACCTGTTCGGCAGCCAGCGCGGCGTCGCTGCGCGCGGCCTGCAGCGCGTCGGCCAGGGTCTGGCTGGCGTCGCCGGCATCGTCGGCGCTCTGGCCGTCGCCGGCGCCGATCCGCGCCGCTTCGGCCAGCCGCCGCTGGCGCTGCTGCGCGTGCGCCAGCCGCTGCTGCAGCTGGCTCACGTGCGCGCTGGCCGCCTGCGCGCGGGTCTGCGCGATGTCCAGGTCCAGCGCCGCGGCGCGGTCGTCGGCCTGGATCAGCAGCGTGCCGCGGCGCACCGCGTCGCCTTCGTGCACCGCCACCCGCTGCAGGGTCGCGGCGACCGGCAGGCTCAGCCGCAGCAGGCCGCCTTCCACGTCGATGCGCCCGCGCGCCACCGCCAGGTAGGCCGGCGCCGCGCTGGGCACGGGCGCCGCCTGCGGCGGCGCGCAGGCGGCCAGCAGCAGGCCCAGCAGGGGAGCGGCGAGGAACGCTTTCATGGTGCGGACATCCGGGACGAAGAGGGGGGCGGGGGCGGCGGCGCCAGGCGGCGGTCGTCGAGGATGCGGCCGTCTTCCATCGACAGCACGCGGTCGGCATGGCGGATCAGCCGCGGATCGTGGCTGACGCACAGCACCATGGTGTTGTGGCTGCGGGCGATGCGGTGCAGCAGGTCGATCACGATCTGGCCGTTGCCGGCGTCCAGCGCGCTGGTCGGTTCGTCGGCGAACAGCAGCGCCGGGTGCTTGGCCAGTGCGCGCGCGATCGCCACGCGCTGCTTCTCGCCGCCGGACAGCTCGGCCGGGCGCAGCTGCTGGCGATGGGCGATGCCGACCTCGGCCAGCGCCGCTTCGGCGCGTGCGCGCACCTCGGCGGCGGCCAGGCCCATGTACTGCAGCGGCAGCCGCACCTGGTCCAGCGCGCTCAGCGCCGGGAACAGGTTGAAGCCCTGGAAGATGAAGCCGGTATGGCGCAGGCGGAAGCGCTCCAGCGCGGTCGCGTCGAGCGCGCCGAGGTTCTCGCCCAGCGCCTGCACCCGGCCGCTGTCGGCGCGCTGCAGGCCGCTGAGGATCGACAGCAGGGTGCTCTTGCCGCAGCCCGACGGTCCGGAGATCAGGGTCAGTTCGCCGGGCCACACCTGCAGGCTCACGTCGCGCAGTACCTCGGTGCGCAGCTTGCCGGAGACGAAGCTCTTGCACAGGGCGCTGCCGTGCAGCGTGGCGGCGTGCGGCAGCAGCGCGGCGTCGGCGGGGGCGGCGGCCTGGTTCATCGCAGCAGCAGCGCCGGGTCGGCGCGGCGCAGTCCGCGCAGCGCGGCCAGCGCCGAAAGCACGGTCAGCAGCATCACCGCGACCACGCACGCGGCCCAGCCGTTGCCATCGAAGGCCACCGGCACGTCGTGCGCACGCGCCAGCGCCACCAGCGCGGCGCCGAGCGCGCTGGCGCCGAGCAGGCCGAGCGCGCCGACCCAGGCCGCCTGCTCCAGCACCACCCAGCGCAGCGCGCGCATGCTCACGCCCAGCGCGTTGAGCGTGGCGTACTCGCGCGCCGCGCCGAGCACCGTGGCCAGCAGGGTCTGGCTGGTGATCGCCACGCCGACCAGCAGCACGATGCCGCCGAGGAACAGCACGCCGGAGCCGGCGCCGGTGTCGAACATCCAGAACAGGATGCTGCGCCGGGCGAACTGCGCCGCGCTCCAGGCCTCGATGCGCGCCGGCGCGGCGTTGCCGGCGAGGCTGCGCGCCACCGCCGCAGCGTCGCTGCCGGGCCGCAGCCGCGCGACCATGTAGGTCGGCCAGTCCGGGTGCATGGCATCGGTATTCAGGGCGCGCGCGGTTTCCAGCGAGGCCAGCACGTTGACCCCGCCCAGTGCGCGCAGGCCGCGGCCGACCCCGATCACCCGCACCCGGTGGCCGTTGATGCGCGCGCTGCGGCCTATGCCGACGCCGAGCTTGTCCAGTTCGGCGCGGTCCACCACCACCGTGTCCGGTTCGCGCAGCGCCGCGCGCAGGGCGGGGCTCAGCAGCCGCGCGAACATCAGCCCGTCGGCGCGGGTGTCGATGCCGGAGACGTAGATCGACACCGCGCCGGTGTCGTCGGGGCCGCGCCAGTCGCCGTCGAACCAGACGAACGGCTCGACCTGGACCACGCGCGGGTCCAGGTACAGCGCCGTAGCCGCATCCGGATCGATCGGGCGGCCCTGGTCCACGCTCTGCGTGCCCGGATAGCCCAGCCACAGGTCGGCGTCGGAGCCGGACACGTAGACGCTGGCGCTGCCGAAGATGCCCAGCACCAGCGCGGTCTGCAGCAGCAGCAACAGGCTGGCGAAACCGACCGAGACCACCACCGGCAGGAAGCGGCGCCATTCGTGGCGCAGGGTCTGGCGGGCCAGCGCGACCATCAGGGCGTTGCGCCTGCGCTGCCCGCGTCGCCGACGGTAGCGGTGGCAGTGGCGCTGGCCTGCGTTTGCGCGCTGCCCAGCGCGGTCTGCAGCGCGATGTAGTCGAGGTCGCGCTGGCGCTGCGCCTCGAGCAGCTCCAGCGCGGTCTGGTCGCGCGCGGCCTGCTGGGTGGCCACGTCCAGATCGCTGCCCAGGCCCAGCCTGCGCCGCGCCTGCGCCGCGTCGGCGGCCTGCTGCAGCGCCTGCAGCGCCTGCTGCTGCGCCAGCACGCGCTGGCGCTGCTGTTCCAGCGCGGTCAGCGCGTTCTGCACTTCGGCCACCGCATCCAGCACGCATTGGCGGTAGGCCAGCGTCGCCGCCTGCAGCAGCTCGCCGCGGGCCTGCGCCGTGGCCTGGCGCAGGCCCCAGTCGAACAGCGGGATGTCGATCAGCGGCCCCAGCGAGGCGATCTCGTGCGGGGTGGCGGTGCGGCGGTGCGAGAGCAGGTTGGTGGACCAGTGGATGGCGCCGCCCAGGCCGATGCTGGGGTAGCGGTCGGCGCGGGCGATGCCCAGTTCGCCGGCCGCGCGCAGCACCTCGGCCTCGCGCGCGGCGATGTCCGGGCGCCGCCGCAGCAGGTCCGCGGGCACCGCGTCGATCGCGCCGATCTGCAGGCCCGACGCCGTCGCGCCCGGTGCGGCGGCTGCCGCGTCGGCGGCGCTCCACGCCGGGTCCGGTGCGCTGCGCGCCAGCAGCACCGCCAGCCGTTGCGCGGCGGCGGCGCTGGCGGTGCGCGGTTCGCCCAGCGCGGCTTGCGCCTGCAGTTGCGCGGCCTGCGCCTGGGCGGCGGCGGCCGGCGGCGCAAGGCGCAGCGCGACCAGGGAGGCGCTCAGCGTCGCCTGCCGCTGGCGGGCGTCGGCGATGCGTTGCAGCAGTTGTTCGGCCTGTTGCGCGTGGCGCAGTTCGATCCAGTTGCGCGCCACGTCGGCGACGGTGGCGGTGCGGACCTGCTCCAGGCTGGCCTGCGCGGCCTGCAGGTCGCCGCGGCTCATGCGGCGGGTGGCTTCGCCGCGCCCGAACAGCGGCAGTTCCCATTCCGCGTCGAAGCCGGCGACCAGGAACGAGGCGCTGGCGTCGGGGTCGATCGGTTCTTCGGTGCGCGCATGCAGTTGCGGCTTGAACTTGGCCGTGGCGACGCCGTCCATGCGCCGCGCCGCGCGCAGCCTGGCCAGGGCCTGGGCCACGTCGAGATCGTCGCGCAGCGCCTGCGTGACCAGCGCATCGAGTTGCGGGTCGTGGAAGTCCTGCCACCACGCGCTGCCGGGCGGTCGTGGAGTGGCCGCGGCCGGCAGCGATGTCCACTGCGACGGCAGCGGCTGCGTCAGCTCCGGCAGCGGGGTGCTGACGCAGCCGGCCAGCGCCGCGGCGCTCAGCACGGCAAGGCCGGCCAGCCGGAATGCGCGGCGCCGGCTCATGCGGGCGTCGCCGCGCTGGCCGGCAGGTCCAGCTCCACGCGCAGGCCGCCCAGCGCCGAGCGCTGGTAGCGCAGGGCGGCGTGGTGGCGTGCGGCGATGCTGGCGACGATCGCCAGGCCCAGGCCGGTGCCGCCTTCGGGTGCATCCGGGGCACGGAAGAAGCGTTCGCCCAGGCGCGGCAGCAAGGCCTCGTCCACGCCCGGGCCGGCGTCGTCGACCGCCAGCTGCAGGTGTCGCGACTGCCGGCGCAGGCTCACCGTGACCATGCCGCCGGCGGCATGCCTGAAGGCGTTGTCGAGCAGGTTGTCGAGCAGTTCGCGCAGCGACCAGGCGTCGGCGGCGACCCAGGCCGGCCCGTTGTCGGCATCGTCGTCGTCGTAGCCCAGATCGACTCCGGCGTGCAGCGCGTCGGGAATGCGCTCGGCCAGCGCCTGCGGCAGCCACGCGGCCAGGTCCAGCGGCAGCAGCGGGCGGATGCTCTCGCGTGGCGCCTGGGCGCGGGTCAGCGCCAGCAATTGGGTGGAGCTGCGGATCGCGCGGTCGGTCAGCTGGCGGATGTGCTGCAGCGCCTGCGCGGTGTCCTGCGGGCGGGTGCTGGCCTGGGCGCGCTGCACGTGCATGCTCAGTCCGGCAAGCGGCGTGCGCAATTGGTGCGCGGCGTCGGCGACGAAGCGCTCCTGCAAGGCCATCAGCTGCTTGAGCCGGCCCAGCAGGCCGTCGATGGCCTGGGTCAGCGGCAGCACCTCGATCGGGATGTCGGGGCCGGACACCGGGCTGAGGTCGCGCTGGCTGTCGTCGAGCCGGCGCACCGCCGGTTGCAGCAGGCGCAGGCCCACGCGCACCCCATGCCAGACCAGCGCCAGCAGCGAGCAGGTCAGCAGCAGTTCGGTCGGCAGCATCAGCATCAGGATCTCGCGCGCGCGGCGGTGGCGGTCGTCCAGGGTCTCGGCCACCGAGATCGTCAGCCGGTCGTTGGCCTCCCAGGCCGACGGCACGATCAGGCTGGCCACGCGCACCGGGGTGCCGTCGGCCATGCGTTCGTCGCGCAGCACCACCCGGCCGAGCGCGGCCGGCGCGGCGTGCGCCGGGATCGGTTGCGCGCTGTTGCTGATCACGCCGTGGTCGCGGCTGCGCACCTCGAAGAACACCCGGCCGTCGCTGCTGTATTCGAGCAGGCGCCGCGCCTGCAGCGGCAGCGGCAGGCGCGCGCCGGCGTCGTTGACCGCCTTGGCCAGGCCCAGCGTGTCCTCCTTCAGGTCCATGTCGTGGACGTGGTTGGAGTACTTGAGCATCAGCAGGTAGAACAGCGCCGAGACCACCAGCATCAGCAGCAGGGTCGGGATCAGCAGGAACGCCAGCAGGCGCCGGCGCAGGCTGGGATGGGCGGGGACTGCGCCCGCCGTCGCGGCTGCCACGGCCGCGCTCACGACGCGTGCGGGTCGTGGGCGGTGTCGGCGTCGGCGTCCGCGGTGCGGGATTCTTCCAGCAGGTAGCCCAGGCCGCGGATGGTGCGGATGCCGACCCCGGAACCGTGCAGCTTGCGGCGCAGGCGGTGCATGGAGATGTCCAGGCCGTTGTCGGTGATCTCGTGCTGCCAGTCGCACAGCGCGTCGGTGAGCTGGCCGCGGCTGACCACGCGCCCGCTGCGCATCAGCAGCGTTTCCAGCAGCGCGAACTCGCGCGCGGTCAGTTCCAGCGGCTCGTCCTGCAGCCATACCCGGCGCCCGGCCAGGTTGATCCGCAGCTGGCCCAGGGCCAGCTCGGGGATGCCGCCGCTGCTGCGCCGGCGCAGCAGGGCGCGGGTGCGGGCCAGGAACTCGGACAGTTCGAACGGCTTGATCAGGTAGTCGTCGGCGCCCTGGTCGAGGGCGCGGATGCGGTCCTCCACGCCGTCGCGCGCGGTCACCACCAGCACCGCGACCTCGTCGCGGCGTTCGCGCACGCGCTGCAGCACCTGCAGGCCGTCGCGCCGCGGCAGGCCCAGGTCCAGCACCAGCAGGTGGTAGGACTCGGCGCTGAGCGCGCGCTCGGCGGCGGCGCCGTCGTTGACGTGGTCCACCACGTGCCCGCACTCGGCGAGCGAGTCGCGCAACGCAACGGCAATGGACGTATCGTCTTCGGCAACCAGGATGCGCATGGCGCGAGATGCTTGCAACGCGGATGTTGGAAAACCGTCGTAATCGGCGGTGGCGAGGCGATTACGATGGGATCCGTTTATGTAGCGACGGTGACCGTTGCGCGGCAACTGCGGCGCGGCCGGCGCCGAGCCGGTGCGGCCAGCGGGCGGCCCGGCCACGGCCGTGGTCCTCCTGCGGCGGCGCCTGCCGTTGCGCAAGCCGCCGCGCGTCGATGCGCGCACGCGTTGAAACCGGGCCCACAAGCGCGCAAGCTCCCGATCTGCTTCGCGGCCATGGGATTGGCAATGCGCGGGATGCTTTTCTGTCTGTTTGCAGGTGCGGCGGCGTGTCCCTCCGCGGCGGTCGCGCAGGCGACCACACGGCAATGCGGGGCAGTGGAGGAGGCGGGGCCGGCGTGCCTGCTGGCGCGCAAGCCGCTGCCGGCGTTGCCTGCCGGGGCGGTGTTCTGGCATCTCGATCGCTTTGCGTCGAAGGAGGCCGCAGACGCTGCCGCCGCCCCGACCAGCGTGGTGGTGGAGGCGTTCGGATCGGTCTGGCTCTTCACCCTTGCGCAGGCCGCGTGGCATTCAGAGGGCGGCGAGCACGTGTCCACGGTCGGTCCGCTCGCGGTGGCGCCGGCGTCGACCTATGCGGCCGACTATCTGCGCTCGATCTTCCTCCCGGGGACGACGGCGCCGTTGCATGTCCATTCCGGGCCGGAGGCCTTCTTCGCGGTCAGCGGCGACACCTGCCTGGAGACGCCGGCCGGCGTCCAGGTCGGGCGCGGACCCGGCAACAGCCTAACGATCGAGGCCGGACCGCCGATGCTGCTGATGGCGATCGGCACGGTGCCACGGCAAGGCTTTGCGCTCATCCTCCACGACGCCGACCGGCCAGCGACGACCTTGACCCAGGCCTGGCAGCCGCAAGCGCTGTGCGCGCGGCAGCTTGCGGCGGATCGGAGTCCTTAGCCCGCCCTCGATTGTCGGCCCGTGTCGGGAAATTCTGACGGCACGACACGGCATCGACCGATCGCGCCGGCACGTGTCCACAGGCATCCTGTGTCTGTCGGCAACGTCATCGCTCCCGCGCCAGGGATGCGCGCTTGCACGGAATCGAACGGATCTCGATTCGCCGGCCACCTGATTTCGTTCCCGCATGCGCCGACGGACCGGCGCGCGTGCATGCGAGCGGAGTGACACGGACGGAACGCACGACGCCCCGGCATGCCGGGGCGTCGTGCGTTTGGGTGCATGTTGCTTGGCCGCTCGCCTGCGCCGAATACCGGCCGAGCGGTGACGTTCGCGTGGCGCCGATGCAGAAATCGGCGGCGCCTGGACGCTACTGCGGACTGTCGGTGCATCCATTCCCGGACCGTCCTTTGACCTCGCGAGATCCGCTGGACCGCTGCTTCGCTAGCCAGGCAGGATCGCCGCTATCGCGGTCGCTTCGATCCTGCCGCCTGGCATCGAGGTGATCGGCTACGCGCGCTGAGGAAACACCGCGCCCTGCGCACGCCACCATCAGCGTCCGCCCAGGCGCGACGAATCCCCAATCCCCAATCCCGGCTCTACAACGCCCAATCCACGCGCATGCCGGCGACCAACGCATTCGGCAGGTCGCGGGTCCGCGACGGATCGTTGAACTGGTCCGGATGCACGATGTAGTGCAGGTTCGGCGCGATGCGCAGCTGCGGCGTGACCTGGATGCCGTAGCTCAGTTCCATCATGTACTGCGAGCTGTGCGGGGTGCCGCTGCCGCCGGCCGCGGCGCGCGCCAGGCGCAGGTCTTCCAGCGCGTCGTCGCTGTAGCGCTGCTGGGTGACGACGAAGGCGATGTTGTCCTGCTCGCGGCTGGCGAAGGTGCCGCGCTGGACCAGGCCCAGCTCCAGGAAGTGGTCTTCGATCAGTTGCCCGGAGGTGCCCTTGAGCACCGAGCCGAACAGCACCAGCCCGCGCGCGCTGTCGGCGTCGGGGCGGGTGACCTGCTGCTCGAAGCGGAAGAACGCGCCGGAGCGGCCGTTGCGGGTGGCGTAGTCCAGCCCGCTGAGCCGCGCCGGGTTGCCGTTGCGGTCGGTCAGCGGGTCGGTGTAGTCGGAGTTGTCCTGCCAGCCGCCCAGTTCGTACATCGCCGGGAAGCGCACGCTGGCCGCCTCGGTCTTGTAGCCGATCGCGTAGGGCACGATCACCCCGGTGCGGTCGCGGCTGCTCCAGTTCAGGCCGTGCTCGCCGTCCTCGGCCTGGGTCGGATTGACCTCGTAGGCGCCGACGTGCACGTACACGGTCGGGGTCACCCAGGCCTTGGCATGCGCGGCCCAGCTGGATACCGGCCAGTAGGTGAAGTTGCTGGTGCGGAACACGAAGGTCGGATTGCCGCAGGCCGAGTTGCCCTGGAAGTAGCCGCACAGGTCCGAGCCGAGGAAATGGATGTTGGCCACGCTGCGTCCGGCCTCCAGTTCCAGGCGGTCGTCGAACAGCTTCTGCGCGATGGTGAAGTTGGCCAGGCGCGTGCCCTGGCCGCCGTAGATTTCCTGCACCGAGGTGCTGTTGCCGATGTCGCTGTTGGCCAGGTTGGTGCCGTGGCGGTTGATCGCATAGACCTTCAGCGTGGCGCCGTTCCAGCCCATCAGCCGCTGCAGGTCGACGTCGGTGCCGAGCATCAGCTGGCCGGCGTAGGCGCTGCCCTGTTCCTTGCCGCCGTCCAGCGAGACCGCGGCCTCGCCGGTGTAGGCGAGCTTGAGCTTGAACGCGTCGCTGGCGTCCTGGGCGTGGGCCAGCGGGGCGAGCGCGAGCGCCAGGGCGGTGAGCGACAGGCGCCGGGTGAGGGGGAGGGACATGGCAGAGACTCCTGGGGTGTGATGGAGGCCGGCGCGCCGCCGTGGGCGACGGGGGAGGGGACATCGCCCCCGGCAGCGCGTCGGCACAGGACTTATTCGGCGACCGGCTTCTTCAGCACGCGCAGCGCCAGCGCGGTCAGCACGGTGCCGGCGAGCAGCGCGATCAGGTACATGCCCAGATGGGTCACCGCGTTGGGGATCGGCAGCACGAACACGCCGCCGTGCGGCACCTTCAGTTCGGCACCGGCCGCCATCGAGATCGCGCCGGCCAGCGCCGAGCCCAGCATCAGCGCCGGGATGGTGCGCAGCGGGTCGCGCGCCGCATACGGGATCGCGCCTTCGGTGACGAAGGCCAGGCCGAGCACGCCGGTGGCGGCGCTGGTGCCGCGCTCCTCGCGGGTGAAGCGGTTGCGGAACACCCAGGTGGCCAGCGCGATGCCCAGCGGCGGGGTCATGCCGGCGACCATCGCCGCGGCCATCGGTGTGTACACCTGGCTGGCGATCAGGCCGGTGGAGAACGCATAGGCGGCCTTGTTGACCGGCCCGCCCATGTCGAAGGCCATCATCGCGCCGAGCAGCAGGCCCAGCAGCACCGCGCTGCTGCCCTGCATGCCGCGCAGCCAGTCGGTGAGCCAGGCCAGCGCTTCGGCGACCGGCTGGCCGACCACGTACAGCATGGTCAGGCCGACCAGCAGGGTGCCCAGCACCGGCAGGATCAGCACCGGCTTGAGCCCTTCCAGGGTGCGCGGCAGCTTGATCGCACGGTTCAGCGCGGCCACGCCGTAGCCGGCGATGAAGCCGGCGAAGATGCCGCCGATGAAGCCGGCGCCAAGGTTGGCCGCGACCATGCCGCCGATCATGCCGGGGGCGATGCCGGGGCGGTCGGCGATGGAGTAGGCGATGTAGCCGGCCAGCGCCGGCACCATCAGGGTGAAGCCGGCCTTGGCGCCGATCTGGAACAGCGACCAGGCCAGGGTGCCCTTGTGCGCGTCGTCGAAGGCGTAGATGCCGCCCAGCGCGAACGCCAGCGCGATCAGCAGGCCGCCGGCGGTGACGAACGGCAGCATGAACGACACGCCGGTCATCAGGTGCTTGTACGGACCGGCCGATTTGCCGCGTTCGCTGCTCGCGGTTGCGGCGCCGTTGCCGCTGGCCACGTGCACGCCGGCCTCGGCCAGCGCCTTGCGGATCAGCCCAGGGCCGTCGTTGATCGCCGGCTTGGTGCCGCTCTTGAACAGGCGCTTGCCGCCGAAGCGGGACAGATCCACTTCGCGGTCGGCGGCGATCAGCACCAGGTCGGCGTCGGCGATTTCGGCGTCGCTGAGCGTGTCCTGCGCGCCGACCGAGCCCTGCGTCTCGACACGGATCTGGTGGCCCAGGGTCTTGGCCGCCTGCTGCAGGCCTTCGGCGGCCATGAAGGTGTGGGCGATGCCGGTGGGGCAGGAGGTCACGGCGACGATGCGCTTGGGCCCGTCCGTCTGCGTGGCCGCGCTGGCGGTCGTCGCCGGCGCGGCCGCGGCCAGCAGCGGCGCGAGCACGCCGTTGGCATCGTCGAGCACCGCATCCAGGCTGGCGCGCAGCGGCGCGGCGCCGGCGAAGCGCGCCGCATCGGCATCGCCGTCGCCGACCAGCAGCAGCGGATAGCCGCTGCCGGCCGCGGCCAGGTCCAGTGGCGCGATCACGCCCTGCGGCGTGCGCACCTCGGCGTGCACCACCGCGCCGCGTGCGCTGGCCGCATGGCGCAAGGCTTCGGCGGCGAGGACGGCTTCGGTGCTGCGTTCGCCGGCGACGATCACCACGAAGATAGGATTCATGCTTGCTCCCGATGGACGCAGGGGGACGCCGCGCGCGATGGCGGCGGCGTGCGGTTCGATGACATGCGGTTCGAACACATGGGGTTCGACGTGGGGTTCATTGCAGCGACTCGATGCGGACCGCGGCGGCGATGCCGTCGACCTGGTCGCGCGGCAGCCGGCGCGCGGCGCCGCTGCCGAGCGTGGCCACGGCGAAGGCGGTGGCCTGGCGCGCGCAGGTCGCCAGGTCGGCCTCGGCGAGCAGCGCCGCGACCAGGCCGGCGACCATCGCATCGCCGGCGCCGACGCTGCTGCCGCCGGCCAGCTGCGGCGGGCGTGCCAGCAGCGCCTGCTCGCCGCGCACGAACAGCGCGCCGTCGGTGCCCAGCGACACCACCACCAGGGCGATGCCGCTGGCCAGCAGCGCGCGGGTGGCCGCCAATAGTTCGGCGGTCGCGCGCAACGGCGTGCCGGCCCAGTCCTCCAGTTCGTGGCGGTTTGGCTTGATCGCGAACGGCAGCTGCGCGCGCGGTGCGGCCAGCGCTTCGCGCAGCGGCGCGCCGCTGGTGTCCAGCAGCACCCGCGCGCCGGCGGCGGCGGCCTGCGCCTGCAGCACGCGCCAGCTGTCGTCGGCCAGGCCGGCCGGCAGGCTGCCGGTCAGCACCACCGGCAGGCCCGGACGCAGCAGCGGGGCCAGGCGCGCGCCGACCGCGTGCAGCTCGGCCGCGCCCAGCGGCAGGCCGGGCAGGTTGATGTCGGTGGTGTCGCCGCTGTCGGCGGCGACCAGCTTGAGATTGGTGCGGGTGTCGCCGGGCACGCGCAGGCAGCGGTCGTCGATGCCGCGCGCGGCGAACAGGGTCTCGAACAGGTGCGCGTTGCCGGCACCGAGCACGCCGAGCGCGGCCGTGACGACGCCGGCGTCGGCCAGGCAGGCGGCGACATTGATGCCCTTGCCGCCGGCGATGGCGTGCGCGCTGCTGGCGCGATGCACCTGGCCGGGCTGCAGCCGCTCGATCGCCACGGTCAGGTCGATCGCCGGGTTCAGGCTGACGCTGACGGCCTGCACGCTCATGCGCCGGCTCCGTCCAGCGCGCGCACGTCGGCCGCGCTTTCGCAGTCCAGCGCCCGCTGCGCCAGCGCCTGCAGCGCATCCAGGCGGCTGCCGCGCAGGCGCGCCTTCACCGCCGGCACGTCGTTGGGGGTCATCGACAGCTCGTGCACGCCCAGCCCGGTCAGCAGCGCCGCGCCGAACGCGTCGCCGGCCAGGCCGCCGCACACGCCGACCCAGCGCCCGTGGCGCGCGGCGCCTTCGACGGTGGTGCGGATCAGGCGCAGCACCGCCGGGTGCAGGCTGTCGGCCTCGGCGGCCAGGTCCGGGTTCTGCCGGTCGATCGCCAGCGTGTATTGGGTCAGGTCGTTGGTGCCGATCGAGAAGAAGTCGGCATGCCGCGCCAGCGCGTCGGCCTGGATCGCCGCCGCCGGCACTTCGATCATGATCCCCAGCGGCACCTCCGGCGCGTCCAGCTCGGCGCGCAGGCGTTCGCACTCGGCGCGCAGCGCGACGATCTCCGCCGCCGAGGTGATCATCGGGAACATGATCGCCAGCTTGGCGCCGTCCCTGGCCGCGCGGTACAGCGCGCGCAGCTGCGGTTGCAGCAGGTCGGCGCGGCGCAGCAGCAGGCGCGCGCCGCGCACGCCGAGGAACGGGTTGTCCTCGCGCGGCAGGTTCAGGTGCGCGACCTGCTTGTCGCCGCCGATGTCCAGCGCGCGCACGATCAGCGAACGCCCGTCCAGCGCCTTGGCCATCGCCATGTAGGTGGCGTACTGCTCGTCCTCGCTCGGCGTGCTGCCGCGCTCCAGGAACAGGAATTCGGTGCGCATCAGGCCGACGCTCTCGGCGCCCTGCGCCAGCGCCATCGGCACCTGCTCGGGCAGGTTGACGTTGGCGCCGATCTCCACGCGGTGGCCGTCCTGGGTCTGCGCCGGCTGGTTGCGCTGCTCGGCCTCGCGCTCGCGCAGCTGGCGCTGTTCCTCGATGTAGGCGCGCGCCGAGGCCAGGTCGGCCTCCGACGGCGCCAGGTACAGGCGGCCGCTGTTGCCGTCGACGATGACGGTGGCGCCGTCGTCCAGGTCGAGCAGGTCGGCGCCGCCGGCGACCAGCGCCGGCAGGCCCAGGGTGCGCGACAGGATCGCGGTATGCGAGGTCGGCCCGCCCAGCGCGGTGGCCAGGCCGAGCACGCGGCTGGTGTCCAGGTGCGCGGTGTCCGACGGCGACAGGTCGCTGGCGAGCAGGATGCACGGACGGTCGGGCAGGTGCTCCAGGCTGCCGCTGGCCAGGCTCGGGTCGATCTGGGTCAGCACCCGGCGGCCGACGTCGCGCAGGTCGCTGGCGCGTCCGGCCAGCACCGCATTGCCCAGCGCCGACAGCTTGTTGGCCATGCGCTCGACCGCCTGCTGCCAGGACCAGGCCACGCCGTGGCCTTCGACCATCAGCTGGCAGGCCAGGGTGATCAGGTCGGTGTCGTTGAGCAGTTCGGCCTGGGCGCGGAAGATCGCCGCATCGCCGGCGCCGAGCCGGCGCCGGGTGTCGTCCTCGATCGCCTGCAGTTGCTGGCGGGTGCGCAGCAAGGCGTCGTGCAGCAGCGCGCCGCCGTCGCTGAGCGGCACCGGCGCGTCCGGCACCGGGCCGTCGTTGCCGGCCAGCTTGTGCACCACGCCGATCGCCAGGCCGGGGCTGGCGCCGATGCCGACGATGGCCGGCTGCGCCTGCGGCGGGGTCCAGCCGCTGACCGGGGCGGCACGGCGCTGCGCCGCGGCCTGCGCGTCGGCTTTCTCCTGTGCGGTGAGGCCGTCAATGACGCTGCGCAGCCGCGCCAGCGCGGCGGCGGCGTCCTGGCCTTCGGCCGAGATGGTCACCGTGTCGCCGGCATGCAGGCCCAGCTGCAGCAGCGACACCAGGTTCTTGGCATCGCCGGTCTGCTCGCCGGCGCGCACCTGGATCCTGGCGGCGAAACCGCGCGCGGTCTCCACCCAGCGCGTCGCGGGGCGCGCATGCAGGCCGGTGGGGTAGGCGACGGTCCATTCGAAGCGCTCGCCGAGATCGGCGACCGGGGCGCCGCTCGCCGCGACGGCCGGGTCCTGGCTCAGCGCGTCGACGATCGCCTGCGGGTCGTCGCTGGCGAACAGCGCGTCCAGCCGCGGCTGGTCCTGGATCAGCCGGGTCAGGCGCCGCAGCAAGGTGATGTGGGTATCGGACTGCGCGGCGATGGCGACCACCAGATGGGTGGTCTGGCCCGGATTCCACTCCACGCCGTCGCGGATCTGCAGCACCGCGATGCCGTCGCGCTGGACCAGGTGGCGGTCCTCGCCGGTGCAGTGCGGGATCGCCACGCCGTGGCCGAGGAAGGTGTTGGCCAGGGCTTCGCGGCGCAGCATGCTGGCCGCGTAGGCGGGCGGCACGCAACCGGCGGCGACCAGCAGCTGCGCGGCCTGGGCGATGGCGTCGGCCTTGTCGCGGACCTGGACGTTGACGCGGACCAGTTCGCTGGCGACCAATACGGGGGGATTCGTCTGGGTCACGCGGGGCATCCTTCGAGGGTCTGGGGGCGGCGAGTGGGCGCAGTGTGGGAACGTTCCCACTGCCGCGTCAATGTGCACTGCACAATTTATTCGGGAAAACCCGGTGCTACTATCGAATTTGGCCACTTGGAAGGGGGTTGCAGTGGGAATTTTGCGGGAACGTTGCCAGTGACGGTCAGCATCCATGACGTGGCGCGGGTGGCCGGGGTCTCGACTTCGACCGTATCGCGGGCGCTGGGCCAGGGCCCGGTCAGCGAGGACGTGCGGGCGCGGGTCGAGGCGGCGGTGCGCGAGACCGGCTACCGGCCGAACCTGATGGCGCGGCGGCTGCGTTCGCAGCATTCGGGGATCGTCGGGCTGATCGTGGCCGACATCCGCAACCCGTTCTTCACCGCGGCGATCGGCGCGGTCGAGGAGGTGGCCTACCGCGCCGGGATGCGGGTGATCCTGTGCAACACCGACGAGGATCCGCAGCGCGAGGCGCTGTACCTGCAGCTGATGCAGGAAGAACGGGTCAGCGGCCTGATCTTCGCGCCGACCCGCACCACCCAGAGCCAGTTGCCGAAGTTGAACTTCGACTATCCGGTGGTGCTGCTCGACCGTGCCGGCAAGGCCGGCGTGCACGACAGCGTGGTGCTGGACAATGCCGCGGCGATGGCGAGCTTGATAGAGCACCTGGCCGAGCGCGGCTTGCGCCGCATCGGCGGGCTGTTCGGCAAGACCAGCAGCACCGCCGCCGAGCGCCGCGACGGCTATCTGGCGGCGATGCAGGCGCACGGCCTGGCGCCGAGCTACCGCGAGGTGGCGCCTAGCGCGGAGGCGGCGACCGCCGAGGTGCAGGCGTGGCTGGCGCAACCCGAGCGCCCGGAGGCGCTGGTGGCCAGCAATAGCCTGTTGCTGATGGGCGCGCTGAAGGCCGCGCGCGGCGCCGGCCTGCGCATTCCGCAGGACCTGGCGCTGGCCGGCTTCGACAACGAGAGCTGGACCGACCTGGTCGAGCCGGGCATAACCGTGATCGAACAGCCGGTGGAGGACATGGGCCGCACCGCGATGTCATTGCTGCTGGAACGGCTGAATGCGCCGACCCTGCCGATGCGCAAGGTGGTGCTGAGCGGGCGCTGCATCGTGCGCGGGTCCAGCCTGCGCTGAGGGCGTGGCGTCGCGGGGCGCGCCGAGGGACGGACGCTGGCGCGGTGGCGCGGTGGCGCGAGCGTCGATGAACGCGCCGCAGCGCGATGCCCGATGCGTGAGTCTGGAATCGCCGGCGCTGTGACGCCGGCGGTGTGTCTGCCTACTCGCTGCCGTCCGGCCGCGGGTAGTCGCGCTCCGGATCGGCGTGGTCGCGTTCGGGGTCGCTGTCCGGCTGGTCGCGGTCCTTCCACTGCGCCGCGTCGTTGCGCAGCTTGTCGGGCGTGTGGCCGCGCTGCTGCGGACTGTCCGCGTTTTCGCGATTGGGTGGGTTGGACATGGGCGTGCCTCCAGGGTCAGGCGGGGACAGGGGCAGGATCGGGCTGGGTATCGCGCCGCTCGGAACCGTCGAGCCTGGCCCAGCAGGCCAGCACGAAGGCTTCGGCATCGTTCCAGGCGATGCGCGGCCACGGATGTTCGGCGTCGTAGCGCTGGCGCAGGCGCTGCATGCGCACCTCGTTGGGCTCGCGCGGCAGCTGCAGAAACACATCGCAGGCCATCTTGATCAGACGCGCATGCTCGCTGAAGGACTGCGGCCCCAGCTTGCCTTCCCCGTGCAGCACCTTCCAATGCGCCAGTTCGGCTTCGACATCCACGAGCAGGCACGGAGCGTGGCTCACGGCAGGATCTCCTGTAGTAGTAATGAGGGGGTTGTTCTGGGAACTGCGCGGAGGCGCTTCGCCAGACTAGGGCGTAAGGCGTAAACGCCAGGTCACATCGGCGTCGCGGCCGTGGCAAGAACCGCGACAGGCTGGCGAGACGGTGTGTGCGATGGGCCAATGATAGGCACGTCGTGCGTGAAGGCAGTGCCCGCTTGGAGCGGGCCGCCGCGCCGCTTACCATGGCCGTGGGTCCGCGCCGCGGACATCCGCACTTCCGCGACCACCCGCATCGACGGCGCACGCCGCCGCGGCGCCCTGAAAGGAACGGCATGCCCGTCGATATCGTGTTCGATCCCGCGCAACTGCGCATCGCCGTCATCGGCCTGGGTTATGTCGGCCTGCCGCTGGCGGTGGCGTTCGGCGCACGCTACGACACGCTCGGCTACGACATCGACGCGCAGCGCGTGACGCAGCTGCGCGACGGCCACGACCAGACCCTGGAAATGGAACCGGACGAACTGCGTGCCGGCGTGCACCTGCGCTACAGCGACGATGCCGCCGCGCTGCGCGACCGCAACGTCTATGTCGTCACCGTGCCGACCCCGATCGACGCCTACGAGCAGCCCGACCTGCAGCCGCTGCGTCAGGCCAGCGAACTGCTGGCCGGCGTGCTCAAGCGCGGCGACCTGGTGATCTACGAGTCCACGGTGTATCCGGGCACCACCGAAGAGGTGTGCGTGCCGCTGCTGGAACAAGGCTCGGGCCTGCGTTTCAACGAGGACTTCCACTGCGGCTACAGCCCGGAGCGGGTCAACCCGGGCGACCGCCAGCGGCGCCTGGCCGACATCCGCAAGATCACCTCCGGCTCCAGCGCCGCGGCCGCCGATGCGGTCGATGCGCTGTACGCGAGCATCATCGACGCCGGCACCTGGCGCGCGCCGTCGATCCGCGTGGCCGAGGCGGCGAAGGTGGTGGAGAACATCCAGCGCGACGTGAACATCGCCCTGGTCAACGAGCTGGCGCTGATCTTCGACCGCCTCGGCATCGATACCCAGGACGTGCTGGAAGCGGCCGGCACCAAGTGGAACTTCCTGCCGTTCCGCCCCGGGCTGGTCGGCGGCCACTGCATCGGCGTGGATCCGTACTACCTGCTGCACAAGTCCGAGAGCATGGGCTACCACCCGGACCTGATCCACACCGCGCGCCAGGTCAACAACCGGGTCGGCGCGCACGTCGCCGCGCGGGTGCAGGCGCTGCTGGCGGACAAGGGCGTGGCCATGGCCGCGGCCACGATCCTGGTGCTCGGCGTCACCTTCAAGGAAAACTGCCCGGACTTGCGCAACAGCCGCGCGCTGGAGCTGGTGCAGGCGCTGGCCGCCAGCGGCGCGCGGGTCGATGCCTGCGACCCGTGGGCCGAGCCGCAGCTGGCGCGCGAACATGGCGGGGTGGAACTGCTGCCGGCACCGGTCGCCGGCCGCTACGACGCGGTGGTGCTGGCGGTGGCGCACGACGAATACCGCGGCTTCGATGCCGCGCGGATCCGCGCGCTGGGCACGCCGAACCTGGTGGTCTACGACGTCAAGTCGGTGTGGCCGCGCGAGGCGGTGGACGACCGGCTGTAGCCGAAAGCACCGCACGCTGTGCACCACCAAGCTGTACGCCGCCCAAGCGGGCGGTAGGCTGCTCCAGCGCCATTGCCGGCCTGCACCGCCTACACTCGCTGCCTTCCGAATCTCGCGAGGAACGCGATGCACCGCTACCTAGCCTATGTCGCCAGCTGCGTGCTGCTGGCGCTGTCCATCGCCCTGTGCGCGATCTGGCCGCTGTGGGGCTGGGGCGTGGCCGCCTTCGCGGTCCTGGCCCTGCTGGGCACCTGGGACCTGCTGCAGACGCGCAGCACGCTGCGCCGCAACTATCCGATCCTGGCGCATTTCCGCTATGGGCTGGAATCGGTCGGCCCGGAGATGCGCCAGTATTTCCTGCAGAGCGACATCGAGGAGGCGCCGTTCTCGCGCCAGCAGCGCGCCCTGGTCTACCAGCGCGCCAAGAACGTCATGGACGTGGTGCCGTTCGGCACCCTGCGCAGCGCCTACGCCACCGACTACGAGTGGATCAACCACTCGCTGGCGACCAGCGAGATCGCCCATCACGATTTCCGCGTCACCATCGGCGCCGGCTGCGCGCAGCCGTACTCGGCCAGCGTGTTCAACATCTCGGCGATGAGCTTCGGCGCGCTGTCGGCCAACGCCATCCGCGCGCTCAACGAGGGCGCGCGCCGCGGCGGCTTCTACCACGACACCGGCGAAGGCTCGATCTCGCCGTATCACCGCGAATGCGGCGGCGACCTGGTGTGGGAGATCGGCTCGGGCTACTTCGGCTGTCGCGATGCGGACGGGCGCTTCAGCGAGGAGCGCTTCGTCGCCAATGCCACGCTGGCGCAGGTGAAGATGATCGAGGTCAAGCTGTCGCAGGGCGCCAAGCCCGGCCACGGTGGGGTGCTGCCGGCGGCCAAGGTCAGCGCCGAGATCGCTGCCACCCGCGGCGTGGCGATGGGCCAGGACTGCGTGTCGCCGTCGCGGCATTCGGCGTTCTCCACGCCGCTGCAGCTGCTGCAATTCGTGGCCCGGCTGCGTGAGTTGTCCGGCGGCAAGCCGAGCGGCTTCAAGCTGGCGATCGGGCATCCGTGGGAGTGGTTCGCGATCGCCAAGGCGATGCAGGAAAGCGGGCTGTACCCGGATTTCATCGTCATCGACGGCGCCGAGGGCGGCACCGGCGCGGCGCCGGCCGAGTTCATCGACCATGTCGGCGTGCCGATGCACGAGGCGCTGCTGCTGGTGCACAACACCCTGGTCGGGCTGGACATCCGCGACCGGATCAAGCTCGGCGCGGCCGGCAAGATCACCAGCGCGTTCGACATCGCGCGCACGCTGGCGCTGGGCGCGGACTGGTGCAACGCCGGGCGCGGCTTCATGTTCGCGCTGGGCTGCATCCAGTCGCTGAGCTGCCACAGCGACCGCTGCCCGACCGGCATCGCCACCCAGGACCAGCGTCGCTGGAAGCACCTGGATCCCACCGACAAGGCGGTGCGGGTGGAGCATTACCACGCCAACACCCTGCGCGCGCTGCGCGAACTGCTCAGCGCCGCCGGCCTGGCGGATCCGTCGCAACTGGGGCCGGAGCACATCCTGCGGCGCATCTCGCAGGTCGAGATCCGTTCGCTGGCCTCGCTGTACCGCTATCTGGAACCGGGCGAACTGCTGCGCGACGGCGTGCCCGACCACGCAGTGTTCCAGGAGTACTGGGCCGATGCGCGCAGCGATTCCTTCCAGCCGCCGGCGCGGATCCGCAGCCTGCGCGACAGCAAGTCGCGATGAGTGCCGCCGCGCCTCCGCCAGGGGCGGTCGCCTTGCGCGCGGCGCGGCACGCCGACATCGCCGCGATGTGGGCGCTGCGCACCCGCTGCGTGCGCCAGGTGTGCAGCACGCATTATCCGCCCGAGGTCATCGCGGCCTGGGCGTCGGCACCGGCGCCGGCGGCGTATCCGCAGCTGATCGCCAGCGGCGGCGCGGTGCTCGCCGAGGACGCCGGCGGTCGCCTGCGCGGCTTCGGCGTGGCCGATTTGGCAGGCAGCGAGATCGACGGCCTGTTCGTCGATCCCGACGTGCGCGGCGGCGGACTGGGACGACGCCTGCTGCAGGCGCTCGAAGCCAAGCTGGTGCCCGGCGCGCGCATCCACCTGGCCGCCGCACTCAACGCGGTCGCGTTCTATCGGGCCCAGGGCTACGCGGTGCTGCAGCAGGGCAGCTATGCGCATCCCAGCGGCATCGCGCTGGCCTGCGTGTACATGGAAAAGCACCACGCACAGGCGCAGGCAGGCACGCCGCAAGCCGCCGTCTAGCGGCGCCTGCGGCGGCTGCCTGGGAGCTGCGCGGCGGCCGGCCCGGGGCGTGACGCCCCCGGCCACCCCGCTGCGCAGGCACTGCTTGCGCCGCAGCACGCCACCTGCCGCGACACCCGCGCTGCGCGCCGAATGCGTGGTGCACGTCGCCAACCGCGATCGTGCGACTGCCATCGTCGCCCGCGGCCAGTTATCGTGACCGGCTCCCCATCCCGCTTGCCGCGCATGCCCCAGCGACCGCCCCTCGGCTTCATTCCCGCGCCGTTGCCCGCCGACGAACTGGAGCGGCTGCGCGCGGTGGCCGAACTGGGCATGCTGGACACGCCGCCGGAGCCGGTGTTCGACGACCTGATCTGGCTGGCCAGCCAACTGTGCGACGTGCCGATCGCCTTGGTCACGCTGATCGACGAACACCGCCAGTGGTTCAAGGCCAGCCGCGGCCTGAACGTTTCAGAGACGCCGCGCGAGTTGGCGTTCTGCGCGCATGCGCTGCTGTCGCCGCAACTGCTGGAGGTGCCGGATGCGCTGCAGGATCCGCGCTTCGCCGGCAACCCGCTGGTGCAGGGGGCGCCGCATATCCGTTTTTATGCGGGCATGCCGCTGCGCGGCAGCGGCGGCCATCTCTACGGCAGCCTGGGCGTGATCGACACCATGCCGCGGCAGCTGGGCACGGCACAGCGCGAGGGGCTGCGGCGCCTGGCCGCGCAGGTGACGATGCAGCTGGAGGCGCGCCGCGACGCGCGCATCGCCCAGACCCAGGCGCAGATGCTGAGCCTGCTGCTGGAAACGGTGCCCGACGCGGTCGTGTCGTGTTCCGCCGACGGCACGCTGTCCCAGTTCAACCGGGTCGCGCGCGCCTGGCACGGCACCGATCCGCGCGCGTTGCCGCCGGCGCAGTGGGCGCAGTATTTCGACCTGTTCGATGCGGACGGCCAGCGCCTGCTCGAGCGCGAACGGATCCCGCTGTTCCGCGCCTGGCGCGGCGAATCGGTGCGCGATGCGGAAATCGTCGTCGCCGCCGCCGGACAGCCGCCGCGCAGCGTGCTGTGCAGCGCCGAGCGGCTGCACGACGCCGACGGCCACGCGCTGGGTGCGGTCTGCGTGATGCGCGACGTCACCGTCGAGCGCCAGGCCACGCGTGCCGCGCTGCTGGCCGGACAGCGCTTCTCCGGCGCGTTCTCGGCGGCGGCGCACGGCATGGCGCTGGTGTCGCTGCAAGGCGGCTGGCTCGAGGTCAACGACGCCCTGTGCGCGATGCTCGGCTACGATCGCGATGCGCTGCTGGCGCTGGATTTCCGCCAGCTCAGCCATCCGCAGGATGTCGCCCCGGACCTGGCGCTGGCGGCCGAACTGGTGGCCGGGCAACGCAGCGGCTACCACCTCGACAAGCGCTACCTGCGCCGCGACGGCGCCACGCTGTGGACGCGCCAGGCGGTATCGCTGGTGCGCGACGAACACGAGCGGCCGCTGCACTTCGTGGCGCAGATCCAGGACGTCACCGAGCAGCACCTGGCCGAGGCGCGCCTGCGCCAGAGCGAATCGCAGCTGCGCACCATCGCCGACAACGCGCCGACCCTGATCGCCTACGTCGACAGCCAATTGTGCTATCAGTTCGTCAACAAGCCGTATGCGGACTGGTTCGCGCTGGCGCCGGCGGCGATCGTCGGCCGGCGCATGCCGGAGCTGCTGGATGCCGAGCACATGGACAGGATCCGGCCGCATCTGCAGCGGGTGCTGGACGGCGAGGCGCAGCACTTCGATACGGAATTGCGCGATGCGGCCGGCGAACTGCGGGTCATGCACTCCAGCTACGTGCCCGACGATTCCATGGCGCCGGCGCGCCCCGGCTTCCACATCATGATCAGCGACATCACCGGGCAGACGCGACTGGCGCGGCTGATGGAAGCGCGCGCGCTGCGCGACGAACTGACCGGGCTGCCGAACCGGATGGCGTGGAACGAGACCCTGCGCCGGACCCTGGCCCAGCCCGGCCGCCGCGGTGCCGACCAGGTGGCGGTGATGTTTCTGGACCTCAACGATTTCAAGACGGTCAACGACCGGTTCGGCCATCACGCCGGCGACGCGGTGCTGGTGCATTTCGCGCGATTGCTCAAGACCTGCCTGCGCGAGGAGGACTTCATCGCGCGCCTGGGCGGCGACGAGTTCGTGGTGCTGCTGGACCAGTTGGCCGACGCCCGCAGCGAAGCGCACGCGGCGGCGGCGCGGGTGCTGGCCGCCGCGCGCGACGGTTGCGTGGTCGACGGGCAGCGCCTGCCGTTGCAGCCCAGCATCGGCATCGCGCTGCAGACCGGCCCGGAATTCGACCCGGTCCTGCTGATCCAGCGTGCCGACGAGGCCATGTACAGCGCCAAGCGCGATCCGCAGCGGCGCGTGCAGATCGCCGACCTCTGATCCGCGGCGGCACGATGGGGGCGGGGCACGGCGATCCGCTCGGCGCGCCGGGGGGCGCCATTGTTCGCGCGCTTGTCGGTCTTCGTGCCTGCCTGCCGTGGACGCGCCCGAGCACGGCGCGGTCCTTCCCATCGCATTCGCGCGCCTCAGCGTGCGCTGTCGGCCGGCACCCGGCGGAACGGCGCATGAAAGCTTCCGGCGTCGATCGTGCCCAGGTCGGCCTGGCCGGCGTCGAAGCGGATCACGATGTCCTGCGCGCTGAGGAAGAACGCATGCTCCGACGAGGGAATCAGCGGGTAGGCCTGATCCTTGCGCAGTTCGACCTGCAGGCCGCCAGCCCCTTCGCGGATGTCGAACGTGCCCAGCTCGGGAATGGCGAAGCTGCCCACGAAGCGGCGCAGCACGGCGATGTCCACGCTGGCGGCCTGACGCTGGATCGGCCGGAAGTCGGGCCAGTCGTAGGCTGTGGCGACGGCGCGGACGATTTCCAGGCCCAACTGGTAGCCCTGGTCGCCGTTGCTCAGCACCACCGCGCCGTCGCAGCGGTCGGGATAGACGACCAGGGTGGCCTTGTAGCCGGCATTGGAACCATCGTGATAGGCGTAGCGGCGCGCGCCGTGCCCGCCGATCTGCAGTCCCAGCCCGTAGTCGCCGCGCACCGGGGTCAGCATGTCGCGCACGCTGGCCGCGGACAGCACGCGGCCATGTCCGGCGCTGGCCGCGCACAGCTCCAGCGCATAGCGCGCCAGGTCCTCGGCATTGCTCCACAGCCCTGCGGCGGCCAGTTCCGGATAGACATGCGCGCCGCCTGCGATGGGCTGGCCCATGGCGTCGTGCGGTTGCGCCGCCTTGGCCAGCACCGCCGCCGGCAAGGGTTGCGTATAGCCGCTGGCCTCCATGCGCAGCGGCGCCAGCACGCTGTCGCGGAGCAGGTCGGGGAACGGCTTGCCGCCGACGTCGATCAGCAACTGCTGCATGACCGTATAGCCGCCTCCCGAATAGCGGTAGCGTTCGCCGACCGGCGCATCCACCACCACCGGCGCCGAGTTGGCCGGCGCCTGGCCGTCGAGCACCTGCTGCAGGGTCGGGACCGCCGCGCCCTGGGCATAGCCGTCGAAGCCGTGCACGCTGGTGCCGGCGCTGTGCGACAGCAGTTGCCGCAGCGTGACCGGGTGATCGCGGGTGTAGACGGAGTCGGGCAGCTTCCAGGTCTTCAGCAGCGCATTGACCGGCGCATCCAGCGCCAGGCGCTTGTCCTGGACCAGCTTCAAGGCCGCCATCGCCGCGACCGGCTTGCTCACCGAGCCGGCCTGGAACAGGGTCCTGGCGTCGACCGGGGCGCCGTCGGCGGCGGTGACACCGTACCCCTTGGCCCAGTCGACGCGGCCGCCGTGGATCACCGCGATCGACACGCCCGGCACGTGCAAGGCGTCCATCTGCTCGCGCAGCGACAGCGTCGTGGTGGCCTGGTCCTGCACCATGACGGCCGGCAACAGGCCGGTTTCCACCCGCCGCATCTGCGCGGAGGACGCCGGCGGCGCGGCGCCGGCGATGTCGCAGCTCACCACACCGAGTGCGAGAAGGGTCAACAGGCGCATGCGTGCTCCGGGTCGATGGCGCCGTTGCGGCGGCCACCGCATGGATATGCCACGCCGCGGCATGGCCGACAGGCCCGAAGGTCATTGGCCGTTCCGGCGCCCCCCGCTGCCGATGCCGCTCAGCCCGTCGTCCGTTGCAGCCACGCCACTGCGCCACGCCCGGCGCGCAGGCCGCTGGCGAAGCAGGCGCTGAGCAGGTAGCCGCCGGTCGGCGCTTCCCAGTCGAGCATTTCGCCGGCGCAGAAGGTGCCGGGCAGGGCGTGCAGCATCAGCGCCGGGTCCAGCGCTTCCAGGCGCACGCCGCCGGCGCTGCTGATCGCCTCGGCCAACGGACGCGGGCGCAGCAGGGTCAGCGGCAGCCGTTTCAGCGTGGCCGCCGCACGCGCCGGGTCGTCGCCGGCCTGCTTGCCCAGGATCTCGAACAGCAGCGCCGCCTTGACCCCGTCGATACCGGCCTGGCGCCGCAGGTGCTCGCCGAAGCTGCGCCCGCCGCGCGGCTTGCCCAGTTCGGCCTGCAGCCGCGCCAGCTCGCGCCCCGGCGCCAGGTCCAGCCACAGCGTGGTCGCACCGTGCGTGGCGATGGCCTCGCGCAGCTCCGCCGACAGCGCATAGACCAGGCTGCCTTCGATGCCGTGCTCGCCGACCACGCATTCGCCCTGCAGCGCGCGTTCGCATCCCTGCGCATCGCGCCAGTGCGCGATCACCGGTTTCAGCGGCGCGCCGGCATGGCGCTCGCGGAAATGCGCGCTCCAGTCGATATCGAAGCCGCAGTTGGCCGGCCGCAGCGGCGCGAGGTCGACGCCGCGCACGCGCAGCGTCTCCTGCCAGGCGCCGTCGGAGCCGAGCTGCGGCCAGCTGCCGCCACCCAGCGCCAGCACGCAGGCATCGGCATGCACCAGGCGCTCGCCGTCGGCGCCGGCGAAGCGCAGCGCGCCGGCGCTGTCCCAGCCCAGCCAGCGATGCTGCACGTGAAAGCGCACTCCGGCGTCCTTCAGCCGCCGCACCCAGCCGCGCAGCAGCGGCGCGGCCTTGCGGTCCAGCGGGAACACGCGGCCGGAACTGCCGACATAGGTTTCCACGCCCTGCGCCTGCGCCCAGGCGCGCAGCGCGTCTGCGTCGAAGTCGGCCAGCCATTCGCCGACCTGCGCGGCACGCTCCCGGTAGCGCGACACGAACAGCGCGAACGGATCGGAGTGGGTCAGGTTGAGCCCGCCCTTGCCGGCGATCAGGAACTTGCGCCCGACCGAGCCCTTGCCCTCGTACACGTCGACCTCGGCACCGGCCGCGCGTGCGGTCTCGGCGGCGATCAGCCCGGCGGGGCCGCCGCCGACGATGGCGATGCGGCCGCGCACGGTGGCGGCGAGCTTGCTGGCGGACATCGGCGGCAGCGGCTCAACGCGGCTTGACGTCGAGCAGTTCCACCTCGAACACCAGCGAGGCGTTCGGCGGAATCACCCCGCCGGCGCCGCTGGCGCCGTAGCCGTATTCCGACGGGATCATCAGCTTGCGCTTGCCGCCCACGCGCATGCCGGCCACGCCTTCGTCCCAGCCGCGAATCACCTGGCCGCCGCCAAGGGTGAAGCTGAAAGGCTGGCCGTGGTCGGCCGAGGCGTCGAACTTCTCGCCATGCTTGTCCTTGGCTGCCTCGTCGTACAGCCAGCCGGTGTAGTGCACGGTCACCTGGTTGCCGGGCCGCGCCTCGGCGCCGCTGCCGACCTGCTCGTCGATCATCTGGAACGCGGCGATGCTGCCGCCCGGCGGCGGACCCGGCGGCGTGCAGCCGCTCAACAGCCAGGCCGGCAACGACAGACTCAACAGCAACAGGGCACGGCGCATGCGGTCATCCATGGGCGAACAGGGCGTGCAAGGGTAGCGCATCGCCGCAGCGGCTATCATCGGCGCATGGCCAAACTGCTGCTCAACCTGCGCCACGTGCCCGACGACGAACTCGCCGAGGTGCGTGCACTGCTCGATGCCGCGCGCATCGACTACTACGAAACCCGCCCCGGCACCTTCGGCATTTCCGCCGGCGGCGTGTGGCTGCGCGAGGACGCCGAGCAGGCGCGGGCCAAGGCGCTGCTGGCCGACTACCAGGCGCAGCGCGGCGAACGCGCCCGCGCCGAGCGTGCCGCGGCGCTGCGCGACGGCAGCGCCGAGACCTTCGCCACGCTGCTGCGGCGGCGCCCGCTGTTCGTGCTGGCGACGCTGCTGGGCATGCTGCTGATCGCCTCGCTGGTGCTGCTGCCGTTCTTCCTGTTGCGCGGCTGAAGCCAGCCGGCACGATTGGCAGGGGCGCGGCGACCGGCGTGACGTGGCTGGGCGTGTCCCGGAAGGATCGTCGCTCGGCGACTCAGGTGGCGCATGGGACCTCGTTGCTCCCTTGCCCTCGCGCATGAGCGCGGCGACGCCGCCGCCATCGCCCTCGCGCTGCCAGCCCCGGCTGCACGCCGCGCGCTAAAATGCGCGGATGATCGCCAATACCGCCGCCTACCATTTCGTCGCCATCGCCGATCCCGACGCGCTCGCCGCGCGGTTGCAGGACTGGGCGCAGGCCGGCGCGTTGCGCGGCACCATCCTGGTCGCGGGCGAGGGCATCAACCTGTTCCTGGCCGGCGCGCCGGAGGCGATCGACGACTTCTACGCGCAACTGCGTGCCGACCCGCGCTTCGCCGCGCTGCGGGTCAAGATCAGCCTCAGCGCGCAGCAGCCGTTCGCGCTGCTGAAGACCAAGGTCAAGCCGGAGATCATCAGTTTCCGCCGCGATGCCGCCTCGCCGCTGGCCGCCGAACGCGCCCCGGCGGTGGCGCCGGCCACGCTGCAGCGCTGGCTGCGCCAGGGCCACGACGACAGCGGCCGCCGCGTGGTGCTGCTGGACACGCGCAACGCCCAGGAAGTGGAGTACGGCACCTTCGCCGGCGCGCTGACCCTGCCGATCGTCAAGTTCACCGAACTGCCCGAGGCGCTGGCGCCGCATCGCGCCGAGCTGGCCGACGCCACCGTGGTCAGCTTCTGCACCGGCGGCATCCGCTGCGAGAAGGCGGCGCTGTGGATGCGCGCCGACGGCATGCACAACGTGCTGCAACTGGACGGCGGCATCCTCGGCTATTTCGAGGAAGTGGGCGGCGAGGGCTACGCCGGCCGCTGCTTCGTGTTCGACGAACGCGTGGCGCTGGACCCGCAGCTGCGGCCGCTGGTGGATGTTGCTGAGGTGGGGATTGGGGAGTCGGGATTGGGGATTGGCCAAAGCGGGCTGACCCGCAACTGACCGAAACTTGCGGTCTGCAAGTGGGTTTCGGCTCGCTGCATGCCGCGTCCCCTCAGAGCCTCAAAAAAAATGCTCCGGCGAATCCCAAATCCCCAAACACGAATCCCGAAAAAAATGGCTTGGAAAGCGTCCGGGCCGTACGCTGTTCGCCAGAGGCGCTAGCCAGTGGCGCGATGGCGCACTCGGCCCCTCAGGTCAGGCAACAGCCGCTTTAACGAATCCCCAATCCCGACTCCCCAATCCCACCGCCGTCAGGCGTACTGCATCTTGCGCGTCATCCCGCCATCGACCACGAAGTCCTGGCCGGTGACGAACCCGGCATCGTTCGACAGCAGGTACACCGCCAGCGCGCCGATATCCTGCGGCGTGCCGACCCGGCCGGCCGGATGCTGCGCATGGTCCTGCCGCGACAGCGCCGGCTTGCGCCGCGCACTGGGCTTGCGCCAGGCATCGGTGGCGATCCAGCCCGGGCTGATGCAGTTGACCCGCACCGCCGGCCCGGCGCTGATCGCCAGCGCATGGGTGAAGGCCAGCAGGCCGCCTTTCGCCGCCGCATAGGCTTCGCTGTCGGGTTCGGACTGGTGGGCGCGGGTCGAGGCGATATTGACGATCGCGCCGCCGCTAGCGCTGGCGCGCAGTGCCGGCAGCGCGTGCTTGCTGCACAGGAAGGCGCCGCCCAGGCTCGCGCCCAGGCGCCGGTTCCATTCGCGCAGCGCCAGGCGCTCCAGCGGGCCGCTGTGCGGATCGGCGACGCCGGCATTGTTGACCAGGCCGTCGATGCGGCCGAACCGCGCAAGCGCGGCATCGACGAAACGGCCCACGCTGGCCTCGGCGGCCACGTCCAGGCGCCGGAACAGCACCCGGTCGCCGGCATCGAGTTCGGCGACGCAGGCGCGCCCGGCCTCGGCGTCCAGATCGCCGAACGCGACCCGGCCGCCGGCGCCGAGCACCGCCTGCACCACGCCGCGGCCGATCCCTTGCGCGCCGCCGGTGACCAGCACCACGCGGTCGCGCAGCGGCAGGGCGGGAGTGGTGGAGACTGGTGGGATCAGGGACATGGCGCACACCGGGCAGGGCGGGAGTGCAAGCGTAGCCAGGCGGTCGTGCAGTCGGCGTTGCCGTCGCGCGTCCGCGCGTGGGTGTCGAAAGACAGCGGGGCGCACGTACCCTCATCCGCCCCTTCGGGGCACCTTCCCCCGAAAAGGGGGCCATGGTCCCGGAGTGAGAAGGGAGCGCTCGCTTGCTTGAGCCCCTCTCCCGCCGGGAGAGGGGGTGGGGTGAGGGTACGGCCGCACGCGAACCAGCCATGCCGCCACCGCAAATCAGCGTTCCGGCGCCGGCCGCTGCAATCGGCCCGTCCGTCCCCATTTCCACTGCATCGCTTTGCAGGAACCCGCTCTCCATGATGCCGATCTCCATCCTCGATCTCGCCCCGGTCTGCGAAGGCAGCGACACCACCCAGGCCTTCGCCAACATGCTGGACCTGGCGCAGCATGCCGAGCGCTGGGGCTATCACCGCTACTGGCTGGCCGAGCACCACAACATGCCCGGCATCGCCAGCGCCGCCACCGCGGTGCTGATCGGGCATGTGGCCGGCGGCACGCGCCGGATCCGGGTCGGCGCCGGCGGCATCATGCTGCCCAACCACGCGCCGCTGCAGGTGGCCGAGCAGTTCGGCACGCTGGCCTCGCTGTATCCGGGGCGCATCGACCTGGGCCTGGGCCGCGCGCCCGGCACCGACCAGCCCACCGCGCGCGCCTTGCGCCGCTATTTCGACAGCGCCGACCAGTTCCCGCAGGACGTCGCCGAGCTGCTGCGCTATTTCGAGCCGGCCGAACCCGGCCAGCTGGTGCGCGCGGTGCCGGGTGCCGGCATCGAGGTGCCGGTGTGGCTGCTCGGCTCCAGCCTGTTCAGCGCGCGCCTGGCGGCGGCGCTGGGACTGCCGTTCGCGTTCGCCTCGCACTTCGCCCCGGATGCGATGGACGAGGCGCTGGCGGTCTACCGGCGCGAGTTCCGTCCTTCGGCGCGGCTGCGCGATCCGTACGCGGTGCTGGCGCTGAACGTGGTCGGCGCCGAGTCCACGGACGCGGCGCGGCGGCTGTTCACCACCCAGCAGCAGAGTTTCGTCAATCTGCGTCGCGGCCGCCCGGGGCTGATTCCGCCGCCGATCGACGACATCGAGGCGTTCTGGCAGCCGCACGAGAAGGCCGGCGTGGAGCGCGCGCTGGCCTGCACCGTGCTCGGCGATGCGGCCGAGGTCGCGCGCGGCATGGCCGAGTTCGTCGCCCGCCATCGCCCCGACGAACTGCTGCTGACCGCCAACATCCACGACCACGCGGCGCGGCTGCGCTCGTTCGCGATCGCCGCCGAGGCCTGGACCCAGGCGGCGGCCGCGTAGGCGGCGGCAGGCGCGGTCGCACTGCGCGGCCGCGTTCGCCAGGCCGGCGGCCCGGGCCGTCTTGGCGCGCAGCGTAGACAAGTCACGGCGACAGCGGCGGTTTTCACTGCGCCTTGTCGGTGCCTTGGAGCAGATTCGGATGGCACGCCATGGGTTGGCGCGCACGTGGCGGCAGGACCCGGCATCGCACCGGTCGGCGCCACGCATCCACGGATCGAAACAGGGGGCGTCACATGGAATCCGAATACCTGCCGCCGGCCGCGCGCGGCTGCGGCCTGGAGGCCGTCTTGCATCAGCTCGCGCTGCAGCTGCAACGTCTGCAGCGCGCGCCGGAGGACGCCCGGGCGGCGCAGCCGTTGCGCAGGCAGGTGTTCGCCGAGGCGCCGGTTTCGGAGTAGCGCTGCGTCGCGAGAGATGCGTGCCCGTGGCGCGCGCGGCGCGGTTTCGCGCCAACCTCTGGCTACAGTTTGTGCATCCACTCGCGGCCCAGGTCCACCACCTGGTCCGAGGCCAGGCCCAGGCCGACCGCCACCGCGATGCCGCCCAGCCAAGACACCAGCATCAGGCCGCCGTCGCGTTCCAGCAGGGCCAGCGAGAACAGCAGCAGCATCGCGCCGAACGCATAGTTGGTGAAGGGAATCGGCAGCGACAGCAGGATCCCCAGCACCACCAGCAACAGGCCGCTGAAGGCGCGCGCCGGCAGCGTCTCGACCAGCGCCGGCAGGCGCGGCTTGAGCAGCTTGTCCAGCCGCCGCAGCCACGGCGCGATGCGCCCGACGAAGCGCTGCATGGTGCGCCGGCGCGGGCCGCGTTCGCCGATGAAGCGCGGCAGCCAGGGTTTGCGCAGGCCGATGAGCATCTGCGCGCCGATCAGCGTCACCAGCGGTCCGCTGATGCCGCCGGCCAGGCCCGGCACCGGCAGGAACGCCGGCAGGATCGCCACGAACAGGAACATGCCGAACGCGCTCTGCTGCAGGTCGGCCAGGATCAACCGCAGCCGCAGCTGTTCGTCCGGATCGCCGAGCAGGAAGGTGTCGAGCAGGGTGCGGATGCCTTCGGCGCTGTAGCCGTGAGCGTCGTCCGTGCCGGGTGTCTCACCCGGTGATGTCATCGCTGTTCTCGTCCTGCAGCTTGCTCAACAGCAGCTTGTCCACGCGCGCGCCGTCCAGATCGACGATCTCGATGCGCCAGCCGGCCCAATCGAAGAACTCGCCGGCGTGCGGGATGCGGCCGAAGTAGTAGATGCACAGGCCGGCCAGGGTGTTGTAGTCGCCTTCCTCGGCGTTGGGCAGTTCGGCGCCGCCGAGCAGCTCGCGCAGGTCCTCGATCGCCAGCGAGCCGTCGATCAGCAGCGAGCCGTCGGCGCGGGTCACCACCAGCGCGTCCTCGTCGGCGTTGTCCACCGACTGCAGGCGCCCGACCACCGCGCCCATCAGGTCGCTGATCGTGACCAGGCCCTGGATCTCGCCGTATTCGTCCACCACCAGCGCCATCGACTGCTGTTCCTCGCGGAAGATCTCCAGCAGCTTCATCGCGTGGGTGGACTCGGAGACGAACAGGGTCTCGCGCAGGCTCTGGAACAGTTGGGTGGCGTTGCCGTCCATGCGCGTGACCAGCGATTTCACTTCCAGCACGCCGGCGATGTCCTGGTCGCTGCCGCGGTACACCGGATAGCGCGAGAACTCGTGCTCGCGCATCACCTGGAAATTGCGTTCGGCCTCGGCATTGGCGTCGAGCCAGGCGATGCGGTTGCGCGGCGTCATCAGGCTGTCGGCGGTGCGGTCGCCCAGGCGCATGACCCGGTTCATCATGTCGCGCTCGTGGCTGTCGATCACGCCGGCCTCGTGGCTCTCGGCCACCAGCATGCGGATCTCCTCTTCGGTCACCGACGCCGACTGCTCGTTGCCCAGGCCGAGCACGCGCAGCACCAGCCGGGTCGAGCGCGACAGCACCCACACCGCCGGCGCGGCGATCAGCGCCAGCCAGCCCATCGGCACCGCGACGAAGCCGGCGATGACTTCCGAGCGGGTCAGCGCCAGGCGCTTGGGCACCAGTTCGCCGAAGATCAGCGTCAGGAAAGTGATCAGCACGATCGCCAGGGTCTTGCCGATCACCGCCGAATACGGCTGCGGCTGCCCGATCAGGCTGAAGGTGGCCGACAGCGCCGGGAACAGCGACTGCAGCTTGGCCGCGATCGCCTCGCCGATGGCCTCGCCGCCGAACACGCCGGTCAGGATGCCGATCGCGGTGATGCCGATCTGCACGGTGGACAGGAAGTTTTCCGGATTCTCGGCCAACGCCAGCGCCTTGGCCGCGCGCGTGCTGGATTGCGCCATCTGCTTCAGGCGGCTCTTGCGCGAGGTCATCAGCGACATCTCGGACATCGCGAAGAAGCCGTTCAGCAGCACCAGGGCTGCCACGACCAATAGTTCAAGCATGCGCGCGCTCCCTGGCGGCGAGGGAAGCGGGGACATGGGCGCCAAGGCGGCGCGGGGGAGGGGGGCTAGGGTGGTCGTCCATAGGGTGCGCCTAGCGACGGCGCGGCTGCATGGTAGCAAACCCGGGTGGCGGGCGCGTCCACGCGGCGCCGGTGCGCTGCCGCCGGTCGCCCGATTCCCCCGTTTTGTCAGCAAACGGTCATAATTCCGCCCCGGTGCCGTCCCTCCCGCGACGGCGGGATTGCGTTTCATGTTCTCGTTGCAGACCATCTTCGGTTCCGGCAAGCAGTTCTACACCCTGCTCGACGAAGCGGCCCAGGCCGCCTACGACAGCACCAAGGCGCTGCATTCGATGATGCGCGAGTCGGATCGGCAGCCGGCGCTGGACGCCTTCAAGCTGGCGCGGCTGCGCGAGCGCGCCGCCGCCGACAAGATCGGCCAGGCGCTGGTCGACAGCTTCATGACCCCGATCGAGCGCGAGGACATCGAGGCGCTGGGCTCGGCGCTGTACAAGATCCCCAAGCAGGTGGAGAAGTTCGCCGACCGCTATTCGCTGGCGGTGCAGCACCTGGAGCACATCGATTTCGCGCCGCGTGCGGCGATGCTGGAACAGGCCGCGGCGGTGGTGGTGGAGATGGTCCACGACCTGCGCAACATGCACCTGGACCGGATGAGCGCGCTCAACGACAAGCTGCGCTCGCTGGAGAACGAGGCCGACCGGCTGATGCTGGAGCTGTACCGCGACATCTATTCCGGGCGCCTGGACAACCTGCAGATGTTCCTGCTCAAGGAATTCTTCGAGATCCTGGAGAAGGCCATCGACCGCTGCCGCGAGGCCGGCGTGGTGGTCTACCAGATCGTGCTGAAGAATTCGTAATGGGCACGCTCCGGATCCGCTGCATGCGCGGCTGCGCCGCCATGCCCGCCGCCGCGGCCGCCATGCCTGAGGCGAGGAGCGCACGATGCTGACGCTGGTCCTGATCGTGATCCTGGCCGCGCTGGTGTTCGAGTTCATCAACGGCTTCCACGACACCGCCAACTCCATCGCCACGGTGGTCGCGACCAAGGTGCTCAGCCCCGGCTGGGCGGTGATCCTGGCCGCCGGCATGAACCTGATCGGCGCGCTGACCGGCACCGCGGTGGCGATGACCATCGCCTCGGGCCTGCTCAACACCGATGTGGTGACGGTGACCCCGCAGGTGATCCTGTGCGCGTTGCTCGGCGGCATCGTCTGGAACCTGATCACCTGGTGGAAGGGCCTGCCGTCCTCGTCCTCGCACGCCCTGATCGGCGGCCTGTGCGGCGCCGGCCTGGCCGCGGCGCACAACAACTGGGGCGCGCTGATCTGGTCGCAGAACGTCGGCGACTGGGCCAAGAACAAGGGCCTGCTGTGGAAGGTGTTCGTGCCGATGATCACCTCACCGATCGCCGGCTTCCTGCTCGGCATCGTGGTGATGCTGCTGCTGTGGGCGATCATCGCCGGCATGGCCGGGCTCGGCGGCCGCATCGGGCGGCTGGCGCGGCCGCGCTGGGTCAACGCCTTCTTCGGCAAGGCGCAGATCGCCTCGGCCGCGTACATGGGCTATGCGCACGGCCACAACGACGCGCAGAAGACCATGGGCATCATCGCCATGACCCTGGTCGGCGCGCAGAGCACCGGCGCGCTGGACGACCTGCCGGCGTGGCTGGCGTTCCTGCACCCGGCCGCCAGCCAGGGCCAGGGCATCGCCACCTGGATCGTGCTGACCTGCGCGGTGGTGATGGCCGCCGGCACAGCCTCCGGCGGCTGGAAGATCATCAAGACCCTGGGCCACAAGATGGTCAAGCTGCACCCGATCCACGGCTTCGCCGCGGAAACCAGCTCGGCGACGATCCTGACCCTGGCCGCGCACTTCGGCATGCCGGTGTCCACCACCCACAGCATCTCCACCGCGATCATGGGCGTGGGCTTCGCCAAGAACCCGCGCTCGCTGCGCTTCGGCGTGATCGAGCGCATCGTCTGGGCCTGGATCCTGACCATCCCGGCCGCCGCCGGCGTGGCGTATCTGATCTTCCGGATGTTTGCGCTGTTCGGTTGGACGTGAGGTAAAGCCGGGACACGGGAATGGGGAAACGGGAATCGTAAAAGCCGAAGGCAACTGTCCTTCGGATGCGCGGGGAGCCGCTTTTGCGATTCCCCATTCCCGATTCCCCACTCCCCGCTAGTTGGCCCGATACATCGCCAGCACATCCCCGCGCAACGCGTGCTGGCTGTCGGGGCGGTTGTAGAACATGTGCCCGCCCGGATAGTTCCTGACCTGTACCCGGGTCGGGTCGTTGCCCATCACCGGCATCTGGTCCACGGTCAGCACCGAACCCATGAACGGGCACGACAGGTCGTTCCAGCCGTGCACGATCAGCACCCGCAGCTTGGGATCGATCGCCACCGCCTGGCGCAGTTCGGTCACCGAACCCTTGCGCAGTTCGTCGTTCCAGTCCCACAGCTTGTTCACGTCGTAGTTCAGCGCCTGGTAGCGCGCATCCACCTTCCAGCCCACCACGCGGGTCACGAAATCGACCATCGCGGTGGTGGTCGGGGCGATGATGCTGTCCAGCAGCGGGTCGTTGGCGCGCTGCTCGGGCGCGTTCGGGAACGGGTCGAACGCGGTGACGTTGGAGTCGTAGCGGCTGCCGAGCTGGCCCTTGTCGCGGAACACCTCGCGCAGGTAGGCCTGGGTTTCCAGGCGGCCGCCGGCGCGGCGCACATAGACCGGGTCCAGTCCGGTCATCGCCGCCACCTGCTGGATCATGCGTTCGCTGCCGGCCGCGTCGGAACGCCCGCGCAGCAGCGCGGTGACGTAGTCGCCGCGGGTGTAGTCGATCACCTGGCGCATCGCCTCCGGGGTCAGCCGCTGCTCGCGCTCCAGGTGTGCGGCGGCGATCGAGGGCAGGGTCAGCATCCACGCCAGCGGCGACACGTCGCCGTTGTCGTCCAGGGTCGGGTTGAGGTACGGCGAGACCAGCACCACGCCGTTCATCGCCACGCCCAGCTGGGTCTGCAGGTAATGGGTGATGCGCGGCCCGCGGAAGCCGCCGTAGCTCTCGCCGACCAGATACTTGCGCGACTGCAGGCGCTGGTTCTTCAGCAGCCAGTCGTAGATCGTGCGCGACAGGTATTCGATGTCGGCCTGCGGGTTGTAGAACAGCTTCTTGGCCTGCTCGTCGGCGACCCGCGAACGGCTGAAGCCGGTGCCGACCGGATCGATGAACACCAGGTCGGTGAAATCCAGCCAGGTGCCGGGGTTGTCGTGCAGCGTCGCCGGCGCCGAGGCGCTGTCGCCCTCGCTGCCGAAGGTGACCACCTTCGGCCCGATCGCGCCCAGGTTGAGGTAGACCGACGCGGCGCCGGGGCCGCCGTTCAAGGCGAAGGTGACCGGGCGGTCCTTGCCGTCCACGGTGTAGGCGGTGAACACCACATCGGCGACGGTCTTGCCCTGTGCGTCCTTCACCGGCAGCGTGCCGACCGTGGCGGTGTAGCTGAGCGACTTGCCGTCCACGTGCGTGACCTGGCGCACCTTCGCGTCGGCCGGCAACGCGGCCGGCTTGGCTTGTTCGGCGCTGTCGGCCTTGTCGGGTTTGTCCGCCTTGTTGGCGCCGTCGGCATCGGCAGCCAGTGCGGCGGAGATCGGCAGGACGGCCAGCAACAACGCCGCCAGCAGCGGCTTGGACAGGTTCGGCACGGGGAGGGCGCTCGGCAGAAGGGAAGCCGGCATGCTAGGCCGCGGCGCGGCGCGCGCGGATGTGCACAAAGGCATGGTCGGCGCGCAGCGCGCATTGCCGGAGGGCCGGAGCACGCGCCTGAATCGTCATCGGTGACGCCCACCCTGGCGTTGGCGCACGACCTGGGCCGTGGCCCCTGGCCTGGAGCGCTCGCCATGCGTGTGCTGCCGGTGTACTACTGCTTGCTAGCGCCGCGACGACCGGCCGCGACGCCAGCGGCGCCAGGACACTGCGGCCAAGGCTGTGCCGCAATGGTCATCGATCGCCGCTGCCGACAGGCGCTTTACCAGGCCAGTGTCGGGTCCGGATCCGGACAGCGCGGCAGCGGGCGGCAGATGAAGGCCAGGATGTAGACGCTGTCGTCGTGAGTTGCGGCGTCGCGTACCGTTGCGGCCGCTGGTTCCGGGGCAGGAGCGACCTCGGCCACGCTCAGATCGCGCGCATAGGCGTCCAGGCGCAGGCGCCGCAACATCGCCTGCGCTGCCACCGGCGCGTTCGCCGCTGGCGATGACGGCGCCGCCGGTCGGCCGATCACGATGCGCGGACGCAGCATAGGTGTCGATGTCGGTGCGGCGATATTGCGCACCGGCATGCGCAACGCTGCGTTGGCGATCGGCGCAGTGGCGACTGCAGTGCTGCTGCGGTCCGGCACGGCGAGCACAGGCCGTCGGCGCATGCCGATCGGCCCCGCCGGGACGGGCGGCGGCGGCCGCAGTTCTCGCCGCGCGATCAGCCTTGGGGTCAATCGCAGTTGTCGCAGCAAGCCCGGGTCGAAGCCCAGCGCCGGGCCGACGACGCTCGGTAGCGCTGCCGTCGGCTTGCGCTGCACCTGGATGTCGCGGGCGAACACCACCGCCACCGGATACGCAGTGCAGGGACCGTGCGCGGGCGACTGCCCGTCGCTGAGCTGCAGCGAGGCATCGGCGAAGCGCCAGAATCGCGCCGCGAAGGCATCGGCGCTGAACCAGGGCCGGATCAGCGCGGCCGAGCTGAATTCGAAGCTCAGCGAGGCGATGCCGGCATCGCCGCCGGTTCCCAGCCGTTCGCGCAACTCGGCCGGCGCCTCGGCCAGCGCGGCGTCGATCTCCGCGCCGCTGAGTTCGAAACGCCGCCAGGAACCCTCGTCCAGCGCATTGCTGGGCGCGTAGCTGGTCGGATAGACCTGCAGTTGGTCGCTGGCGCGGGTCAGCGTGTCCATGTCGGGATTGCAGCGTCCCTTCCATTCGCTCAGCGTCTGCCACGGCGATTTCGCGCCGAGCCCACTGACCTGCGCTTGCGCCTGCTCGACCGCGTCGCGGTAGCCCAGCGCGGCCCAGTCGGCCAGTGCGTCGTCGAGCCCGCGCTGCAGCGCCGGCTGCTGCAGGTCGTGCCAGGCCTGCACCTGCTCGGCGCTGCCGGCGCTGGCGGTGGCCTGCTGCGCCAGATAGTCCTGTTGCAGCAGCAGGTAGCGGTCGCGATAGCTGCGGTAGGCGAGCGCGGCATCGGTCGGCAGGCGCCGGCCTTCCTCGTCCTGCCGGTACAGCACCGCGGACGCGGCCTGGTAGTCGGCCTCCTCTTGTGCGGTGCGGGTGGACTGGGCGAATTGAGCCTCGCGCAGCACCTGCGCGTAGACCTCCCACAACAGGGTCTGGCCATCGCCGCTCCAGGCGGGACCGTCGGGAATGCGGTTGGCCAGCAGCGAAAATTCGATCAAATGCTCCATCGTGCCGTCGCCGAGCAGATCCAGGGCGGCGGGTGCGAACGCCAGCGGCGTGACCGGGAAGCTGAGTTCGGTGTCGTCGCTGCCGAACACGTGTTCGGCTTTGGCCATCAAGGCCAATTGGGCGGCTGCGTCCATTGCAGGCGATTCCTTAAAAAATGGGGAAACATCGGGCGCGCGGGACGGCAGGCGGCGCGCGGCCGCCTGCCGTGGTGCTGCGGCGCCGCTCAGATCCAGTCGGTGATGCTGGGCAGCGGGTCCGGCGACTTCGGGAACACATGGCACTTGAAGCCGATGATCTGGGTGCCGTCGACCGTCATCGTCTGGCTTTCGCGATCGTAGTGCGCCTGGCTGGAGCGCTCGCCGCTGGCCGAACTGCGCCCGTGCGAACCGCCCAGATGGAACGGGCCGAACGAGAACACGCCGCCGCCGCTGGCCGAGGAGCGCTGCCAGGACTCGGCCATGTCGCTGAAGCCGGAGGCCTTGGCGAAGCACAGGCTCAGGTTGCGGACCAGGATCAGCGAGGTCGGATAGGCCGGCAGCAGGCCCTTGGCCGGGGTTGCGCCGTCGGAGGCGAACTGGCCCTTGGCCTCGGGGTTGTTCTGGTCCATGCGCCAGCTCTTGCTCATCAGGAACGCGGTCTTGAACCAGGGCCGCACGATCGGCATCTGCGCGATGCTGAACTTCATGCTGAAGTGCTCCGAATCGAACTGCACATGCGACTGGCTTTCGCCGCTGGCGTTGCTGACCTTGCCGCCGCCGCCGAAGATGCCCAGGAAGCCGCCGCCGGCGCTGGTGGTGGAGCGGCGCATCGCGTAGCTAGAGTTGCTGGAGCTGTTGTAGTCGGAAGAGCTGAAGCCGAAGTCGGTCCAGCCGGCGTTGTCCATGAAGTTGCCGGGTACCACCGAGCTGTAGAAGAAGTCGCTGCCGGAGTTCAGTCCGGTCAGTCGCGCCTTTTCCAGGTCGTCGCGGTACTGCTGCTTGAGCAGCGCCATGTCGCGCTGCATGACCTGATCGATGAACGCGGCGATCTGCTCGTAGTCGTTCTTGTAGCCGTTGGAGACCCAGTCGGACATCGCCGCCTTGACCTTGTTGCGCAGGATGTTGGCGTTGATCGCCCAGTTCTGCACCGCGCGCTGGTCGGCGGCGGCCAGCGCGTCGATACGCTGATTGTTGTACTCCAGCGCCGCACTCATGTAATCGACCATCTTCTCGTTGTAGGCCTTGACCAGAGGGCTTGGCTCGGTGACCTGGGTCTCGCTGTCGTCGATCAGATTCTTCTTGGTGACGGTGGTCTGCAGCAGGCCGCGGAACTTCTCGATCTTCTTCTTGATGTCGTCCGGCAGCTCGTTGTGCATGACCTGGCTCATGCGCAGGATGTACTCGTAGCGCTCGGACAGCGTGCCTTCGTTGTTCATCACGCTGAGCGCGGAGAACTGGTTGTTGACCGTGGCCGCCAGGTCCGGCACGAAGTCCACCAGGCGCGCGAAGTCCTCGGCCTGTTTCTGCAGTTGCACCGCGTCGCTGCCCTTCATCGCCTCCAGTTGCGCCGGGGTGAATTCCGGAGTGGTGACGGTGCCGTCGGGTTGGGTGGTGCGCTGTTCGTCCAGCGCGGCCTTGCGCACCACGCCGGTGAGGCCTTGCTTCATGAAGCGCACGTCTTCGGGCTGCAGCGGGATGCCGGGCGTGGCCCAGCTGAAGAAATTGTCTTCCGACTTGGGGACGGTGTCGTCGCCGTTGGTGAGGACGTTGTAGACCTTGCCCATGACCGAGTTGAGCATGACGTCCGGAGTGACGAGTGGCATGAAAGTGCTCCTTGCGTTTAGGTGGGGCGGCGTTCCCGCCGCCCTGGTGGTTACGGAAGATCGGCGATGACCGCGCCGTAGTAGTTGTCGATGAAGTCCTGCTGCGGGACCGCCAGGTCGAAGCTGTTCTCGCCCCACGACCAGATCGACAGCAACACGTCGTCCTTCTGGAACTTGTGCGTGCCGTCGTCGTTCTGCGGGCCGTCCATCACCGCCACGCTGATGTTGTTGAGCCCGACCACGTAGTGGTTGGGAAACAGGTCCAGCAGGAACTCGCTGTCGATCGGACTGCCGCTGCTGCGCGCGGCGTGCAACAGGTTGCTGTGGATCAGCAGGGCCACGTCGCGGCCTTCGTGGAACTCGATGCCGGTGGCGTGCGGAATGCCGGCGGGCGAGGCCCAGTTGCCTTCGTCGCTGACCTGCGCGTAGATGCCGGTGGCGCGCAGCCAACTGGCCAGTTCTTCCGGCCTGGTCAGCCCGGCCAGGGTCTGCGCCGGATCGCCGACCCAACTGCTTTGCCAGAACGGCTGGTCGGTGTTGCGGATCGCGCTGAGCAGCATCCAGTCGGCGCCGAAGGTGCCGGTGCTCAGGCTGCTGTAGTCCTGCGCCAGCAGCGTGTCCTTGGGGACGATGGAGAGATCGCCCAGCTCGGCGCTGCCGTTGTCGTACAGCGTGGTGGCGAAGCTGGCGAACCCCAGCGGGTCGCGGCTGGCCCACATCAGCAGCAGCGCCGCCGGCCCGCACAGGTTCAAGGCGCCTTGGCGGATCAGACGCGGGTTGTTGACGAGGTCGAGCAGGCGGTCGGCCACTTCGATGCGGTCCAGTCCATTCCATGAACCGGTTCCGTCGCCGTCGCGGAACGTGGCGATGGCGTCGCGCGCCTCGTCGATGTCGGAGACGGTGCGAGTGTCGTTGGCGCGGGTGTCGGTGAGCAGGGCGTCGAGCTGATCGAGATCGTCGAACGCCGGGGTATCGGAGCTGTCGCTCATATGGCTTCCTTTTCGTGGTTGATTCCTGAGGCAGCCGGCGCAATGCGGGCTACTCCATCAACAACGCCGCTTGCGGAAAAAACCGGACAGCGCACGCGGCACTTTCGCGCGCGCGATCGCGCATGCAGGCGGCGGCCGATGTGGCCGCTATGTCAGGGCGATGACGTAATGCGCGCGGGCGAACTTGTCGGGAGGAACTCCTGTCCCAACCCGGTGCGGCACCGCGATGAGGCGGCTTCGTCCGTCGCGGCTGATGGCCCGATGACACTCGGAGCCGCTGCTACGGATGCTTGCGCGCAGCGGTCTGGTGAATTTATAGGAGAGACTTCAATCCCGACGCTTTCGCGGCATGACGAAGTGGCCCGCTTCGTTCGTCGCGACTGAAGTCGCTGCTACAGGATGCTGCGCGCTTCCATGGGATGGTCTAGCCGCTGTCAGACCAATCCGAATCCGCAACCTCGGCAGTTCAGACCTCCAACCAAGCCAGCCCGCCTTTGGTCTCCAGCCGCTGTTTGCGATCGCCAGCGCGCTTCTTGGCCAGTAGCATGTCCATCAGCGTGCGGGTCTGGTCAGCGCGGCGCGCGCGGATGTGCGCAACGGCATGGTCGGCACGCATGGCGCGACGGGCCCTATCATGTCCCGCCCTGCCTGCCCGGAGACGTCGTTTTGAAGTTCAGAAGCCTGTTGCCATTGGCGTTGCTGCTGGCGCTGGCCGCGTGCCTGAGCGTACCGCGCGTGCGTCATGCGGCCGATCCCGACGCGCTGTGGCGCATCATCAACACACACTGCCTGGCCGCCGACGCGCCGCGCGCGGTCGACTGCGCCGCGGTGTGGTCGCAGCCGGAGCGGCGCTCGGTGGTGCTCAAGGACAATCACGGCGACTTCCAGTTCCTGCTGCTGCCGATCGACCGCATCACCGGCATCGAGGACCCCCGCCTGTTGCAGGCCGGTTCGCCCAACTACTTCGCCGCGGCGTGGGACGCGCGCATCTTCGTGGAACGGGCGCTCGGCCGTCCGCTGCCGCGGCAGTATCTGTCGCTGGCGCTCAATTCCCCGCATGGCCGGTCGCAGGAGCAACTGCACATCCATGTCGATTGCCTGCATCCGCAGGTCCGACGCGAGCTGGATGCGATGCAGGCGCAGGTCGGTACGGCGTGGCGGCCGCTGCCGCAGCCGCTGCTGGGCCACCGCTACCTGGCCCGGCGCCTGCCAGGGGAGGCGCTGTCGGCCAATCCGCTGCGGCTGCTCGCCGAGGGATTGCCGGCCGGCGACGCGCTGCGCGACTACTCGCTGGTCGTCGTCGGGGACGCCAGTCCGGCGCCCGGGTTCGTGTTGCTGGCAACGCGAGTCGATGCCGCCAGCGGCAATCGCGCCAGCGGCGAGGAACTGCAGGACCATGCCTGCGGCCTGGTGACCGGCGCGGAGCAGGTGCTGCCGGGCGTGCGCTGAGCGCCTCCCCCGGGGAGGGGCGGCGCGAGGACCGGTCTACCGCGATGCCGGCGAGCGCCTGGAATCGAACGCCGCTCCTCTCAGTGGCCGGCCGCGCGTGACGGCGCCGCTGGATCTGCAACCATGGCCGGCACGCAGCGCGGTGCCAGATGGCCGGGGCCGTCTGGCTCCGCTCCAACCGAATCGCATTCCTGTCACCAGTGGCAGCACGGGCAACGCATGGAGTCTATTGGGCTAACCCAATCCCCAATCCCGACTCCCCAATCCCGGCCCCTCAGACCTCCAGCGACGCCAGGTCGCCCTTGGTCTCCAGCCACTGCTTGCGATCGCCGGCACGCTTCTTGGCCAGCAGCATGTCCATCAGCGCACGGGTTTCGTCGCCTTCGTCGACGGTCAGCTGCACCAGCCGCCGCGTGTCCGGGTGGATGGTGGATTCGCGCAGCTGCTGCGGGTTCATTTCGCCCAGGCCCTTGAAGCGGGTCACGCTGAGCTGGCCCTTGAGCTTCTCGCGCGCGATCTTCTCCAGCAGCGAGCGCTTCTCTTCTTCGTCCAGCGCGTAGAACACCTGCTTGCCCACGTCCACGCGGAACAGCGGCGGCATCGCCACGAACACGTGACCAGCCTTCACCAGCGCCGGGAAGTGGCGCAGGAACAGCGCGGTGAGCAGGGTGGCGATGTGCAGGCCGTCGGAGTCGGCGTCGGCCAGGATCACCACCTTGCCGTAGCGCAGCCCGGTGATGTCGTCCTTGCCCGGGTCGCAGCCGATCGCGATCGCCAGGTTGTGCACTTCCTCGGAGGCCAGCACGCTGCCGGAGGCCACTTCCCAGGTGTTGAGGATCTTGCCGCGCAGCGGCAGGATCGCCTGGAAGTCCTTGTCGCGCGCCTGCTTGGCGCTGCCGCCGGCCGAGTCGCCTTCCACCAGGAACAGCTCGGTGCGCGACAGGTCCTGGCTGATGCAGTCGGCCAGCTTGCCGGGCAGGGCCGGGCCGGAGGTGACCTTCTTGCGGGTGATCTGCTTCTCGGTCTTCAGCCGCGCGCTGGCGCGATCGATCGCGATCTGCGCGATGCGCGTGCCGGTTTCCACGTTCTGGTTCAGCCACAGGCTGAAGGCGTCGTGCGCGGCGCCTTCGATGAAGCCGGCGGCCTGGCGCGAGGACAGGCGTTCCTTGGTCTGGCCGCTGAACTGCGGGTCGGTCATCTTCAGCGACAGCACGAAGGTGACCCGGTCCCACACGTCTTCCGGCGCCAGCTTGACCCCGCGCGGCAGCAGGTTGCGGAAGTCGCAGAACTCGCGCAACGCGTCGGTGAAGCCGCTGCGCAGGCCATTGACGTGGGTGCCGTGCTGCGCGGTCGGGATCAGGTTGACGTAGCTTTCCTGCACCAGCTCGCCGTCGGCGACCCAGGCCACCGCCCAGTCGACGATCTCGCGATCCTTCTTCAGATTGCCGACGAACAGGTCGGCCGGCAGCAGTTCGCGCTCGGCCAGTTCGCCCTTGAGGTAGTCGCGCAGGCCGTCCTCGAAGTACCAGGTGTCCTGTTCGCCGGTGGCCTCGTCGTGCAGCTTCACGGTCAGGCCGGGGCACAACACCGCCTTGGCGCGCAGCAGGTGGCGCAGCGCGCGCACCGCGAACTTGGGCGTGTCGAAGTATTTCGGATCGGCCCAGAAGCGCAGCCGGGTGCCGGTGTTCTTCTTGCCGACGCTGCCGACGATCTCCAGCTTCGAGGCGGGGAAGCCGTCGCCGAATTCCATCCGGTATTCGTTGCCGTCGCGCTTGATGAACAGCTCCACCTTCTTGGACAGCGCGTTGACCACGCTGACGCCGACGCCGTGCAGGCCGCCGCTGAAGGTGTAGTTGCGGTCGTTGAACTTGCCGCCGGCGTGCAGCCGGGTCAGGATCAGTTCGACGCCGGAAATCTTCTCTTCCGGATGGATGTCCACCGGCATGCCGCGGCCGTCGTCGGCGACCTCGCAGCTGCCGTCCTTGAACAGGGTCACCTCGATGTGCCGGGCATGGCCGGCCAGCGCCTCGTCCACGGCGTTGTCGATGACTTCCTGCGCCAGATGGTTGGGGCGGGCGGTGTCGGTGTACATGCCCGGCCGGCGCTTGACCGGGTCCAGGCCAGAGAGAACTTCGATGTCGGCGGCGTTGTAGCGGGTATTCATGCGTCTCAACAGGTGGCGCGAAGCAGATCCGGAAGTGTGCGGTGTGCGGCGGCTTTTTGCACGTCGCCGGTGTTCAGGGCCAGTGCCGTGGCCGTGCGCTAGCCTTGCACTGGAAAATCGGTAACGGCATCCCCATTGTCGTTGCAGCCTCACACAGGAGTACGCCATGAACGTTCGCAAGCTGTTGACCCTGGCCGCGCTGGTCGCCGCCGCGGTGGCCATCCCGGTCGCGATGGCCCAGGCGCAGAGCGCCGATCCGGCCACCTCCGGCGCCGCCGCCTACGAGGCGCAGGTCGCGAAGGAGAAGGCCGAGGCCGATGCCAAGGCCAAGCGCCGTGCCGCTGCGGCGGCCGAGCACAAGGCCGGCAAGGATGCGGCTGCGCCGAAGAAAGAGGAAGAAGAGGAAGCGCGCAAGCCCTGAGCGCGCGCCCTGTTGCGACCTGCGACGCCCCGGCTGGTGCCGGGGCGTCTTCTTTTTGTGCGGTCGATCGGTCCGAAAGCGCTTGGGCAAATCGGCTTCACCCGTTAAACTATGGCTTTCCGGGAGGCCTTCGAGCCATGACCCCCCTGATCTTCGTTACCGGCGGCGTAGTGTCCTCGCTTGGCAAGGGCATCGCGGCCGCTTCGCTTGCGTCCATTCTCGAAGCACGTGGCCTGTCGGTCACGATGATGAAGCTGGACCCCTACATCAACGTCGACCCGGGCACGATGAGCCCGTTCCAGCACGGCGAGGTGTACGTCACCGACGACGGCGCCGAGACCGACCTGGACCTGGGCCACTACGAGCGCTTCGTGCGCACCCGCCTGTCGCGCAAGAATTCGGTCACCACCGGCCGCATCTACGAGAACGTGATCCGCAAGGAGCGCCGCGGCGACTATCTGGGCGCCACCGTGCAGGTGATCCCGCACATCACCGACGAAATCCGCCGTTGCGTGGACGAAGCCACCGCCGGGTTCGACGTGGCGCTGGTGGAAATCGGCGGCACCGTCGGCGATATCGAGTCGCTGCCGTTCCTGGAAGCGATCCGCCAGGTGCGCACCGAGCGCGGCGCCGAGCGCGCGCTGTTCATGCATCTCACCCTGGTGCCGTACATCGCCGCCGCCGGCGAGCTGAAGACCAAGCCGACCCAGCATTCGGTCAAGGAGCTGCGCTCGATCGGCATCCAGCCGGACGTGCTGCTGTGCCGCTCCGAGCAGGCGATTCCGGATTCGGAGCGGCGCAAGATCGCGCTGTTCACCAACGTCTCCGAGCGCGCGGTGATCAGCGCCGCCGACATCGACGTGCTCTACGGCATGCCGCTGGAACTGCACCGGCAGGGCCTGGACGAGATCGTCATCGACCAGTTCAAGCTGCGCGACAAGGTCGGCCCGGCCGACCTGTCGGAATGGGAAGCGGTGGTGGACGCCACCAAGCACCCGCTCGACGAGGTCACCATCGCCGTGGTCGGCAAGTACGTGGACCACCAGGACGCCTACAAGTCGGTCGGCGAGGCGCTCAAGCACGGCGGCCTGCGCCAGCGCACCAAGGTCACCTTGAAGTGGCTGGAGGCGCAGGAACTGGAAGGCAGCGACCTGTCGGCGCTGGCCGACGTGGACGGCATCCTGGTGCCCGGCGGCTTCGGCGACCGCGGCTTCGAAGGCAAGGTGCTGACCTCGCGCTATGCGCGCGAGCACCGCGTGCCGTACTTCGGCATCTGCTACGGCATGCAGGCGGCGGTGGTGGACTACGCGCGCCATGTCGCCGGCCTGGACGGCGCCAACAGCACCGAGAACGACCGCCAGTCGCCGTATCCGGTGATCGGCCTGATCACCGAGTGGCGCACCGCCAGCGGCGACGTGGAGAAGCGCGACGAGAAGTCCGATCTGGGCGGCACCATGCGCCTGGGCCTGCAGGAACAGCGGCTCAAGCCCGGCACGCTGTCGCGCGAGATGTACGGCAAGGACGTGGTGTCCGAGCGCCATCGCCACCGCTACGAGTTCAACAACCGCTACCGCACCCAGCTGGAGGACGCCGGCCTGGTGATTTCCGCCAAGTCGATGGACGACACCCTGGTGGAGATGGTCGAGCTGCCGCGCGAGGTGCATCCCTGGTTCCTGGCCTGCCAGGCGCACCCGGAGTTCCTGTCCACGCCGCGCGACGGCCATCCGCTGTTCATCGGCTTCGTGCGCGCCGCGCGCGAGAAGAAGGCCGGCGGCAAGCTGTTGAAGGAAGCGCGCGCCTAGTTCCTTCTCCCATCGGGAGAAGGTGGCGCGAAGCGCCGGATGAGGGGACGGGCGCAGCCTCGCGCGCCTGAATTCCTCGAAGCTTCGCCCGTACCCTCACCCCAACCCCTCTCCCAATGGGAGAGGGGCTCCAATCGATAGGTGATCCGATGAAACTGTGTGGCTTCGAAGTCGGCCTGGACCAGCCGCTGTTCCTGATCGCAGGCCCGTGCGTGATCGAGTCGATGCAGCTGCAGCTGGACGTGGCCGGCAAGCTCAAGGAGATCACCGGCAGGCTGGGGATCAACTTCATCTTCAAGTCGAGCTTCGACAAGGCCAACCGTACTTCCGGCACCAGCTTCCGCGGCCCCGGCCTGGAAGAGGGGCTCAAGGTGCTGGAGGCGGTGAAGAAGCAGATCGGCGTGCCGGTGCTGACCGACGTGCACGAGTACACGCCGATGCACGAGGTGGCGGCGGTGGTGGACGTGCTGCAGACGCCGGCGTTCCTGGTGCGGCAGACCGACTTCATCAGGAACGTCTGCGCCGCCGGCAAGCCGGTCAACATCAAGAAGGGCCAGTTCCTGTCGCCGTGGGACATGAAGCCGGTGGTGGACAAGGCCAAGTCCACCGGCAACGAGCAGATCATGGTCTGCGAGCGCGGCGCCAGCTTCGGCTACAACAACCTGGTCAGCGACATGCGCTCGCTGAGCGTGATGCGCGAGACCGGCTGCCCGGTGGTGTTCGATGCCACCCATTCGGTGCAGTTGCCGGGCGGGCAGGGCAGCACCTCCGGCGGCCAGCGCGAGTTCGTGCCGGTGCTGGCGCGCGCAGCGGTGGCGGTGGGCGTGTCCGGCGTGTTCGCCGAGACCCACCCCGATCCGTCCAAGGCGCTGTCCGATGGCCCCAATGCCTGGCCGCTGGACAAGATGGAGGCGCTGCTGGAGACGCTGATGGCGCTGGACGCGATCACCAAGCGCAGCGGCTTCCTGGAGCACGGGCTGGGCTGATGCGGCGACGGTGCGGGTGCGCCGGCCCCTGGACGCACCCGTCTCTCGCACAGCGCTCGCGCTGTTCGGGCCCGTGCGCGGCGCCGGCGCGGCGCGCGGTTCATTTGGCAAGCAGCGGCGCTGCGGCCATAATCCGACGGTTTCCGGTGTCCCCCTCCTTTCCTGGTAACCGACTGGACTTATGACCACTATCGCCAAGATCCACGCCCGCGAGATTCTCGATTCCCGCGGCAACCCCACGCTCGAAGCGGAAGTCACGCTGGCCGACGGCTCGCTGGGCCGCGCCGCGGTGCCGTCGGGCGCTTCCACCGGCACCAAGGAAGCGGTCGAGCTGCGCGATGGCGACAAGACCCGCTACCTGGGCAAGGGCGTGCGCAAGGCGGTGGAGAACGTCAACACCACGATCGCCAGTGCGCTGCAGGGCTTCGACGGTGCCGACCAGCAGGGCCTGGACCGGCGCCTGATCGACCTGGACGGCACCGAGAACAAGGGCCGCCTCGGCGCCAACGCGCTGCTCGGCGTGTCGCTGGCCAACGCGCATGCGGTCGCCGCCTCGCGCAAGCAGGCGCTGTGGCAGTACCTGGCCGGCGCCAACACCGCCAACGTGGTGCTGCCGGTGCCGATGATGAACATCATCAACGGCGGCGCGCATGCCGACAACAACGTCGACTTCCAGGAATTCATGGTGCTGCCGGTCGGCGCCGCCTCGTTCTCCGAGGCGCTGCGCGCCGGCACCGAGATCTTCCACGCGCTCAAGGCGGTGCTGAAAGGCCATGGCCTGTCCACCGCGGTCGGCGACGAGGGCGGCTTCGCGCCGGACTTCCGCAGCAACGTGGAAGCGCTGGACACCATCCTCGAAGCGATCGGCAAGGCCGGCTACACCGCCGGCGAAGACGTGCTGCTGGGCCTGGACGTGGCTTCCAGCGAGTTCTACGACAACGGCAAGTACCACCTGGTGGGCGAGGGCAAGCGCCTGACCAGCGAGCAGTTCGTCGATTTCCTCGCCGACTGGGCCGCGCAGTACCCGATCATCAGCATCGAGGACGGCCTGGCCGAGGACGACTGGGCCGGCTGGAAGCTGTTGACCGATCGCCTCGGCAGCAAGGTGCAACTGGTCGGCGACGACCTGTTCGTGACCAACCCGAAGATCTTCAGGCAGGGCATCGAGTCCGGCACCGCCAACGCGATCCTGATTAAGGTCAACCAGATCGGCACCCTGACCGAGACCCTGGAAGCGATCGCCATGGCCGACACCGCCGGCTACGCGGCGATCGTCTCGCACCGTTCCGGCGAGACCGAGGACACCACCATCGCCGACATCGCCGTGGCCACCACCGCCACCCAGATCAAGACCGGCTCGCTGTGCCGCAGCGATCGCGTGGCCAAGTACAACCAGCTGCTGCGGATCGAGGAAGCGCTGGGCAGCGGCGCGCGCTACGCGGGGCGCGACGCATTCGTCTCGCTCAAGCGGTAGGCCGTGCGCAACTGGCGCTGGCTGCTGCTGGTGCTGGCGGGACTGCTGGCGTGGCTGCAGTACCGTTTCTGGCTCGGTCCGGGCAATTCCGGCGAGGTACTGGTGCTCGAGAGCCAGGTCGAGCACCAGAAGCGGGATAACGAAGGCCTGCAGCAACGCAATGCCGCGCTCGCCGCCGAGGTCAAGGACCTCAAGGACGGCGAGGCGGCGATCGAGGAGCGCGCGCGCAGCGAGCTGGGCATGATCAAGCCGGGCGAGAAGTTCTATCGCGTCGTCGAGGACGCGCCGGTGCCGGTCGCGCCGGCCGCCGACGGCACCCCGGCGCAGGCGCCGGCCGCGCCGAGCGAGCAACCCTGATGGCCACGGTCTGGGCCGTGGTGCCGGCCGCCGGCCGTGGCACCCGTTTCGGCAGTCCCGTGCCCAAGCAGTATCTGCAGGCCGGCGGGCAGCCGTTGATCGCGCATGCGCTGCAGGCCCTGCTGGCGCATCCGGCGGTGGCCGGGGCGATGGTCGCGCTCGGCACCGACGATGCCGATTGGCCGGGCTGGAACGAACTGGACGGCAAGCCGGTGCTGACCTGCGTCGGCGGCGCCAGCCGGGCCGGCTCGGTGCTGGCCGCGTTGCAGGCCTTGCCGGACTCGGTCAAGGCGGACGATTTCGTGCTGGTGCACGATGCGGCGCGCCCGAACCTGGCACTGGCGGACCTGGACCGGCTGCTGGAAACCGGGCGCGGCGATCCGGTCGGCGCGATCCTGGCCGCACCGGTGCGCGACACGCTCAAGCGCGCCGGCGACGACGGCGGCATCGACGCCACCGAGCCGCGCGAGCGCCTGTGGCGCGCGCTGACCCCGCAGTTGTTCCGGCGCCTGCAGCTGACCAGGGCGCTGGAACAGGCCGCGGCCGCCGGCGTCGAGGTCACCGACGATGCGATGGCGATGGAGTTGCTGGGCCTGCGGCCGCTGCTGGTCGAGGGCGCCGAGGACAACTTCAAGGTCACCACCCCGGCCGACCTGGTGCGCTTCGAGTTCGAACTGTTCCTGCGCGCGCGGCAGCCGTGACGCAGCCGCGCCGCGCTGCGGCGTCGCGCCGCCGATGCCTTCCTTTTTTCCTTTTGCGATCCTGCGATGCCCATGCCTGACTTTCCTCCCTTCCGTATCGGCCAGGGCTACGACGTGCACGCCTTCGGCGACGGCGACCACGTGATGCTCGGCGGCGTGCGCGTGCCGCACACGCGCGGCGTGCTGGCGCACAGCGACGGCGACGTGGTGATCCACGCGCTGTGCGACGCGCTGCTCGGCGCGCTGGCGCTGGGCGACATCGGCCAGCATTTCCCGCCCTCGGATGCGCGCTGGAAGGGCGCCGACAGCGCGCAGTTCCTGAGCCATTGCGAGCAGCTGTTGCGCGAGCGCGGCTGGCAGCTCGGCAACGCCGACGTCACCGTGATCTGCGAGCGGCCCAAGGTCGGCCCGCATGCGCTGGCGATGCGCGAACGCCTGGCCGCGCTGCTGCAGGTCGGCGTCGAGCGGGTCAGCGTCAAGGCCACCACCAGCGAGCAGTTGGGGTTCACCGGCCGCGGCGAAGGCATCGCGGCGCAGGCGGCGGTGTTGCTGGTGGCGCTGTGAGCGACTTGCCGCGCGCGTTCGGCGCGGCGCCGTTGCAGGCGCGCATGCGCAGCGTGGCCGAGGATTTCCAGGTCGACGAAATGCCCGCGTTCGAGCCGAGCGGCGAGGGCGAACATCTGTTGCTGACCGTGCGCAAGCGCGGCATGAACACCGCATTCGCCGCACGCCGCCTGGCGCAATGGGCAGGTGTGACGGAGATGGCGATCGGCTATGCGGGCATGAAGGACCGCCACGCGGTCACCACCCAGCGCTTCTCGGTGCACCTGCCCAAGCGGGTGGCGCCGGCGCTGGAGGCGCTGCACAGCGAGGACCTGCAGGTCGTGCAGTCGCAGTGGCACAACCGCAAGCTGCCGCGCGGCGCGCTGGCCGGCAACGGGTTCGTGCTGGTGTTGCGCGAGGTGCGCGGCGAGCGCGCCGCGATCGAGGCGCGGCTGGCGCAGATCGCCGCGCGCGGCATTCCCAACTGGTTCGGCGAACAGCGCTTCGGTCGCGACGGCGGCAACGTCGGCAACGCACTGGCGATGTTCGGCGGGCGCCGGGTGCGGCGCGAGCAGCGCTCGCTGCTGTTGTCGGCGGCGCGCTCGGAACTGTTCAACCGGGTCCTGGCCGCGCGCGTGGCGGCGGGCAACTGGGACGGCGCGCTGGATGGCGAGGTGTGGCTGCTCGACGGCAGCCGCAGCGTGTTCGGCCCGGAACCCTGGTCCGACGTGCTGGCCGAGCGGCTGCAGCGTTTCGACATCCATCCTTCGGCGCCGTTGTGGGGCGCGGGCGAGTTGCGCAGCGCCGACGCGGCGCGCGCGCTGGAACTGGCCGCGCTCGAGGATGCGACGTCCGTGCGCTTGCGCGAAGGCCTGGAGCGCGAAGGCCTGAAACAGGAGCGGCGCGCCACCCGCTTGCGCGCGGCCGCGCTGCAGTGGCGCTGGCTGGACGCGCACGACGACGCGCTGGAACTGCGTTTCGCGCTGCCGCCGGGCAGCTATGCCACCGCGCTGCTGCACGAGCTGGGCGAGGTCGTCGATGCCGGACAGGGCGCGCAGGCCGAGCCGGCGGCGCAGGAGTGAGCGGCGCGGCGTCAGCGCCGCGCCAGCAACACCAGCATCGCCCCGGTACCGCCTTGCGTGGGCGGCGCCGAATGGAACGCCAGCACGTCGTTGCGCTGCCGCAGCAGGCGATCGACCAGATTCTTCAGCATCGGGATGCCGCCGGACTGCAGGCCCTTGCCGTGCACGATGCGCACGCAGCCGAACTCGTGCGCATGCGCCTCGGCGATGAACTGCCGCAGCAGCGCCTCGGCCTGCGCCGCGTTGGCGCCATGCAGGTCCAGTTCGTCCTGGGCGGAGAACTGGCCGCGGCGCAGCCGCTGGAACACCCGCGCCGGCACGTTCTCGCGGCGGTAGCTGGCCACGTCGCCGGCCTCCAGCGGCGCGCTGTCGCGCAGCAGGCGCTGGAATTCGCTCTGTGCCTCGGCGTCGTCGCGCTCGGCCATGCGCGCGCGCGGCTTCGGCCGCGGCTTGGCATTGGCCGGCGGCGTCGCGTTGAGCGGCGTGACCGCGCCGATCGCCGCGCGAAACAGGGCGGCGGGATCTTCGTCTTCGGGATGCGACATGGCGCACAGCGTAACCCGCCGGTCACGCGGCGCAAGCAGTGCGAGCGTGCATGAGGGCGGAAGGCGAGGGACGCATCCGGTATCATGGCCGGGTTATCCGAGGAGTCCCATGCGCGTATTAGTGAGCAACGACGACGGCGTCGACGCCCCCGGCATCAAGATGCTGGCCGAGCAACTGCGCGGCGCGGGCCACGAAGTGACCGTGGTCGCACCCGATCGCGATCGTTCCGGCGCCAGCAACTCGCTGACCCTGGATCTGCCGATCCGGATCAAGCGCATCGACCCGCACACCTGCAGCGTCGCCGGTACGCCGACCGACTGCGTGCACCTGGCGCTCACCGGCATGCTCGACGACGAACCGGACATGGTGGTCTCGGGGATCAACAACTCGGCCAACCTGGGCGACGACGTGATCTATTCGGGCACCGTCTCGGCGGCGATGGAAGGCCGCTTCCTGGGCCTGCCCGCGCTGGCGATGTCGCTGGTCACCCACAACCACGAACCCAAGCACTTCCAGACCGCCGCGCGCGCCGCGGTCGAGATCGTGGCGCGGCTGAAGGCCGATCCGCTGCCGGCGGACACCATCCTCAACGTCAACGTGCCGGACCTGCCGTGGGGCGAGATCAAGGGCTTCGAGGTCACCCGGCTCGGCAACCGCCACCGCTCCGAACCGTGCCTGCCGCAGCCCGATCCGCGCGGCGGCACCGTGTACTGGATCGGCCCGGCCGGCCGCGAGCAGGACGCCGGCCCGGGCACCGATTTCCACGCGGTGCGCACCGGCTTCATCTCGATCACCCCGATCCAGGTCGACCTGACCCGCTACCAGGCGCTGGAGACGGTGGCCAGCTGGGTTGGCGGCCTCACCGCCGCGCTGGACAACCCGGCATGACCCCGCGGCTGCGCCTGCAACCGGAAGCGATCGGCATCGGCATGACCTCGCAGCGCGTGCGCGACCGCCTGGTCGAACGCCTGCGCGAGTCCGGCATTCGCGACGAGGCCGTGCTCAACGCGGTGCGCACGGTGCCGCGGCACTTGTTCATCGACGAAGCGCTGGCCTCGCGTGCCTACGAGGACACTGCGCTGCCGATCGGCCATGGCCAGACCATCTCGCAGCCGTGGGTGGTGGCGCGGATGACCGAGACCGTGCTCGAGGTTGCACCGAAGAAGGTGTTGGAAGTGGGCACCGGCTCCGGCTACCAGGCCGCGATCCTGGCCGCGCTGGGGCTGGAGGTCTATACCGTGGAGCGCATCGGCGACCTGCTGCGGCAGGCGCGCAAGCGCTTGCGCCAGCTCGGCATGAACGTGCGCAGCAAGCACGACGACGGCCGCATCGGCTGGGCCGAGCACGGCCCCTACGATGCGATCGTGGTCACCGCCGCGGCGCCGGCGCTGGTCGATGCGCTGGTCGAGCAACTGGCGCCGGGCGGCTGCCTGGTGGCGCCGGTCGGCGGCCCCTCGTCGCAATCGCTGGTGCGCCTGCGCCGCGATGCCGAAGGCCGCATCGAACAGGACATTCTGGCGCCGGTGACCTTCGTCCCGCTGCTGTCGGGCATGCTGGATTGAGTCACCCTGGATTGAATCACCGGAGCTGGGTTGCATGAAGATATTCGGGCCGTTGTACGAACGTGCCATCGCCTGGTCGCGCCATCGCCGCGCGCCGACGTTCCTGACCGGGCTCAGCTTCGCCGAGGCGATCGTGTTCCCGGTGCCGCCGGAGGTGATGCTGGCGCCGATGTCGCTGGCGCAACCGCGGCGCGCGCTGTGGTTCGCCACGCTGAGCCTGATGGGTTCGCTGGCCGGTGCGCTGGTCGGCTACATGCTCGGCCATTTCGCCTTCGCCGCGGTGCAGCCGCTGATCGAATGGCTGGGCTGGACGCAGAAGATCGATGCGCAGGTGACTCATCTGCGCGAGGTGGTCGCCGAGTCGCCATGGCGTGCGTTCTGGTTGCTGGTGCTGGCCGGTTTCACCCCGATCCCGCTGAAGATATTTACCTGGGCCTCAGGCATCGTGGGAATCCCGCTGCTACCGTTCCTGGCGAGCATGTTGGTCGGCCGCGGCAAGCGCGTGTACCTGGTGGCCGGCGCGATCCGCCTGGGCGGGCCGCGTGCGGAAGCCGCGTTGCGGCGCTGGATCGAACCGCTCGGTTGGGTCGCGATGGCGATCCTGGCGCTGCTGGTGGTGTGGGTCATATGGAGAGCGAAGTACGGATGAGCGTCGATCGGGTGGTGCGCAACGGCCTGCGTTGCAGCGTGTGGTTGCTGGTGGCGGCAGGGATGGGCGCGTGCAGCAGCGCCACCGTCGTGCGGACGTCCGGAGCGCCCGGCAAGCCCGGCACGTCGGCGCCGCGTCCGTCCGTGCCCAAGCCCGGGGTCAGTGCGACCGTGCGCCGTGGCGACACGCTGTATGCGATCGCCCGCGTCAACAACATCAATCCGCAGGACCTGGCCGCCTGGAACCGGTTGCCGCCGCCGTACACGATCTATCCCGGGCAGTCGCTGAAGCTGTACCCGCCGGGTGGCGGCAGTGGCGGCGGCACGGTCGCGCGGCCGGGTAGCGCTCCGGTCGCGCCGCCGGGTTCTGCGGGAACGGCCGCGCGGCCGCCGGTCGCTGCGCCGACGCCGGTGAACAGCGGCTTCAGCTGGCGCTGGCCAGCCGACGGCGCGGTGGTCAGCCGCTTCGTGGTCGGCGAGACCACCAAGCAGGGCGTGGACATCGCCGGCAGCAGTGGCCAGGCGGTGCGTGCCGCCGCCGATGGCGTGGTGGTCTATTCGGGCGCCGGCCTGGTCGGCTACGGCGAACTGATCATCATCAAGCACAACGAGCAATGGCTGTCGGCCTACGGCCACAACCGCAAGCGCCTGGTCAACGAAGGCCAGAACGTGAAGGCAGGCGAGCAGATCGCCGAGATGGGGCGCAGCGGCGCCGCGCGCGACATGCTGCACTTCGAGATCCGCTACAACGGCAAACCGGTCGACCCGCTGCTGTACTTGCCCAGCAAGTAATCGGTACGTCGGCCCTCGGGCGGATCCCCGGCCCGGTGCAGCGCGCCGGGCGCTCAGTGGCGCGCGGTCCGGTGGACCGCAGGCGGCGCCGCCTAGCCCGCTACAACGGCCAAGCCGGTCGATCACGCTGCTGTATTTGCTGAGCAAGCAAGCGGCGGATCGGCGATGGGGCGTATTCCGGCGCAGCGCGCCAGTGGATCGGACGGCGAAACGCGGTCCGCACAGACAGCGACGGTGCTGCCGCTCAGCCTTCGAGCAGGAACCCGACCGCCACGCGCCGGCCTTCGGCGGCCAGTACGTTGTAGGTGCGCGCCGCCGCGGCGTTGTTCATCACTTCGATGCCGATGCCGCGGGTCAGGAACAGCGCCAGCGCGGCGGCAGAAGGGAAGACCTGGCGTTCGCCGGTGCCCAGGATCACCAGGGCCGGGTTCATTTCCAGCAAGGGCTGCAGGTGCTGTGGCTGCAGCTCGGTTGCGACCGGTGCGTCCCACGCCTCGACCAAGGCATCCGGGGCGAGAATGAAGCTGCGGGTGAGCAGGCGGTCGTTCACCTTGGCCTGGCGGCCATCGGCCATGCGCAGGGTGTAGGCGTAATCGGGCAGGTCCTGGGTCAGCTGCATGAGGGCACCGGGAAGCGGGTCAGCCGCGCGGCAGCACGATCTGGCGGTCTTCCTTGGCCGGGCGGTACAGGATCGCGGTGTGGCCGATGCGCTGCACCAGCACGCTGTGCGATTGCTCGACCAGGCTGGCGATGCTCGCGTCGCGGGCCTCGCGGTCGTCGCCGCCGACCTTCACCTTGACCAGTTCGTGGCGCTCCAGCACCTCGTCCAGTTCGGCCAGGAAGGCCGGCGTGACGCCCTTGCCGCCAATCTGCAACAGGGGTTTGAGGTCGTGCGCCAGGCCGCGCAGGAAGCGGTTCTGGGACGGAGTCAGGCTGATCGACATGCAGGCGGGAACGGGGTTGCCAAGGGCGATCAGGGTATCATGGCCGCCCACCACGACCGCGATCCCATGGCAACCCGCAGCAAAAGCAGCCAACGCTGGCTCCGCGAACATTTCGCCGACCCCTTCGTGAAGAAGGCCCAGGCCGAAGGCATGCGTTCGCGTGCCGCCTACAAGCTGGAAGAGCTGCTGCAGCGCGACAAGCTGCTCAAGCCGGACATGCTGGTGGTCGATCTCGGCGCCGCGCCGGGCGGCTGGTCGCAGCAGGTGCGCAAGTCGCTGGGCGAGCGCGGCCGGGTGCTGGCGCTGGACATCCTGGAGATGCCGCCGCTGGCCGGCGTGGAGTTCCTTCACGGCGACTTCAGGGAAGACGCGGTGCTATCGCAGTTCGAGGAAATGCTGGGCGGCAACCCGGTAGACCTTGTGCTGTCGGATATGGCCCCCAATAAAAGCGGCATGGATGCGGTCGACCAGCCGCGGATGATGCATCTGGCCGAATTGGCGATGGCGTTCGCCGATACCCACCTCAAGCCGGGCGGGGCGTTCCTGATCAAGCTGTTCCAGGGCGTCGGGTCCGACGACTACATCCGCGAGATGCGCCGCCGTTACGAGAAGGTGTCCATCCGCAAACCGGCGGCATCGCGCAAGCGCTCGCCGGAGGTCTATGTCCTCGGACAGGGCAAGCGTGCCCAGATCAAGTAAGCTGAACCCGTCGCATCACGCATCGAGAAAGAGTTGAAGGGACACCGGAGCCAATGAGGATGAACGACTTGACCAAGAATCTGTTGCTGTGGGTAGTCGTCGCCGTCGTGCTGATGGTGGTGTTCCAGAGCTTCTCGCCACGGCTGGCCGGCGGTCCCGGCAACGACACCGTGACCTATACCCAGTTCCTGAAGGAAGTGGACGGCGGGCGGGTGAAGTCGGTCGACTTCACCGACGACACCGGACTGTCGGTGACCGCGATCCGCTTCAAGCGCAGCGACGGCAGCGAGAGCACGGTCTACGGGCCGCGCGACGACAAGCTGGTCGACGTGCTGTACAGCAAGAACGTGGAGATGACCCGGCAGAAGCCGGCCAACGGCCCGAGCTTCTGGTCGCTGGTGCTGAACTTCCTGCCGGTCATCCTGATCATCGGCTTCTGGCTGTTCATCATGCGCCAGATGCAGGGCGGCGGTGGCGGCGCCAAGGGCGCGATGTCGTTCGGCAAGTCGCGCGCCAAGCTGCAGGGCGAGGACCAGATCAAGATCACCTTCGCCGACGTCGCCGGCTGCGACGAGGCCAAGGAGGAAGTCAGCGAGCTGGTCGACTTCCTGCGCGATCCGACCAAGTTCACCAAGCTCGGCGGCAAGATCCCGCGCGGCGTGCTGATGGTCGGCCCGCCCGGCACCGGCAAGACGCTGCTGGCCAAGGCCATCGCCGGCGAGGCCAAGGTGCCGTTCTTCAGCATTTCCGGTTCCGACTTCGTCGAGATGTTCGTCGGCGTCGGCGCCAGCCGCGTGCGCGACATGTTCGAGCAGGCCAAGAAGCACGCGCCGTGCATCATCTTCATCGACGAAATCGATGCGGTCGGCCGTCATCGCGGTGCCGGCCTGGGCGGCGGCCACGACGAGCGCGAGCAGACCCTGAACCAGTTGCTGGTGGAGATGGACGGGTTCGAGGGCGGCGAAGGCGTGATCGTGATCGCCGCGACCAACCGTCCGGACGTGCTCGACCCGGCACTGCTGCGCCCGGGCCGCTTCGACCGCCAGGTGGTGGTGGGGCTGCCGGACGTGCGTGGCCGCGAGCAGATCCTGAAGGTGCACATGCGCAAGCTGCCGCTGGCCGACGACGTCGAGCCGATGGTGATCGCGCGCGGTACTCCGGGCTTCTCCGGCGCCGACCTGGCCAACCTGTGCAACGAGGCGGCGCTGTTCGCCGCGCGCGAAACGGTCAAGGAGGTCCGCATGGACCACTTCGACCGCGCCCGCGACAAGATCCTGATGGGGTCCGAGCGCCGTTCGATGGCGATGAGCGAGGAAGAGAAGACGCTCACCGCCTACCACGAGGCCGGCCATGCCATCGTCGGTCGCCTGGTGCCGGAGCACGATCCGGTCTACAAGGTCACCATCATCCCGCGCGGGCGTGCGCTGGGCGTGACCATGTACCTGCCGGAAGGCGACAAGTACTCGATCAACCGCGTCGCGATCCAGTCGCAGCTGTGCTCGCTGTACGGCGGCCGCGTCGCCGAGGAGCTGATCTTCGGCACCGACAAGGTCACCACCGGCGCCTCCAACGACATCGAGCGCGCGACCAAGATGGCGCGCAACATGGTCACCAAGTGGGGCCTGTCCGACGAGCTGGGGCCGATCGCCTACGGCGAGGAAGACGACGAGGTGTTCCTGGGCCGTTCGGTGACCCAGCACAAGAGCGTGTCCGACGATACCGCGCGCCGCATCGACGAAGTAGTGCGTTCGATCCTCGACAAGGCCTACGCCAAGACCACGCATATCCTGACCGAGAACCTGGACAAGCTGCACGTGATGGCCAAGTTGCTGCTGGAGTACGAAACCATCGACGTGCCGCAGATCGACGCGATCATGGAAGGCCGCGATCCGCCGCCGCCGATGGGCTGGAACAAGTCCGGCAAGGATGGCAAGGACGGCGGCAACGACAAGGGCAGTTCGCGGCCGCTGCCGCCGATCACCGGCCCGGCCGAGCAGCTGTAAGCGCCCGCTCGGGTCGATCGGAAAGCCAGGGAGCGATCCCTGGCTTTTTTGTTGCCTGCGCTTTTGTAGATCCGGCGGTGCAGGACAGGCCGCCGCAGCGGCGATCGCATCGCTCCGGCCGAGCTTGTGGACGCATCCTGCCGCCGCGTCGTCGTAGGCACTGCGACTGGGCGACAATGGCGCCCCGTCATCACTGTCCGCCGCCCATGCCAACGCCCGCTTGTCCATCGCTGTCGCTGCCTGCGAACGCCGTCGTCGCCACGACGCGCCGCGCCGCTGCACGAAGCGCAACGAAGCCCGTGCGCGGCATCCCCATCCGGTGCGGCAACCCGCAGGAGTACCGCTGATGTTCGAAACCTCGCCGAGCCTGGATTGCGGCGGACGCCGCCTGTTGCTGGATCGTCCGCGGGTGATGGGCATCGTCAACGTCACCCCCGACTCGTTTTCCGACGGCGGCGCGCATGCGACGGTGGAAGCGGCCGTCGCGCATGGCCTGCGCCTGGTGGAGGAGGGCGCCGACCTGCTCGACATCGGCGGCGAATCGACCCGTCCCGGCGCCACCCCGGTCCCGGTGGAAGAGGAATTGCGCCGGGTCATCCCGGTGATCGAGCGCCTGGCGGCGCAGACCACGTTGCCGCTGAGCGTGGACACCTTCAAGCCGGACGTGATGCGCGCGGCGGTCGCCGCCGGCGCCGGCATGATCAACGACATCCAGGCCCTGCGCCGGCCCGGCGCACTGGACGCGGCGGCGGAACTGCGGGTGCCGGTGGTGCTGATGCACATGCCCGACGACGCCTATGCCGCCGGCAGCGCGCCGCACTACGACGACGTGGTCGGCGAGGTGCACCGGTTCCTGGCCGAGCGCCTGTTCGCCGCGGAAATGGCCGGCATCGACAAGCGCCGCCTGCTGGTCGATCCGGGCTTCGGTTTCGGCAAGGGCACCGCCGACAACCTGCAGTTGCTGGCGCAGCTGTCGCGCCTGGTCGAACTCGGCGTGCCGGTGCTGGCCGGGCTGTCGCGCAAGCGCAGCATCGGCGAACTGACCGGGCGCACCGCACCGGAGCAGCGCATGGCCGGCTCGGTGGCGGCGCACCTGCTGGCGGCGCAGCGCGGTGCGCTGCTGCTGCGCGTGCACGACGTCGCCGCCACGGTCGACGCGCTGAAGGTCTGGAATGCGCTGGCGGCGGTGCCGCTGCCGCGCAGCGGCGCCGCGCCCGCCGCGCTCCGCTGGCCGGACGAGGACTGATGCCCGCCGACCGGCGCCCGCGCGCCATCGCGCTGATGGGGCCGACCGCGTCGGGCAAGACCGCCGCGGCGATCGCCCTGGCCGAGCGCTACGGCGGCGAGATCGTCAGCGTCGATTCGGCCCTGGTGTACCGCGGCTTGAGCATCGGTGCGGCCAAGCCCGACGCCCGGCAGCTGGCGCGCGTGCCGCACCATCTGCTGGACCTGCGCGATCCGTGGCAACCCTATTCGGCCGCCGAATTCGCGGTGGACGCGCGTGCCGCGCTGGAGGCGATCGTCGCCCGCGGCCGCCTGCCGATCCTGGCCGGTGGCACCGGCCTGTATTTCCAGGCGTTGCTGGAAGGCCTGGCGCCGATGCCGCCTGCCGATCCGCAGCTGCGCGCAGCGCTGGCCGCGCGCGCGCAGGCCGACGGCTGGGCGGCGCTGCACGCGCAGCTGCAGCAGGTCGATCCGCTGGCCGCGCGGCGGATCCGGCCCGGCGACGCGCAGCGCATCCAGCGCGCGCTGGAAGTGTTCCAGCTCAGCGGCCGCCCGATCAGCGCATGGCAGGCGCAGCCGGGGCCGCCGCGGCTGCCGTTGCGGGTCCTGAAACTGGTGCTGGCGCCGCCCGACCGCGCGCTGCTGCACCGGCGCATCGCGCTGCGCTTCGACGCGATGCTGGAGCAGGGCTTCCTCGACGAGGTGCGCGCGCTGCGCGCCTTGCCGGCGTTGCGCCAGGTGGCGCGGCCGCTGGAGCTGCCGGCGGTGCGCGCGGTCGGCTACCGCCAGGCCTGGGAACACCTGGACGGGGCCAGCGATGCGGCCACGTTCCGCGATCGCGCGATCTCCGCTACCCGCCAGCTGGCCAAGCGCCAACTGACCTGGCTGCGCGGGGAGCTGGACGCGCGCTGGTTCGACCCCGAATGCGACGGCGCGCGCCTGGATGTCGCAGTGGCGGACTTTCTTGGCTGATTTGGCTACACGCCGCGCTGTGCTGGAGCCCGCGGTTGTGTAACATCGGCGGTCCGGGCCACGGCAGGGGAGCTGCAGTGCCGTCCCGGGCACATAAAAACAATAAACGGGAGTGAAGCATGTCCAAGGGGCAATCCTTACAGGATCCTTTCCTGAACGCGCTGCGTCGCGAACGGGTGCCGGTCTCGGTGTATCTGGTCAACGGCATCAAGCTGCAGGGTACCATCGAGTCCTTCGACCAGTTCGTGGTGCTGTTGCGCAACACCGTGAGCCAGATGGTCTACAAACACGCCATTTCCACCGTGGTGCCGGCGCGCAACGTGCGCGTCGGACCGGGCGGTGGCTATGTGCAGCAGAACGAGGGTGGTAGTGCGGACGATGACGAAGCCGAGTAAGACGCTGGTGAAGACCGGAGCCGCGGGTGTTTGATCGTTCCCGCCGCGGCGAACACGCACTGCTGATCCAGCCCTATGCCGGTGGACCGTTGGAGGACGATGTGCTGGAGGAGTTCGCCGACCTGGCGCGCTCCGCCGGCGCCAGCATCGCCGCCACGCTGACCGCGCGCATCGACAAGCCCAGCCCGTCGACGCTGATCGGCAGCGGCAAGCTGGAAGAGGTCAAGGCCGCGGCCGAGGCCAGCGGCGCCGATCTGATCCTGGTCAACCATGCTCTGAGTCCCGGCCAGGAGCGCAACCTGGAAAAGTACCTGGAGCGGCGCGTGATCGACCGCACCGGGCTGATCCTGGACATCTTCGCGCAACGCGCGCGCAGCCACGAGGGCAAGCTGCAGGTCGAACTGGCGCAGCTGCGCCACATGGCCACGCGGCTGGTGCGCGGTTGGACCCATCTGGAGCGCCAGCGCGGCGGTTCGATCGGCCTGCGCGGCCCTGGCGAAACCCAGCTGGAAACCGACCGCCGGCTGCTGCAGAAGCGGGTCGAGCAGTTGCAGAAGCGGCTGGAAAAGGTCGAGGTGCAACACACCCAGATGCGCCGTGCGCGGGTGCGCAGCGAACTGCCGCGGATCGCGGTGGTCGGCTATACCAATGCCGGCAAGTCGACCCTGTTCAACGCCTTGACCGGGGCCGAGGCCTACGCCGCCGACCAGCTGTTCGCGACCCTGGACCCGACCGTGCGCCGCATCGCGCTGCCGGGCGGCAACGCGATGCTGGCCGACACCGTCGGCTTCGTGCGCAACCTGCCGCACGAACTGGTCGCCGCGTTCCGCTCGACCCTGTCCGAGGCGCGCGAGGCCGATTTCCTGCTGCACGTGGTCGATGCCGCCGATCCGTTGCGCGAAGAACGCATCGCCCAGGTCGACGAGGTGCTGCACGCGGTCGGCGCCGGCGATCTGCCGCAGTTGCTGGTGTTCAACAAGATCGACCGCATCGAAGGCGCCGACGTGCGCCACGATGCGCAGGACGGGGTGCCGGACGAGGCGCGCCGCGAGCGGGTCTGGATCTCGGCGCGCGACGAACGTGGCCTGGACCTGCTGCAGGGCGTGCTCGGCCAGCGGCTGGGGCTGCAGCACGTGCAGGGCAGCCTGCGCCTGCCGTCCAGCGCCGGGCGCCTGCGCTCGCAACTGCACCAACTGCAGGTGGTCCGCAGCGAGCAGGCCGACGAAGACGGCTGGCTGCTGCAGGTGGACATCCCGATCACCGAGGCCGAGCGCCTGGCCGCCAGCGCCGACGGCGCGCCGATCCGCGCGCTGTTGCCGCCGCGCGAGGAAGAGGAGTGGCAGCAGCGTTAGCCGCAATGCCGGATCGCGCCGCTGCCCGCCTCGGCTGGGTGCATTTGGACTCGGCCGTTTGCGGCTTGCGCAAGGTCTGTAGGCGCGGCTTCAGCCGCGACGGGCTCTACCGATACGGTCCGTCGCGGCTGAAGCGGCTCCTGCGGTGATGTCATATGAATCGGCAAGTAGCTGTTCTTCCCCGCTGCGCGAAGACGCGACTGATGGCGGCGGCATGCAAGCGAGCCTGCGCCTGAAGCACCAGCACCAGCCCGCTGCGCCACCATCGCTGAAGCCACGCAGGGCCGCGCGCCACGCAAACGCGACAGCCGTGGCGAATTCGGCTACAAAGCGCATTGGTTTCCCGAGCAGCGCCATGAACGTCCCCACCGACCCGCAACTCCTGCAACTCGCCACTGCGCTCAGCGATCAGCTGCGCACCGCGCGCGAGCGCCTGGTCACCGCCGAGAGCTGCAGCGGCGGCTGGATCGCCAAGGCGATGACGGATATTTCCGGCTCCTCGGACTGGTTCGACTGCGGCATGGTCGCCTACAGCTACGAGGCCAAGCAGGCGCTGCTCGGCGTGCGTCCGCAGACCCTGGAGCACCACGGCGCGGTCAGCCGCGAGACGGTGATCGAGATGGTGTCCGGCGCGCTGGTCAATTCCGGCGCCAGCATCGCGGTGGCGGTGACCGGCATCGCCGGCCCCGGCGGCGGTTCCGCCGACAAGCCGGTCGGCACCGTGTGGGTGGGCTGGAAGCGGCGCGGCGGCTACGCCAGCGCGCAGTTGTTCCATTTCGACGGCGACCGCGACGCGGTGCGCCGGCAGACCGTCGCCGCGGCGCTGCACGGCCTCGGCGCGCTGCTGTGAACGCCGACGGGCGCTAGGTGGCGACCGCGATGTGGGAGGCGCTGAGCACGGTCCGCGACCTGGGGCGTTTGCAGGAAATCGCCTCGGTGCTGATCCGTTACGGCTTCGGCGACGTGGTCCGCCGCATCGGCATGGCCGACGTGCTGGAACGCGCCGGACGCCTGCTGCACTGGCACAACGCCGAAGAGATGCTGCGCATGTCGGCGCCGCAGCGGGTGCGGCGCGCGTTGCAGGATCTCGGGCCGACCTTCGTCAAGCTCGGCCAGGTGCTGGCCACGCGCGTGGACCTGCTGCCGCCGGAGTGGATCGACGAACTCGGCGAGCTGCAGAACGCGGCGCCGGCGCTGCCCTACGAACAGATCCTGCCGCAACTGCTCGAGGCGTTGGGCGAGGCGCCGTCGGCGATCTTCGCCCAGGTCGAGGAGACTCCGCTGGCCGCCGCGTCGCTGGCGCAGACCCACCGCGCCTGGCTGCACGACGGCACTGCGGTGGTGATGAAGGTGCGCCGCCCCGGCATCCGCGACGTGATCGAGGCCGACCTGCGGCTGCTGGCGCGGCTGGCGGAGATCGTCGAGGCGCGTGCGGCCGATCTCAAGCGCTACCACCCGGCGGAGGTGGTGCATCAGTTCACCGTGTCGCTGCGGCGCGAACTGGATTTCGCCGGCGAATGCCGCAACGCCGAGCGCATCGCCGCCAATTTCCAGGGCCACGACGAGATCCTGATCCCGCGCGTGCATTGGCAGTGGACCTGCGAGACGCTCAACGTGCAGGACTTCGTCGCCGGCATCGGCGGGCGCGACCTGGCGGGTGTGGATGCCGCCGGCCTGGACCGCCGCCGACTGGCCCGCGTCGGCGCCGAGATCGTGCTGAAGATGGTGCTCGAGGACGGCTGCTTCCACGCCGATCCGCACCCGGGCAACATCTTCTACCTGCCCGGCGAACGCATCGCGGTGATCGATTTCGGCATGGTCGGGCGCATCTCCGAGCAGCGCCGCTACCAGGTCGTGCAGTTGCTGCACGGCCTGGTCACCCAGGAGGCCGAGGCGGTCACCGACGTGCTGCTGGAATGGACCGACGGCGATGCCGAGATCGACGAGGCGCGGCTGCAACTGGAGATCGCCGGCTTCGTCGACCAGTACCGCGGCGTGCCGTTGAAGGAGCTGAGGGTCGGCGCGATGCTCGGCGACGTCACCGCGATCCTGCGCCAGCACGCGCTGGCGCTGCCGGCCGACCTGGCGCTGATGATCAAGACCTTCCTGACCCTGGAAGGGGTAGGGCGCCAGCTCGATCCGGACTTCGACATGGCCGGCGCCGCGGCGCCGTATCTGGAGCGGGTGATGCTGCAGCGCTTCGCCCCGCGCGCGATGGCCAAGCGCGGCCGCCGCACCGTGCTCGGCGCGCTGGAACTGCTCGGCGACCTGCCGCGCGACACCCGCCGGCTGCTGCAGGCGGCGCGGCGCGGACGGCTGCAGCTCAATGTCGAGACGACGTCGCTGAAGGGCTTCGGCGACCAGGTCAACCGCGCCGCGAATCGGTTGACCATGGGCATCGTCACCGCGGCGCTGATCATCGGCTCCTCGATCGTGATGAACAGCGTCGGCGGCGTCTCCAGCCGTTGGCTGCTGGCGATCGGCGTGGGCGGTTTCATCGGCGCGGCGCTGTCGGGCGTGTGGATCCTGATCTCGATCTGGCGCAGCGGCCGCTGAGCGGAGCGGTGGTCGCTGCGAGCGAACTCCCGGTGTGCGGGTGTGGCCGCAAGGCCCGGCGGGGCGGGCGATCTGCGGAACGGCAGCCCCCTTGATGCGATCACGCCGGGGTTGCCCATTTCCGTTTTTAGTAGTATTACTACTAACCATGGAACTGACCGAAACCCAGCAGGCGATCCTCGACCTGATCGCCCAGCGTATCGAGCACGACGGCGCACCGCCGTCGCAGACCGAGATCGCCCGTGCCTTCGGCTTCAAGGGTGTGCGCGCCGCGCAATACCACCTGGAAGCCCTGGAGCAGGCCGGCGCGATCCGCCGCGTGCCGGGACAGGCGCGCGGCATCCGGCTGGTGAGCGGCGCGGCCGCACCGGCGCGGGCCCCGCAGGTGGACAGTGCCGACATCCTGCGCCTGCCGGTGCTGGGGCGGGTCGCCGCCGGCCTGCCGATCGGCGCGGACATCGGTTCGGACGATTTCGTGGTGCTGGACCGGGTGTTCTTCTCCCCGGCGCCGGACTACCTGTTGAAGGTGCAGGGCGACTCGATGCGCGACGAAGGCATCTTCGACGGCGACCTGATCGGCGTGCACCGGACCCGCGACGCCCGTTCCGGGCAGATCGTGGTGGCGCGGATCGACGAGGAGATCACGGTCAAGCTGCTGAAGATCGGCAAGGACCGCATCCGCCTGCTGCCGCGCAACCCGGACTACGCGCCGATCGACGTGCTGCCCGACCAGGATTTCGCCATCGAAGGCCTGTATTGCGGCCTGCTGCGCCCCAACCGTTGATTTTGGAGATTGCACTACACCGCAGGCCGGATTTTCCCGACCCGCACCATCGCTGTTCGCCGCTGCTGTAGACCTGCCCGGACGAATTATTTTTTCTTTGCCCCGCACTGTCTCAGCCCGTGCGATACCTGGCCGCTAAATTGAACCTACCCCGCAAATCATCCTCACCTCCGAAGGACACCAAAATGGACGAGAACAAGAAGCGCGCGCTCGCTGCCGCACTGAGCCAGATCGAGAAGCAGTTCGGCAAGGGTTCGGTGATGCGGATGGGCGATCGCATCATCGAAGCCGTCGAGGTGATTCCGACCGGCTCGCTGATGCTGGACATCGCGCTGGGCATCGGCGGCTTGCCGAAGGGCCGCGTCGTCGAGATCTATGGTCCGGAATCCTCGGGCAAGACCACGCTGACCCTGCAGGCCATCGCCGAGTGCCAGAAGAAGGGCGGCACCGCGGCCTTCATCGATGCCGAGCACGCGCTGGACCCGATCTATGCCGGCAAGCTCGGCGTCAACGTCGACGAACTGCTGCTGTCGCAGCCGGATACCGGCGAACAGGCGCTGGAAATCGCCGACATGCTGGTGCGTTCGGGCTCGGTCGACATCGTGGTGGTCGACTCGGTCGCCGCGCTGACCCCGAAGGCCGAAATCGAAGGCGAGATGGGCGACCAGCTGCCGGGCCTGCAGGCCCGCCTGATGAGCCAGGCGCTGCGCAAGCTGACCGGCAACATCAAGCGCTCCAACACGCTGGTGGTGTTCATCAACCAACTGCGCATGAAGATCGGCGTGATGATGCCCGGCCAGAGCCCGGAAGTGACCACCGGCGGCAACGCGTTGAAGTTCTACGCCTCGGTGCGCCTGGACATCCGCCGCATCGGCGCGATCAAGAAGGGCGACGAGATCATCGGCAACCAGACCAAGATCAAGGTGGTCAAGAACAAGCTGGCGCCGCCGTTCAAGCAGGTCATCACCGAGATCCTGTACGGCGAGGGCATCAGCCGCGAAGGCGAGCTGATCGACATGGGCGTGGAAGCCAAGCTGGTCGAGAAGGCCGGTGCCTGGTACAGCTACGGCAGCGAGCGCATCGGCCAGGGCAAGGACAATTCGCGCCAGTACCTGCGCGACAACCCGCAGGTGGCGGCGAAGCTGGAAAGCGAGCTGCGCGAGAAGTTCCAGCCTACGGAAATCGCACCGAGCGCGGCCGAAGCCGAGGACGCCGACGCAGACGCCGAGGCGTGATGGTCTTCTGCCGGGGGAGCGGTGGAGTCAGTGCCGCTCGTCTCCCTCGGCAGTCTTGAGCAAGCCAGGAGGGCAGGTGCCAGGGACGGCACATTGACGATCGTGGCGGTGAGCCTGCATGGGTGACGACGAACAAGCACAGGAACCGCGCCGGCGCCGCCGGCAGCCGGAACAGACGCCATTGCAGCGGGCCTTGGGCCTGCTGGTGCGCCGCGAACATTCGCGCAAGGAACTGACCCGCAAATTGCGGGCGCGCGGCGTGGAGCCGGATGCCGCCGCCGCCGCGGTGGAGCGCCTGGCGGGCGAGGGCTGGCAGGACGATGGCCGCTTCGCCGAACTGCTGGTGCGCAGCCGGGCCAATACCGGCTATGGACCCTTGCATATTCGTGCCGAACTGGGCACCCACGGCCTGGATAGCGAGGCTATCGCCACGGCGATGGCCGCATTCGACGGCGACTGGAGCGAAAACGCCCGCGATCTGGTGCAGCGCCGCTTCGGCGCGGCCGGACCGGTGGACCTGGCGCAGCGGCGCAAGGCCGCCGATCTGCTGGCGCGGCGCGGTTTCGATGGCGACAGCATCCGCGCGGCCACGCGCTACGAGCCGGAGGACTGAGCGGGCCGGGCCTGCTAACCTTGGCGGATTGTCTTGTCCGGTTTCCGCACGCCCTTATCTTGAGGGGGTACGCCCGGAAACCCGTCCGCTCGTCTATAGCCAGCCCATGAACGCACCCGCCAAATTCTCCACCTCCCAGATCCGCAGCGACTTCCTCGAGTTCTTCAACGGGAAGGGCCATACCATCGTTCCGTCCGCGCCGCTGGTGCCGGGCAACGATCCGACGCTGTTGTTCACCAATTCCGGCATGGTGCAGTTCAAGGACGTGTTCCTCGGCGCCGAGAAGCGCAGCTATGTGCGCGCGGCCGACGTGCAGCGCTGCCTGCGTGCCGGCGGCAAGCACAACGACCTGGATTCGGTCGGCTATACCGCGCGCCATCACACCTTCTTCGAAATGCTGGGCAACTGGTCGTTCGGCGACTACTTCAAGAAAGAGGCGATCGCCTGGGCCTGGGAACTGCTGACCCAGGTCTGGAAGCTGCCTGCGGAGCGCCTGCTGGTCACCGTCTACCACACCGACGAGCAGGCCTACGAGCTGTGGCGCGACATGATCGGGGTGCCGCCGGAGCGGATCGTGCGCATCGGCGACAACAAGGGCGCCCCGTACGCCTCGGACAACTTCTGGCAGATGGCCGACACCGGCCCCTGCGGCCCGTGCACCGAGATCTTCTACGACCACGGCGCGCATATCGCCGGCGGGCCCCCGGGCTCGCCGGACGAGGACGGCGACCGCTTCATCGAGATCTGGAACCTGGTGTTCATGCAGTTCGACCGCCAGCCCGACGGCACCCTGGTGCCGCTGCCGGCGCCGTGCGTGGATACCGGCATGGGCCTGGAGCGCCTGGCCGCGATCCTGCAGCACGTGCACAGCAACTACGAGATCGACCTGTTCCAGACGCTGATCCGCCACGCCTCCGAGCTGACCGGCATGGCCGACCTGGAGAACAAGTCGCTGCGCGTGATCGCCGACCACATCCGCGCCTGCTCGTTCCTGATCGTCGATGGCGTGCTGCCCTCCAACGAGGGCCGCGGCTACGTGCTGCGCCGGATCATCCGCCGCGCCCTGCGCCATGGCTGGATGCTCGGCGTGCGCCAGCCGTTCTTCCACAAGATGGCGGCCACCCTGTCCGACCTGATGGGCGAGGCCTATCCGGAACTGCCGGCGGCGCTGTCCACCGTGCAGCGGGCGCTGCAGGCCGAAGAGGAGCGTTTTGCCGAGACCCTGGACTCGGGCATGAAGATCTTCGACGAGATCGCCGCCCGCGCCAGCGGCAGCATCCCCGGCGCGGACGCGTTCCGCCTGTACGACACCTATGGCTTCCCGGTCGATCTCACCGCCGACATCGCCCGCGAGCGCGGCATGGAGGTGGACATGGCCGGCTTCGAAAGCGCGATGGAGCGCCAGCGCGAGACCGCGCGCGCGGCCGGCAAGTTCGGCGGCGGTACCACGCTGCCGGCGGACCTGGTGGCGCAACTGGTTCCCACGGTGTTCCTGGGCTACGACGCGCTGCAGGCCGATGCGCTGAAGGTGGTCGCGCTGTTGAAGGACGGGCGCCCGGTCGAGTCGGTCGAGGCCGGCGATGCGGCGATCGTGCTGCTCGATCGCACCCCCTTCTATGCCGAATCCGGCGGCCAAGTCGGCGACCTGGGCCAGTTGAGCGCGGACGGCGTGCTGTTCCAGGTCGAGGAGACGCAGAAGTTCGCCGGCCAGTTCCATGGCCATGTCGGCCAGCTGCGCAGCGGCCGCCTGCAGGTTGGCGCCACGCTGTCGGCGCAGGTCGACAGCGACCGCCGCGGCGCCACCATCCTCAACCATTCGGCCACGCACCTGCTGCACGCCGCGTTGCGCGAGGTGCTCGGCACCCACGTGCAGCAGAAGGGGTCGCTGGTCGCGCCGGACCGGCTGCGCTTCGATTTCTCGCACTTCCAGCCGATGAGCGCCGAGGAACTGGCGGTGATCGAGCGCAAGGTCAACGCGCAGGTGCGTGCCAACCACGCGGTCGAGGTGCACCACATGGGCATGCAGGAGGCGCTGGACTTCGGCGCGATGGCGCTGTTCGGCGAGAAATACGGCGAACGCGTGCGTGTGCTGAAGATGGGCGACTACTCCACCGAGCTGTGCGGCGGCACGCACGTGGCGCGCACCGGCGACATCGGCCTGTTCAAGATCACCAGCGAGGGCGGCGTGTCGGCCGGCGTGCGCCGGATCGAGGCGGTGACCGGGCAGGGCGCCCTGGACCATGTGGCGGCCGAAGAGGCCAAGCTGCACGAGGCGGCCGAGCTGGTCGGCGGCAGCGCCGGCGACGTGGTCGAGAAGATTCGCCAGCTGGGCGACAGGCACAAGCGCCTGGAGCGCGAGCTGGAGGCGCTGAAGGCCAAGCTGGCGTCCGGCGCCACCGCCGACCTGGCCGCCACGGCGGTCGAGGTGGCCGGTGTGAAGGTGCTCGCGGTGCGACTGGAAGGCTTCGATGCCAAGGCCTTGCGCGAGGCGATGGACCGCCTGAAGCAACAACTGGGCGACAGCGTGATCGTGCTGGCCGGCGCCAGCGAAGGCAAGGCGGCCCTGGTCGCGGGGGTGAACGGCAGCCCAATGGGCCGGGTCAAGGCTGGGGAACTGCTGAGCCATATCGCCGGTCAGATCTCCGGCAAGGGCGGCGGCCGCCCGGACCTCGCCCAGGGTGGTGGCGAGGACGGGCCCGCCCTTGCCCTTGCGCTCGAGGGCGTACCCGCCTGGGTCAAGCAACATCTCCCCTGAACACGAACTCGCGCCGCCTTGCTGGCAGGGCGCGGCTTCCCTTAACATCGATCTTCTTTTCCCTTTCGTGATGGGGCGTCCCGGCTCGGGACGCCGTACCGGTGGGAATCACCGGTTCCCTGGAGAATTTTAAAAATGTTGATCCTGACTCGCCGGGTAGGCGAAACCTTGATGATCGGCGATTCGGTCACCGTGACGGTGCTTGGGGTCAAGGGCAATCAAGTGCGCATCGGTATCACCGCACCGAAGGATGTCGCCGTGCACCGCGAAGAAATCTATCAGCGCATCCAGCGCGGCGACGAGCCGACTTCGCATGGCGGCGGCCATGGCGATCAATCTTCCGATTGATGCGTCGAAAGGGTTTACCTGAGACCCTACAAACCGTTATCCTTCGCGCCCGGTCGCGGAATATCCGCAGCGTCTAAATCCGGAGTGATGCCCGAGCGGCTGAAGGGGCTCCCCTGCTAAGGGAGTATAGGGTCAAAAGCTCTATCGAGGGTTCGAATCCCTCTCACTCCGCCAGTGTCAAGGAAACGCCCGCAAATCAACGATTTGCGGGCGTTTTTCTTTTCGACCACCTTGGACACTCGCTTGGACACTTCCATGCGAGTAGCGCACTCCTCAGGCGCGGCTCGACTGGCCGCTACTACGTTCGTTTGCGCGTTCCTGCCGATCTGCAGGCAGGTCTTCACGCGCGGCACCGGGACGACATGCGATCGCGCTGCCTCGGCTCAAACCTTCGCAGCCATCAGGAATGGCAGCACGGGATCGGAGCTGGATGAGCGCTTGAAGAGCTTTGAAGGGAAGCCGCCACTGGGGCTGATCTTCAAAGGCGTGAAGCTGCCGGGCGGGGCATCCGGTCAGGTCGGAATCAACGACATCACGACTTGTCGCTGTTCCAGCGGTTGGCAGCGCAACGCCAGGCCCGCATCGGCGCCATTCCCGCCGCGCAGGGCCATCCAGCCTATCGGCGAGGCCTGCCCCCGCCGGCCTAACCCTCGCAGACGCCGGCGCCAAATATCTGGGTAGCATCTAGGGCAGAACTACCCGAAGACGATCGTTCAGAAGACCCGCACCCTCAAGGATGGATGCCTTCGTGGCGGTGCAGCGCAAGGCCAGGCGTGCCGTGCGGCTGGAAAGAACGGACGCGAACCGGCTTCTTCGAGTGGTTCCTGCACGAGACCGCGCAGAAGTGGGTCATCATCTGCATCTACATCACCAACCGGTTCCCGGCCTGCGCCAACTTCATCAAGCGAGTGCCGGCGTGCCGTTGCCCCGGTCGGCAGGCGCAGTTGTCTTGGCGTGCGCATTTGCATCACGTTGTAGGCCGCCATGTTCAGCACCAACACATGGTCAACTTTCTCCAGGCCGTGTACCTCGCCTGCCGGATACGGCCTGATGACTTGGTCCAGCCCAATCCCTACACGAGCAACTCGCTTTTGCGCTGAGAGATCGCCCCATCCTCGCTGGCCGCGACTGCATCGGCCATCGCCGAACGTCGGCCTGGCGCACTTCTGCGTCACACGCGGCAGGATCTTCAGCCTGTCCTGCGCCTGGATGAACTCGGCTGGGTCATAGCGCCTTGTCCGTTCCAAGTGTCAGCACCGCGTCCCGTGCTGCTGCTTGCCGAGCATCGGCGAGCACGCCTTATCGCCACGTATTGACGATCGGCCCATGGCGGTTGTCGATCAGGACGCGGACGTTTCCGGACGGTTAATGCGCGCGCATCTCGTCTTCATTTCAAGGCGATCCATGCTCGCAACAGAATCGAAGGAGACGAGGATGAAAAGCCGCGTACGCGCTATCGCCGTCGATCTCGGCTAGGCAGCACTCAGAACCTCCAGCAAAACCGCTCAAACACTGCATCGGTCGCGGCAGAGTTATCCGCTTGACTCGTTGCAAAGAAATACTGCTGCCGGCATCTGATCGTCGACCGCAATGGTACCTCTGGCGCTTTGTATTGCCTAAGCCAATCGGCACGATTTGTTGATGCTTCAGATACTTCAAGAGTTGATCGATACCTGGTTGCCAATGCCGGCAGGCGGGGCGTCCATGGCGCGGACCAAGCGAGTTGCCTACAAGGGCTGCGACATCGACCGCTGCCGTGATCGCTTCAAGCTACGCGGCTTTGCGCATCGCGCGCCAGGCGATCAAGGGTCTTGACCTGGTGGCGCCTCGTCGGCCGGTCGGCCGGTCGAGCGGAACGGCGTTCAGTCCGCCGGCACGGCAAGTTTGCATCCGTTTCAAGCGCTGGATCGACATGCGCTAGGTATCTCTTCCCCGGTTTACTCAGCATCTGTCTACGGCGTCTTTCTTGGTTTGTGATATCAATCTAAAATATTTTCGAGTAAGTCCGTCACATTCGGATAACCATCTGTGGGGGCAGAAGGATATTGCCGGTCTCTTAAATGGGGAGAGACGGCGATCGCGATCGCGACGCAGACAGGATGCTTAGAGCGATATGGATACCGCGGTTATTGGGATGGCGTTTCGATTTCCAGGGGCGAACGACAGTACGACGTTCTGGGGAAATTTGATTGACCGTAAATCGAGCGTGACCGAGATTCCAGCGCAGCGCTGGGATTGGCGCGGCGTATGGGGCGATCCAAAGCAGACGGTCAATAAAACCGACAGCAAATGGGGCGGATTCATCGACGCGGTCGACGCGTTCGATCATGAGTTCTTCGGTTTTCTGCCCAAGGTGGTGCAGTCCATGGATCCGCAGCAGCGGATCATGCTGGAGCTCGCCTGGAATTGCATGGAAGACGCCGGTGTGGCGCCTTCGAGTGTGCGCGGACGCAAGATCGCCGTTGTCGTTGGCGTCTTCAATCACGATTACAAGGAACTGCAGGAGCGCGACGAGATTTCGATCGAAGCGCATCATTCCACCGGTACCGCGACCGCGGTGATCGCCAATCGCGTCTCGCATCACTTCGACCTGCGCGGGCCTAGCGTGCCGATCGATACGGCGTGTTCTAGTTCGCTCAACGCGATCCACAGCGCCATCCAGGCCTTGCAATACGACGATTGCGAGATGGCGCTCGCTGGCGGCATCAACCTGATGTTGACGCCGACCCGCCATATCTCGTTCTCGAAGATGGGCATGCTCTCGCCGAGCGGCACCTGCAAGACGTTCGACAACGCTGCCGACGGCTATGTGCGCGGCGAAGGCGCGGCGTTCTTGCTGCTCAAGCCGCTGGAGCGCGCCATCGCCGATGGCGACGCGATCCATGGTGTGATCAAGGGCTCCGCGGTCAATCACTGCGGCAGCACCTATACCTTGACCTACCCGAGTCCGCAGGCGCAGGCCGAGGTCATCATGGCCGCGCACGAACGCGCCAACGTGGCCGTCGACAGCCTGGGATTCGTCGAACTGCACGGCACCGGCACACCGAAGGGCGATCCGATCGAATTCGAAGGCCTGCTGCAGGCCTTCGGTGGCCTGGCGCGCAAGCAGGGCATCGAACTGCCGTCCGCATACTGCGGCTTGAGTTCGGTGAAAACCAATATCGGCCATCTCGAGGCGGCCGCGGGCGTGGCCGGCGTGATCAAGGTGTTGCTGGCGATGCGGCATCGCCGCCTGCCGCCGTTCCAGAATTTCGCCCGGCTCAACCACCGCATCGCTATCGACGACACGCCGTTCTATGTCCTCGATGACAGCCGCCCCTGGCTGCCGCCTGCGCCGGGGCAACCGCTGCGCGCCGGCGTGAGTTCGTTCGGATTCGGCGGCACCAATGCCCACGTGATTCTGGAAGAGGCGCCGGCGGCGCCGGTCGGGCAGGGCGTCGGTCGCGTTCGTGGCGATGAACCGGTGTTGATCGCCTTGTCGGCCAAGACGGCATCGGCCTTGCAGCGCCGCATCGCGACACTGCGCGATTGGGTACGGGACGATGCGGGACGGACGCGGCTGATGGATGTCAGCCGAACGTTGCTATTGGGCCGCGACGCCTTGGCTTGCCGGTTCGCATGCGTGGTGGATAGCCCGGCTGCATTGCTGGATGCATTGAATCAAGCGATGGATGCGAACACGCAAGGCGCCGCCACATCCGAAAATGTGGACGCTGAAGCGCTGCAGGCGCTGCTGTCGAAATGGCCAAAGCTGAAGAAACAGGCGCGCATCGATGCATTGAGCGCCTTGGCGAACGCCTTCCGTGGCGGCGCGAAGCTGTCGTGGCCGCCGCTGTTCGCCGGCATGTCGGCACAGCCCGCGCGCCTGCCCGGCTACCCCTTCAAGGGCGCGACCTTCTGGACGCCCGCATCGATCACGGCGGATCTGCGCGGCGAGGCCAAGGCCGAAGCCCGCCTGCACCCGCTGCTGCACAACAACGTGTCCGTCCTCGGCCGGCAGCGCTTCCGCTCGACCTTCGACGGTCGCGAATTCTTCCTTGCCGATCACGTCGTCGACGGCCGATCGATCCTGCCTGGCGTCGCGTATCTGGAAATGGCTCGCGCCGCTGCGCGTCTTGCGCTGGCCGATGGTACGGATGCGGGGGCCGTGTCCACTGTCAGCTTGCACGACGTGGTCTGGCAGCGTCCGCTCGAAGTGACGGGCGCTGCGGTGTCGGTCGAGTTGGAGCTGGATGCATCCGGCGACCGTGTGGTGCAGAACGCCGGCCCGGCTCGTCTGCGCTTTCGGGTCATTGACGCGGAAACGCGGGAATCGGCACAGGTGTACTGCCAGGGCCTGTTGGACGTCGATCGGGATGCCGGCGAAATGCTGGTGGATGTCGGCGCGATCGGCAACGACTGCACGGCCGGCCTCGTCGATTCGGCAGCCTGCTACCGTGGCTTGGCCGGATTGCAATTGCAATACGGACCGGGGCACCAGTCGATCGCCGATGTGCGCCTCGGCGCCGGCCAGTGTCTGGCGCGGATCGTGTCGCCCACGCAGCTTTCGGCCGGCCACGTGGGGTTCGTCGTGCATCCGAGTACGGCTGATGCGGCACTGCAGGCGGCGGTCTTGCTCGCGTCCGCCATCGACGCGACTAACGCACCGCGCGCGCATGCGCCGTGCTTGCCGTTCGCCCTGGATCGTCTGGATGTTCTGGATGCGGGAACGGGTTCCGATTCGAATACAACCGAGCTGTACGCTTGGGCGCGATTCGCGCCGACCTCGTCCGGCAGCGAGCGAATTTCCCGGTTCGATATCGATCTGATCGGGTGCGAGCCTGGCCAATCCGTCGGCCGTGTGTGCCTGGCATTCCGTGGATTGAGCTTGCGTCCACGCATGGCGCAAACCTCGGTGGCGCAGGGCCCTGCCGCCGTTGCGATGCGTCTTCCGCCCGAATCGATTGCCGGCGATCTCTACGCGCCGCTATGGGTGCAGGCTGCGGCAGCGAGCGCGGTGCAAGCGCCCGCGACGGTGGTGATGATCGGCGAGCGGGACGATCTCGACAGCCTGCATGCGCTGCTTGCAGGATCGCCGCGGTTCGCCGGCACGAGTTTCGAATGCCTGCCGGTCCTGGCCGCGGACGCCGGACTCGCGCCGGCAGAGCAGGGCAAGGTTCTTCGCGCCGGTTCGCTCGCCGATGCCGAGGCCGCGGTCGCAGCCTGGAAAGCGCGCGGCGCGCAACCGGAACACTTTGTCTGGGTCGCGCCGAGGCCGGGCAAGAACCTGTCCGTGCAGGCGCGCATCGACACCAGCGCGCGTGCCGCGTTTGCATTGGTCAAGGCGATGCTGCGCGGTCCTAAGCGCGCGCGCTTTGTTCATTTGGCCCAACAAGACCGCGAAGGCGTGGCGAATCGCGACGGGCTCGGCGTCACCGATGTCGTCGCGCTGGGCGGGTTCTACAAGACGCTGTCGATCGAAAAGCCGAGCTTCAACGGGCGCGTTGTGCAATGCCCGGCCGATAGCACGGGCTGGGCCGACCTGGTCGCCGACGAATTGCTCGCCGCAGACAAAGTCACCGACGTGCGCTATCGCAACGGCCTGCGCGAGACGCGCCGGTTCGCGCCCGTGCATTCGAACGCCCTGCCGGCCGCGGCTCACGCGAGCGGCATGGACTTTCGGGCGGGCGGCGCATATCTCATTACCGGCGGACTCGGTGCGCTCGGCCTGATCGTCGCCCGCCATCTGTGCGAGCGCTATCGGGCCACGGTCTATCTGACCGGTCGCAAGCCACTGTCCGAGGCGCAGCAGCCGGCGCTAGACGCCTTGGCCGGCCTGGGCGGTCGTGCGATGTATTTTGCATGCGATATCACCGACCGCGACGAAGTCCGGCGCGTGTTTGCGGCGATCCGCGAGGATCTGCGTTTGCGCGATCAAGTGCTGAACGGCGTGCTGCACTCGGCCGGGGTCATCGAGGACGATTTCCTGCTGCGCAAGCCCGCGGAAGCGTTCTCGCGCGTCATTGCGCCCAAGACCCTGGGTGCCTGGTGCCTGGATCAGGAGACGCAGCGCGATCCGCTGGACCTGTTCGTGCTGTTTTCCTCCGTCACCGGTGTGCTGGGCAATGTCGGGCAGAGCGACTATGCGTTCGGCAACGCGTTCGAGGATGAGTTTTCGGCGATGCGCGAGGCGCTGGTCGCAGTCGGCCAACGCAGCGGCAAGTCGGTGTCGATCAACTGGCCGTATTGGCAGGACGGCGGCATGCGGCTTAGCGACAAGGAAGAGGAAGCGCTGCGGCGCAGCTTCGGTATCGTGCCGTTGACGACCCAGCGTGGTATCGAGGTGCTGGAATACGCGATTGCGCAAGCGCAGCCGCAAGTCGTGGTGATGCCGGCGGGCGATATCGATAAGGTGCGCGAAGTGCTGGGGGTGATCGCCGAGGATCACCGGCCCGTGGCTGCCGCCATCGCCATCGCCGCGCCGCGTGCCGACGGGAGCCATGCCGATCACGATCCTTCTGCCTGGCGCGCGCCGGTATCCAGTTTCCTCGCGAACTTGTTCGCCTCGCAGCTCGGCATTTCCGCCGACTTCGAGCCGGACCGCTCGTTCAAGGATTACGGCTTCGATTCGGTGGTGATGATCGACCTCATCGCCGATCTGGAAAAACCCTTCGGCACCTTGCCGAAAACGCTGTTCTTCGAATACCAGACGCTGGCCGAACTCAGCGCGTACTTTATCGAACAGCACCCGGATCGTTGCCGCGCGATCGCGAATCCCACACAAGCCGCCGTCGACATCGCCGCTGCATCTGCCGCATACACGGCCGCGCAAACGCCGCCTGCGCCGACCATCGCGAACGATTCCGGGCGCGCTGCCGCCTACGCTGTATCCTCGCCGATCCGCCGCGGTGCCGTCGAACCCGCATCCCCGCCGCAGCGCGACGACATCGCGATCATTGGCCTGGCAGGTCGCTATCCGCAGGCGGAAACGCTGGAAGCGTTCTGGGAAAACCTGCGGCTGGGCCGCGATTGCGTCGAGGAAATTCCCGCCGACAGGCCGGATCTGGCGGCGAAGTTCCGCTTCCAGCCTGGCGAAGCGACGCGGGCCAACAGCTACAGCCGTTGGGGCGGATTCCTGCGCGATGTCGACCAGTTCGATCCGCTGTTCTTCAATATTTCGCCAAAAGAAGCGGAGAACATCGATCCAAACGAACGCCTGTTCCTGGAGATCGCCTCGCAGGCGATCGAGGATGCCGGCTATACGCCGGACACGCTGGCGCAGGCGCGTGGGTATCGCGAGAACCCGGTCGGCGTGTATGCCGGTCTGATGTGGGGTGACTACCAGCTGCACGGCGTGGATCGTCCACGTGACAGCTGGGTGGTGCCGCACAGCTTCTATTGGGCTGTCGCCAATCGGGTTTCGTATCAGTTCAATTTTTCCGGTCCGAGTCTGACCATCGACACCGCCTGCTCGTCCTCGCTGACCGCGATTCATCTCGCCTGTCAGACGATCGGCGTGGGCGAGATCGACGTGGCCATCGCCGGTGCGGTCAATCTGTCGTTGCACCCGAACAAGTACAACCTGCTCTCGGACATGCATTTCCTGTCCAGCGACGGCCGCTGCCGCGCCTTCGGCGAAGGTGGCAACGGGTATGTGCCCGGCGAAGGCGTCGGTGCGGTGGTGTTGAAATCCCTCGCTCAGGCGCGCCGCGACGGCGACCACATCTACGGCATCATCCGCGGCTCGTCGATCAATCACGGCGGCAAGGCCTCTGGGTTCACCGTGCCCAATCCCAAGCGCCAGGCGGCGCTGGTGCAGGAAGCGCTGGATTCGGCGGGCGTGGATGCGCGCCATATCAGTTATGTCGAGGCGCATGGCACCGGCACGAGCCTGGGCGATCCGATCGAGGTCGCGGGCCTGACCAAGGCCTTCGCTCAAAGCGAGCATCAGTACTGCGCGATCGGTTCGGCCAAATCCAATCTGGGCCATCTCGAAGCGGCCGCGGGCATCGCCGGCCTGACCAAGGTGCTGCTGCAGATGCGGCATTGCAGTCTGGTGCCGTCGATTCATTCCGATGCGCCCAATCCCTATATCGACTTCGCGCACAGTCCGTTCCGCGTGCAGCGCAGCTTGCAGCCTTGGCGGCGTCCGGTCGTCGAACATGCCGGGGCGAGCACGGAGTTGCCGCGCCTGGCAGGCATCAGCTCGTTCGGCGCCGGCGGCAGCAATGGCCATCTGATCGTCGAGGAATACATCGAGGAGGCTCGCGGCAGCGTGGGCGCCGATGCACCGGTCATCGTCGTGCTGTCCGCGCGTCGCGATACCGCCTTGCGCGAAATGGCCGCCAGGTTGGCCCAACGATTGCAGGACGATCCGACGATCGGTTTGCAGGATGCAGCATATACCTTGCAGATCGGCCGCATCGCGATGGAAATCCGCGTCGCTTTCGTGACGACATCGCGGCGCGAGCTGCTGGACGCGCTGCGACTGTACGCCGAGCGGGGTCTGCTGGCCGCGCAAGCGTGGTCCGGTCATCGCGATACCGCCAAACGCGACCCTGCGGTGGCCGCACGCGGCGCCGCCGCGACGGCACGGCTGTCGGAATCGCTCGCCGCTCGCGATCTGCCCGCCTTGGCGCAGGCCTGGGTGGACGGCGTAGCGATCGATTGGCGCGTGTTGCATGTCGCCGGCAGCCGGCGCCGTGTGCCGTTGCCGGGGTATGCATTCCAACGCCAGCGTTACTGGGTCGAGACATCGGACGTCGACGCGAGCGGCGGGGGCGGCATCGCTACATTGCATCCGTTGATCGACGTCAACGTGTCCACCTTGGAAGAACAGGCTTTCCTGAAGACATTGCGGCCCGACGCGTTCTATCTGCGCGATCATCGACTGGGCGACAACCGCGTCCTGCCGGGTGTGGTGTATCTCGAACTGGCCTTGCAGGCGGCGCAGCTGGCCGCGCCCGGGCGCGTGGTGACGGCAATCGAAGACGTGCATTGGTACAAGCCGATCGTGGTCAACGATGCGCCGCAAACCGTGCGGATTTCGCTGCTGCCTGAGCGTGGCGCGGTTGCCTTCGGTATCGGCGCCGTCGGCGGCGATGCGCAACAGCCGTATGCCGATGGTGCGATCGTGCTCGGCGATGCTTTCGTCGCTGGCGAGGTTGCGGGCGTGGATCTGGCCGCGATAGCGGCCCGCACGGCCGCGCTCGACGGCAGCGACGTGGAAGCCGCGTTCTCGGCCATGGGCTTTGCCTTCGGCGAAAGTTTCCAGGTCTTCGAAAGCCTGCGTCACAACGCCGATGAAGCGCTGGGCGTGTTGCGCCTGCCGCGTATCGTCGGGGTGGAGGCGGGCGATTTCGTCCTGCATCCGGCGTTGATCGACGGTGCCATCCGCGTCGGTCTCGGCGTCGGCGGGTTCAGCGCGAACGGCGATGTCATCCGCGTGCCGGTACGGTTGCGCCGGATCGAGATCCTCGCGATCCCGGGCGAACGGGTGTTCGTGCATGCGTGCAGGAGCACGATCGTGCACGGCGATATGACGCCTGAGCAATCGCACTTCGACCTGAGCGTGTGCGATGCGCAAGGCCGGGTACTGGTGCGCATCGAACAACTCACTATTCAGTCCGCGCCGCAACTGTCGCTGCTCGCGCGTGCGCGTACGGCGCCGAAGCCGGCGGCCGCGAAGGCCCTGCCGGCGGCGATGCAGTCGTCTGTGGTTGCGGCGAACTCGACCATGGCCGAACCGGAAGCCCTTCAGGCGCTCGCGACCGCGCGCCTGGTCGAACTGCTCGCCAACGTCACCAAGCTTGCGCCGGCGCAGATCGATCCACATGCGCCGCTGGAAAACTACGGTATCGATTCGGTCATGATCGCTGCCTTGAACCGCGAGTTGGAGCTGCGCTTCGGCGAAGTGCCCAAGACGCTGTTCTTCGAGTACCAGGAACTGTCCGGCATCGCGGGCTACCTCGCAGAAAATCACGCTGAGCTGTTGCGCGCGATGGCGCCTGCCGCCGAGGCGCGCGTACCGACGACGCAAACCTTCGCTGTCGCGCAAGAACCGCTTGTCTCCGTCGATGCACCGCGACTGGCCGCGCAGGAATTCCTGCGCCGCATCCTCGGCGAAACGGTTGGCCTGAGTCCGTCCGATATCGATCCGAACGTGCCGCTGGAGAACTACGGCATCGATTCGGTGATGATCGTCAAACTGACCGGTCGTCTGGAAGAGACCTTCGGCGCAATCTCCAAGACGCTGTTCTTTGAATACCAGGACGTCGCCAGTGTGGCCGAGCATCTGGCCGAGGCGTTCCCGGAGGTCGCTCAATCCTTGGCCGGAGCCGGTTCCGCAGCAACGTCGGCGGCATGGATCGCGCCGGCCAGCGCGAGCGATGAGGCGCCGGTATCCGCGGAAGGCGGTGATGCGAGCGTGCATGCACATCTGTTCCGGCAACTGCGGCGGATTCTCGGCGCGGAAGCCGCGAGCTGCCGCGTCGACACGCCGATCGCACATTGGCCTCTGGACGCGGTCAACATCGTCACCGTGCTGCATGCCTTGGCGCAGGATTTCGAAGGTGTGGATGCGTCCGCTCCATACCGCCACGGCACGCTTGCCGATTGGGCCGCCGACCTGCATTGGCGGGACGGACGCGCTCAGCACATCCGCGCGGAAGTGCACACGCAGGCGAGCGCCGCTAGTCCGACGCCCGCGAGAGCGCGTGGGCTCAGCACGTCGGGCGCGTTCCGCCGTCTGCGAGGCGGCGCGGATCGCTTCGAGCCGGAAGACATCGCCATCGTCGGCCTCAGTGGCCGTTATCCCGGCGCGAATGATCTGCACGCGTTCTGGCAGAATCTCTCGGCCGGCCGCGACAGCGTTAGCGAAATTCCGCTGTCGCGATGGGACCACAGCCGTTACTTCCATCCCGATCGCACGCTCAAGGGCGCGGTCTACAGCAAGTGGGGTGGATTCATCGACGGCGTGGATCAGTTCGATGCGCGCTTCTTCAATATTTCCGCGCGCGAAGCCGAACTGATCGATCCGCAGGAGCGCTTGTTCCTGCAAACCGCCTGGGAATGCGTCGAGGACGCCTGCCAGACCCGGCAGTCGCTCAAAGGCCGGTCGGTCGGCGTGTACGTCGGGGTGATGTGGGGCTACTACGGTCAGATCGACGTCACAGACGAGCAGCTCAAGTCGGGACGGCCGAATCCGCCGTTCTCCTCGATCGCCAACCGCGTTTCGTACTTCATGAATTTCAACGGCCCGAGCATGGCCATCGATACGATGTGCTCCTCGTCGTTGACCGCAATCCATCTGGCGTGCCGCGCTATCGACAACGGCGACTGCGACATGGCGCTCGCCGGTGGCGTCAACGTGATCGTGCATCCGAACAAGTATCAGAAGTTGTCCGCCGCGCAGTTCCTGTCCAGCGACGGCCGCTGCCGCGCGTTCGGCGCCAACGGCGACGGCTACGTGCCGGGCGAGGGCGTCGGTGTGGTAATGCTCAAGCGCTTGAGTCAGGCGATCGAGGACGGCGACCACGTCTACGGCGTGATCAAGGCGACCAGCCTCAATCACGGCGGCAAGACCAATGGCTACACCGTGCCGAATCAGGTCGGGCAGACCAATGTGATCGGCAAGGCGCTCAAGCAGGCCGGTTGGAATCCACGCAGCATCGATTACATCGAAGCGCACGGTACAGGCACGTCCTTGGGCGATCCGATCGAGATCGCCGGGCTGACCCGCGCATTCGATACGGCCTCCGCTTCCCTCGGCCGCGGCACCGAATCGAGTCTCCAGAAGTGCCGCATCGGTTCAGTCAAGTCCAATGTCGGCCATCTGGAATCGGCTGCGGCCATCGCCGGGTTGACCAAGATCCTGCTGCAGTTCCGCCACGACGCCGTCGCACCGTCGCTGCATGCTTCGCCTGCGAATCCGAACATCGACTTCGCCCAAGCGCCTTTCCGCGTGGTTCAACAGCAAGAGCCGTGGGTCGCGACCAGCGTGCACAGCCCACGTCGCGCCGGTTTGAGTTCCTTCGGTGCAGGCGGGGCCAACGCGCATTGTCTGATCGAGGACCATCCCAGGACCTTGCCGGCGGTCGCCGACGGTCGACCGGTGCTGTTCGTGTTGTCGGCCGACGGCGAAGAGCGCTTGATGCGCTATGTCGATCGCATGATCGCGTTCCTGGAACGCGGCGGCGATCCGGATGTCGGTCTGGATCTTCGTTCGCTCGCCTATTCCTCGCAGATCGGCCGCGAGGCGATGGACGAGCGCCTCGCGATCGTTGCGACCAGCGTCGCCGAACTGTTGAACGCGTTGTGCGCCTGTCGCGCCGGTTCCATTGCCGAGGGCGTGCTGCGCGGTTCGCCGCGCCGGCAAGGCGAGAAGCTCGATGCGATCGTCGAGGAGGGCGAGCGCGACGCGATCATCCGCACCTTGATCGCCGGCGGCCGCTTGCCCCAGTTGGCGCGCGCCTGGGTCTCGATGCTCGACGTAGATTGGGCGCGTTATGTCGACATCTTGTATCCGATCAATGCCGGTGGCGCCCGACCGCGTCGTGTGCCGTTCCCGACCATGCCCTTCATCACCCAGCGCTATTGGGTCGACGAGAAGCGCCGCGATGCGGTTGCCGACGCCCCGCATCCGCTGATCGACCGCAACCTGTCCACTCTCGCCGCGCAGATCTATCGCAAGCGTTTCGATGGCCAGGAGTTCTACCTGCGTGACCATATCGTCCATACCGACCGCGACCGTAGGATTCTGCCGGGCGTGGCCTATCTGGAAATGGCGCGTGCGGCCGGCGATCTTGCGGCGGGGGAAGGTTGGCGCGTGTCGCGTATCCGCAATTTCGCCTGGCGCCAGCCGTTCGAAATCGCCGGCGCGCCCGATGCGCTGACGATCCGCATGCACAACGACGAGGCCGGATTGCAGTTCGATATCCTGCGCGAATCGGATGCGGCGATCTGCGTGGACGGCGAACTGCTGTTCCAGGGGGCCGGGGACGAGGTCGCCGACGAGTGGCTGGACATCCAAGCCATGGTCGCGCGCGGCACCCGCATCGAACGCGGTCCGGAGGAGATCTACTCGGCCTTCCGCCGTATGGGCTTCCATTTCGGCCCATCCTTCCAGGTCACCCAGGCTCGCTATCGCCTGGCCGAAGGCGCGTTGTGCGAGCTGCGCCTGCCGGCGCATCTGCGCTCGGGCGTGAGCCAATTCGCTCTGCACCCATCCTTGCTCGATGCTGCATTGCGCGCCGGGCTGGCGGTCGAGATGGCCGGTAGCGGTGATCCGGTGGTGCCGATCGTGCCGTTCGCACTGGATGAGTTGGAGATTCGTCACCCGCTCACCGAAACCTGCTATGCGCATGTCGTGCGCAGCCGCGATGCGCTGGCGACCGCGCTGCCGGCCGGATTGGCGTCGACCACCGACGCGACGGCATACAAGTACGACATCTTGGTGACCGACGCGGATGGTCGCGTGCTGGCGAAGTTGCACGGGTTCAGCGGCCGCGCACTGGTCCGTCAGGAGGTGCCGAGCCGCGCGGTGCAGTTCTTCGACGATCACTGGGTGCCTGCGCCGCTAGCGCAGGTCACGGTCGCGAGCCGTGCCGCGCGCACGGTGCTGGTGATCGCGGACGACCGCGAGTTTGCGCATGGTTTGGTTTGCGCTTTACCCAATGGCGATCGCGGCGTCGCGATCGCGTTCGCGGCGGATGGAGAAGAGGCGTCTGCGCCGGATCGCTTTGATCCGTTCAATGCTGCGAGTGCGTCGGCCCTGTTCGATTCTCTGCGCGAGCGCGATCTGCTGCCGGACCATATCGTGATTAGAAGCGGTGCGCCCGCTGCCGCGTGGTCGGCCGAGGGCGCCGGACAGAGCGCTTTGCATCGCGGACTGCAGTCGGTGCGCCAATTGTTCATTGCCTCGGAGCGGGCCAATCCCGGCGCCGCGGTGCGGTTGCTGTATGCGTATCGCGATGACGGCGACGTCCAGCCGCAACACGAGGCGATCATTGGATACGCGCGTTCGCTGTTGATGGCCAATCATCGTTTCGAACTGTCCACGCTGAGCGACGATCGAGATCGGATCGAGGTGTGCGCACGGGCGATCATCGACGAGCTGGACGTCGATACTGGTTTCGGCGCCAACGAAATCGCCTGGCGCGGCGGCCATCGGCACCGCCGGGCGTTGCGCGTCCTGCCGATGGCCGCGCACGATGCGAATGCCGCATTGACGTTGCGCGATCACGGCACGTATCTGATCACCGGCGGCGCGGGCAAGCTCGGGCTGGCGGTGGCGCATTGGTTGGCGACGAAGTGCCGGGCGCGGCTGCTGCTCTGCGGTCGCTCGCTCGAGTTGCCGGCGAACGCGTGCGAGGCGGTCGACGCGATCCGCGCGCTCGGCGCGCAAGTCGAGTATCGCGGCGTCGATATCGCCGATGCGGCCGCGGTTGCGGCGTTGGTGACGGTGGCCGAGCGCGAGTTGGACGGCTTGAACGGCGTCATTCACTGCGCCGGCGCGGCCAGCGATCGCTCCATTCTCGAACTCGACGATGCCGGTTTCAACGCGCTGCTCGCGCCCAAGGTCGACGGTTTGATCGTGCTCGACCGTGCGACCGCGGCATTGCCGCTGGATTTCTTCGTCGCATTCTCTTCGGTCTCGGCGCTGATCGGCGATCTGGGATCGGGCGCGTATGCAGCCGGCAATCGCTTCATGGATGGCTATGCGCTGTGGCGCGAGGCGCAGCGCGCCCGCGGCCTGCGTCATGGTCGCAGCCTGTCGATCGGTTGGCCGTTGTGGGCGACGGGCGGCATGGAAATCACCGGCGGCGATTCGGTGGTGTTCGGGTTCTCCGGCATGCAGGCGCTGAGCGAGGCCGAAGGGCTGGAGATCCTCGACACGCTGTTGCGTTCGGCGCAGGGACGCGTGCTGGTGACGGTCGGCGATCCGCAGCGCATCGCGAAGACCCTGAGGTTGACGGACGACGCTGTGCCGCAAGCGGACAAGCCGGTCGCCGTCGAGCGCGCCGTTGCCATGCGCATGATCGATGCCAAGCCAGCGGTGCGCGACATTGCGCCGGCCGCGCCGCCGCTGGCTGCGCGTCCCAATCAGCAAATGTCGCCAGCCGCGCACCGCGTAGCCGACGTCAGCGTCATCGACGACGCGCTGCTTATCGAGGTGGAACAATTCATCAAGCAATGCATGGCCGCAGTCACCAAGACCCAGGCCTCGGCGATCGGATCGCGTGCCAGCTTCGAGCAGTGCGGGATGGATTCGGTGTTGATGCTCGAATTGCACACCGCACTGCGTGTGGACTTCGCCGAATTGCCGAAGACCGCACTGTTCGAATACGACAGTGCCGCGCAGCTCGCGCGCTATCTGCTTGCGCGTTATCCGGAGGCGGTGCGCCAGCGTTTCGTCATTGCCGACGCGCTGGCTACCGGCATCCCGGTTCGCGAGGCGCGCGCAACGCCGGCCGTGCCGTCGCCCGCTCGCGAGAAGACCGCCGCGCCGATGCACTCCAAGCGGCTGCCGGCCGGGCGCGCGCCGTCCGCCGCGGCTGAAGCCATCGCGATCGTTGGCATGGCCGGCGAATTCCCGTCCTCGCCCGACCTGGATCAGTTCTGGCGGAATCTGCGCGAAGGCCGCGATTGCCTGACCCGTATTCCGCTGGCACGCGGATTCGCATCTTCGCTCAACGAGCATCGCTCGCGCTCCGGCCAATCGATCGCCGACGTCGGAGGTTTCCTGTCCGATGTCGAGCTGTTCGATCCGAAGCTGTTCCGCATGTCGCAGGCCGAGGCCGACAAGGCCGATCCGCAACTGCGCGTATTGCTGCGCGCCGCGTGGCGTGCGGTCGAGGATGCCGCGTATACGCCGCAGGCCTTGGCCACCTCCAAGGTCGGCGTGTTCGTTGGCGCGATGAACGACGACTTCAGCCGTGTCGCCGCCGACATGCAGCGGAATAGCCGCGAGTACATCGGCCCGGGTTCGGTCGCCAGCGAGCTGTCGAACCGCTTGTCGTTCGTGATGAACTTCCATGGGCCCAGCCTGACCGTTTCGACCGCATGCTCCGGGGGGCTGACCGCACTGCATCTGGCGCGGCAGTCGATTCTTTCGGACGATTGCGAAATAGCCCTGGTCGGCGGCATCAATCTGTCGCTGCATCAGAGCAAGTACCAGTTGTTGCACGATATGAAGGTATTGTCGCCTGACGGCAAGGAACGCACCTTCGATGAAGGCGCCAATGGTCTTGTGCCGAGCGAGGGTGCCGGCGTGGTGGTGCTCAAGCGGCTCAGCCGTGCGCTTGCCGACGGCGATCATATCCACGGTGTCATCCGCGCTTCGCGCATCGGCCACTTCGGCACCGGACCGGGGCAGTTCATGCCGAATCTGCAGGTGATGGAAGACACCGTCGCCGATTGCATTCGCGATGCCGGTCTGGTCGCCGACGACATAGGCTGCATCGAAGCACACGGCACCGGTACCGAATTGGGTGACCCGATCGAATTGAAGGCGCTTGACAATGCGTTGCGGCGTACTTCCAGCGCGATCGGCCGGTGCGCGATCGGCAGCAAGGCCGGCATCGGGCATATGGAGGCCGCGTCCGGCATCGGTTCGCTGATCAAGGTGTTGTTGAGCATGCGCCACGGCGAATTCGCGCCCTGCGCGAAGCTGCGCCGGATCAACAGCAATTTCGATCATGCCGGTTCAGCCTTCCGTTTTCCCGATGTGGCGGCGGTATGGCCGCGCAATGCCAAGGGCACGCGTATCGCCGGCGTCAACTCGTTCGGCATGGGTGGTTCCAATGCATTCGTGATCGTGGAATCGCATGAGTCCGCGCCGGCCGAAGCCGCGAGCGTCGCGGTGCCGGTCTTGTTCGTGTTGTCGGCGCGTAGCCAAGAGGGATTGAAGAGCTACACGGCCTCGCTTGCTGCCTTCATGCGCGAGCAGACCGCGCAGGGACTGACCCTGGCTGCATTCGCCGACCTCGCCTACACCTCGCAAGTCGGGCGCATCGCCTATCGTCATCGTCTGGCGGTGGTTGCCGCCGATGCGCAGGCGCTGATTGCAGCGCTCGAGCACCCACACGAGGCCGGCGGCCGTAGCGGCATGTTCTCGGGCGATACTGAAGCCCATGGTTCACTGGACATGCTGCGTTTGCTAGACGGCGATGCCGGAGACGGCTTCGTCGACACGCTGCTGCGTGCGCGAGACCTCGACAAGCTCGCCGAGCTGTGGGTGCGCGGTGCGGCGATCGATTGGTCCGAGATCCACCATGGCCAACCGCGCCGTCGCGCCTCGTTCCCAGGCACGCCGTTCGAACAGGTACGTTGCGATTTGCGCAATGTGGTCGTCCCGGACGGTGTGGCCTCTGCTCAGTCGAGGCCGGGTGACATCCTGGCCGACAACCGCCTGCAAATCGGCGAAGCCGAAGCCCCCACAGGAGCAGTGGAAGCATCCGCGGAATGGCGCCGTCTGTCGGATGTCGCCTCCACCAACGTCGAAGATGCATCAGGCTGGACCGCGGCCGATGAGCCTTACGAGGAATGGGTGCGCCGCTACTGGGTCGACCACCTTGGCGACGCGTCCGATACCGTGGTCGCCTTGGGCGAGCGCATGTCGCTGGAGTCCGCGGCACCGGGGGGCGATGGGCCGGGGACGGTGCATGCCGTGTCCGAGGTGGTCGATCCGGCATTGACGCAGTTGCTGCAGGTCTTCGGTTCGCGCCACAGCATCGCGCTGGAAACCTTGATCGCCGCGGCCTGGGCCGTGTTGCTCAATCGCTACAGCAATGCCCGCTATTCCCAGTTCGGTCTTCTCGGCGCCGATCATGCCGGCGAGGCGGTCCTGCTGCCGGTGCGGGTGCGCACCGTCGGTCGGCAGAAGGTGCTCGAATGGCTGGGTGAGTTGCAGACGACCTTGCTGCGTAAGCATCGCCACGCCTCCACGACGGTCGAACGGATTGGCGAATGGGTCGGGCGCGAGCAGTTGTTCGATTGCGTGGTGAGCTTCGGCTCGCCGATCGAGCCAGGCGAGGATGGCGAACGCCACCTGGCCTCGGAAGCGTATCCCTGCGGCCTGCGCCCGCGCATGGAACTGGCTGCGGCGATCGACGTCGATTCGCTGGAGCTGAGCTTGATCTATCGCGCGGTCGAACCCGACCACGCCAGCGCGGCGATGCTGCTCGAACAGATCACCGTGCTGCTCGAAGGCATTGTCTCCAATCCCGATCGCATCCCGTCCGCGCTCGGCATGCGCACCAAATCCGAGAGCCGGGAACGCTTCTGGAAGACCATGGAAGCCAAAGCCATCACCACGGAAGGTTCCTGAATGACTGTATTCGTCACTGGCGGCAATGGCTTCGTCGGTCTCAACATCGTCTCCGCGCTGGTATCCGCCGGGCATCGCGTCACCGCCATGGTGCGGTCGGATTCGAACACGAAGTACCTGGAACCGTTCGGCGTGGACATCGTCCGTGGCGGTCTTGACGATGTGGATGCACTGTCGCAGGCCATGCGCGGCGCCGAGGCGGTGATTCATGCCGCCGGCAACACCAGTTGCAAGTGGAGCGACCTGCCGATGTTGCAGGCAGCCAACGTGCACAGCACGCGCAACGTCGTCGATGCGGCCTTGCGCAATGGCGTACGCCGGCTGGTCTACACCAGCACCACGTCGACGGTCGGCGCTTTCGACGACGCGTCGCGCGTCGCCGATGAAAGCGTGCCGCTCACCGGCTACCGTAGGCGCAGCCCGTACGCGGCGACCAAGCAGCAGGCTGAGCGCGTCGTGTTCGAGGCCAATGCGCGTGGTCTGGAGACGATCGTGCTCAATCCGGCGGAGGTGGTCGGGGCCTACGATCACAACCTGCAGTGGGGTCGGTTGCTGATCGCCGCGCACTACGACCAACTTCCGTTCAGTCCGCCGGGCGGTGCGACCTATTGCTCCGCAGCCGAGGTGGGGCGCGCGCATGTCAGTGCGTTGTCCCTTGGAAGGCCCGGAGAGCGTTATCTGCTGGGCGGAGAGAATATTCGCATCGCTCGTTTCCTGAACGTGATCGGCGAAGTCTTGGAAAAGCCGTTGCGTATTCCGAGAGCGAATTACCGCTGGTTGCGCCTGAAGACCACTCTGCAGGAGCGCCGGTTCCCGTTCGTACCCGGCCAGCCCGCGGTCGAGGCGTACCGGATGCGCGTGATGGGATGTACGTATTACTTCGATTCGAGCAAGGCCGAGCGTGAGCTCGGCTATCGCTCCGCGCCGATCGAAGCGATGGTTCGCGACAGCGCGGAGTGGTACAGGCGCAACGGATTTTTCGGCTGAAGGCTCTGCGTGGACGATGCTCAGGACGTGGTAGGGACACTTAACAGGAAGGATAGGGAAAGAACATGGACTCAAGAGCTTTGATCGAACTCGAACGCAAGCCTTTCAAAGAGCGGCTCGCGCACCAGTACGAAACCTATGTGAAAGAGTTGGAGGCGGGGTACATGGTCGGCCGCCAGGGCTTCGGTCCGGTCGATCGCCGCATGAAGTACAAGGAACTCAACAGCGAGGTCTTCAATGAGGTCCTGGTATTCGGTTCCAACAGCTATCTGGGTCTGTCGAACGATCCCTATGTAAAGCGCAAGGTGATCGAGGCGGTCGAACTGTACGGCATCGGCAGCGGCGGATCGCCGGCGTTCTCCGGCTACACCAAACAGCATCGCGATCTGGAACTGCGTCTGGCCAAGTTGGCCGACCACGAAGATGCGGTGCTGTTGCCGGGCGGCTACATGGCCAATCTGTGCTGGGTCAGCGGCCTGATGAACCGCAACGACGTCATCGTCTACGACAAGAACAGCCACGCCAGCGTGATCAACGCGATCAAGATGGCAGGCGTACCGTTTTACACCTTCGACCCCGACGAACTCGATGGCTTCGAGAGGATTCTCGAGCGGATCAAGTCCAAGGCCAAGCCGGGCGCGCAGATCTTCTCCACGGTCGAGGGCGTGCGCTCGGTCGACGGTCTGATCATCGACCTGAAGAAGTATGTCGAGATCTGCAAACGCCACGATGTGATCACCATCCTCGACGATGCCCACGGCCTGGGCACGGTCGGCCGCAACGGGCGCGGCACGTTGGAGCATCTGGATCTGCTGGGCCAGGTCGACCTGCGCATGTCCACCTGCAGCAAGGCGATCGGTGCGCAGGGCGCGTTCGTGTCGGGCAGCAACGAGCATATCTTCCTGCTGCGCAATTTCTCGTATCCGTACCTGTTTACCTCGGGCCTGGCGCAGCCGACGATCGCCGCGATCTCGGCCGCGCTCGACGTGATGGAGCGCGAACCCCAGCGCATCGAGAACTTGCATGCCAACGTCCGCTACATCCAGGACCGTCTGGAGGCGGCGGGCATGCGCATCGCTCGCGGCGAATCCGGGATCGTGCCGGTGTTCTTCGGCGAGGACGGCGCCGTCAGGCGGCTGAACAAGGAGCTGTACCGTCGCGGCCTGTTCGCCAACATCATGGAATACCCGATGGTTCCACCGGGCGCTGAGCGCCTGCGTCTGTCGGTCATGGCCACGCATACGCGCGAAGAGATCGACGCCGCGGTCGATCTGATCGCATCGACCGCGCGCGAGATGGGGCTGCTCTAACGCCTTTTTTTCGCCATTCGCGCGCCGCGATGCGCGCCAACGAGATCCGGGCGAGCGCCGCTTCGTGCCGGACGCAATGTCAGCTGAGGAGAGAGACATGAACGTGTACGCAGAAGTGTTGTCCGCCATCAACGAGATCAAGCGGACCGGATTCACCGTCGATACCGTCGAACCGGACTTCTATCTCGGTGGCGATCTGGGCGTGGATTCGCGGGAAATGCTGGAAATCTGGTACGAACTGGAGCAGCGCCTGAGCGTGCGCATCGCCGATTCGGACAAGCGCGACCGCTACACGCTGCAGGACGTCGTCGACGTGCTGAGCGCGCAGCTGAACAACCGCGCGCTGGTCGCCTGAGACGGACGAGGACGGCGCGATGACGACGGTATGGGTGTTTCCTGGACAGGGATCGCAGCACAAGGGCATGGGCGGCGAGCTGTTCGGGCGCTATCCGGAGCTGGTCGCGCAGGCCGACGCGGTCCTGGGCTACTCCTTGCGCGAGCTGTGCCTGGAGGATCCGAACGGCTTGCTCAACCAGACCGAGTACACCCAGCCGGCGCTGTTCGCAGTGTCGGCGCTGGCGTTTCTGCAGGCCCGCGACGAGGGTGCGGCAGTTCCACAGGTCTTTGCCGGCCATAGTCTCGGCGAATTCGCCGCGCTGTTCGCCGCGGGCGCGTTCGATTTCGCGACCGGCATCGAGTTGGTCGCCAAGCGCGGGGCATTGATGGCGCAAGCGCCGCGCGGCGCGATGGCGGCAATCATCGGACCGGAGCTGGCCCACGTGCGGACGATTCTGGACCAATCGGGGTTGAGCGGCGTCGATATCGCGAACATCAATTCCGACACTCAGCACGTCATCTCGGGTCTGCACGAGGACATCGGTCGCTGCGAGGCCGTGTTTGCCGGGGCGGGCGCGCGTTTCGTGCGCCTGAAAGTCAGCGCAGCCTTCCATTCGCGCTATATGCGCGAAGTCGAGAATGCCTACGCCGAGTTCGTCGGACAGCTGTTCGAACAAGGCCGTCTGCATCCGCTGCGCGCCGATGTCGTCTCCAATCGCACGGCGCGCCCGCATGCGCGCGAGGCCTGGCTGCCGAAGTTGATCGAGCAGATCAGCCATCCGGTGAACTGGTACGAATCGATGTCGTGGCTGCTGGCGCAGGGCGAGGTCGCGTTGCGGGAAATCGGGCCGGGCGATGTGCTGAGCGGCTTGTTCGTGAAGATCCGCAAGGCGCCGATGATCTTGAGCGCTGCCACGGAGCCAGCCCGCTTCGCGGTGAAACCGCGCATCGTCTTCATGTACTCGGGCCAAGGCTCGCAGTACTACGGGATGGGGCGAGAGCTGTATGCAAAGAACGCCGCGTTCCGAGAGGCGATGGACGCGTGCAACGCCATCTATCGGGATATGACGTCGCGCGATCTGGTCGCCGAGCTCTACGACGAAGCGAGCAAGCGCCGCGAGATGACCGATATCGGTTTGTCGCATCCGGCCATCTTCAGCATCGGCTACGGCCTCACCCAGGCGATGGCGCATGCCGGCATTCGTCCGGATGCCGTGCTCGGCTACAGTCTGGGCGAGTACGCGGCCTCGGTCGCGGCCGGAACGCTGTTGCACGAAGACGCGATGCGCATCGTGATCCGCCAGGCCGGGGTGTTCAGGAGCGAGGCCGCCGGCGGCGGCATGCTCACCGTGATGGCGCCGGTCGGACATTTCCACAGCCATCCCGAGCTCTACGGCGGTACCGCGATCGGCAGCGTCAATTTCGACGGCAACTTCGTTGTCAGTGGCAGTCGTGCGGCCATCGACGACACCCGGCGCAAGCTGGATGCTCGGGCCGTTGTCTCGATGCGTCTCCCGGTCGAGTATCCGTTTCATTCGCCCTTGCTCGCGCCGATCGAACCGACCTTCCTGCGCATGTTCGATGGGGTGCCGATCTCGGTGCCATCCATCGCGCAATACTCCTCCGCGACCGGTGGTCGCCTGGAGCGGGTCGAGCCGTCGCACTACTGGAAGGTGACCAGCGAGATGGTGGATTTCCGCGCAGCGGTCGCCGCGATCGCCGCGGAAGGGCCGTGTCGCTTCGTCGATCTCGGCCCCACCGGCACGCTGTCGGGTTTCATCAAATACGGTTATGGCGATCGCCTGGAACAGATCACCACGATCAATCAGTTCGGACGCAACGCGGAAACCGTCGCCGGCGCGATCGACAGGCTCGCGGCCTGAAGCGTATCGGACCTTTCGGTCCGCATCATGAGGACAGGACCGGCTGGAAAGCCGGTTCGATGCAGCAAGGACAGGGAATAGGGATGTCAAACGGGAACTTCTTGGACGCTTCGATCAGCACCGGCATCGGCTCCGATGCGGGTACATCAACGGTCAACCCTGCGATCGGCAACGACTTCGATCGTCACGTCGCCTATTGGCGCGACGCGCTCGCCGGCGCACCGGCCATGCTCGAGTTGCCGACCGACCGTCCGCGTTCCGGGCGACGGGACCCTGCTACGGCCAGCGTCGCGGTCGCTATCGATCCCGAGTTGACCGTGCGCCTGGACGCGCTCGCCGCGCGTCACGACGCGACCCTGCAAACCGTCTTGCTGGCGGCGTGGGCGGCGACGCTGGCGCGCTTGTCGAGTCAGGACGATGTCGTGATCGGCGTGCCGACCGATGGCGATGCGCCGGCCGGTTCGATCGGCGATGTGCTGCCGCTGCGCATCGATCTGAGCGGGCAGCCGAGCGTTGCCGAACTGCTGGCCCGGGTCGGCCGGCGTCTGCGCGATGCCCTCGCGCACGCGGTGCCAACCTTCGAAGGCATTGTCGCGTCGACCGCATCGCTGGCCGGCGCGCTGCCGGCGCCTGTGTTTCAGAGCGTGCTGGCCTTGCGCGACGCCGATGCGCCATCCCAGGCACAGTCGCCAGGCGTGGATCTGGCCTTGAATCTGCGCGGGACCGGCGAGGGCATCGCCGGCGAACTTTACTACGCGGTCGCCTTGTTCGACGCCGACAGCGTCGAACGCTACCTCGGCCACTGGCAGCGCTTGTTGCGCGCGATGACCCTCGACGAGGCGCGGGCGGTTTCGCACCTGCCGATTCTTGGCGAGGACGAGCGCCGCTTGGTTCTGGAGACCTGGAACGCGACGGCGATCGAATATCCGCACGACGCCTGCATGCACGAGTTGTTCGAAGCGCAGGTCGTGCGCTCGCCGGACGCGGTGGCGCTGGTCGCCGGCTCCAGTACGCTGAGCTATGCGCAACTCAACGAGCGCGCCAACCGCCTCGCGCATCATCTGCGCGCGCTTGGCCTTGGCCCGGACGAGCGGGTCGGCATCTGCGTGCAGCGCAACGCCGAGATGTTGGTCGCGCTGCTGGCCTCGCTGAAGTCCGGCGCCGCCTATGTGCCGCTGGACCCGGCCTATCCGGCCGATCGTCTGGGCTACATGCTCGACGACGCCATGCCGCGCGTGGTGCTCACCGATGCCGTTGGTGGTCCGGTGCTGGCGCAAGCGCTGGCCTTGGCGGAACAGGTGCAGTCGTTGGCCGTGCTCGACCTGCAGGCCGATGCGGCTGTGTGGGCGAACGCGCCCGGCGAGAATCTGTCGGCGCAAGCGGTCGGCCTGCACTCGCGTCATCTGGCCTATCTGATCTATACCTCCGGTTCGACCGGCCGGCCCAAGGGCGTGGCCATCGAACATCGCAACGGCGTCAACTTCATTTGCTGGGCCTTGCAGGAGTTCTCGCCCGACACGCTGCGCAACTGCCTGTTCTCGACCTCGATCAATTTCGATCTGTCGATCTACGAATACGGCGTGCCGCTGTCGTGCGGAGGCTGTGTGACCCTGGTCGACAACGCGCTGACCTTGTTGAACGCGGCCTTGCCGGTCACCCTGATCAACACCGTGCCTTCGGTGATGATGGAGCTGACGCGCGCCGAGGCGATTCCGCGGAGCGTGCGGGTGGTGAACGTCGCCGGCGAGCCGCTCAAGCGCGCGCTCGCCGAACGCATCATCGCGACCCCGCAGGTCGAGCAACTGTGCAATCTCTATGGCCCGTCCGAAACCACCACCTATTCGACGTGGACGCGGATGGATCGCAGTACCGGCTTCATCGCCGACGTCGGCCGTCCGGTCGGCAACACGCAGGTCTATATCCTCGATGAGGCCGGCACTCCCGCGCCGGTCGGCGTGGCCGGCGAGATCTTCATCGGCGGCCATGGCGTCGCCCGCGGCTATCTCGGCAAGCCGGAGCTGACCGCGGATCGCTTTCTCGATGATCCCTTCAGCGCCGAGTCCGGCGCGCGCATGTACAAGACCGGCGACCTCGGGCGCTGGTCGAACGACGGTACCATCACCTTGCTGGGTCGCAACGACTTCCAGGTGAAGATCCGCGGCTTCCGCATCGAGCTGGGCGAGATCGAAGCCAGGCTCGGCGAATGCGCGGGCGTACGCGAAGCGGTGGTGGTCGCGCGCGACGACGACAACGGCGGCAAGCGCCTGGTCGCCTACTGCCTGGCCGACGAAGCGCTGGACATCGCGGCGATTCGCGAGCATGTCGCCAGCGCTCTGCCCGAATACATGATGCCGTCGGCATTCGTGCGTCTGGAAGCCTGGCCGCTGACCGCCAATGGCAAGCTCGACCGCAAGGCGTTGCCCGCGCCCGACGACGACGCGTATACGCGCCGTGCCTATGAGGCGCCGCAGGGCGAGATCGAGACGACGCTCGCCTCCATTTGGTCCGATTTGCTGCGGCTCGAAAAGATCGGACGCAACGACGATTTCTTCGAGCTTGGCGGGCACTCGTTGCTCGCCGTACAGCTGGTATCGCGCGTACGCAAGGCGCTCGATGTCGAGCTGACGTTCCGCGATGTGTTCGAAGCCTCGGAATTGCGCGAGCTGGGCGAGCGCCTGCCACGCATCGCCGTCTCGAGCCTGAGCCAGATCGTGCCGGTGGCGCGCCGGCCGTTGATGCAGATGCCGCAGATCGTGCGCGGCTTCTGGGTCATGACCCAGCTCGGTCAGGCGACCTCAGCGCATCACATCGGCGGCGCGTATCGCCTCGCTGGCGACCTCGATCGTCCGGCACTGGAGCGCAGCTGGCGCGCCATCATCGCGCGACATGAGATCCTGCGCATCCGTTTCATTCAGGTCGATGGCGAGCCCATGCTGGGCGTCGACCAGACTGCGCCGTTCGATTTGCGCTTTCAGGATATCCGTGGCGCCGAAGATACGGCCGCTCGTTGCGACACGCTGTATTCGGAACTGTACGCGGAACCCTTCGATCTCGGTCACGACGTTCCGCTGCGCGCACAAGTCCTGCAACTGGACGAGCATGCATTCGAGCTGCAATGGGTGACCCATCACATCGTCTCCGATGGCTGGTCGATCGGTGTCATGCTCAAGGAACTGAGCGAGTTCTACGCCGCCGAGACCGGCCACGCTCAGGCAGCACTGCCAGCGCTGCCGGTGCAGTACCTCGATTACGCGTTCTGGAAGGGCGAGCATCTGCCGGCCGCGGAGCAGGATCGGCAGATCGGCTACTGGCGCGATGCGCTGGCAGGTGCGCCGCCGCTGCTCGAGTTGCCGACCGATCGCCCGCGCCCGCCGCAGCAGGATTTCGCTGGTGCAGCGATCGATCTGCATCTGGGCGAAGCCTTGACCGCACGGCTGAAAGCCTTGAGTCGGCGCCACGGCGTCACCCTCTACATGACGATCCTGGCCAGCTGGGCGGCAGTGTTCTCGCGCCTGTCGGGTCAATCGGAGGTCGTGATCGGCAGCCCGATGGCCAGCCGCAGCCGTGAAGAGATCGAGCCGCTGATCGGCTTCTTCATCAATACCCTGGCGTTGCGGATCGATCTGGACAGCAATCCCTCCACCGGCGAACTGCTCACCCGCACGCGCCAGCGGCTGCTCGATGCGCAGGCGCACGGGGATGTGCTGTTCGACCGCGTGGTCGAAGCGCTCAAGCCGCCGCGCAACAGCGCTTACAACCAGATGTTCCAGGTGATGTTGGCCTGGCAGAGTCAGGACGAGGGCGAATTGGCCCTGCCAGGCATCGAAGTCCTGCGCGCGCCGAAGGCGATGAAGACCGCGCAGCTCGATCTGCTGGTGGATCTGCGCGAGAAGGACGGCTGCATCAGCGGCTTCCTGAATTACATGACCGCCTTGTTCGATCGCGAGACGATCGAGCGCTTCGTTGGCTACTGGCAGCGCTTGCTGACAGCGATGGCCGACGACGATGCGGCGCCGGTGTCGGCGCTGCCGTTGCTGGGCGAGGCCGAGCGCGGGCAGGTGTTGCACCGCTGGAACGCGACGGCGCAGTCCTATCCGCGCGACACCTGCGTGGGCGAGCTGTTCGCCGCGCAGGCCGCGGCACAGCCGGACGCCGTGGCCTTGGTGTGGGGCGAGCAGCGGGTCAGCTACGACGCGTTGAATCGCCGTGCCAATCGGCTTGCCCACTGGTTGGGCGCGCAGGGCATCGGCCGTGGCGCACGCGTCGCTCTGTCGCTGTCGCGCGGCGTGCCGATGGTGGAGACGCTGCTCGG
>NZ_JACSQX010000013.1:0-15194 GCF_014836395.1 Xanthomonas bonasiae
CTACCGCTCGCCGGTCGAGTTCGAGAAGATGGTTGTTGTTCCCTAATTAACCTGTCCGAGAAATCGGGGGTGGCTCACGTTCACTTAGGAAGTCAACGTTACCCAGTTTCTGGAAGAAAGAAAGTTAGACTGAAACCAAAGCCCGTAGGTTGGCTGCGGACATTCAGCCACAAGGAGGCCCAGCTTGCGCTTGCTGATTCGCAGTGTTGTCTCCCTGGCGGTGTCGTTGGGCGTGTTGGCCTGTACGCAAACCCCAGCGGATGCCTGGCGATCCCAGGAGAAGAGCATTGACGAACGCCCACCCAGTGCGGCCGAGTTGCGCGCTGAGCAGGACAAGGCTGCGGCGAGCGCGGATCGGGCTGCCGACCAGGCCAGTGCAGCGACTAACCCCGTTGTGAGCGCTCCGGACGGCTTTGCCCCCTTGCCGCAAGGCCCGGAACTGACACCGAGCGCCTTGCTCCAAGCCATTGCTCAGGTGGCGAAGTCGCTTCAATCCCAGGCCGATATGGCGCCGGAAAATGTCGCTCAAGTGATGGGGCTGGAGCTTCGACCCGACACGGAAGGACGGCGAACCGGCGCCCAAGGAACACTCGGATCAGGCCGCTACGAAATCGCCATTTGGAAGCCCTACGCACGCCATCCCGGGCATACCATCGAGATCAGGATGCGCCCGTCGGAGGCTTGCGCGTTCGCATTCAAGCCGCTACATGACCAGTTGGTCGCGGCAGGGTTCGGCATCAGCAAGAATGCGCCGGGTTTCAAGCCCGAGGTCTACTTCGATCGAGCGGCCGCCGGCAATCTTGGCTTGTATGTCATCGCCCGCACGGACCAGCGCGAGGCGCCGCGCTGCGTCTCTATCGTGACCCTGGAAATGGAGCCGCGCGATGGCTGACCGTCGCACTGGCATCCTGTGGGAAGGCCACTACAATCGTGCCCACACTCCGACCCTGTTTTATTTCCGCCGTCTGGCACGGCCGAGTCGGAGACCGCTGCAACATCGACGTACGCCGACTGCACACCGTGACCAGATGTTCCTGTAGGAAAATTCCTACAAAATGCCAGTGGGGACCATAGTCCATCTTTTTGGCTAGACTCGTAGGCAAGAGCGGTTGGCATAGGAGCCGGCATGTCCATTAAAAGAACTTCAGGCAAGAGAGCGACGAGCGGGGTCAAAGGGTTGATACATCGTATACCCGTGCTGTCGCTCGGCATCGCGATGACGGCCTGCGCCCATAAACCCTCCGAATCGCCATTGCCAGCCTCACCGTCCAAGGAACTAGCTGCCATGAATGCACCTGCTACCGATGCCTATCGCCCGCATACGCTGGACGAGTTTCCGGAGCTGACGCCAGAAGAGATCGGGCAGCGCTTCTTGAAGCTGATCGACAGCTTGAAGTCGATTGAAGAATTGTCTTTCGAACGCCTGCAAGGGGCGATGCGATTGCGCTTCACGCCCACACCAGAGACGCATGGCGGATTTTTTACCATGCACCTGCCGGAGTCTGGCTGGTACTACGGCCTCTCTTACTATGACGATCCGGAACTCAAGAGAAAGAGCATCACCTATCAATTCACCAATCGGCCGGCGGGCCAAGAGAACAATGATGATGGTGCAGACATGGCCCCGGTATGCGGCATGGATTTCTACGCCTATGTGGCGGAACTGAAAAAAATGGGCTTTGTAGAGCGCGAAGACCTGGCGCAATACGATTCCCCGATGCCGCCAGCCGTTTACGACCCGAAAACAGGCAAAGAGAGCTTTGCGGAGCGAAAGTTCTTTCGGTTGCCGGGTTATACCTTTACGCGCGGGAATGTTGGGGTGCTCATTCGTGAGCGGCGCGAAGTGGTTGCATCAGACGCGAAACCCGAGAACTTCTGCGTGGAATCAATCAGTGTCGGCACAGGAGCTTAAGGGATGGTCAATCCCAATGCCCAACTGCAAGCGGCCATTGGCCAATTCGCAGCACGGCCCGGCGTCACGCCCGATCAGGAAGCTCAACTGCGCGCCGCCATCACTCAGGACGCCAGCCTCCTGCAACACCTGAATCAGGATGCAGCCAACGGCCAACTGAGGAGCTTTGCGCTGCCGCAAGCGGCTACACCTGCGAATCTGGCCGGCACCTACGACATGGCTTCGGGCGTCGTCACGCTGCCCACCACCAGCTTTCAGCCTACTGGAACGGCGCCCAGCGCCGATCTGGTCGCCGCGCTGCGCGTGCAAGACATGTCGCTGCGCTTTGCTCACACCAGCTATGTGGACGCCGCCAACGTCGCCCAGCCGGTGACGCAGGACATGGTGACCAACCTGCAATCCACCATCAACGGCTCACCGGTACTCGCCGCCGAAATCAAGCGGGCCGTGACCCCGCCCGGGCAGGGGCAGGCCGCGCCCTTGCAGCATTTCGCATCGCTCAGTGGCACCGTGGCCGGTGGCACGTATAACCCTGCGAACCATACTATGAGCCTGCCGCCAAGCAGTCTGGCCGTGCCGCCGGCCAATTTTGGATCTGCAGACCTCACTTTCGTGTTGGGGCATGAAATCCAGCACGGGTTCAACGCGCCAGGCGCGGAGCTGGCCAGAAACGCAGCCTACGCGCAAGTCAAACAGATCGCGCAAGATAACAATCCGGTCAACGACTACACCGGCCCCATCGGGGCGGTGATTCAATCGGGGCGCGAGGATGAGGCCAAGGCGCAAATCGCAGGCTGGAACGCTTTGTTGAGCCGCGAACAGCAAAAGAAGCCGACGGCAAATCTGACCGATATGATGACATTGGCTACCAACTCGAACCAGAATGACAGGACCACGCGAGTACTCGATTTCGTTACACAAAATCCAGTAGTGCCCGGCCAAGCCCAGGCCCGCCCTGGCCTCAGCTTCAACGCCGATGCCAGCATGTCCATGACAGCCGCAAACGTCGCACGTATGGGTCAGAACTATTTTGACAAGCCCCCTGTCGGTACGCCTGGATTGACTCGGCAGCAAACCACCGGTATTGGTTTCCATGGCGACTCCGATTATCCAAATTATTATGGCGCCGGCGCGGTGAGCACCGTGATTGCTTACGACCGCGCATACGCGCACTCTGTCAATGGCGTGGCACCACAGATGCAGATCAACATGGGGCAGCTACGGCTGCGTGAGGACCTGCTGGAGCGCAATGGCATCACCTTGCCACAAGCCACCGCGACCACCCCACAGGTGTATTGGGACACCAGCACCGCCCCGCCAACGCGTGGCTTGCTGCAACACACCCGGGACTCGCACCAGCACATCAATCCAACGCCCGAGCTCGACCCTCCGCAGGCAGGACGCGCCCAGCCGGGTGACCCTGGAAACCCCAACACCCCATTGTTCGAGAAGATCCGCGATGGCGTGCGCGGGCTGGATCAACAAGCCGGCAAACCGTGGGACGAGAACAGCGAGCGGCTGAGCGCGAGCTTATTGCTGCTGGCTGCCGAGAAGGGGTTCACGGCAAAAGATGATCTGAAGGTCGCGACCAACACGCCTACCGCCACCCTGGGTAGCGGCGAAGTGGTGCACCTGTGGCGCACCGGCCATCCATCGCCCGACCCCGCGGCGCACAGAGCGCACATGCCCATGCAGGAGGCGCTCGCGGTGCCGGCGGAACAGCGCTTCGCGCAGTTGGATGTCGTGCAACAGCAAGTCAGAGCCGAGGAACTGCAGCGCAGCCAACAGCAGGAGACCGTGCAGGCGCAATCGGCCCCAGTGCGATCGATGTAGCGCAGTCCGCGCACGGCCTGCCGGGTATCGGAACCAGCAAAAGGGGTAGGGGAGCCAGTTGATTCAAGCGGATACTCCTATTGCCTCCTTGTTTGGCAAGCAGTTGTATGTGAGGGCGGCTGCTGGCGTGGCGTTACGCGTGTTGCGAGGGAGCGGACCCCGCAGCACAAGGGTCCTGTTTCCGTTGGCTGCGTGGTTCACTGCCTACCGCGCGGTCGTGTCCTTGAGCGCTTGCGCGCCCACCTGGTCCAGGATGCCGCGCGCCGCGCGGGCGGCGGCGTAGATGGCCTCTCCCAGTGCGGGCAGCGTGCGTGGATCCAGATAGGGCGCCGTGCCGGCGGCGATGATGTCGCCATGCGCGGCGATGGTGCGGATCAGGCCGTCGAGCGCATCGACCTGGTCGAGCGTGATGCCGAAGACAAAGCGGTTGGACGCCATCTCAGCGATCTTCCGGTGCGTGGTGGGCGATGGCCGGGTCAGTCCTTGCTGGCTACGCTCACCACCAGTTCGCCGTCGCGCACCTGCACGCGCAGCGTACTGCCGATGGTGAAGCCCAGTGCCTCCATCCAGCGGCCGCCCAGGCGCAGCGCGGGCGTGCGCTTGCCGCTGGCGGAGTGGCCGCAGGCGACGGTGCAGGTCTGCGGCGGGCGTGTGCGGCGAGGTGCGCGTGGCGGGCGGGCCAGCTCGGCGGCGATGGCGGCCGCGGCGTCTTCAACCGACATCATCGGGGTGCACGGTGGCTCGATGTAACGCAGGAATCCGGCCGGCTTGGGCTCAGGTTTGGGCTGCGGCTGGCGCGCTGCACGTTTGCGGGCAGGCGGGGTGCGCGGAGTGGTGGGGCGGGGTGACGGTTGACGCATGGCACAGCCTCCTTGGCAGACAGGAACCCGCGCCGAACGGCGACGGGATGTCGGGAGGTTAGAAACCGCACACAGCCGGCGGGCTTATTTCCCCGAAGGGTGTTGTATTCACCGCCCTCCCGACGCAGACAGCGCGTCGGAGTGTGCCTGCGAACAGGCACAAAAAACCCACCGGTTTGACGGAGGTGGGTGCCGCTGTGTGAGGAGTTTCTACGCTCCTTGGAGGGAATGGTGCTACTGGCTTTGGGGAATGTCAACTGGCTTGGGAGTTAACGAAAGAGATGAGTTTTTAAGTGAACATGACCAGTTGACCCCGCTATCCGGGAGCTAACACCAGAGTTAAGCCGTGCCGCAAAGCGGCGTCGGCTTGAATGAATTGTTAGCCCGAAGTTCTTTGCCCATGAGCCGCCCTGAGCATGGCTGCGAGCGAGTTCGGGTCTTCTGTCCGGCTCAAGTGCATAACATGGTCCACGAAACGCAATGGGATTGGACCAATATGCCCCGCCTCCACGCGGGGCACAATCATCTCTCCATATGCCTTCTCTTCTTGCCATCGTGTCCAAGGCTGAAGATGCTCATGAAGCGAAGGGTTGAGTACTAATACCGTAATGCCCTCATTGCCTGGTGCGGCCGGCTGGAATGGATAGCATCGCCTACGGCAATCGACAATTTCCTCGTCGGGTGATTCGCGGTAGTCAAAAACAGAAACACATCCGCGATTACGAAAAAAAGAATTTGCCGAAGAGCCGAAGCTGCTTGCCAGCGACCCATCAATGTTGGGAAAGACCGCGCCGGCGCGCTGGATAGCTGGCCAATATTCGCGCCTCGTAACATGGAAGACGCAGCCCTCCAGAAGAGCTTCGACGTCTCCAAAAGACTCAGACTCTGATCGAATGTATTCGGTGGCGGGAATGATTGGCACTGCGGGCTAACGCCTGAATTAAGCCGGTAATGGGATCAGATTCACTTGGGAAGTCAACCTGACCCCGATTCTAGCTGCAGATAACGCCTGAGTTAAGCCGGCCCCAAGCGGGGCGGTGACTGAGTGAAAGCGTAGCGTAGGCATGAAGGCGCTGCCACGAGTTGGGCCGGATTGAACGAATTGTTAGGCCGCGATACCGGCGATCCTGCTGTCAAATTAGTCAATCTTACGAACGAGTGAGTAGATTCGCTCTGCGATCTTGCGACCAGAGCTATTCCTCATCCGGCTTAGCGTATGATCCAACGCGTCCTTATACACCTCACCCTCTTGGCCAAGCATGGGTCCGCGCTGGACCAACGCACTAAGAATCTGGCTCCACTCCTCTCGATGCTCGGCTGGAACCTCGTCCTCTCGGAGCATGCGAAGGAATCTGTACGCGGCACGTAAACGCTCACGTACATCACCCTCTCTAACCGCCAATGCGTAGAGAGCTGAGTTGAACTTCTCTCTGTACCGGAGACTAACCATGCGCGGCCCAACGCTGCAGTTGAGTGGCGCGCGGCTTTTTGCGCGTCCGCTTGGACGAGTGGTTAGGCTTCATCTTAGCGCCGTGGGCTAGAAAAAAGCACTCAAAACATTGACCTCCATGTAGTAAGTACTGTGCGAACAGCTGGTAGCAAAGGGCGCGTAGTGCCGTCATCCAGCGTGACGATAACCTCGGCTGCCTCGGCGAACACGCCGTAGCCGAACGGTGCCTGGAAGAGTCCTGGGGTGGCCGACAATTGTTCTGCCGATGAAAGCTGGCGCGCAGCCCTCCTGGATGGAGCCAATTTCGCATGTTTAGACGCATCTGCCACGTCTCGAATTATTGTGAAATCAGGACACGTGGCGTGCACCCTCTCTCGCACATTCAAAATCTCCTGGTCCATGAGCTTGCGCTCGTGGCTCGCGAAACCGTCGAGCGCGAAATGATCCGCCATGTGATACAGGACGATTGCAGCGAGCCTGCCACGACGGATGTCGTACGGCTCCTTCTCGAACTCTGCAACTGTAGGCTCGACCGTGTAAACGAGAAATGTTGAAGCGTTTGAGCGCACAGCAGATTCCATGTGAGGCCTGAAATGCCTGAATTAAGCCGACCCGCGAAGCGGGTTCGGATTTAATGAATTGTTAGCTCCGCTCTGAGGGTTGGGACCTTCGCTCTCGTACCGTTGCATGAAGCCCGAAACGCTTGGAAGCTCAAGAACTGACCGTACTTGGAATATGAGTGAACCATTGTGCTGTAGCACGAACCGACTTTGCTTTGGGGGCAGACGTTGATTGGACACAAAGTAGACAAGCTTGAAGCCAGGCACCACGAAATGATAAGTCGTATACCCCCACACCCTGTCTTTACAGGGCTGGACCATTAGTTGCGGGATCTCGCCAGGTTGAAGATTAAGGCCCCAAAGAATGCAAGGATACAAGTCAAAAGGCCCAGGGTCTCCGCCATGAAGCATGGCACGCAATCGCTCCTCATGCGGCCCTAGTGCCACCCGCTCGAAGTAGCGTCCCTTTGCTATACCGGCGCGCCAGAGTAGCGATAGGAGGAACAACTTGAACTGCGCGTAGTCGATGCCAGTAACAGAAACGACGCTGCCGTTTCTCTCGCCGTCCACGCCAGGGGCTCCGCCTTTTAGGACTAAGCTTGCATAGCGTTCCAGCTTGGAGAATTTCTGCTCGCACTCGCGGCAAAGTAGCCTCTCGCGCGCACCTTTCTGCTCTATGCGATCGCGTCGGTCAGGCGCCAAGCTGAGTACGTTGTAGCGATGCTTTTCGTCATACATCACGCCGTAAAGGAACTCAGGAATGATATGAGAATCCTGAAGGGGTTTTACTAATAAGCAGAGCGCGCATCGCATGGTCAGGGTAGCTAGCTACTATTCGGCGAAAAAATGGTGTGTAAAACAGGTGTGTAGTGCGCCGATACCACTACCTTTCGGAGCAGCATGCATCGAAAATTCGATCTTTCGCCAGTCCCGCTGTCGCATAATCCTTGCGTCCAACCTCATGGCCATTCCCCAGTACATCCCGCACAAAGCCGACGCTACCACTTGTTGACGGCCATCACAAGTTAAGGCCACTCGGCGGAACCGCCGGCGGCCTTAATTTTGGCTGTAACGGGGTCAGGTTCACTTAGAAAGTCAACCTGACCCCGTTTCTATTGGACCTCATTCTCTGATCTCACGAATAATTTTGACAATTCTCATGGCGCGTTTTGAGTACTCAGTACAGGCGCTGGCATGACTATCTGACGCCCGCTCGTGATTGTGGTCATTCACGCTGTAGGTTAGATCCAAGTACTTTTCTGCTCGGTCTACCAAGCCGTCCAAAAGCGCTATTTCGCGACGGAGTTGAAGAAGTTGTCTCTGGAGCGGCGTCTTGAAGCTTAGAAATGCGGACACGCGAGAATCTAGCAGGGGTACGGAGTAGTGTTGTAATGCGAGGCCCACTCCAGCTGGGCTTGCAGAGTGCATCGCAAGCGCAGAAAGCTGCTCGTCATCAAGCTTAAGGAATGTTTCAACGCCTTTTTGGAGGCGTGATACCGCTACTACTTGAGGGTACTCTTCGACTACGGCCTTCATTTCCTGGAGAAATTCACGATCGAGTGTGCCTTGGCACATCCTGACGCGGTAGGCTGCGGTGGCGATGGTCGTAGCGAACTCCTCGAGCTCTGTAATTATCGCGGATCTTCCAAGTTTATTGTCCTTGCGTTGTCTAATCGCATCAACGATTGAAGGGCCGAGCAAGCCAAGAAGCCAGCCGATGAGTATGAGCGCCACAGGCTCGAGAAACTTTGGCATGAGGTCTAATGCCTGAGTTAAGCCGTGCCGCGAAGCGGCATCGGCTTGAATGAATTGTTAGACCTCAATCCCGTGGAAACTGGACTGATTGATCTATCTCGACGTGGATCTTGCCCTGTGGCCCATCTATGACCACAGTGCAAAACTGAAGAAAATTCCGTCCTATGATCCCGACTACTTTAGCGCCCATGCTGGAATATTTCTCTGACAGATGAGGAATACCAGCGCACTCTACCGGCATTCCAAGAGCGAAACAGTAGCCCTGCTTATCAGCTACGGGAAGAATGAGCTTTGCCTTGTATTTCTTAAGTTCTCCGTATCCATGAGCGCCATGAACCTGATCTTGCCCGTGAGAGGGCAGCCTGAGTGTATCCGCGATACCTTGGTCAATGAAAATGCCAGATGCACCAGTGTCGAGAAGGACACGGTGATCCGCATGGTCGCCAGCGATGCTTTGCTGTGCATGATCCCACCAAGCAGGAATTAGAGGCCCAAACTGTCGGAGCAGCGGGGGCGTCATATCAACATTAATGCTGCAAGGCCAAGTGATCATGTTTCTATTGAAGTCTAACTACTATTCGGCGACAAAATGGTGTGTAAAACAGGTGCGTAGCGCGCCGATACCACTACCTTTCGGGGCGGCATGCATCGCAAATTCGATCTTTCGCCAGTCCCGCTGTCGCATAATCCCTGCGTCTAACCCCACGGCCGTTCCCCAGTGCATCCCCGCACAAGACCGACGCTATCACTTGTTGACGGCCGTCACAAGTTAAAGGCCGCTCGGCGTAACCGCCGGCGGCCTTAATTCGTAGACAAGTTGTTTGCTCTCGCGCCATCCACATGTATCGGATGGCGCGCATTCTCGTGAATGCCTTAATTCCCCGGCGTACTCCAAACCTGCCCCTTAACCCCACGCACGCTCGCATCCGCCGCACTATCCAGATCGAACACGATCACGCTGTTCTCGCCTTTGCTTTGCATCGGCGCCGGGAAATACAACGCTCGCTGCGGCCCGATCTTCCAATGCCGCCCCAGGTTATGGCCGTTGGCCCAGGCGAAACCCTTACCAAACGCCTGCATGTCCAGGAAGGTGTCGGTAGGCGTGCCGATCTTGACGGTACCGCGGTGGAAGGCGGGGCCGTCGACCTTGGCGGTGGTCCAGCCGGTGATCTTGTTCGCGTCGTCCATCGGCAGCGGGAAGGTCTGCCAGCCGGTCAGCGGCTTGCCGTCGAGCAGGACGGGGTCGACCAGGCCCGCGCGGCCGTCGGACAGGTGGGCGCCGTAGTTGATGCGGCCGCCGTTTTCCACCAGCACGTCGATGGTGTGGGGGCCGGCGGGGATGTCCACGTCCACGGCCACTTGCTGCAGGCGGCGCTCGGCGCTGCCGGCCAGCTGGCGATCGACGTAGACGCGGGCGTAGTCGCGCACCTCGCCCAGGTACAGGCTGCCCTTGCGCGGGCCGGTGACGGTGGTGCGGTAGAGGATGTAGCCGTAGGCCTGACCGTAGCGCTCCATCGGCTGCGGGGTATCGGTGGTCGCGGCCGGCGCGGGCAGGTTGTCCCACAGCGAGGCGGATTCGCGCAGCGGGGTGGCTGGCAGCTCGGCGAAGCGTATCGGCTTGGGCAGGGCGGGCGGCTGCACGCCGGTGACGCGGGCGATGGCGTCGCGGAACAGGGCGAACTTGGGCGTGGGGCGGCCGGCTTCGTCCAGCACGGCGTCGTAGTCGTAGCTGGTGGTCTGCGGAGCGTAGTGGTCGCTGGCGTTCTTCTGGAAGTTGGCACCGTTCATGAAGCCGAAACTGGTGCCGCCGACGAACATGTAGATGTTCGCGGAGTGGCCCTGGCGCAGGATCCATTCGAATTCGCTGGCTTGTTTGTTGGCGTCGGTGTTGGCGTGTTTGTCGCCCCACTGGTCGAACCAGCCGGCCCAGTATTCGCCCACCATCTGCGGTTGGCCGGGGCGGAAGGTGGCCAGGCTCTGGAACGCTTTCTCGGCTTCGCCGGGGCCGAAGTTCACCACAGCCAGGGTGTCGGGCAGGGTGCCGTTGGCGAGCACGTCGGCGCCGTCGGCGGTGAACAGCAGGGCCTTGTCGAAGCCGGCCTTGACGAACATGGCGCGGTTGGCCTGCATGTAGACGTGGTCGTCGTCGTAGGAGCCGTATTCGTTCTCGACCTGCACGGCGATGATGGGGCCGCCGTTGTGGTTGAGCTTCGGCTTGACCTGCGCGGCGACGGCGTCGAGGTAGGCCTGGCTGGCGGCGAGGAAGCGCGGGTCCTGGCTGCGCACGCGCATGCCCGGTTCGGCGAACAGCCAGGCCGGGTAGCCGCCGGCTTCCCATTCGGCGCACACGTAGGGGCCGGGGCGCAGGATCACGTTAAGGCCTTGCGCGGCGGCTTCGTCGATGAAGGCGGCCAGGTCGTTGTTGCCGCTGAAGTCGAACTGGCCCTGGCGCGGTTCGACCAGGTTCCAGAACACGTAGGTCTCCACGGTGTTCAGCCCCATGGCGCGCGCTTTCTGCAGGCGGTCCTTCCAGTAGGCGCGCGGGATGCGCTGGAAGTGGATGGCGCCGGAAATGATCTGGTACGGCTTGCCGTCGCGGGTGAAGTGTTCGCCCTGGGTGGCGAAGGCGGGCCAGGGCGTGGTGGCGTGCGTCGGCTGTGCGGATGCCGGGAGGGAGAGCAGGAGCGACAGGGCAAGGGCGGACAGGGAACGACGCAGCATGTGGGGGTCTCTGGCGGGGGGGAGTTTTGTTTTTTTGTAGGAGCGGCTTTAGCCGCGACAGAGTGCTACCGGAGAGTCTCGGTCGCGGCTGAAGCCGCTCCTACAAAGGGCGGGGCGTATCAAACGAAGGAAGGAGGCAGATCTTCCTTGGCCGCGCCGAAGGCGGGATTCGGCTTCGGCCCCATCTCCAGCTCCAGGGTGCCGCCGGCGGCGAGGTCGGCGTGGCGCAGCCAGCTGCGCGTGTACGGCTTGCCGTTCCAGCGGGCGCGCTGGATGTAGACGTTGGCGGCGCTGTTGCCGTGGGCGACGACGCTGAGGGTGCGGCCGTTGCCGACATCGACGTCGGCGCGCTTGAACAGCGGGCTGCCGAGCACGTAGGTGGCGCTGACCGGGTCCACGGCGTAGAAGCCCAATGCGCTGAGCACGAACCAGGCGCTCATCTGCCCGCAGTCCTCGTTGCCGGACAGGCCGTTGCGCGCGTCGTGGTATTGCTCGCGCAGCAGCCGCCGCACCATCGCCTGGGTCTTGTACGGCTGCCCGGCGTAGGCGAACAGGTAGGCCACGTGGTGGCTGGGTTCGTTGCCGTGCGCGTACTGGCCGACCATGCCGTCGATGTCCGGCGGCGCGTCGGCCGGCAGTTCGGAGCTGGTGGAGAACAGTTCGTCGAGCTTGGCGACGAAGCCGTCGCGGCCGCCGAACAGTTCCATGTAGCCGTACAAGTCGTGCTGGTTGAGGAAGGTGGCCTGCCAGGCGTTGGACTCGGTGAAGTCGCGCCATTTCGTGATGTGGCCCATCGCGCGCGGATCGAACGGGGCGGCCCAGTCGCCGTTGCTCAGCCGCGGCTGCACGAAGCCGCTCTTGCGGTTGAACACGTTGCGGTAATTGCGCGAGCGTTCGCGCAGGGCGCGCGCCTCCTTGGTGGCGCCGGCGGCCTGCGCCAGGTGCGCCACCGCCCAGTCGTCGTAGGCGTATTCCAGGGTGCGGCTGACCGCTTCGTCGACGGTGTCGCTGGGGATGTAGCCGCGCTTGCGGTACTCGTCCAGGCCGTGCGTGGTGTCGTCCATGGCGCGCTTGCGGTAGGCCGGCCAGGCGGCGGCGTAGTCGATGCCGGTGAAGCCCTTGGCGTGCGCTTCGGCCAGCACCACGGCGGAGTGGTAGCCGATCATGCAGCCGGTCTCCACGCCTTGCAGCGGCCAGATGCCGACGCCGTCCGGACATTCGTTGGCGCCGCGCACCAGGCACTGCACCAGGTCGGGCACGCGCTCGGGCTGCATCAGGGTCAGCAAGGGGTGCAGGGCGCGGTAGGTGTCCCACAGCGAGTAGGTGCTGTAGTTGTGGTAGCCGGCGGGCGCCTGGTGCACCTTCAGATCCATGCCGCGGTAGCGGCCGTCGGTGTCGCTGAACAGGGTCGGCGCGAGCAGGCTGTGGTACAGGCCGGTGTAGAAGATGCGCTGCTGCGCGTCGTCGTCGCTGTCGATGCGCACCCGCGCCAGTTCCTTCTCCCACGCGGCCACGGCGGCGGCGTGCACGCGCGCGAAATCGAAGTCGGGCAGTTCGGCGTCGAGGTTGGCCAGGGCGTTCTCGGCGCTGACCGCGGAGATGCCGACCTTGACCAGCAGCGGCGCGTCGGCGGCGTCGGGGTAGTGCAGCGCCACCTTCAGGTGGGTGCCATCGGCCTGGTGCGCGCCGGCGGCCAGCGGCTGGTCTTCGGAATAGAGCTGGGCCTCGGCGAACGGCCGCGACAGGCGCATGGCGAAGTAGATGTAGCGGCCAGTCGCCCACTGGTACACGCGGCGCCCGCCGGTCAGCGTGCGCGCATCGACGATGCGCAGCTGCGCGTCGCTGACCCGGGTCGCGATCTCGGGTTTGTCCTGCATGCCGTGGCACAGGTCCAGCAGCAGATGCGCGGGCTTGCCCTTGGGGAAGTGGTAGCGGTGCAGGCCGGCGCGCGCGGTGGCGGTCAGCTCGGCGTGCACGCCGCTGTCCTTCAGGCGCACCCGGTAGTAGCCGGGCGAGGCGGCTTCGTCGGCGTGGTCGTAGCGCGAGCGGTAGCCGGCGTCCGGATCTTCCAGCGTGCCGGGGACCAGCTTGACGTCGCCGGTGGCGGGCACGACCAGGAAATCGAGCAGGTCGCCGACGCCGGTGCCGGACAGGTGGGTGTGCGAGAAGCCCATGATCGAGCCGTCGGATTCGTGGTAGCCGGAGCACGAGTCCCACACCGCGTTGTAGGTGTCCGGGCTCAGCTGCACCATGCCGAACGGCAGCGTGGCGCCGGGGAAGGTGTGGCCGTGGCCGCCGGTGCCGATGAACACGTCGACGTGGCGGGTGAGCTCGGCCTTGGCGCGCGCGTCGGCGGGCAGCGCGTAGCTGCCGGCGCGCGCTTGCGCCAGGCGGGCGATGCCGCTGCTGCCGAACAGGGCCAGGGCGATGGCGCCCTGCAGGAAACCGCGTCGTGTGGCCATGGTGCTGTCCTCGGGTGTGCAGCGGAGAGGGGATGATGTTTTTGTAGGAGCGGCTTCGGCCGCGACCTTGGCGTTGCCGGTCAGATCCGGTCGCGGCTGAAGCCGCTCCTACAGGGGCTGGGGGTGGTCAGGCTTTCAGCAGGTGCGGTTTGCGCTGGTGCAGGTCGATGATCAGTTCGCCGAACAAGGTGTTGGCCCAGGCGAACCAGTCGCGGGTGAACTTGCTGGGGTCGTCCTTGTCGAAGGCTTCGTGCATGAAGCCGCTGCCGGCGTCGGTGCTCTTCAGCCAGGCCAGGCATTGGCGGATCTGTGCGTCGTCGTCGCTGGCCAGTGCGTACTGCATGATCGACATCGGCCAGATCGTGCCCATGCCGCTGTGCGGACTGCCCACGCCCTCGGCGGCGCGGCCGCGGTAGAAATACGGGTTGCGCTCGCTCCACGCCAGCTGGCGGGTGCGCAGGAACAGCGGGTCGCGGCGGTCGCAGCAGCCCAGGTAGGCCAGGCTCAGCAGGCCCGGCGCGTTGGCGTCGTCGATGAACAGCTGGTTGCCGTAGCCGTCCACTTCGTAGGCCCAGAACGCCTGTCCATCGGCATCGCGCATCTGCCCGAACTGGCGCGTGGCGGTCTCGACCTGGTCGGCCAGCGCGCGGCATTCGCCGGCGAAGGCGGCATCGTGGTGCAACGCTTCGCTCATCGTCGCCAGCTGGCGCAGCGACGTCACCGCGAACAGGTTGGCCGGCACGAACAGCGGGTACAGGCAGGCGTCGTCGGACGGGCGGAACATCGAGTGGATCATGCCGTTGGGCTTGGTCGGCTGGCCGTAGCCTTCCAGCACCAGGGTCTCGGTGGCCAGCGGCGAGGGGCGCTGGAACGTGTAGGGGCCGCGGTCGTGCAGGCGCTGCTGCTCGCGGAAGGTCTTGACCACCACGTGCATCGCCGCGCGCCAGTCGTCGTCGAACGGCGCGGTGTCGCCGCTGGCGCGCCAGTATTCGTGCGCCAGGCGGATCGGGTAGCACAGCGAATCCACTTCCCACTTGCGCTCGCCGACGCCGGGCTTCATCTCGGTGATGTCGGCCACCGACCACTTCAGGCGCTGGCTCTTGCCGTCGGGCAGGAACGCATTGGCGTAGGGGTCGAGCTGGATGCAGGCGGCCTGGCGCTGGATCAGGCCATGGAACATGCGTCGCAACGCCGGGTCGCGTTTGGCCAGCGGCACGTACGGATGCACCTGCGCCGAGGAATCGCGCAGCCACAGCGCCTCGATGTCGCCGGTGATGACGAAGGTGTCCGGCTTGCCGTTGCGGGTGCCGATTTCCACGGTGGTGTCGAGCGTGTTCGGATAGCAGTTCTCGAACAGCCAGGCCAGGCGCGGATCGCCGATGCCGGCCTTGACCGTGCGCAGGTGCTTTTCCACCGCGGCGCTGACGAAGCGCCGTTGCGCCGGGGCGGGGCGCTTGCTGGGCAGGCCTGCCGCCGCTGCGCCGGACGCGGCGAAGCCGGGCACGGCGCTGGCGAGCAGGCCGGCGCCGGCGGCGCTGCCGAGCAGCTGGAGGACATCGCGGCGGGAAGGCATGGGTGACTCCTGGTCAGGTTTATACGTGTGGGCGCATTGCTTTGCTTTTCTGTAGGAGCGGGGGGGGG